>JBMORE010000127.1:0-99122 GCA_049322255.1 Myxococcota bacterium | reverse complement strand
CCGCTCAGGGAAGCGAGCCCGTTACCGCGGCATCCGGAAGAACCTCTTCGACCAACGACGACATGCCGCCCTCGTCAACCTTCGGGCCCTCGCCTCACTCGACCTAACCGGGTCAGCTCTCTAGCGCCGCTTTCGCCTCACGCCGCCATGCGCCGGGCCCGGGCCCTGAAGAAGCGCGCCAACGCGCCGCCGTAGTCGCTTCCGGCGTCGAGCTCCACGTGGTCCAGCTCGAGCTTCTTGAAGAGCTTGCGGCGCTCCTCGCGGCGCTGCTGCATGGAACGCGCGAACACGCCTCGCACCATCGGATCGGAGGTGTCGACGAGCGCGCGCTCGCCGGTCTCCGGGTCCTCCAAATCGACCAGGCCCAGTTTGGGGAACGCAGACTCGAGCGGATCGGAAATGACCACCGGCACCAGGTCGTGCTTTTGGCCCACCAGCTTGAGCGCCGTCTCGTAGCCGGTGGCCAGAAAGTCGGAGACGAGGAAGGTGACGCTCCTTCGTTTCACCAGGCGCGAGAGGTAGGTGAGACCGGCGGAAAGGTCGGTGCCTTTGCGCGCGGGCCGGTAGGAGAGAATGTCGCTCACCACCCGTAAGACATGCTTACGACCCTTCTTGGGGGGAATGACCTTCTCCACTTGGTCGGAGAAGAGCACCAGCCCCACCCGGTCGTTGTTGGCGATCGCCGAGAAGGCGATCTGCGCCGAAATCTCCGCCGCCATCTCCGCCTTGCTGCGCGCGCAGGTACCGAAATCTTTGGAGGCGGAGACATCGACCAAGAGCATCACGGTGAGCTCGCGCTCCTCGGTGAAGACCTTCACGTAGGCGTCGTTCATGCGCGCGGTGACGTTCCAGTCGATGACGCGAATCTCGTCCCCCGGCTGGTACTGGCGCACCTCGGAAAAGGCCATGCCGCGGCCCTTGAATACCGAGTGGTACTGCCCGGCGAGCATGTCGGAGACCGCCTTGCGGGTGGCGATTTCCAGCTTGCGAATGCGCTTGATGAGCTCCTTGGGGAGCACCCTTAGGGCACCTCCACGCGGTCGAAGACGCGCTGGATGATTTTTTCCGGGGTGAGCTCTTCCGCCTCGGCCTCGTAGGTGAGCGTCACCCGGTGGCGCAAGACGTCGAAGCCGATCGCCTTCACGTCCTCGGGGGTGACAAAGCCGCGGTGGCGCAAGAAGGCGTGCGCCTTGGCAGCCACCGAGAGGAAGAGGGTGGCGCGCGGGCTGGCGCCGTACTCGATGTAGTCGGCGAGGTCCTTGAGGCCGTACTTGGCCGGCTCGCGGGTGGCGAACACCACGTTCAAGATGTAGTCCTTCACCTTCTCGTCCATGTAGATGGCGTGCATCACCTTGCGCGCCGAGGCGATCTGCTGCGGGCCGACCACCTTGCTCGCCTTGGGGGAGACCTCGCCACCCATGCGGTCCATGATCTGTTTCTCTTCCTCGCGCGTGGGGTAGCCGACCTTCACCTTGAGCATGAAGCGGTCGACCTGCGCCTCGGGGAGCGGGTAGGTGCCCTCCTGCTCGATCGGGTTCTGCGTCGCCAGCACGAGGAACGGGTTGGGGAGCGGAAAGCTCTGGCTGCCGATGGTCACCTGCCGCTCCTGCATCGCCTCGAGGAGCGCCGATTGAACCTTCGCCGGCGCGCGGTTGATTTCATCGGCGAGGATGACGTTGGCGAAAATCGGCCCTTTGCGCACCGCGAAGCTGGCCGTCTGCTGGTTGTAAATCATCGTGCCCACCAGGTCGGCGGGCAGAAGGTCGGGCGTGAACTGAATGCGCTGGAACTGCGCGTCGATGGCGTCGGCGAAGGTGCGCACGGTGAGCGTCTTGGCCAGGCCGGGTACGCCCTCGAGCAAAACGTGCCCGTTGCACAGAAGGCCGATGAGCACCCGCTCCATCATGTAGCGCTGGCCGACGATGACCTTGCTCGTCTCTGCGGCGAGCAAATCGACGAATGCACTTTCCTTCTGAACTTGTTCCGTGAGCGCGCGGATGTCGGTGTTCATGATCTGGTGTTCAAGGCATGGTCGCCGTCTCGGGCGATTCGGTGGGGGCGGGCGGTGGTGCGAGCGCCGTACGGTTGCGCCCGGTTTCTTTGCTGTCTGCCAACGCCTTCTCCACTTGACGTAAGAGGTCTACCGGCACCAGCGGCTCGCCCATGCGCACCGAGACGATGCCCGCGGAGAAGGTCACGCGCACCTGCTGCCCTCCCACGGAAAGCTGGGTATCGCTCACCCGGCGGCGCAAACGGTCGACCAGGCCGACCGCGTGCCCGCCCTCGCACTCGTCGAGCACGAGGAGAAACTCGTCGTCCCCGTAACGTCCCACGAAGTCGGCGGCGCGGATTTCGGCCCGGACCGCGGCGGCGAGCATCTCGAGCACCTCGTCACCCGCGCCACGCCCGAAGGCGTCGTTGACGTTCTTGAAGCGATCGATGTCGAACATCACCAGCGACACCGGCGCCAGGCTGCGGGCCCGGTGCGCGCACAGCGCGGACAGCTGCGCCACCAACGAGTCCTTGGTGAGAGCGCCGGTGAGCCAGTCGGTCGGCGAAGCCACCGCCGCCTGCTTGCGCCAATACTCCACCAGCTCGGCAGCACCGATCGCCGCGCCCACCGCCGCCACCATCAACACGAGGAGAGGCACGACCTGCGCGCTCACTCCCTCCGACCCCGCTCCCATCACCACCACATGCGCCATCAGCCCAGCGGCCAAGGGGAAGACCGCCCGGTTCGCCCCCCCCGGCATCACCAGTGGCCAGACGAAAAACACCGGCACCAGCCCGAACCCCAACGGCCCGCTCCACCCTCCCGCGGCCACGGCGGCGACGCCTCCGGCCAGCCCCGGAGCGACGACCAAGATGGACGCCCAGGTGAAGGGGCGGTGGAGCTCGAAACGCAGCCGAGCCACGACGACATACAAGGCAGTGGCCCCTACCACGACGACCGCCAGCGCGCTCCATGCCCACGTCCCCGGCCAGGCCCCTTCGGGCCGGCCATGCCGAAAGAGCACCACGTCGCTCAGCAGAAGCGCTCCCGACGCGGCAAGCACCACCATCGCCAGCCGGGACAAGCCGTTCACCGCCAGCTTGTGCCGCTCCCAGGGAGAGTAGACCTCCTCGACACGCTCGGGGATGCGGGTGGGCGGCGTCACGTCACCTTCGATATCAAAAACCAGCCCCTGGCGGCACCTGTGGCATCGCGCTCGGGTGCGGGTGACCGACGATGGCGCTCAAGGCGAACATCAGCGCCAGACCCACCGCGAGCGCCGCGATGTGACCCAGCCGGCTCCCGCGCCCGTGTCGGTTGACGTTGGGCAACAGGTCGGAGACGGCGATGTAGAGGAAGGTGCCGGCGGAGAAGGCGAGCGCATAGGCGGCAAACGCTCCCACGTGCAGCACCGCCTTGAGCGCGTGGTAAACGGCGGCGCCCGCCGGCACCATCAGCCCGTACAGCCCCGCGTAGAGGAGGATGTTCGCCCTCGGCCTTCCCTCGTGCTTGAGGATGACGGCCAAAGAGAGCGAGCTGGGTACTTTGTGGGCGGCGATGGCCACGAAGGCCATCAAGCCCACTCCCTCGGTCACCGCCGAGCCGAGCGCGACCCCGTCGAACAAGGTGTGCGCCGATAGTCCCACGAAGGAAGCCAGCCCGAGCGTCTTGCCGTGGCTGTGCTCTTTGCAGTCCGGAGGCTCCTCACACACGTGCACCAGCACGTACCGCTCGAGGAGGAACAAGAAGACGAAGCCCACCGGCACCACGGTGAAGGCCGAGTAGCCGCCAGCGTGAAAAGCTTCGGGCACCATGTGGAAGAACGCCGCCCCGAGCATCACCCCGGCGGCGAAGGCCAAAAAGCCCACCAGGCGGGTCTTCTCGGAGGTGTGGATGGGCACCAGGGCGCCGGCGAGCGAACCCAGCACGATGATGCCTGAGTAGAGGGCGAGCCCCGCGGCGCCATTCATGAGCGCGGCGGACCTTATCTAAAAGCGCCAGCGCTTGCGCGCGGGCTCCCGATTGACGAGATTCCCGCCCATGACTCGAACGCTCACTCTCTCTTTGATGTTGTTGGCCCCTGCCGCGCTTGCCGAATCGGCCGGCGGGTTGAGCTGGAAGGCCCCGGCCGGGTGGAAGACCGACGGTCCCCGCCCGATGCGCGTGGCCACTTATAAAATCGCCGCCGCCAAGGGCGACCCCGAAGAGGCCGAGCTGGCTGTCTTCTATTTCGGCAAGGGCGAGGGGGGCGCGGTCGACGCCAACCTCACGCGCTGGTACGGCCAGTTCGTGCAGCCCGACGGCAAGCCCTCGGACAAGGCGGCGAAGACGGAGAAGAAGAAGGTGAACGGCCTGGCCGTCACCACGGTGGACCTCTCCGGCACCTACACCGCCTCGATGGGCCCGATGGCGCCCAAGACGAACAAGGCGGGTTACCGCCTCTTGGGAGCCATCGTCGAAGGCCCCGAAGGCAACGTCTTCTTCAAGCTCACCGGGCCGGCGAAGACCGTGGCAGCGGCGAAGGCGGACTTCGACAAGCTTCTCGGCTCGCTCTCGAAGTAGCTCACCAAAGGAACCTGTGTCGCTGGCCGGCTTTTTCCTCGGCTTGCTCATAGTCACCTCGCCGGAGCCGAGCACCTCGGGCTGTCGCGGTCCCATCACCCTGGGCCGACCCGCGCCGGATTGATGAATCGGACTGAGCCTCGAAAGTGACGTTCGTTGGTGGCGACAACGGTGCACCGGTTGACGGCCGCAATCGCGGCGATCACCATGTCGAGGGCGCTGCGCGGTCGACCGGCGGCAGTTCCTTCTGCCATCAGCCTGGCCCACTCAAGGGCGGCTCGCTCGTCGAACGGGAGGATTCGTCGGTCAGCGCTGCCGAAGGCTTTGGCCTGGTTGCCTCACTGACAACGCTCGTGTCGAAGCAGAAACCGGGTCACAGGTCGACTTGCCGCCCGTGACCCGTCTCCCGCATGAGGTGCAACCTCGCCCCCATCAGCGTCGAACGGCGCAACGCGGCCAGAATCCCGCACCGGCGTTGCGGCTCGGCAACGACCCTCTGAGCAAGATCCAGCCGCAGCTGGACCGCATCGGCCTCACCGAGCTGGGACAGACGCTGGGCGAGCCCGCGGATGAGCTCTTTGTCTTCGTCCAAGCCGCGCACCTCGTAACGGCTGATGCCTCGTTCGCGCAACCGTCGACGGTGCTTGGCCACGGCCTGTCTCTGGGAGCTCTTCATCATGATGACCGGTAGAAGGGCAAACGCTCGCAGGGAGAGCAAGCCGATTCAATCAACCGCAATGTATTCCGCGAAAGACTTGGACGTCGGTATCGGCAGCCCGTCTTCGATCAGGCCCCGCACATGAAGTGCGACTGCCTCATGCATCTTTCGCTCGGCGTCTTCCCGGGTCTTTCCAGTGGCGACGCAGCCCGGAAGGTCTGGCGAATACGCGGAGTAGTTTTTTCCCGCCTGCTCGATGACAACTAAAAACCGATGCATGAACCTATTCCTTTTCTTTTAAGCTTATCTGAGCCTGGCGAAGAACACTCGCAAGCGTTCCGCGCGCCAAGTCGTGGCCACGGTGCCCGGCGATGGTGACACGCCCTGGCTTCGACGGATGCTTGTATTGACGATGGCTCCCACGGGTGGCGACGAGATACCAACCATCGGCCTCGATCAGCCTGATGACGTCTCGAATCTTCACCTGGAGGAAAGCTTCAGCCGTTTGGCTTTGCGGGACACCGTGTTGCGGTCGAGGCCCAGAAACTCGGCAGCGGCGCTCATCTGCCCGCCGGAGCGCTCGATCGCCTGCCTGAGCACCGCGCGATCGACCTGGTCCAACAGCACCCGGTAGAGGTCAGGCACCTTGCGCCCGTGGAGCTGGTCGAAAAATCGACCCAGGCGCAGATAGAGGAGGTTCTCCAGCGGAAGCTCGAGGTGATTCATGAGGGGCGCGCGTCATAGCCGCCGGGTGCGCGCCACGTCAACGCTCGCCAAAGAGCGCGCGCTTCTGCTAGGCATACCCTCCGTGGAGAAACGGAAGATCCTCCTCATCGACGACAGCGAGATCACCCTCGCCATGGAGAAGTCCGTGCTCGAGGCGCGCGGCTACGAGGTGCGGGCGACCTCCAGCTTGGTCGAGTTCGAAAAGATGCTGCAGGTCTGGCGTCCCGACCTCATTCTCACCGACATCCACATGCCCGAGGCCACCGGCGCCGACATCTGCCGGACGCTCAAGAACGAATACGGCACCCAAGACATCCCCATCGTGCTCTTCTCCAGCCTGAACGACGCCGAGCTGGGCAAGCTCGCCGAGCAGGTGGGCGCCGACGGCTTCCTCTCCAAAGCCAACGGGCTGGATGCGCTGGGGGAGAAGGTCGACGAGCTGGTGGAGAGTATTCTCTGGTGAGCTGCCGGGCTTTCGCCCTCGTTCTCTTCTTCGTCTTCCCCTTCATCGACGGCTGCGCGCGCAAGGACGTGCGTGGTGACGCAGGTGGCACACCCGCGGCGGTGTTGCTCCTCACCGCCGACATGCGGGGCTACCTGGGGCCCTGCGGCTGCAGCGAGAACATGCGTGGAGGCATCGCCCGCGCTGCCTACCAGGTTTCCGAGGCGCGCAAGGAGGCCGCTCCGGTGCTCTTCATCGAAGGAGGCAATTCGCTCTTCGGCAAGCTGGCCCTGAACGCCCAAACCATTCCCCAAGAGGAGCGCAAGGCCCAGGCGCTGGCGGCGGCGATGAAGCTGATGGGAGTGAGCACCAAGGTGGTGGGTACTCTCGACGACGCGCGCGGAGCCACCTTCCGCGCCTCACTCGGGCTTCCCGACCAGCCGCTGGGCAGCGTGCAGATGCTCGACGCCAACGGACGAGCGGTGGCGGTGGTGGCCGCGAGCACCGCTGACCAGCTCTTCGAGCTTTCTGCCAAGGCTCGCACGCAAGGGGCGGCCTTCGTGCTCGGGGTGCTTCACCAACCGATCGCTCAGGCACAAGCGGTGACCGAGCGTGAAGGCCTCGCCGCCGACCTGATCTTCGCCACCGTCACCCAAGACGAGCTGGCCGGAGAAGAGAACCGCCTGGTGCGCGGCAAAGTCCCGGTGGTGCAAGTCCAGAGCAAGGGCCGCAGCCTCGCCCGGGTGGACCTCACCTTCGGCGGCAGGGTGGGCACGCCCTTCGAGCTGATACGCGGCGAGGCGGACAAGGAGCGCGAGCTGTCGGCGTTCGACCAGCGCATCGAGCTGTTGCGCAAGCAGGTCAATGAGCCCTCCCTCGCGCCGCAGCTGATGCAGCTACGCAAGGCCAAGCTGGAGGAGACCATCCATCGCCGCCACACGCTCGCCTTTTCCTCTCTTCCCACGCCGAAAGAAAAGAACGCGATGGCGGTGCGCTTCCTCCCGTTGGAGTCGAGCCTGCCCAGCCTCCCTGAGGCGAAAGCGCTCGTCACCGCTTACGACCAGGACGTGGGCCTCATCAACCTCGCCTGGGCCAAGGAGCACGGGGCAGACTGCCCTCCGCCCGGGCCCAAGCAGGCGGCGTTCATCGGCAACGAAGGCTGCCAAAGCTGCCACGAAGAGGCCTTCGCCGCGTGGAATGCGTCGAAGCACGCGCACGCCTACCGAACCCTCGAGGAGGTGGGGAAGCACTTCCATTTGGACTGCGTCAAGTGCCACGTCACCGGCGCAGACCAGCCGGGGGGCGTCTGCCGCATCGACAAGGTCGACGGCCGTAAAGACGTCGGCTGCGAAAGCTGTCACGGGCCGGGCTCGCTCCACGCCGAAGACCCCGACGAGATCGACGCTCCGCTGGGCAACCGCCTCGAGAATTGCGTGGGCTGCCACGACCCCGAGAACTCGCCGCACTTCGAGCTCGTCCCCTATCGGGAAAAGATTCTCGGCCCAGGCCACGGAAAACCGCTGGCTGGCAAGAACTAGCGCTCGACGGAGCCTTCTCCGAGCTGCTTGTTTGACGGCTTGTCAAAGCGACGCCTACGCTTTTTCATCGTTCCCCAATGCAGCTCGCCCTCGCCATCTGGGTCCTTACCGCCACTGCGCGGACCATGGACCTGCCGATGCCTCCTCCACCACAAGGGATGAGGCTGCTCACCGCCGACGAACAGGCGCGGCTGCTTCGCCTCGCCAGCGGAGGCCCAGAAGCTCCCGAGCCCGCGCCCGACGTCGAAGCGCAATCGGCCGAGCTGGAGGAGCTTCGCGCCCTGGAGGACGCCGAGCTCGACCCCAAGGCCCAGCCGAACGCCGAGCTCTTCCAGGCGATGCGCCGGCTGAGCTTCGGCAACCCCTTGCGCCACCGGCTGCAGTGCGCCTTCGACGAAGACTCCCTGCGCGACGACGCCGAGTGGCCGCCCCTGCCCGTGGTGACCGACGTGGCCAGCTTCGATGTCTCCACCGTGCGCGAGCGGTACGACATCCCCGTCGAGATGCAACCGCTGGTGGCACAGTACGTCCACTTCTTCCAAGGCCGCGGGCGCAAGTGGTTTCGAAATTGGATGTCGCGATCCACCCGCTACATCCCGGTGATGACCCCCATTCTCGAGGAGCGAGGCCTGCCGCGCGACACGGTGTACCTGGCGATGATCGAGAGCGGTTTTTCCACCCACGCTTACTCTTGGGCGCACGCCGCCGGGCCGTGGCAGTTCATCTCCACCACCGGTAAGGAGTACGACCTTCAGCAAAACTTCTGGGTCGACGAGCGGCGCGACCCGATCAAGTCCACCCACGCGGCGGCGCGTTTCCTTTCGCACCTCTACCGGGACCTCGGCCATTGGTATTTGGCCTGGGCCGGGTACAACACCGGCGGTAACCGCGTACGGCGACTGGTGACGAAGAAGGGCACCACCGATTTTTGGGAAATCTCCGAGGGCAAGGGGCTACCCAAGGAAACCCAGCACTACGTGCCCAAGCTCATCGCCGCCGCGCTCATCGGCAAGAACCCCGAGGCCTTCGGCTTCTCTCACCACGAGTTCGACTACCAAGCGCCCTTCGCCTTCGACGAGGTGAAGCTGGAGTCGGCTGCTGACCTCGACATCATCGCGCGCGCCGCCGGCACCACCGCGGAGGAGATTCGCGAGCTCAACCCCGAGCTCAAGCGCTGGTGCACCCCGCCGGCGACGGCGAAGGCGCCCTACACTTTGCGCGTGCCCGCAGGGAAGGGCCCGGCCTTTTCCGAGAGTTTTGCCACGCTCGCGCCATCGGAGCGGCTTGCGTTTCGCGTGCACCGGGTGAGGAAAGGCGACACCCTCTCGGGCATCGCCAAGCGTTACGGCAGCGCGGGCGAGGCGATCATGCGGCTGAACGGCCTGCGCACCGCGCGCTCTTTACGGGTGAACACCGAGCTGGTGGTGCCGGTGCCAAGTAAGAAGGGCGCCGCAGACCCTACGTTCGAGCGACAAGTCAGCCGCGCCCGCCGGAGCGGCTTCGCCGCCGTTCGTCCGGAGGAGGAGCTCCCCGCGGGGACGTCGGGCAAGGTAGCGCACGGACCGGTGAGAACCGATGTCATCGACGGTCGCACGCGCGTCACCTACGGGGTGCAGAGCGGCGATTCGTTGTGGGCCATCTCCAGGCGCTTCGGGTGCTCGGTCGACGAGCTGCGAAGGTGGAACGGCCTCTCCCGGCATGCTCGGCTGAAGACCGGCATGCGCCTGCACATTTGGACCTTGGCGAACGCGGCCGCTGGCGGGCAGAGGTGAACCTCATCGCTCCTCGAGGAGGAGCTTGAGCTCCCGCACCCGGCGGGTGATTTCGTCCCGCTCCATGTGGCGAAAGGCTTCGGGGAGCAGGTCGCGGCTGGTGCACTCCTGCACCGCCACCAGGTTCTGCAGCTCGATCTCCAGCGGGTAGGAGGGTGGCACGAAGTCGGCCAGCACCGCCGACAGGTCGTCAGCGCTCACCTTCTCTCGACCCGCCGAGAGCGCTCGAAACTTCGCACGCACCAGCATCGCCTCGATGTCCGCGCCCGAGAAGTGGGCCGGCCGCGCGGCGCTCTTTTCCATCAGCGCGGCGAAGGAGGGCACCTCGACCTCCACCTTGGTCTTCTTGCACATCGCGCGGAAGAGCTCGTCTCGCTCGGCGTCGCTCTGTGGGTAGAAAAGCCCGAGGTGCTCCTCGGCGCGGCCCTGGCGCTTCAAGTCGATGGGCAACAGGTCGGGACGACAGGTGAGAAGGAACCAAACGATTTTTCCCCGGTACTCGGTATTGCCCATGAACGAGGCTATGGAGGCGAACACCCGGCTGGAGGTGCCCGAGTCGCCCGAGGCGTCGCGGTTGCCCAAGAAGGCGTCCGCTTCGTCAATCATCACCGCCACCGGCCAGAGCGCCTTGAGCAGGTTGAAAATCTTTTCCAGGTTTGCCTCGGTCACACCCTGCCACTGGCTGCGGAAGTTCAAGAACTTCACGCACGGAATGCCGATGTCTCCGGCAAAGCAGGTGACCATGAAGGTCTTGCCCGTGCCCACCGGCCCCGACACCAGGTAGCCCATGGGCATCACCTCGATGCGGCCCTTCTTCAGCGCCTCGGCGGCGTGGCGCAGCATCTGCTTGGCCTTGGCGTGGCCGGCCACCGCGTCGAGGGTGTGCGCCGGCTCGATGAGCTCGAGCAACCCGTGGCACTCGGCCTGGATGATTTCCTTCTTCTTCTCCTTGAGGAGGGCGGGGGAGATTTTCACGTCCCGCTCGCTCGCCTCGGTGAGCACCCGGTCGAGGTTGATGCGCGACAGCCCGGCGGTCATCTTCGCCAACCCGGCCAGCGGCACCTCGGAGATCGACGCCAGCTTCTTTCCCTCGAGCTTGTGCTTCACGTACTCCAGTCGGTCTGTCTCCGACGGCAGGGAGATTTCGATGTTGGCCACGTAGGGGTTGCGGGAGAGCCGGGGGGAGACCTCGGCCAGGTTCTCGACGATGAGGACGATCGACAAGTCCCCCGAGAGGAACTGCGGGTCGTGCGCCCACTTGGTCAAGGTGGTCAGGGCGAAGCGGTCTTCCGCCGAGAGGTGGGCCAGCTCGCCGCCGGGGACGATGGTTTCGGCAAAGTCGATCACCAGCGCCATCGACTTTCCGTCGGACAGCCTCAGCCGCAGGTAGTTCTCCAGAATCTGCAAGGCCCGGCCGGGGTCGCGCGGCATCACCTTGGCGTAGTCGGTGCCGTAGAGAGCGTCGTACCCGGCCATCGCCCGGGAGAGATCGGCCTGGGTCTCTGGCGCGCCGGCGCGTATGCCGCTCGAGCGATCGTAGAACACCAGATGATCTCGCCCACCGAAGAGCTCATCAGCGAGGAAAGACTTGAGCGTGCCAAAACCCCGTGAGCCGTCCTCCTGGGTGATGGGCTGCAGATCGCGCACCGCCCCGTAGAGGAGAAAGGTGCTCACCGTTCGCGTGTAGTAGCGCTGGGCGAGCTTCTGTGCCCAGGCGGGAAAATCTCCCAGTGGATCAGTCTTCGCGCTCTTCGGTCTTGCCATCCTCACACCCTGGCCACGGTTTTAAGGGCCCTGCACCGTCTGGTTGGTGCGCTTGAGCTTTACCTTGAGCGGCGAGAAGCCCTGCCCTTCTTTGACCTCCACCGTCTCGGTGAAGGTTTCGTAACCCTCGGCGGCGATGAGCACCACCGCCTTCCCCGCCGGTACCGAGCGGAGCACCGGCCACTCCCGGGTCGGCTTGCCATCGGAATCGCGAATCTCCTCGCCGTTGATGTTCACCCGTGCCTTGCCGCGCAGCTCCGAGGACACCTCGATGAGCAACAGCCCGGTCGGCGGGGGCCGTAAGGCGGCGACGACGGCCAACGAAGCGACCACCACCAGCACCGCGAAGCTGCCGATGACCGCGTAGAGTGTACCGTTGCGCCTGGGCACAAGAGCAGACGGAGCTTGTCGCGGGTGGGCCACCACCGAGCCCGGGCGCGGAGAGGGCGGCTCGTTTGGCGGAGCGCGGTCGCCCGCCGCGATCAAAGGCAGCGTCGGGGACGACGGTGTGGAAACCACACGCGCCGCCTCGGTGAGGGGAATGGGCGCGACTTTGGGGAAAACGGCGGTGCTGTCGGTGGTCGGCTCATCGCCGGCTTCACCGCCCACGATCATCGTCGCCTGCTGCTCCTCCTCGGCGCGGTTGGTGAGCAGCGGCGCGGCCGCGGTCAGCTTGGGCAGACCGGTGACCGAAGGCGTGCGCACCACTCCGCTCACTCCCGCTGGGGTGAGCACCGGCGGGGCGCTGACCCCTCCCGCGACAGCTGCGGGCAAGAGCACGGGCGGCGCCACCGCCGGCGGAGCGGTGACCGCGCTCGAAGGAGCAGCCGGTGCCAGAGGGGGCAGCGTCTGGCCCAGGCCGAACCCCATGTCCGCCGCCATCCGCATGCCCTCGGGCGCCTTGATCTCGACGTATTCTTGGAGCCGCTGCTTCTCGCGCTCCACGTCCTCCGCGAAGGTGGACTTCATGTACTGCATCAGGTCTTTGCGACTGAAGATGGTGTCCGAGGTGATGAGGAAGCGTTGCAGGTCGTCGGCCAGCTCGTTGGCGTATTGGTAGCGCTCCTCCACCTCTCGGGCGAGGGCCTTGAGCACGATCTTCTCCAGCGCCTCGGGAATGCGCCGGTTGTAAGTCGACGGCGGCAAGACTTCGGCCTTGCGCACCTTTTCCAGCACCGAGAAGTCGGAGTCGCCCACGAAGAGTCGCTCGCCGGTGAGCATCTCGTAGAGGCAGACCCCCACCGCGAAGACGTCGGAGCGCCGATCGATGGGCAGCCCGCGAATCTGCTCCGGGCTCATGTAGCCGAACTTTCCCTTGAGGATGCCGGCCTGCGTCTTGGTCATCTTGCCCGCCGCCTTGGCGATACCGAAGTCGATGACCTTGATCTCCCCCTCGTAGCTGATGAGCACGTTCTGCGGCGAGACGTCGCGATGAACGATGTTCATGTCCCGCCCCATGCCGTCCTTCTTGCGGTGGGCGTAGTCCAAGCCTTCACAGACCTTGGAGATGACGTAGCAGACGAGCGGCACCGGGGCCGGCTCGCCCCGCTTGCGGCAGCGGTCGAAAATCGCCCGCATGTCCTTGCCGGAGATGTACTCCATCGAGATGAAATACGAGCTGGCGTGGTTCCCCAGCTCGTAGATCTGCGCGATGTTTGCGTGCGTCAGCTGGACGGTGATCTTCGCCTCGTCGATGAACATGTGGATGAACTCTTCATCCTCGGCGATGCTCGGCAAGATGCGCTTGATCGCGACCAGGCGCTCGAACCCCCCGGCGCCGAAGGTCTTGCCTCTCCACACCTCGGCCATGCCGCCGATGTTGACCCGATCGAGCAACAGGTACTTGCCGAACGGAATCGGCTGTTTCTTGGGAGAAGGCGCGGTCAAGGGGAAAGCCGCCTAGGCAGCGAGGTGTGGCGCGAAAGCGTAGCGACCCGCCAGTTGAACGGTCAATGTCCACCTGCATCGGCTTCCGAGGGAACCGACTCGATGAGTGCAGAAGGCTCGGCAACCTCCACCATCACCGGCCGACCCCGCACGGAGAACACCGCGGGAGGCCCGAAACGCTCCTCTGCGGGTAGCGCCACCGCAGTCAACCAGGCCGACCTGCGATCCTTGGCAACGCAGTAGATGAAGGTACCCGCTCCCACCCCCTCCGCTTGGGTCACCGGTCCCTCACACTCGGTGCGAACTTGCAGGGCGTAGGCCCTCACCTGCTCGCCGCGCACCAAATACGGGGGAGCGCCCAGCTCCGCCACCGCACTCGACAGCTCTTCGACGGTGTGCGGCACCCACCCGCCGCGGCTGAGCTCACCGGCGTGTTGCCCGAACGCTCGCATCGCCATGGAGAGCTCGTCGGGCGACGAGACGAGCGCCCGGGAGGAGGAGAGAACGAACAGGTCGACGAAGAGCGCCACCACGCCGACGATCGGCAGCAGGCGAAAGCCACGCCACGACGCAGGTCGGGCTTGAAGGACGCCGGCCGCGAAGACTCCTCCGGCGCCGACGGCGGCGAGCAACACCCCCAGCGCGAAGCCCAACCGGGGCAGCTCGGGCATCGCCGCCACTTCGGCGCTCCGACCACGCCACCAGTCGGCCACGTCACCCAAGTAGAGCCAGCTCAGCACGGCGAGAAACGAGCCGCTCGCCACCGGCAAACCGCGCCCGGGCCACTTCATCCCGCCAGGGTCCTCGCCGGGTCGGTGGCCGCCGCCGCTCGGCTGGGAAAGAACGCGCCCGCGAGCGAGGCCACCACCCCCAGGGCCACTCCTCCCACCAGCAAGTACCAGGGAAAGGAAAAGAACGACTCGGGCTTGAAGGGAAACGGGGGCAGATAGGCGGCGGAGAGGGCGTCGACCCCTCGAGCGACCAAGAGCGCCGCGGCGGTTCCCACCACTCCACCGAAGAGCCCCAAGGCGAACGCTTCGGCGAGAATGAGCGCACGCACGTCTCCTCGGGAAGCACCCACCGCCTGCATCACGCCGATCTCCTTGGCGCGCGCGCGCACCGAAGCGGAGAGGGCGTGCGCGATGTTCACGCTGGCGAGCAGACAGATGAGCGCCGAGAGCAGCGCCAGGGCCGAGGTGGTCACCGCCACCGCTGCACCGGCGTTCTCCGCCAGCCGCCGCTCCTGGTCGTCAATCTGCAACCCCATCTCCTTCACCTTCTCCACCAGGAGGGGAACGTCGCCGGGGGTCTTGGCGTGCAAGGTGGCCCCGGTGAAGGTTTCGGCGTCCACTCCCGCCGCCCGGTTGAGGCGAACCGCCACCTCCAGCGGAATGGTCACCCCCGCCAAGAGCCCGCGGTCGGAGACGCCGACGATTTGCAGCTGCGACGAGGTGGCAGGCCCGGGGGCGACGGCGGCGACGAAGGAGCGGTTGAGCTCCACCGGAAACTCGAAGCCCACCACCATCGCCGCCGACAGCTGCGGCAGCTTGCGCGCCGGGGCGAAGCTCTTGTTGTAAATCTCGAGCAGCCGCGCGGCCACCACGGTGGGAATGGGCTTGCCCGGCCCCGGATCGACGAAGTCCCCCAACTGCACGTCGCGAGCCACCAAGCCTGGGTCGACTCCCACGGCGAGAATCTCCAGCCCCATACGAATGCGCGAGCCGAAGAAGGCACCATCGTAGCGGCTCACCGCCGGCACCCGCACATTCATCTTCCGGTAAACCCGCTCCACCCCGGGCAGCGCCGCGAGACGTTCGACCACTTGGTGATCGATCTTCCCGTCGCCCCAAAGCGCGCCCAAAGAAACCGTGGGGGGGACGACGTCGATGAGCCGCGCGTCCACAGGGAACACCCTCTCTCGCACCACCCTGGCCACCCCCAGGCCGAGGCTGACGAAGAACACCAACGAGCCGACGCCGATCACCACCCCGAACCCCGAAAAGACCGCCCCCTTGGCGTCCCGGCGCAAAGACAGGCGCACCAGCGCGGCGAGCGAGCTCAGAGTCATGACGCCGGCCCTTCCAGCCGCCCTTTCTCGAGGCGCAGGACCCGGCCCGCCGCCGTGCTCATTCGCTCCTCGTGCGTCACCGCGAGAATCGTGAGCCCCTCGCGCTGAAGCTCGCGAAACAGGCCAATCACCTCGCTCCCGGTCACCGCGTCGAGGTTGCCGGTGGGCTCGTCACAGAAGAGCACTTGCGGACGGTGAAAGAGCGCGCGGGCGATGGCGACACGCTGCCGCTCTCCTCCCGAGAGCCGCGAGGGCACCCGGTCGGCCTTCGCCCCCATCCCCACCCGGGCGAGCACCGCTTGGGCACGCTCACGCTCGGCGGCACCGACCGGGCGCTCCCCGAAATACGCGGGCAAGAGCACGTTCTCCACCGCCGGCAGGTTGGGCACCAGGTGAAAGGACTGAAAGACGAAGCCGACCTTCTGGTTGCGAAACGCCGCCAGGGAGCGTTCCGACAACCCGCGCAGCCGGGTTCCGCCGACCTCGACTTCGCCTTCATATTGCGCGTCGAGACCTCCGAGCACGTGCAGGAGCGTCGACTTGCCACTGCCCGAGGGGCCCACGACAGCGACGAACTCTCCCGCGCGCACCTCGAGGGTCAGCCCGTCGAGCACCGAAAGCACTCCGCCTTCGCCGTCTCGGTAGGTCTTCTGGAGGGCGCGGGCGTGAATCATTCGCGCCCCTCACCCCTTCCCTCTGGGGGTTCGGTGAGCGCGAGGCGAATCTCGGCTTGGAGCGCGTTTTCCTTGGCGTCGAGCGCCAACGTCACCGCACGCAGGTCATCGGTTGCCGCAAGCCAGCGCAAGGTGGTGGCCTTGATGGCAAAACCACCGATGCCCCACGCCTGCGAGGGCAGCTCCTGCACCGACTGCGCGAGCCGGCGCAGGTCCAGCACCATCGCTCCCGCGTGAGCGTCGAGCACCCCGCGCAGCGCCGCATCGGCCACCGGGCCACCCGTGGGAGCCGACGTTCCGCCCGCTCTGGCGAGCAGCTCCTCCAAGCGAGCCATGGGAGCGCCGAAGAGCACCCGGTTCCCCGCCTGGGCGAAGTGAACGCCCTCTCCTTGCGAATAAGTGGTGGAGTAGAGCTTCTTCCCCGCGCGCTCGACCGCTTCGATGCGAGCGCCGAAGCGGGGGGCGAGGGGAGGGATCTTCGCCAACGTCTGCGAGGCCTTCGCTCCGTCCTTGGCCTCGGCGACCGCGGACAGGTGAACATAGCGGAAAGGGTTGGTGCGGCGGACATCGAGCTCGGGCACGCCGCCGCCGAGGTTGATGCCGGGTGAGAGCGAGAGGGCGAATGCGGCGCCCGGCTTCAAGTTGTCGAGCACCTCTCCCTTGAAGTCGAAGCCCGCCTCGGTGAACGCCTTGGTGAGATGGGGCCCCACCAAGCTTGCCCAGTACGGCGCGAGCAGCGCGGGGTCTCCCGAGAAACGCCCCAAAAGAAATGCGTCGGGGGGAAGGGCGCCGAACAGCTCGGGCCCCTCTTGCTTCTTGGCCAGGGCGAGCGCCTCTTGGGGGCCGGTCCATGGCAGGTCGGCGACCAAGGTGAGGGCCTTCGCAGCGAGGTGGGCCGAGACGGTGGCCCCGGCGGCGCCGCCTCCTTTGGCGCGCGACGAGGCGGCCGGAACGTGGACATAGAGGTCGCGCTCCTGTGGCAGCCGGGCCAGCGCGGCCTTCAGGGCAGGCTCCTGAGCGAGCGACTTTTCCTCCGGCAACGCCACGAGGGAGGGAAGCAACGGCACCGAAGCCCCCGCGGCGATGAAGGCGTGCCCGTTCTTCATCACGTAGCCCAACGCAGGAGACGCGCCGGTGATGCGACTGAACCAGGTGACGGTGACGCCCTGGTCGGTCTTCGTGTTGGTGACACCGGCGCCCATGCGCATCGAGGAGAGGCGCAAGAGGAAATCCTCGAGCTTGCCCTCGTCCTTCACCGCCAGCACCGAGTAGGCACGATCGCCGGAAAGAAGCGCTACCCCGAGCCCACGGCCAGGATCGATGCCTGCCTTTTCCATCGCCTCGGCGGAGCGCAAGTCGACGCCGATCTGCGACATCAGCGCCGAGGTGTACTCCTGGGCGTCGCGAAAGCCCTGGAGCTGCGCGGTGAAGGAGGCGACCTTGAGCCGCTGAAGCAGCGCGATCTTTCCACCCAGGGCGCCCAGGTCGTTCACCACCAGGACGGCATCGGCGTCCTTCGGCAGATAGCGGCTGAGCTCCCCGGCGTGGGCGGCAACCGTCTTCTTGCCGCAGCTTCCACATCCTGCAACCAACGCCGCCAGGCAGAGCACAAGAGCTCCCCTCTCCCACTGGGAGAGGGCAAGGGTGAGGGAACCAGTATTTTTCACACGCGGCACCCTATCTCACCCTGGTGCCCTGAGGGATGGTGGCGCCCGTTTCCTCCCCGAGCTCCATGAACTGCTCCAGCTCCCGTACGGTTTCCTCCGTCGATGTCACCTCGGCCGCCAAGGCATCGAGCTGGCGGCTGACCGACTCGGGGTCGCGAATGGCGATTGACTGCTCGTGGGTCAAGCGCAACAGGTCCTCGATGCCGGCGAGCTGATGGCTGACCAGCTCGCGGCTCTCCTCCACCTGAACGAAGCGCTGCACCCGCTTCTGGAGAATCTCCACCCGCTTTCTCTTCACTTCTTGAACGCGCGAGTTCTCCTCGGCGGCGGCCTCGGCCCGAAGCTGGTCGATCTCCTGCTCCAGCGACTTGCGATCGGTGGCGCTGAGGTAGCGACGGTAGGTGTTGAGGGTGGAGAGCAAGCGCAAGAAGGCCCCGAGCAACGCGTCGACCTTCTGCTCCGAGGCGGCGACCAGCACCGGCCCGCCGGGAAGCCTGCGGTAGTTGTCGAGAATGCGATCCCGTAGCTCGCTGAGCGCCAAGTAGTGCTCGCGCTGGGAGGCCGCCAGCTCCGAAGCGAGCGTTTCCAACTCTTTGCGCCCGGTGGCCGGCGCTTCGCCGACGTCGGCGGTCTTCAGAACCCATCGGCGAAAACCAGGCGAAGTTCCCAGGAGCGCCAGGTACAACCCTTGCGCCCCCAGCGCGAAGTACACTGGAGTCGGGTCGTGGAGGGTGGCCGCCGCGGCGCCCCCTGCGGCGAGCGAGATCAGGTTCGCGGGAGAAAAGAGCGTCGCCTTGAGGAAATCGAAAAACCTGGCCACGGCGCGCTTCCTCTCATGGGCCGCTCGCCTCGGCAACGTACTTGAGCGCAACGGCTACATCATGGTGGAAACGGCCTGGGCTACCGTGTCGGACAGATCGATCGCCGCAAAGTACGTCTTCGGGAACAGATAGTCTTCCCCAGACTCGTCGACCACTCTTAGAAATCCCCGACGTTCAGCTGCTGGGTCCGTCAACGCGAGATAGATTTTTCGAGGTTCGAGTGACGCTTCGTAGCCCTCGTTGCTCAGGCACACCACATAACGTCGCCTCGCCCGCGAGCGAGCACGTTTAGAGGAACCGCTTGATCTTGAATTCTTTTCGACCGATCCCATGGGCTTCGTACCAGTGAACCTCGACGGTGGCGAACCTGCCGTCGTGAAAACGAACGTTAGCAACGCCCTTTAGCTTCCGCCATCGCCCTCGACCATAGGTCTTTTGGAGCCGGCGCAACTCGCGAATCGAGTGCCCGACGGCAATGGTTTCGACGGCCCCAATCGCGCCGATGATCTCGAACATGCCGAGCCTCACGGCCCGCTCGCCTCGGCAACGTACTTGAGCGCTCCCAGGTGCCGAGTGTCTTCGGGGATGGGCACAGAGCTCGCTCGGCGCAGCTTCACCGCCAGCGCGCTGGCGCTCAAAAACAGCTCGTCGTAAGTCACCGGCGCCTCACCCGAGAGGCCGAAGAACGCCATGTTGTCGCGCAGCGTCGCTGGCGGCGCGGCCTTGATCGCCTCCACCGGGTCGCCCAGGTAAGGCGCCACCTCTCCCAACAGCCGCGCAGCGGGCATGGGGTCTCGTGACACGCTCCCGGCGGCGTCGAGTAGCCCCCGCAGCACCCTCCGCACCGCGTCTGGATAGCGCGCGAGGAACTCGCCCCGTGCGACCAGCACGGTGGAGATCAAGTGCGGCGCGTCAGCGGTGGTGGCCAAAAGCTTGCCTCCTCGGTCGCGCGCCGCGAGCTCCACGTCTCCGAAGAGTCCCACGACTGCGTCGGCCCGTCCCTCCCTGAGCGCAGCGCCCGCCTCGAGGGCCGAACCGAGGTCCACCCACCGCACGTCTGACGGGCCCAGCCCCACCCGCGAGAGCACCCACAGCGCGAAGTAATTCGACGGACTGTGCGGGTAGGCACCCACGCGCTTGCCCCGCAGCTCCGAGAGTTGCTCCACGTCGACGGCGGCGAGGGCTTCTTGCCCGCGGCTTCTCCCCAAGAGCAGCACCGTACGAGGCGAGGCGTCTCGTAGCCCACCGGACCAGAAGGCGAGCCGATCGACGGAGACGGCGGCCATGTCCACCCCTCCGTTCTCCGCGCCGGCCATGAGCGCCCCTCGCAGCTCCTCTTCCTTGGCAAACACCACGGCCTGGGCGTCGAGCGCATAGGCGGTCTTGAAGAGGCCTCCCCTGGGCTCGGCTCCTGCGCCACCGGTGGCCAACAAGAGCGCCGCCGAGGAGCCGCGCGGTGAAAAGCCGATGCGCACCGGGCGCAAGGGCACCGAGGCAATCTCCCCCACCGGAGCCGCCACCCCCGCAGGAAAGTCACCCGCCGAGAGGCGCTGGGACGCGAGGGGAGCGCCCATCACCCGCGCCAGGAGCCGGTCGAGGTAACCCAACCGTGACGCAGCGACGTACGCGGCCGCGCCCAAAAGCATTCCGAGGAAGAGCAGGAGGCCGCCGCGGCGAATCAAATGACGCTTCCCTCGAGCTTGCGCCCCTCACCCCTATCCTCTCCCAAGGGGAGAGGGGGAGGTTGTCATTTGACCTCGACCTTCTTGCCCAGCGTCTTTTCTCCCGCGCTTCCCACCTCGGACACCGGCGCGGGGCTGGTCAGGCCCATCTCCATCTTGAACTGCTTCACCAGCTCCTGGGCCTGGAGCTTCTCCGCCTCTTCCTCGATCTGCACCGCCTGGTGATCGACCGATTCGAGCGCCATCTGCATGCGTGCTTCGTTCACCGCGGTCTGCTCCTCCACCTTTCGCACCATCTCGTCGTGGGTGGCGTCGATGCCCGCGACCTCGAAGGACTCCATGGCGTCGGCGACTTTGGCCTGCCACTTGGCGCGCCGCGCGTCGCGGATGGCGTTCATCGCCTCCTGGGTCTTCTTGTCCTTCTCGCGCATGAACATCTTCTTGACGTTCAGCGCCTTCTCGTAAGCTGCCTTGGCGGTGGAGAGCTGAGCCTCGTTGCGCGCCAGGGCTCCTTTTTCCATCTGCAATCGGGTGGCGTACTGCGCCGCCAGGTCGTCACGCCCCCCCTGAATCGCCGCCTTCACCTTCGCGGTGAGGTCCCCCACCTCCTGCTTGTACTTGGCGTTCTCCTTCTCCAAGAGGGTGACGTTGGCGCGCACCATGGCGATCGACTCGTTCATCTTCGGAACCTGGTCGTTCAGGTCACGAATGTTCTGCTCGAGGATCAGCTCGGGGTCTTCGATGGAGCTCACGAAGAACCCCACGAAGCTGCGCATCGCTCTTTTGAACCGGTTCCACATGGAAAAATCCCTTCTTAGCGCCAGGCTCTGGGTATGCATGGGACTCTACACGATCGGCCTTGCCCGATAGGTCTAACTACGCTGGCCACCCGCCCTCGATTGCCTTTTGAAAGGCCTTGGCCGCCAGACGGACGGCCAGCACCGCGCACCCCGCCACCGAGGCGAAGCAGATGAGGACGTGCAGCGGCTGAGCCGTTCCCAGCACCGCCGCCTTCACCAAAAGCGCCACGTTGAGTAACGGCACCACCGCCGTGAGCGCGCTGAGCTCGATGCCGGGCATCAGGGCAATCGTCCCCGGCACCGTGCCCGCGAGCACCAGCGGGGTGAGCAGGGTCTGCGCCTCCTTGAAGCTCTTGGCCAACGACGCCACCGCCAGAGCCAGCCCGCTCACCAGGAACGCCGTCGGCAGAAGGCACACGACGAGGGTCGCCACCTGGCCGACCCCGAAACGTACGGTGGCGGTGACTCCCTCGGCCAAGGACAGCCCCAGGCCGAAGCTCAGCCCCATCGCAGCCAGGTTCATCAACGTGGCCGCCGAGGCGATGAGGGCAACGGTGAGGTACTTGGCGGCCAGCACCTCGCTGGGCCGTACCGGCGCCACCAAAAGCGTCTCCAGAGTGCCGCGTTCCTTTTCTCCCGCGGTGAGGTCGATCGCCGGATAGAGCGCGCCCATGAAAAGCATCGCCAAGAGCATCACCGGCAGCATGCGCGAGGCGATGAGGGGACCTAAGTCCTTTTCGAAGTCGAGGTCGACCTCGTCGGCGCGCAGCGGCTCGGCGAAAGTGACGGGCAAGTTGCGCTCGGCGAGCCGGGTGGCGAGCACGTTCGATGTCGCCCCCTTGAAAACCCGCCGCAGCCGCTCCAACGCCTCTATCGAGCGATCGTGGCGCTTGGTGTAGACGAGGGTCACCAAGGCCTGCTCCCCTGCCTCCATGCGCGCCAGCGCGCCCGCCGGAGCGTCGACCACCGCCCACACCTTTTTTTCGCGCAGCGCTTCTTCGGTAGCGACCCTCTCCATGCGCTGGTAGCTGGTGTGGGGCGGCAGCGGCTGCGCCGAGAGTAATTCGTAGGCGTCGTCACTCGCCACCGCCACCGTCAGCTCCTCTTTCGCCATTCGCTCCCGGCCCGCCGCCATCACCACTCCCACCAGGCCGATGAGCAGCGGGTAGAGCAGGAGGGGAACGAGAATCATCATCGCCAGGGTGCGGCGATCGCGGAGCGAGTCGATCAACTCCTTCGCCAAGAGGGCCCGAAACGCGCTCACGTGGCAAAGGACGGTAGGCCTGACCTGCGTGCAACGCAAACTGCGGTCGTCTCGAGCGAGGCCAGGAACGGGGCTGGCGCGGCGCGTCATGGGCGACACAACTTTTGCCCCCCGGGCATCGACAATTCTCCCGATGAGCAAGATCAAATCTTCCAACCACGACCTGTGGACCCTGGTGGCGGCGGGGGCGGCCGTGGGAGCAGCGCTGTTGGCCAAGAGCCTGCTCAAACCACCGCCCGTCGCTTCCGTTCCCGTCGGTCCGTACGGGGGATTTCCGCACGCTTCCTCCTTCTTCACGGCGGACACGACGGCTCCGGGCCCGATGGTCGCCAACTCCCACCGCGTCGCCGAGGACACACGCTGGTTTGGGCGGCTGGGGGCAGACCCTTTCGTCGTCGCCCCCGCGCCCATGCCGCCGCCCCCACCGGTGGCGACGCCTGAGGTACCACCCACGCTCTCGCCGGCGGAGCGAGCCGTCACCGATGCGCGGGCCGCAGCAATGAACCGCCGCACCCTGGATCGCACCCTCGAGAACCGCTCGCTCGAGAGCTCCCTCCTGCATCACCGCATGCGGCTGCATGACGACGCCAACCGTGAGCTGATGCGTTCCATCGAGCTGTCGCGTCTGTACAACCGAGGCTGAAAACCTTTTTAGCCTTTCGCGAAGTGAAGGAAGGCCCCGGTCAGCGAGGCCTGCCCGCTCGCTTGCCGTAGCTCCACCGGAGCCCCTTGGGCCACCACACGCCCCTGGCGCAGAAAGAAAATTCGCTGGCAGAGAAACTCGGCCTCCTCCATGCGGTGGGTGGAGAAGAGCACCGCCTTCTTCCGCGCGCTGGCGCCACGCACCAACTCGAGAATCGCCTGCGAGGCGAGGGGGTCGAGCATCGCGGTGGGCTCGTCGAGCACGTACACCGGGGGGTCGTGCACCACTGCGCGGGCGATCGACACGCGCTGCCTCTGGCCCGAAGAGAGCGCCCCGCAGCGCTGGTCGAGAAAGGCGCCCAAGTCGAGCTCGGCGGCGAGAGCGGCGATGCGCGCCTGTAAGCTCTCCTCCGCCAACCCGTGCAACCGGCCGAAGGTCACCAGCACCTCCCGGGCGGTGAGCCGATCGTAGAGGCCGGTGGAAGCGGTGAGGAAACCCAAGTACCGCCGGGCCTTTTGCGGCTCGCGCGCCACCTCGTGCCCGCACACCCAAGCCTGGCCCGCGCTGGGGGTGATGAGCCCCGCGAGCATACGCAAGGTCGTGGTCTTCCCCGCGCCGTTGGGGCCGAGCAACCCCACCACCTCCCCCTCCCCCACCTCGAGCGACACCTCGGCCACCGCCTGGAAGGCACCGAAAGACTTGCCCAGGCCCGACAGCCGAATGGGAGAAGAGGAGGGCGGCATGACCTGCCGAATGCCTATTGGGGCGGCCTCGCCGAGAGTTTCACCCCCACCGGCGCGGTGCCGTAGGCCACGTCGGAAAGAGCGCCTTCCTCGATGACGAAGGTGAGCTGGTAGTCGCCCGAAGGCACGCGCAACACGTAGGTCGGCTGTCCGCCGTCGAAGCTCCAGGTGAAGCGCTGGTTCCCGGCGGTGCGGCGAAGCCGTAGCCCAACCTCCGCGCCAGGCAAGGTGTCGGGAACCTGCTCACCGCCGACCCGCAGCGGCCCGGCAAAGGCCACGGTGTCGTAGACGAGGTCCTGGGTCTGTGAGCCTTGGAGGTTCAAGTTGGTGAGGAGCCGCTGCCGCCCGCTGGCGTACTGCGGGAAGGTCTTGGGCTCGATGGTGAAGTCGACGTCGTAGATGCCTTTGGGAACCCGCACGCGGAAAGAGCCGCCGCTCTGGGGCACCAGCTTGCGCCGGTACACCCCCGCACTGCTCTGCAGTTCGACCGTCCCGGCGACCTCCCCGGCAGGAGGCGGCTGGCCGTCGATGAGCAGGCGGCCTTCGAGCACCGAGGTCTCGATTTCCACCGGGAGCGTGGTGTCGGCGAACACGTTCTTGGCCGAATCGATGATGTACCAGCCCTCGACCAGCTCGGGGTGGAAGAAGGGGTCGACCCACAGACCGACGTAGTACTGGGCGGGGAAGGCGCGCAAAGAGAAGGAGGCCGTCTCCAGCGGCACCTCGTAATACGCCATCGACCACGGCTCGCTCTGGGTGCCGTAGGCATAGAGATAGAAGACGGCGTTGTAGTTGGGGGAGGTGGGCACCGGCTGCCCGTCGATGGTGATGCCTCCCTCGAGCGCGACAGTGGTGAGCGAGAAGGCCGCCGCGGTGCTCGCCGTGAGGTCGGCGGAGGCGGCGAGCTGTTTGTTGACCAGAAGCGATGGGAAGTGGCGGTCGGGCACCGACTCGACGTCGAGGAAAAGCCCGTATTTTCCGCTCGGCACCAGGGCGCGGAAGTCGGCCACCCCTCCGGTGTGGAAGGTGCGGGCGACCGGGTCGACCTCACCCAGCCGGCGGTACTCGATGCGGTAGTCGTACCCCTGGAGCTGCCGCCGCGGGTAGGGCTGCCCGTCGACCAAGAGCTGCCCCTCGAGCTGCGAGGCCACCACGGCGATGTCCAAGTCGACGTCGGCGTAGAAGCCGACCCCGGAGTGGACCGGGAAGGCAACCAGCTCGGTCTCCCCCAGCGCCTCCCGCGGCACCGAGAGCAAGAGGGAGAAGGCTCCCTCGATGAGGTTCACCGAGTAGGCGCCTGCTGTGTGGGTGGTAGAGACCGATTGAGCGCGTGGCAGGCCGACGGCCGCGAGCTGCACGTCGGGAGGAGTCACGACCGACAGCCAAGGCACCCCGCCCATCGCCACCGTGCCCTTGAGCGTGTGGGTGCGCACGTCCAGGTCCTTGGTGCGGTCCTGGGTGAGATCGGCCACCCCGAGCTCCTGGTAGCCATTGTGAGTGGGGAAGATGCCCGAGGGGTGGTACTTGAGCACGTCGTACCGGCTGCGCATCGCCCGCCCGTGGTAGTGGCCGGCACCGTCGGGGAGGGTGCGCAACCGCCCCTCGTAATCGCCACTCTCCAGCTTGACGTCGATTTCACCCGGCGCCGGCTTGCCGTTGAGCTGGGCGGTTCCGCCGAGCGAGCGCAAGGCGATGCACAGCCCGAACGGGAAGGCCCCCTCGGGCACCCCTGCGTCCGCCGCGAAGACGAAGCTCTCCTCGGGGCAGGCCTCGCCCGCCCATTGCCCGGAGTACTGGGGCCCGGCATCGGGCGTCGTCACCGGATCGATCGGCGTCGGCGAACCAGCATCGGCAACCGGAGGCGGCTCCGGGACCGGCAAGGGAGCCTCCTCGACCACCGACGGACCGCACTGGCAGCCGCCGAGCAGAAGCGCCGTCGCCAACGTCATCGCTCGGAAGAAAAGCCTCGACACAAGTCACCGCCAAGAAACCGGCCGCGGGGACACTTAGCGCGGCGAAGGGCGTCAGGACAAGGTCAGGGCCGGGACTTCAGTGCGTCTTCCGCTCCCGGCGTAAAGCCTTGCGGAGCGAGCTGACCGCCTCGTCCTGCCACTGCACCTTCAGACAGCGGGCGATCAGCTCGAGCTCGAGCGCTGGCAGTACCGCGCTTCGCCTGGCACGCACGTAACGCTCTTTCCGCAAGACGAACACCGAAATGCGCCCCCTCTCCCAAAGCTGCACCTCGCGAACACCGAGCCGCCGGTAGATTTCGAGCTTGTCGAGGCCCCCGTGCGACCAAATCACCTCGAGGGCCAGGTCGGGCACCTGCGCATGCCGCCGCCCGACGATGTAGCACTCGTCTGGTTCGGCGCCGCGTTCTTCCTTGCGGCGCTTCAGTGTCCAGGATCCAAAGCCCTGAAGGGGCACCCCCATCTCCTCGCACCATGCCTCGAGCAGACGAGCCCATGTCTTCTTCGTGGCTTCGTGGCCTCCGGAGGGTGACATGATTTCGAGCTCTCCTTCGAGGTACGCAATGCGCGGCGCCGAGTGGTCACCTCGCGCGGCGAGAATTGCCTCGTAGCCCGCCCAGCTCACACCATGGAGGATGACCCGGTGGTCGACGTTGAGAGTCTGTTCTTCGGTAGGAGGAACCAGCATGGGAGGGGACTCTACAATGAATGGTCCGGCTAGGCTGCGCGGTCGACGAGGCGCGCGGCGTGCTCTTGGGCGGCGGCGAGCACCGCGGGCTCATCGAGCGTGAGCAGCTCGCGGTTGCGCATCACCACCCGTCCGTCGATCAAGACGTCGGTGACGTCGCGCGATTGGCCGGCGTAGACCAGCTGGGCCACCACGTCGTCGCCTGCGGGCACGGCGTGCGGCGCCACCAGCTCGAGCACGGTCAGGTCGGCGCGCTTGCCCGGCTCGATGGAGCCAATCTCCTCCTCCAGGCCGAGCGCACGCGCGCCGTGCAAAGTGGCCATCTCCAGCACCTGCATCGGCGGCATCGCCAGCGGCCCCGCGCGCGGCTTGTGGAGCAGCGCCGCCAGCCGCATCTCCACGAAGAGGTCGAGGTTGTTGTTGCAGGGCGCTCCATCGGCGCCCAGACACACCGGCACCCCCTCGCCGAGGAGCTCGGGCACCTTGGCCACGCCGCTGGCGAGCTTCAAGTTCGAGCTGGGGCAGTGGCAGACCACCGTGCCGCTTTCCTTGAGCAAGCGATGCTCCTGCGCGGTGAGCCACACACAGTGCGCCAGCGTCACCTGGGGACCAGCGATGCCCAACGAGTGCAGGTAGGTGACATTGTCCATGCCGGTGCGCTGGCGAACCGCGTCGCACTCCGCCTGGCTCTCGCTCGCGTGGGTGTGAATTCGAACTCCCAGCGCCTTGGCCTGGGCCGCCACCTCGCGCAAGAGCGCCTCGGAGCAAGAGAGCACGAAGCGGGGTGCGAAGGCGTAGCGCAGCCGACCCTCGTGCGCTCCGTGCCAGGCTTTTGCGAGACGCAGGCTCTCGGCGAGCGAGTCGCTGGTGGTCTCACGCAGCGAGGCGGGCACCCCCTGGCCCGCATCCATCATCGCCTTGCCACCGGTAAGCCGAAACCCGCAGTCGCGCGCTGACTCGAACACCGCCTCGTAGTGGCGCACCGTGCCCATGTCGAGAGCGGCGGTGGCCCCGGAGCGAATCAGCTCGGCGAAGGTCAGGTCGGCCGAGGCGCGCATCGAGTCGCGGTCGTGCGCTGCTTCGAAAGGCCAGATGCGCTCGCGCAGCCAGTCGAGCAGCTCCAGCCCGTCGGCGCGGTTGCGAAACAGCGTCTGGCAGGCGTGCAAATGTCCGTGGATGAGCCCGGGGACGATGACTTTGCCCGACGCGTCGAGGGTGCGGCGCGGCCCTTTGCCCAGGTTCTTGCCGACCTTGGCGATTCGCCCCTCGCGCACCAGGACGTCGACGTGCGCGAGCACCTCGCGCTCGCGGTTCATCGTCACCACCGTGGCGTTGGTGAGCACCAGGTCCAAGGTGGGCGGCATTTAGCACGCCCCGCCCTGCCGCCCGCACGGGTTTCTGTGCTATCCCGCGCCCTCATGCGCTCGCTTTGGATGTGTCCTCTCGCCCTCGTTGCCGGCGTCGCGTGCACCCCCGACATTCCCCGCGACCCGGTTCCGTTACGAGTGGTGGCCCAGTTCGACCCAAGCGCCGAGCTTCCCATCGTTCCCAAGCCGAATGACCTGGCGATCGATGCCGCCACTGGCTTCGTCAACCCACCCGACGCGCCCGATGCCTCCGAGGCGGACAAGCAGTTCAACCGTTACCTGCGCACGCTCGACGGCTTTCCTACCCAGGCGGTGGCGACGCACGACTTCTCGGGAGCGCTCGACCCAGCCTCGGTCACCCCTGGCGCGCTGCGGGTGCTCGACGTCACCGACCCCAACGCGGTCGCGGAGGTGCCCACTCAGGGCCAGCTTCTGCAGTGCCGCGACGGCTGCACCACCGCGGCAGACCCCGATGCCTGCGTCTTGAGCTGCTACGCCGCGCTCACCCCCAGCATCATCTACGACCCGGACAGAAGGCGGGTGCGCATCACCGCCCCCTGGCAACGCGCTCGCCTCTACGCGGTGGCGCTCCTGGGCGGCGCCCAAGGCCTGCGGGGCGCAGGCGGCGTGGAGGTGGTGGGCTCGCCGGCCTTCGTGCTCCTGCGCGCGAAAAAGCCGCTCACCACCTGCGCCGATCTCAACCAGACCAACTGCCGTTCGGTCACCTCGCTCATCGACGGCGGCGAAGCGGCGGTGACCCTGGAGCGGGTGCGGCGGCAGCTCCGCCCCGGGCTCGATTATTTGGAAAAGAACGGGGTGACGCGCGAATCGCTGGTGGCGGCATGGACTTTTCGCACGGTGAAGATGGGCGTGGCGACCTTCGATCCCGCGGCTTCGGTCATCCCCTTTCCCAACGATCTGCTCCTCGAAAACGGGAGGGTGAACATTCCCGCCGAGGCGGGCGACGACGCCACGGCGCAAGAGCTCAAGGCGCGGCTGAACCAGCTCGATGGGTTCTCCACCACCGCGTCGATGGTCACCGACTCCAGCGATGCGCTGGGCGCCGCCGACACTCGCCTGGACGGGAGCACTCTCGATGCCTCGCAGTTCCGTCTCATCAACTTAAACGACCCCACCGAGCAGGTGCCCTTCACCGTTCAGTGCCGAGGTTGCGGGACTGCGGACCAAGCTCCGGCAGGCACGCCGGATCAGGTGGCGCTCAAGCCCACCCGACCGCTCCGCCCCAACACCCGGTATGCGGTGCTGTGGCTTTCGGGCGCGCGCACCCTCGAAGACCGGCCGGTGGTTCCCGGGTCGGTCTTCGCGCTCACCCGGCTCACCACCCCAGTATTCGCCGGCGACGGGAGCACCCTCGACAGCCTGGACGACGCCAGCGCGGCCTTGCTCGAGCCTTTGCGCGAGCGCACCCAAGAGGCCCTGGCCGCCGCCGAGGCGCTGCAAGTCCCCCGGGAGCTGGTCTTGCTCGCGTGGACCTTCACCACCCAAAGCACCGCCGCCGAGCTGCTCCCGCTCGCCGCCAAACCGGCCCAGTGGAACCTTCCCTCCGGCGTCACCGGAGGCCCCGCGAACCTCGCTACGGTCGATGTCTCGCTCTTGGCGACCCTCGGCGGGCTGGTGGGGCAGGACTTGAGCTCGCAAATCCGCTGGGTCAAAGAGGGCGACTTCACCTCGGCCAATGCGTTCGACCCCAACGCCACCGAGGTGAACCACTCCACCGGACAGAACGTCGCCACCGACGGCCCCTTCACCTCGGCGACGTTGACCACTCCGCGTCAAGAGAGCCGGCGGTTCCTCCTCGCGGTACCGACAACCCCCAAGCACGCCGACGGACGCATTCCGGTGGTCATCTACCAGCACGGCCTGGGCCAGTCGCGCCGTGACGCGGTGGCGATCGCCAACTCCATCGCCCGCGCCGGGTACGCCACCTTGGCCATCGACGCGCCCTTTCACGGGCTCCGCTCGTACTGCCACACGAACAATGCTTGTCGCGGCGGGAGTCTCTGCATCAACCACCGCTGCGCCGACGCGCTGGCGGACCCCAACGACGGCTACCTCATTCGCAACCTGGGCGCCTTCCTCGACCCCTTGGAGACGCCGGCGATTTCCAGCAACCAGTTCAACTCCACCACCCATCTCTTCGCCACCCGTGACCACTTCCGCCACCAGGTGATCGACATCGCCCAACTCTTGCGCGTGCTGAGCGACACCACCAGCGGCATCGGCGCGATCGACGTCGACGACCCCAACACCGCAGAAGTGGAGCGGCTGGAGCCGGCGAACCCCCGCTACATCGGCCAGTCGATGGGCGCCATCATGGGCGCGCTCGTCACCGCCGCCCTTCCCGAGATTTTGGCCGCTTGCCTCAACGTTCCCGGAGCCTCGCAAACCGACATCCTGCTCACCGCCGAAGGGTTCCGCGCCGACAAGGACGCGCTCGATGCCTACCTCACCGGACGCAACATGCCTCCGGGGTCGGCGGCGTACGAACGCTTCATGGACATCGCCCGCTGGGCGCTCGACCCCGCCGATCCACAGAACGTGGGCAGGCACCTCATCGCCGAGCCGCTCACCCCCTCCCATCCGCGCAAGCGCATCTTCATCTCCTGGATTCAGGGCGACCTCGTGGTGCCCAACCCGACCACCGAGGCGCTCATTCGCAGCATCGACGCCGCTTTGGCGCCCGCCAACTTCAAGGAAAAGAAGTACACCGGCGGCAATCACGCCTTCCTGCTCGACCTCTTTTCGGGCGTGACCGCGGCCTCCCTCGCCATTTCGGCGCAGAACGAAGCCGTTCAATGGGTGGACCTATGAAGCGCTGGCTCGTGGTGGTGACCTTCGCCGCCGTCGAAGCAGCTGCGGCCGGGTTTGCGGTGCCCGAGCAGTCGGCGCGCGCGGTGGGCAGCGCCGGCACTGGAACGGCCTCGGCTTTCGGAGCCTCGACCCTCTATTACAACCCCGGCCTCCTTCCCTTCGAAGACGGCATCTCCGCCGAGGTGTCGACCAACCTCATTCTCCCCACCTTCAGCTACGCGCCGGTGCGCGCGGTGGACGGCTCTCCCTCCACCGTCGACCCGCGGCTGTTCGCCATTCCCAGCGTCTTCGCCGCCGCGCCGCTCAGCAACCAGCTCTTCGCCGGCGTCGGCGCTTTCTCCAACTTCGGCTTGGGGCTCTCCTGGCCCGCCACCTTCGACGGCCGGTTCGAAGCGAGCGCTTCGAACGTCACCACCTTCACCGTCAACCCCAGCGTCGCCTATCGGCTCAACGATCGTCTGGGCATCGGAGGGGGTGTTTCGCTGGTGCGCGGTACGGTGGAGCTCGCGCAGCAAATCAACTTCGTCGATTCCGAGGGCTCCTTACGCATGGGCGGAGGCACCTTCGGCTTCGGCTTCAACTTGGGCTTCGGCGCGCGCTTCCTCTCCGATCGCCTCTCGGTGGGCGCGAGCTGGCGCAGCGATGTTCCCCTTTCTTTTCAGGGCCGGGCCGACTTCACCGTGCCCCGGGAGGCCGAAGCGTTGCTGCGCGATCAAGACATACGCACCTCTCTTACTCTGCCCCACGTGGTCGCGATGGGCGCGAGCTACCGGGTCACTCCGCGCCTCCGGGTGAGCGGAGACGTCAGCTACACCGCCTGGAGCTCGCTCGATGCTCTGCGGCTGGACTTCGAAGACGACGCGCTCGACCAAGAGCTACGCCGCGACTGGCAGAACACCTTCACCGCGCGGGTGGCGGGGGAGCTCTCGGTGAATCCGCAGCTGACCGTGCGCCTGGGAGCCGGCTTCGACCCTACGCCCTCCCCCACCGACACACTTTCCCCCTCGCTCCCGGACAGCGACCGAGTGCTCGCCTCGATGGGCGTTGGCTACCAGATGGGCAACCTCACCGCCGACTTGGGTTACCTCCTCGTGCTGGTGACACCGCGGCAATCCACCGGGGAGGCATTTCCCGCGCGCTATCAGGGAACGGCCCACATGCTCGGGCTCTCGGTGGGGTTTCGACAGTAGCCATGGGAATCGAACGCGCCATGCTGCTCATCGCGGACATCGGCGGGTACACGCGTTTCATGACCGTGCACCGCTGGAACCTCACGCACGCCCAAAACATCGTCGCCCGGTTGTTGGAGGCGGTCATCGACGGCGCCGGCCGGCTCAAGCTCGCCAAGCTCGAGGGCGACGCGGCGTTCTTCTACGCGCCAGTGGGGAACAGCCGTGCGCTGGCGGTGAGCCGCCAGGTCGCCGAGATGCTGCGCGCCTTCGTGCGCCAGAAGGAGCAGTTGGTCGCCGACCGGATGTGCAACTGCGACAGCTGCATGCAGATCGAGCAGCTCAAGCTCAAGTTCGTCGCCCACGAGGGCGAAGTGGCCTTCCAGCGGGTGAAGGGCCACACCGAGCTGGCGGGGGTCGACGTCATTTTGGTGCACCGGATGCTCAAGAACGACGTGCCCGTGCCCGAGTACGTGCTGCTCACCGACGCCGCGCTCGCCCAGGTGGACGAGGGACTTCGGCCTTTCGCCCGCACGCTGACCCACGATTTCGAAGGAATCGGCCAGACCTCCACGCACTACATCGATCTCAAGGAGCTCGCGGTCGAAAAGCCTACGGCCCGGCAGCGCTCCCTCCTCGGCCGGCTGTGGCAGAAGGTCAAGATGGAGCTGCGCGGGGTGCCCTACCTGCTTGGGCTACGGAAACCATGCAACGCCTTTCACAACTTCGAGGAGGCGTTGGGAAAGCTGCCCGCAGGCAAAGCGGTCAAAGAAAATCCTTCGTGAAGGCAAAGGGCAAAAGCTCCTTCAGCGTCCAGCGCGCTTCCTGGCCCTCTAAGTTACGGCTCGCCACCGCCAGATCGGGCCCGCCCAGCTCGGCCATCACCTGCCGGCACGCGCCGCAGGGAGGCGTGGGCTCGGAGGTGTCGATGACAATCATCACCGCCACGAGCTTCTTCCGCCCCTCCGCCACCATGCGCGCGATGGCGTTGCGTTCGGCGCACACGCCCAGGCCGTAAGAAGCATTCTCTACGTTGCAGCCGGTGTGAATCGAGCCGTCGTCGGCGAGCGCCGCCGCGCCCACCTGGAAGCTCGAGTACGGCGCGTAGGCGCGGGTGCGGACTGCCGCCGCAGCGTCGAACAGCTCTTTCCAGGGCAGCTTGGGCATCGCGGCGACAGGTCACCCGTGCTTGTCGATGAACCTGGCGATTGCCAGCTCAGACTGCACGTCGAGCTCGGTGAAGCGCAGGTGGAAGTCGATGCCCTTCCCGCCATCGGTGACGCGGATGATCTCTCCCTTGGCACGAATCTCGCGGGGCACCCCAGCCAACCGGAAGCGGACCTCGACGGCGCTGTTCAGCGTTGGGTACTTCCCCTTCCAGTAGATGCCCCCGGTGGAGAGGTCTCCCTCCCGCTCCTCGTAGGAGCCACCTTCGACGAGGTCGCGCACCAGGAAGGTCATGGGGACGCGAGGAGAATCACGGCGCTCTCCGGTACGCCGCTCCTGCTTGCGCTCCAAGGGTTCCGCAAGCTTCGGCTCGGCGCGACGCTGCTGGGTTCGGCGTTCGGACATGGAGGCGAACTATACCTTCGCCGCTGCGGGGAGGAACCGGCTGAGCAGCCGAATGAAGACGTCGCGCACGCGGTCGGCCGTTTGGGCGACCTCTTCGTGGGTGAGCGGCTTGTCGCCGATGCCCGCGGCGAGGTTGGTCAGGCAGCTGATGCCGGCGACCTTCACCCCCATGTGGGCGGCGGCGATCACCTCGGGGACGGTGCTCATGCCCACCGCATCGGCACCCAGAACCCGCAGCGCGCGGATTTCCGCCGGCGTCTCGTACGAGGGCCCGGAGAGGATGGCGTAGACGCCTCGCTTGAGGTCGATGCCCAGCTCCCGGGCCGCCTCGAACAAGCGGGCGGTGAGCCCGGGGTCGTAGGCGGTGCTCATGTCAGGAAAGCGGGGGCCGAGGCGATCGTCGTTCTTGCCCACCAATGCGTTCCACCCCGAGAGATTGAGGTGGTCGGTGATGGCCATCAGGTCTCCGGGCTGGAAGCGCAAGTTGATGGAGCCGGAGGCATTGGTGACCACCAGCGATTGGATGCCCAAGGCGCAGAGCACCCGGGCAGGAAAGGCGACCTGCCAGGGCTGGTAGCCCTCGTAGTAGTGCACCCGGCCCTGCATGGCGACCGCGCGGGCGCCCCCGATGGTGCCCAGCACCAGCCGGCCCGCATGCCCGGCGACCGAAGAAGTCGGAAAGTTGGGCAACTCTCCATAAGGGATGACCACCTTGTTCTCGAAGGTGTCGGCGAAAGCGCCCAGGCCTGAGCCGAGAATGATGCCCACTTCGGGCGTAAACCCCAAAGCCCGCTGGCGGACGACGGTGGTGGCGGCCTGAAGGAGTTCGAAGAGCTCCATGCGCACGCCATCATACGCGGACAGAAGAACGGTCCGACTTTTTGGGCGCTGGGGCGGCGGTTGCGCCCCGGTCTGGTTTGCGCTCAACTTCCTTTGCGATGGCAACTCCGATGGAGAAGCTCGAGGCAGCGGTCCGCAAGCTCACGACGGACATGAGCGAGTTGCGTGGCGAGGTGAAGTCACTGCGTGTTGATCAAGAAGATCTGCGCGCGGGGCTAGAAGAGGTCCGCACGGGCCTAGACGAGGTGCGGGAGGGCCAGGATGAGCTGCTCACCGCGGTGAAAGGCATTCAGAAGACTCAGTTTGCTCTGACCAACGCGATGACCAGCGCGATCAAGCAATTGGGCAGCGACAAGTCGCTCGAGGTGCGCGTCAAGCGCCTCGAGGACGCGGTCTTTGGCTCGAAGCACTGAGCGAAACGTTCCTCGTGGACCTCTTCGACCGTGCCGCCGAGGCTGAAGCCGCGACCCACGCGCCGCTGGCCGAGCGCATGCGGCCTCGCACGCTCGCCGAGTTCGTGGGCCAAGAGCACCTCACTGCGCCAGGGCGCTTTTTGCGCCGCGCCATCGAGGCCGACCAGGTGCCCTCGCTCATCCTCTGGGGCCCGCCGGGCACCGGGAAGACCACCCTGGCCAAAGTCGTCGCCAACACCACCGGCGCCGCCTTCGCCTCGGTGTCCGCGGTGCTGTCGGGGGTCAAGGAGCTACGCGAGCTGGTCGCCGCCGCCCAAGAGCGATGGAAGCTCCAACGTCAACGCACCCTGCTCTTCGTCGACGAAATTCACCGCTTCAACAAGGCGCAGCAAGACGCGCTCTTGCCCCACGTGGAGAAGGGCACGGTGACTCTCATCGGCGCCACCACCGAGAACCCCTCGTTCGAGGTGAACTCGGCGCTCCTCTCGCGCGCCCGGGTGGTAACGCTGCGCGGCCTGGAGGAAGAGGAGCTGGTGGAGGTGCTGCGCCGCGCGCTCAACGACCCGCGGGGGCTTTCCGGCCAGGTACAAGTCGAAGACGAGGCGCTGGCCTTCATCGCCCAGGCGGCGGGGGGCGACGCGCGCAAAGCCCTCACCGCGCTCGAGGTCGCTGCGCAGCACGGCCGCGGCAAGGTCGATCGCGCCTCGGCCGAGGAGGCCCTGCAGCAAAAGGCGCTCCTCTACGACAAGGGCGGCGAGGAGCACTACAACGTGGTCTCCGCGTTCATCAAGTCGATGCGCGGCTCCGACCCCGACGCGGCGCTCTACTGGATGACGCGCATGCTCGAGGCCGGGGAGGACCCGGTCTTCGTCCTTCGGCGCATGGTCATCTTCGCCTCGGAGGACGTGGGCAACGCCGACCCGCGCGCGCTCTCAGTGGCGGTCGATGCGCTGCACGCTTTTGAGCTGGTGGGGCTGCCCGAAGGGGTCTTGCCGATGACCCAGGCGGTCACCTACCTGGCGATGGCGCCCAAGTCGAACGCGGTGCTCACCTCGTACGCCGCCGCGCGCACGGTGGTGAAGGAGCAGGGAGCCCTGCCGGTGCCGCTCCACCTACGAAACGCTCCCACCCAGCTGATGAAGTCGATGGGCTACGGCGGCGGTTACAAGTACCCCCACAACTTCGAAGGAAACTACGTGCCCGAGAAGTACCTCCCCGACGCGCTCGAGGGCAGCCGCTTCTATCAACCGGGCCAAAACGGCTTCGAAGCGGAGCTCTCCGCCCGACTGGAAACCATTCGCGCCCTCGCGAAGAAGCCTTACTGACAGACGTCGTTTCCTCGGTTGCACACCAGGCCGGTGGCGCAGACCTCGTTCGGGCAGCACCGCTGGCCGGCATTTCCGCACTGCGCACAGACATTGTTGCGGCAGTCGGTGAAGGCCGCCGTGCACTCCACACCATTGCCGCAACACGCCTGGCCGGCCAGGCCACAGGCGCCGTTCTGGCAGCCACCACCCGAGCAGGTGCCTTGGCCTCCTGGGCAGGCCGCTCCACTGGCGATGCAGATGGGGCCGTTCTGGTCGCAGCAGCCGCCGCTGTTGCACACGCTGCCCGGGCAGCAAGGCTGTCCCGCCTCGCCGCAAGCCGCACACACCGAGTTGTTGCACGCCAGGCCGCTCCCGCCGCACGTCTGGTTCGCGCAGCACGGCTGGCCGGCGCCCCCGCACGCCGCACAAGTGTTGGCGCCCGTACAGCCCAAGTTGGGAGCGGTGCACGTGTCATTGGCGCAGCACGGCTGTCCGGCGCCGCCGCAGGGCGCGCAAACCGAGCCGTTGCAGCCCATGCCAGGGGCCGTGCACCGGCCACCGCAGCAGTTCTGACCCTCTGCTCCGCAGCCACCACAGCTGCCGCCGCTGCACACGCCGAAGCCGGGGCAAGTTGCTCCGACCGCCACGCACACGTTGTTCAGACAACAGCCGCCGCCCGCGCAGCTGCTCGCCTCACAGCAGGGTTGCCCGGGGCCGCCGCACTGTGCACAGACGCCACGCTGGCAGACGCCGCCGGCGGCACACTCGGTGGCGCCGGCACAGCAGGCCTGCCCCAGACCGCCACAATTCGCCGGTGTTCCGCCGCAGTTGCAACCGCCCAAAATTGCCCCGGCCCAAAGCGCGAGCGCCACCGCCGCGCCTCGATGGAACACCGCCGCGGACATCGTCGAGTCATTCGTCATCGCTTCTCCCTGCCGCTTCAAAGAAGGCACCGACGTCGTCAGTTGCATCGCAGGTTGGTACCGCAGCTCAATCCTGAATCACAGAAACGACCATAGCAGCACAGCTCGCCCGCCCCTCCGCAAGGAACGCAGGTGCTGTTCTGCCCACAGGTGAACCCGGTGCCACAGTACAGCCCGCCCGGAGCGTCACAGCAGCGCTGGCCGTTCCCTCCGCAGGCGCGACAGACGTTGTCGACCTCCACCGTGTAGGGCGCCGTGCACACCACGTTTCCTCCACACTGCGGCTGGTTGATTCGCCCGCAGGTGCCGCCGCGGCAACCGCCGTTCGAACAAGAGCCCTGGTTGTCGCTGCAGGTGCCCCCCGACGCCACGCACAGACCGGTGTTCTGGTCGCAGCACCCGCCAGCGGCACAGACGTTGCCGTCGCAGCAGGCTTGGCCCGCGCCACCGCAGGCCGTGCAGTTGTTGTTGTTCGGGTTGCAGGCAAGCCCGGACGCGGTGCAAAAGTCCGCGCCAGGCCCCTGGGCCTGGCAGCACGGGTCGCCCGCACCGCCGCAGTTGCCGCAGGCGCCGCCATTGCACGTGCCCAGGCCTCCGCCGCACGCAGCCACGTCGTTCACACAAGTGCCACCCGCGCAGCACGCGCCAGTGGCGGAGCAGGTGTTGCCGGCGCAGCAGGGCTGCCCTGCCCCACCACAAGCCACCGCGCCGCCGTTGCCGTCGCACACCGCGGTGCCGCCGGTCAGGTTGCCGCCCGCGGGCACGCACAGCCCCGTGGCCGCGTCGAAGCAGGCGCCCGCCAGACAGGAGTTGCCCGCACAGGCAGGCTGAAGCGGCCCGCCGCAGCTCGTGCACTGCCCCTGGACACAGATGTCTGCCGCGCTGTTGCAGGTGGTGCCGCCACAGCACGGCTGGCCGGGACCGCCGCAGCCCGCGCATTGGCCGGAGGCGAGACACAGGTCGCCGCCTCCGCAGGTGGCTGCCGGGGCGAGACACACATTGCCGGCTGCAGTATCGCAGCAGCCGCCCGCGCAGTTTGAACCGGGACAACACGGCTCCCCAGGACCTCCGCAAGCGCGGCAGACACCGCCGCCGCAGGCCGTGCCCGCCGCGGAGCATTGTCCTCCGGGGCAGCAAGGCTGACCCGCGCCGCCACAGGCGGTACAGCTACCGTTGCTGCACACCGTGGCCCCCGCCGTGCAGCTGTTGTTGCCGCAGCAGGGCTGACCTGGGCTTCCGCACGCCACGCACTGGGTCGCCTGGCAGACGACGTTCCCCGCGGTGCAGATACCGCCGGCGCAGCACGTTTGCGCGGCCCCTCCACAGCTGCCACAGCTGCCGTTGGCGCACGCGCCGCCGAGCGTGGGACAGGTGGAACCGCTGGAGGTACACACGTTGTTCACGCAGCAACCACCCGCGCCGCAGTTGCTGCCCGCGCAGCAGGGCTCGCCGGGGCCGCCGCAGGCCGCGCAGGTGCCCGCGCCTCCGCCGAGACAAACAGAGGAGGCGGCGTCGCACTGCCGGCCCGGGCAACAGACCTCACCCAACCCGCCGCAGACGGCGCATACGCTGTTGCGACAGGTGGCTCCCGCCGTGGTGCAGGTGTTGGCCGCGCAGCAGGGCTGCCCCACGCCACCGCAGGCGGAGCAGGTATTGGCGACGCAGGCCGTCCCCGCCGCCGTGCAGGTGTTGCCGGTGCAGCAGGCCTCTCCGAGACCGCCGCAGTTGCCGCAGCTTCCGTTGCTGCAGGTGCCCTGGAGCGCTCCACATTGCGCGCCCGCTGCCGCGCAGACGTTGCCGACACAACAGCCCCCCGCGTTGCAGGCGCCACCCACGCAACAGACCTGCCCCGGGTCGCCGCACGTTCCTCCCCCTGCATCCGCGTCGGAACCTCCGCCTCCGGCACCCCCGTCATCGACAGGCGCCACAATGGGGTTGTTGCACTGACAACCAACCACACCCACAGCGACCAGCACGGCGAGGAATCGGACGTTTTTCATGGCTCTCCCGGAAGATGCGGCGGCCTTGCCCTGTAGACCCGGCATCCGTCGTTCCGGCCACGGCCGGCTTGGGGCACAGTGCGTGGCCGCTCGCGGGCACCGCGGGTCCACCATGAAGACGGTGACGGAGGAGACGGCCCGGCTCATCGACCGGGCACAAAAGGGCGATGCGGCGGCGCTCCGGGCGCTCTTCGAGCGTTACCGGCCGCTGGTGGTGCGCCTGCTCGAGGGCTTCGCCACTCTCGACCAGGACGACATGGAGGACGTGGTGCAAGAAACCTTCACCCGCGCATTCAGAGCCCTTCCCCGCTTGAAGGCGGCGGCAGCCTTCGAGTCTTGGCTGTTGTGCATCGCCCGCAACCGCGCGTTGTCGCACCTGGCGAAATCGGCCTCCTCGCGTCGAACGCAGGCGCTGCTGCAGGCCGAGGAGGTAGCCGCCATCGGTCTGCTCCCGCCTGCTTTTCACGCCGAGGTGGATGCCCGTGTGGTGCGAGAGCTGGTGGAGGCGCTGCCCGAGGGCGCCGAGAAAGAAACGGTTCGCCTCTTCTACTTGGAGGGCCGCCTGTCGGCGCGGGAGATTGCCGAACGGCTGGGCGTGGGAAAGAGCGCCGTCACCATGCGGCTGGAGCGCTTCCGGGCCCGGGCAAAGCGCGAGCTGCTCGTGCGGCTGACGAAGGCGAGGTGGGAGTAGCCGTGGCGCACCTCGACGAAAACCTTCTGGAGGCGCTGTTCGCCCAGCCGGCCGTGCACCGTGAGCTGGTGGAGCACCTCGCGCAAGGCTGCGAGGTGTGCGACACCTTCCTCGAAAAGAGCGGCCCCAGCCTGCTCGACGGCCTCGCCGACGCGCTGCTGCTCGAGGCCGCCGGCCCGCGCTCGTCGCCGTTCAATGAGGTGGGTTGGCGCCGGGTGGAGCGCGCGCGTCGACGCCCGCGGCGCTTCGCAGTGGCCGGGGTCGCCGCCAGCTTGCTCGCCGCGGGGATCGCCGCCATCGTCTTCGTGCGCCCTCCCGACGAGGACAAGGGGATCAAAGCAAACGCCGGGCGACTGGTATTGGAGCTGAGCGCCGCGGCTCAATCGCCCGATGGAACGGTGCGGCGCGTCTCCGACGGCGCCCGTGTTCGCCCCGACGACGTCATCGTCTTCCGTGCCCACTCCTCGGAGGCTGGTGTCGCGGCGCTGTGGCTTCAGAGCGCCGACTCCAAGCCTCGCCTTTTGGGCGAGGTACCACTGGAGGCCGGCACCAACGACCTGCGGTTGCGCGGCGAGCTGGCGGGCGTGTCACTGGCGGGAGAGTCGGGTTCGGTGACGGTGTGGGTGGTGGCCTCCCGCACGCCCACCTCGCTTGGCCCGGCCGAGGCGCTGCATCGTATAGACTCGGGCGCGTCGCGCGACGTCGCGGTGGGTCGGCTCGTCCTTCACGTGGAGCCTTGAAGCTTGTCAGGCGTATGTCGACACCTGGGATGGTGGCTCCCGCTTTGGGCGGCGGCCTGCGCCCACCACCCAGGCAGCGAGAAGGGCGGTTTGGTCACCGTGCACCCTTCGTCGCAAGCGGTGGAGGCGGCGTATCAGCCGCGCCGCTTCGCGCTTCTGGTGGGCATCACCGAGGTGGAGGACGAGCGCTGGCGGCCGCTCCGCTTCGCGCGCAAGGACGCCCAAGACCTCGCCCAGGTGTTGTCCGACCCGCGGCGCGGCGACTTCACCTCGGTACGGGTGCTGACGCGAAAAGAAGAGACGACGCGCGACGCCATCACCCGCGCGCTGGACGCGGTGGCCCAAGAGGCTTCCCGCCCCGACGACATCTTGGTGGTTTACCTGTCTGCCCATGGCACGCTGGGGCGTGACGCGCGCGGGGCACTGGCGCGGTACGTGGTGACGTCCGATGCGCAGTTTCACCGCGTCTCCACGACGGCGCTGGCGGTGGACGTGCTGACCGACCGTCTCTTTGCCGCTGCCTCCCACCGGAGGCTTTTGGTGCTCGCCACCTGCCACTCCGGCAGCGGCAAGTCATTGCTCCCCCAAGACGTGGAAGCGGAGCTGGCCTCGCTCAAGGGCCCCCCTATCCGCCCTCTGGAAACGGCATCGCGCGCGGCGATGGTGCTGTCGGCGAGCGACTTCGGCGAAACGGCACGCGAGGACGAGACGCTCCAGAACGACATCTACACCCACTTTCTGGTCGCGGGGCTGGACGGCACGGCAGATCGCAACGGAGACGGAGCGGTGAGCGCCACCGAGGCCCACGACTACGCCCGGCGACACACCTGGGTCTTCTCGCAGGGCAGGCAGCGCCCCTCGGCGGAGATTTTGGAAGTAGGCGCCGACCCCGTTCTCCTCTCCGGCCGCGTCGAGCGCACCGGCCGGCCGGAGCTGTATTCCTATGCACCCCGGCTCGATGGCTTCACCCTCAAGGTGGACGGCGAGGAGCGAACGGAGCTGCCCGGCGGCGCTGCGGTGGTACCCGGTGCCCACAGCGTCGAGCTGACGAAGGGTGGTGCCGTTCTTTGGGCCGAACAGGTGATGGTGCGCTCCGGCGATCGGGTCGACCTCGAGCGGCTTCTTTTGCGCCGCGCGCCCTGGCGTTCCCTTTCGCTCCTGGGGGGAGGCTTCGGCTTCCTCGATGCCTCGAGCCAGAACGAAGTGCTGCCGGCTTCTCCATCGGTGGGACTCTCGCTCCGGTTGCACCGGGTGCTGCTCGACCGTTTGTCGCTTTCCATGGACGCAAGCGGCTTTCGCACCGCGCAGCGTTTGCGGCTCGGAGGTCCGCCAGTGCCCTTCACCGCCACCTCGGTGCTCGCGGGCGCGGCCGTCCTCTACCCGTGGGCTTTCGGCCGCGTATCGGTGTGGGTCGGCCCGCGCGTGGCCGGGTTGTGGGTCCAGCGGTCTTTCTCCCTGGAGACGTACCAGGCTGCCCAGTCGGCCTCGAGCATCACCCCCGGGCTGATGGCCGGCGCGGGGCTCGAGCTGGCCGGTGGCTGGGAGGTGTCGGTGGAGACGCAGGTGATGTTGACGGTGCTGGCGGTGGACGGCGCGCCACGCGTGTTGGGTTTTTTGGGCGGCTGGGCCGCGTGGGGGTACCGCTTCTGATGCGAACGCACGCGCTCTCGTTCTTGCTGCTTGCCGCTTGCGGTGGCCTCGACAACCGGCCGCTGCAAGAGGGCGGGGTGCGCGGGCGTCTCACCTCTCTAGACACCTCACGCGCGGTGGTGGCGGTGCTCGGAATGTCTTCGCTGTCGGCACGACCCGCGCCATCCGGCGCCTTCGAGCTACAAGGGGTGCCGCAGGGAGCGGTCGAACTCTTCGCCGTCGCCTCGGCCACCGAGGCCTTGCGCTGGACGGTGATGGTGCGCGGCGGCGACGTGGCAGACGTAGGCGCGGTGCAACCGCAGCCAGCGGGCTCCCTTCACGTCGAGCTTTCCCCAGGTCACAACCAACGGGTGGACCGCGCACGACTGGAGGTGCTGGGCACCCCGCTGGTGGACCTCGCGCCTGACGCGAACGGAACGGTGCTGGTGCGCCCTCTGCCACCCGGCTGCTACGAGCTGCGAGCCAGCGTCCCTGGCTTTGGCAACTTCGACCAGGCGTTGTGTCTACAAGGTCCGGAGAAGCTCGATCTGGAGTTAGACCTCCCGGACGCCGACGGATCGCCGGGACGCGAGGGGTGCCTGGTCGCGGGCTGCGAAGCCCCATACGTTTGTCGTTCTGATGGCCGGTGCACAAGTCCCTGAGCTGTAGGGAGGACGATGAACGCGGTTCTGCTCGCGGCACTTTTGGGCTTCGGCCCGTTCGGGACGGACAGACACCCCGTTACCTCCGAGGTGCGCCGTGCCTCGGCTCCCCTCCGCTCCCTCCGAGGCGACGACACCTTCTTCCAGCTCTCCTACGACTTCTACCGCACGGTGGTGAGCCCCATCGACGGTGCGCGCTGCGCGCATCGGCCTACCTGCTCGCGCTACGGGCTGCTCTCGGTGCGGCGGCACGGCGTGGTGGGCATGCTCCTGACCTTCGATCGGCTGCTGCGCGCGGGTGAGTCCTCGGCGCTTCGGAAGTTGCGCTTGCTCGAGGACGGAGAGACGCTGCACCTTCTCGACCCTCTCGAGGAGAGCACCTTCTGGTTCTCCCCATCCTCCTCCTGACGATTGCCGCCAGTGCCCCGGAGCCTCGCGCTCCCCAAGCCACCCTCACCTTCGCCGAGGCGCTTTTGGCCGAGGGGGATTTCTACCGGGCCATCGGCGAGTACAAGCGCTACCTCTTCCTCACCCCCGAGGGCCCGCACGCCGACGCCGCGCGCCACGCCATTGGGCTTTCGTACCTGCGCGGAGGCCAGCCCGACGCCGCGCTGGCCCACTATCAATCGCTGCTCGCCACCACTTGGGCCCGCCCCGATTCGACCGCGCTGGCAGCCCAGGCCGCGCTGCAAGTCGGTTATGCCCACTACTTGGGAGGAGACAACCCCGCCGCCGCCACCCATCTTGCGGGCTGGCTCGCAACGTACGGCCAGAGCGTGCGCAAGCCCCAGCGGGAGCGCGCCGGCTACCTCTTGGGCTGGGCGCAGCTGACGCTCGGTCAATACCAGCCCGCCGCCGACCGCTTCGCCACACTCTCGCCCTTCCCCGGGCAGGGCGCGCTCGTCGAGGCAGCGCGCTCGCTCACGGGCGTCCCCACCAAGTCTCCGTTGCTCGCCGGGCTCTTCTCCCTCGTCCCGGGCGGGGGCCACCTCTATCTGGGGCAACCCCTCATCGGCCTGGCAGCGCTCACGTGGAACGGCTTGTTCGGTTTTGCCACCTTCGACGCCGCCCGCCGAGGCGACCTCGGAGTCGCGCTGGTGCTGGGGGTGCTCGAGGCGCTCTGGTACTTCGGCACCCTCTTTGGCGCGGTGAGCGGAGCCTACAAGTACAACCGCGACGCCCGCCTCAACGCGCTCGAGGATTTGCGCGCGCGCTTCGACGATCGCCCCGAGAGCTGGCCGCCCGCGCCGCCCCTCACTGGAAGGTGAGCAGCCGAAGCTTCTTGGTGCTCCGCGGGGGAATCGCCTTCTTGTCGAAGAGGTCGACGACGTCGAACTCCAGCGGAGGAATCGCCGGCGGCGGGACGTAGGCGAGCTCCCACAGGCTCGCCAGGTACTCGCGCTCTCCGATGGCGTCTTCCGTGGGCGGTGGAAAGCTGTCCGACACCCGCTGCAGGTCGGAGAGAGCCTCGGCATCGACTTCGGCGTCCTCGGAGCGCGAGACCAGGTCGATGCGCACCAGATAGCCGGCGCGGTCTTGCACCAAACGGAACACCCGCGTGCTGCCTCCGGTGCTTTTGCCTGCCGAGGAGCGCCGCTTCACCACCCGGTCGATGTCCCACGCCACCACCAACAGGCTCTTCATCTGCATGAAGTAGCCGGGCACGTTGCCCACCTCGACTTTGTGCCGGGCCACCGCCTCGCTCACGGTCTGCGCGACGAGCTCCTGAGGGCTGCTCGCCGACGCAGGCGCATGGAGCGAGCTGCCCGGCCGCCGCGAAACCGTGGGCGGCGGCGCCTCGGCCCGCCCCAACCACGGTGCATCGAGATCGATGTGTGGCACGGCGATTCCTGCCTGCGCCCGTGGCCCTGGGTCGGCCCGGGGTTCATCGCTGGCCAGCGGTAACTCCCTCTCCCCCTGGGAGAGGGTTGGGGTGAGGGGCGTATTCTTGCCCCTGCCCTTGCCCTTGCCCTTGCCCTCGCGCTTCGCCGCCGTCGGCGTGCGCGGAGCCGGAGGCGCTTGGGCTTTGGGCTCGAGGTGGACCAGCTCCACTTCCACCGGCGGAGGAACCGGAGACGTCGACGCCGGCGAAGCTCTACCCGCAAGCAGCCACAACAGGCCCAGGTGAAGGACCGCGCTGAGAAAAAGGAGTGGGGCGAGCCGTAGGCCTTGCTTCGACACGGGGGCGATTTAACCCTCCTGTCCACCTCCACGCACCATGGCCGCAGGGCCACCGACCGCCCGGCTGCTCGACCTACAGCCCTTGGGAAGACTTCAGCCAGTCTGCGCAACGTCGGTGTTCGCGGCGAACGGGTAGATGCCTATCTTGTTTCGCCCCTCGCGCTTGGCCCGATAGAGGGCCTCGTCGGCGGCGCGCAAGAGCTGCTCCGTGGAGCGAATCGACGTTCCAGGGTAACCGGAGATGCCCAAGGAGGCGGTGACGCGCAGGTCGCCGGCCGGCCCCAGTCGTAGCCGGGCGATGTCCTGCCATACCCGCTCGGCCACGGTGAGGGCGCCGGCCAGGTGGGTCTTGGGTAGAAGCACCGCGAACTCCTCGCCCCCGTAACGCGCCACCAAATCGGTATCGCGCACCGCGTCACGCACGACTTTGGCCACCGCGCGCAGCACCTCGTCGCCCACCACGTGTCCATAGGAGTCGTTCACCGACTTGAAGTGGTCCAGATCGATGAGGATGAGCGCCAGCGGATCGCTGTAGCGCTGCGCCCGGCGAAACTCCTCGCGCAGGCGCTCTTGCAGAAAACGATGGTTGGCGATTTGGGTCAGCCCGTCGGTCACCGAGAGCAGGTGCAGCTTCTCTCCCTCGTCGAGCAGGCTGTCAATGCGCCGGCGCATTGCCAAGCGGTGGCGCACCCGGGCCAAGAGCTCTTCGGTGTCGAGGGGCGGGCACAAGGCGTCGTCGGCACCAGCGTCGAGAGCCGCCACCCGCCGAGCAGCGCTTCCGCTCACCACCATCGCCGGCAAGTACCGGCGGCCCTGGTCCTCGCGCAGGGTATGCATCAGCTCGAGCACATCGGCCTGGCCTTGCTCGTCGAACAACACCACCAGGTCGGCCCCGAGCGCCACCCATCCTTCTTTCGCCGCGGCCGCCGTCAAAGCCAGGCGAGCGCGCTGGCCCGTGCGACCAAAGAGGTCGACGAGCGCACCGCCGTTTTCGGCGTCGCCCACCACGAGAATCGTGCTTGGGCCTTCCCCCATGCGCACCTTCTCCGTGGAAAAGACTAGCACTCCCTACCCCATTTGCCTCCTCTTGGACGCTCTGGTAGCTGGTGCGTCCTCGCGAGGAGCTCTTCGTGGCCAAGCCTCCCAGCATCAGCTTGTTCTTCCCTGCCTGGAACGAGGAGGACTACGTGGAGCGCGCGGTGACGCGGGCGCTCACGGTTCTGGGGAGGCTGACCAACGACTTCGAAGTCCTGGTCATCGACGACGCGTCGACCGACCGCACCCGGGAAATCGCCGAGGGCCTGGCCGCTCGCCACCCGCAGGTGAGAGTCATCAGCCATCCGGTGAATCTGAAGCTGGGCGGCGCGATGCGCACCGGTCTTTCCTCTTCGACCAAGGACGTGGTGGTCTATTCGGACATCGATTTGCCCTTCGACCTCGAGGAGCTGGAGCGAGCGCTGCATTTGATGACCTACCTCGAAGCGGACATGCTCTGCGCCTTCCGCTTCGACCGCACCAGCGAAGGGCCCAAGCGCATCCTCTATTCGTTCGTCTACAACCTGCTCATTCGGCAGCTGTTCGAGGTGAACGTCAAAGACATCAACTTCAGCTTCAAGGTGATGCACCGCCGCGTGCTGGAGAGCATCGAGCTCAAGGCGCAGGGCTCGTTCATCGACGCCGAGCTGGTGGTGAAAGCGATTCGTAAAGGCTTCCGCGTATTCCAGATAGGGGTGGACTACTTTCCCCGCACCCGGGGCGTCTCCACCCTCGCCTCGCCCTCGGTGATTTGGAAGATGGTGAAGGAGCTGGCCTCGCTCTACGCCGAGACCCGCGCGCCCGGCGAGCCTGCGCAACCGGTGCGGCGGCCGCCGGTGACCCGGCTCGAGCCGGTGAGGAATCACTCCCGTAGGGCACCGCGCAGCCGCAGCGCCCCCTGACGAGCGCCACGAATGATCCGCCTCGTCGTCAACGCTGACGATCTCGGGCTCCACCCACGCATCGACGCCGGCATCTTGCGTGCGCACCGCGAAGGCATCGTCACCAGCGCGACGGTGTTGGTGACGGGCCGAAGCGCCCAGGCGGCGGTGCACGCGGCGAAGGAACAAGGGCTGGCGCTGGGCGTGCACCTGTGTCTGTCGACGCACCTTTCTCCTGCTGCCCCGCCTTCGCAGGTGCGTTGGCTGGCGCCGGGAGGCCGGTTTCGTGCCCACTGGGCCGAGGTGGCCGCTGCCTGGGCGGTGGGGCTCATCCCCCCAGAGGAGGTGGCGCGCGAGCTTCGTGCCCAGCTCGCGCGGGCCCGCGAGCTCGGCTTTTCTCCCGACCACCTCGATGCGCACCAGCACTTGCATCTGCTCCCCGGGTTGTCGGGCATCGTCCAACGGCTCGCCCAGGAGGAGAGTCTGCCCTTGCGCTGGCCGCTGGAGCGCCCGCGGCCAAGCTGGCTCTTGCGACCGGCGGCGCTCGCCAAAAGTGCCCTCCTCTCCACCCTCGCGGTGGCCAGTGGGCGCAACCCGACGCGCAAGGTACGCGGGTGGGGCGTCTTCGCTTCGGGCGTGCTCGACGAAGCGCGGCTGTTGTCGGTGCTCCGCGCGCTCCCCGAGGGAGACCACGAGCTCGTCTGCCACCCTGGGCTGAACGCGGGGGTGGTGCCGGAAGACCCCCGTTGGAGCTATCGCTGGGAAAGCGAGCTGGCTGCGCTCACCTCGAACGTCGCGCAGGCCGCCGTGCGACAACGCGGCATCGAGCTCACCACCTACTCCGCCCTGCATCCCTCTCCCGGGTAACTACCCAATTCCTGGCTCGCAAACACACGTCGTCATGTTGCACGTCTCGTTCGACGCGCAGCTGCCGCCGCAGTTGGCCGGACACACGCACTGGCCCGTCTCCGGGTTGCAGACCAGGGGCGAGACGCAGCGGTTGCCGCAAGGGTCGCCGCCGTCGTTCCAGAAACGGTAGGACACCGCGACCTTCTTGCCCGAGCCGTTGGGACGGCAGTCGCCGAAGAACACCACCCGGCGAGTGGCGGAGTCGAAGTCGAAGCCGTTGGTGCGGTCGCGGGGAACGTCGGCGGTGTTGCAGGCGCCCACGGTGCCATTGGCCTCGATGGCAATCTTGATGGTCGCCGAGATGGGCGGACGGGCCAGCTGCCGCCCGGTGCCGGCAATCGCCGCTGAAAGAATGGCGTCGAGGGTGTTGGAGATGGCTGGGTTGCCTGCCGGCTGGGCGCTGTTGATGTCGCCCTGAATGCCGCCGGTGGCGGTGATGACCGCCAGGTTTCGGCGGGGGTTGCGCTGCGCTTCTCCGCAGGTCTGTCCTTGCGGGCAGACGATGCCGTGCACCACCGCCTTCGAGCCCGCTCCATCGTAGTTGTTGAAGAAGTCGATGTATGTCTGGACCGCGGTGCCATCCTGGTCGTCGGCGTCGCCAAGCAAGATGACGTGGAGGTCGGCGCTGGTGCGAATGAAGCTCACGTCCGCGGCCTGCTTGGGCAGCATCGCGGTGACCTTGTTGCGCGCGAAGAGCAGCTGTCGCTCGATGCCGGAGCCGCCGGTGCCGAAAGCGGTGAAGAAGGCCGAGGTCACCGTGGTGGTGAAGGCGGTGGAGTTCTGGCCGTCGGTGCCGATACCCGCCACGCGCCAGTTGAGACCGGCGTTGCCCAGCTTCTGGGAGAAGAGGTTGCCCACGTTCCCCACCGCTTGCTGGTAACCGCCCATCGAGCCCGAGTTGTCGACCACCCAGATAAAGTCCACGTTCGCGTTGCCCGAGGTGGTGAATACCTCGCACTGGGTTCCGGTGAAGTCTCCAAACTGGGCCAGCGCGCTGCCGCCTGCCACGTCGTCGAGGCGGAAAATCTGCCCGCCCACGTAGCTCGCCTCGGTAGAGAGGGCGATCAGCACCACGGAGTGGTTGGCGTCACGGCGCACATACTCCGCCTGGATTTTGAACGGGCCGGTGACTCCCGCCGCGCCCGGCAAAATCCCTCCCACGTTCTGTCCGAGAAAGGCCTGGGCGATGGCGTTGGCCCTCGCCTTCAAGTCGGCGTTTCCTCCTTGGTTATAGGTCGCGCGCACCGAGGCGGCGTACCCATCCCAGGTGGTGAAGGTCTGGGTGATGGCGCCAGTGAGCGCTCCCTGGCTACCGATGGTGGATCGAGCGGCCGTCTCTTCGTTGGTAGCGCTGGCGCCGGTCGGAGTCTTGGAGAAGACCATGCCAATGACTTGGTTGGTGGGGTCGTAGAAGAGGATGCCCAGCTCACCCGCGGGGCCGGTCAGCTTGCTCACCTCGGTGAAGGAGGGCACCAGCGCCACCTGCACGTCGGCGTTGCCGCTGGAGTGGAAGCTGATCGGCTTCAAGTTGGCGGTGGCGCACGCCTGCGCCACAGGCCCCTGCGCGTCGACGGGGTCGTTGGGGTTGAGCTCGCCTGGATCCGTCCTGCCGTTGCCGTCGAGATCTTCTGCGCCATCGGCGATTCCGTCGTTGTCGCTGTCGGCGTTGCAGGCGTTGGTCCTCGCGGCGGGGTCGACATCGAAGAGGGTCGCGTCGTAGGTGCACACCGTCGGGTCGACGCCCGGCGCCTGCAGTCCCTGCTCGACGCCGTCATGGAGCCCGTCGCCGTCGCTGTCACGCTTGAGCGGGTCGGTGGCACAGCCGAAGGTGCCCGCCAGCTCGTCGGCGTCGGAGATGCCATCGCAGTCCGAGTCTTTGCGCGTGGGGTCGGACTCTCCCGGGTCCACCTTACCGTCCTTGTTCTTGTCCTCATCGCCGTCGGAGACGCCGTCGCCGTCGCTGTCAGCCACGGTGGGGTCGGTCTTGGTGGTCGAGTCGGCATCGCCCGTAAAGCTACAAGTGGTGTTGACGCTCGACGTGCGGCCAACCTCCACGCCGTCCTTGATGCCGTCACCATCGCTGTCGGAGTTGCAGGGGTCGGTCTTGTTGGCGCCGTAGGAGAGGGCGTACTCGTCGGCGTCGGAGATGCCGTCGCAGTCGGTGTCGCGCGTGGAGTTGTCGGCCGCCGCCGAATCGCAGCCAGTGAAGATGTTCCCTCCGCCCCCGCCGCCATCGGTGGCGCCCTCGCAGGTGCCGTTCACGCACGTCCCGGAAGTGCAGTCCGCGTCTGAGGTGCACGGCGGCGGTTGCGGGTCGCAGTTGCACGCAACGAAACTCGTTGCCGAAACCATCGCCAACAATCCGAAGAGCTGTCGCCTCACGGGAACCTCCATGGCCGGTCGCCCACCGACCGATCGCGCCCTTTTCGCCGGCGATTATTGGCACAGGCACGGTTGCTTCGCGCGTTTGCGGTGAGGGTAAATGTGGGCCAGTGTAGGCTAACTGGCGATGGCCACGAAGAGCGCGTGCGGGGTTGCGTAGCCGCTCGAGAGGTCGATGGTGCCCTGGTGGGAAAAACCGCTCTGGGCGATGAGCTGCTCGGTGTGCTGGCGTGGCTGAAAAGACATACCGCCGCTCGAGCGGGTTCGGCGCAGGAGGGTGACCATCACCTTCTCCTGAGCCATCGCCTTCCAATGTTTCCATGAGCCATCGGCGACCGCCTCCTTGAGGAGCAAGCGGCCACCAGGGCGCAAGAGCGCTCGGGCGGCCGTCAAGAACGCGGGCCAAGCCGGCAGTGGCAACAGGTAGAGGACATCCGCCACCACCACCGCGTCGAAAGCGGCGGGGGCGCGCGCGGCCAGATCTTCGATGCGCTCTTGCTCGAGCCGCACGTTGGGAAGAGCCGCCAGGGCGCGCCGGGCCCAGGCGATTTTCCGCGGGTCGGGGTCGATGCCGGTGACGAGGCGATCGGCCCGGCCGGAGGCGAGCAGCGCGGTGAGCAGGCCGTGGCCACAACCGACGTCGGCGATGGCGCCTGCAGGGGCACGGGCAGCGAGCTGCTCCAAAGGGGCGCTCCAGAGCCGGCCGCGCACGAAGAGCCGCTCGAGGATCGGCAGCGCGTCGAAGTGGGCGAGGGGCGAAGGAGTCACCAGGGGTTCCTCCATCACTGCACCCGCGCCGTCAAGCACTGGACGCTGCTCTTGCCACCCTCGGAGGACGTCCCCACCCATCCAAGAAGAGCTGAGGAGGGCACATGCGGCGCGGATGGGTGGGGGCGCTGATCGGAGCGCTGCTTTTCGCAGGCCCGGCGCTGGCACACGACAAGCGCACCGACCCGTGCGGGTGTCACCACCAGTACGGGCTACGGCACTGCCACCAGAAAAAAAAGACCGAGCGCTGCGAGGCGCCGGTGAGAGGCCAGACGAAACAACCGGGAGCGGGAGCGGGAGCGCCTTCGGGGACGGGGGCGGGCAATCGGTCACGTCACACGCAACCGGGCACGTGACCCGGTACCGTCAGCCGTACACGTCCCCGCAAACGCTCCCGCTCCCGCTCCCGCTCCCGGCTGTTCGCCTCGTTAGCAAAACCCCTTCCCCTCTTTCGCCTTCTCCACCAAAAACGGCGCCGGCTCGAAGCGCTCGCCCAGCTTGCCTCGGTAGTGCTCCAGGCGCGACAGGAGGTTCTTGGAACCCATGCTGTCCGCATAGCGGAATGGGCCTCCCAAAAACGGCGGAAAGCCCAAGCCGAAGATGGCGCCGATGTCTCCATCGCGCGGCGAGCGCAGCACGTTTTCCCCCAAGCAGCGAATCGCCTCGTTCACCATCTGCAAAACGCAGCGCTCGACCATCTCCTGGCGGTCGAGCCTCTTTCGGTCCTTGCCGTGCGGCAGGTAGGCGTACACCGAATCGTCGACCTGCTTCTTCTTACCGTCATAGGTGTAGAAGCCCTTCTTCGCCTTGCGGCCCAGTCGGCCCTCGGCCAACAGCGTCTCGGTGTGCTCCGGGGCGCTCATGCGCTCTCCGAACGCGGCATGGAGAATCTTCGCCACCTTGGCGGCCACGTCGATGCCCACCTCGTCGAGCAAGGTGATCGGCCCCACGGGAAAGCCGAAGTCGACCAGCGCCTTGTCCAGCTCGGCGATGTCCGCCCCTTCACCGAGCAGGTGCGCCGCCTCGTTCATGTACGGAGCGAGGACGCGTGAGGTGTAGAAGCCGGCTCCGTCGTTCACCACGATGACCGTCTTGCCTTGCTTCTTGCCCAGCTCCACGCAGGTGGCGGTCACCCACTTGGCGGTGCGGGGGTGCACGATGATCTCGAGCAGCGGCATCTTGTTCACCGGGCTGAAGTAGTGCATCCCGATGACCGTCTCGGGCCGCGCGCTCGCCTCGGCCAGCTGGGTGATGGGAAGGGAGGAGGTGTTCGAGGCGAAGATGCACTCCGGCCGGGTGACCTTCTCCACCTCGCGAATGATGTTGCGCTTGAGCTCTAAGTCCTCGAACACCGCTTCGATGACCACGTCGGCGCTGGCGAAGCCCGAGTAGTCCGTGGTGGCGGAAACCAGCGCCATCTTCGCAGCGCCCTCGCGCCAGCTGATCGACCGGCGCCGTACCCGCTCGTCGAACAGCCCTTGCACGTGCGCAAGCGCGCGGCCCATGCCGGCGTCGTCCTTCTCCTTGATGCGCGCCGGCACCCCGACGCTGTTGGCGGTGACATAGGCGATTCCGCCGCCCATCAGCCCGCCTCCGAGCACGCCCACCTTCCTCACGGGCCGCGCCTTCACCTTCGGGTCGTCGGTGCCGTTCTCCTTCTTGAGCGCGGTGGTGGCGAAAAAAATCTCCACCAAGCGCTTGGAGACGTCCGACACCACCAGCTCACCGAACAGGCGCGCCTCCGCCGAAAACCCCGCCTCCATTCCCTCTTCCAAACCGACCCGCACCGCCTCGAGCGCCTTCTGCGGCGCCGGGTAGTGCCCCTTGGTCTTCTTGAAGAGCTGCTTCTTTGCCTGCTCGAAGAGGAGCTTGCGCCCCAACGGGTTGTCCTCGAGGGCCAGCTCGGCCCAGAGCTCTTTTTGCGCCAAGCCCTTGAGGATTTCCTTAAGCCCGCGTCCTTTGGAAACCGAGCGCAGGCCCCGCGCACGCACGCGTTCGGGCTTCAAGGCGCCCAAGGCCAGCTCACGGGCACGCCGCACCGCCACCTCGAGGAGAATGGGCGAGGGCACCACCTCGTCGACCACCCCGAGCTTGAGCGCCTTCTTCGCCTTGAGCGATTTACCGGTGAGAATGAGGTCGAGCGCTGCGGGCGCGCCGATGAGCCGGGGGAGCCGCTGGGTGCCGCCGGCGCCGGGAATCAGCCCCAGCTGTACCTCAGGGAGACCCAACGAAGTCTTCGGGTGGTCGCTGGCGATGCGGAAGGAGCAGGCCAACGCCCACTCCAGACCTCCGCCCAGGCAGGCGCCGTGAATCGCCGCCACCACCGGCTTGGGGAAGGCGGCGAGGCGGTTGAAACCGGCTTGAGCCTGCTTCGATGCCGCCTCGGCGTCTTCGGCTGTCTCCAACGTGGAGAGGAAGTCGATTTTCGCGCCGGCGACGAAGTTGTCTTTCTTTCCCGAGACGAAAACCACCGCCTTCACCTGGTCGTCGCGTTCGGCCTTCTCGAGCAGTCGCTCGAGCTCGGCGCCCACCTGTGGCGAGAGCGTGTTCACCGGCTCGTCGGGGACATCGAGGGTGAAGATGGCCACGCCGTCCTCCACCCGGGAGGTGAAAGCGCTGGGAGCGGTCGAGGAATTCTTCGCCATCACGCACGCTCCAGGACCACCGCGGCTCCCAGGCCGCCGGCGGCGCAGACGGTGCACAGCACCGTGTTCTCGTTCCGACGCTTCAGCTCGTGGAGCGCCTGGGTGACGATGCGCGCCCCGGTGGCGCCGAAGGGATGGCCGATGGCGATCGAGCCGCCGGTGACGTTCAGCTTTTGCCGGTCCACCTCGCCCAGCGGCGAATCGAAGCCCGCCTGCTGGGCGAAGTCCTTCGACGCGAACGCCTGGAGGTTCGAGGCCACCTGCGCGGCGAACGCTTCGTGCATCTCCACGAGGTCTAGGTCGGCCAGCTTCATCCCCGCCCGCTTCAGCGCCAACGGCGCCGCATACGCCGGCCCCTGCAACAGCTGACCCGCAGGGTCGGTGGCCGCGTAGGCGTAGGCGCGCAAGTACCCCAAAGGCTCGAAGCCCAGCGCCTTGGCCTTCCCTTCGCTCATCAGGAGCAGCGCCGCCGCGCCATCGGTGAGCGGCGAAGCGTTTCCCGCGGTAATCGTCCCGTACTTGCGGTCGAACACCGGCTTGAGCTTGGCGAGGGCCTCGAGCGAGGTGTCCTCCCGCACGATGTTGTCCTTGTCAGCGACGGTGTCGTAGCGCGGAGGCACCGGCACGTGCACCACTTGGCCGTCGAACCAACCTTCCTTCCACGCGCGCGCGGCGTTCTGGTGCGAGGCGAGGGCGAGCTGGTCTTGTTCCTCGCGGGAGATGTGGTTCTCCTTGGCCATCTTCTCGGCGCTCTCGCCCATGCTCAGCCCGGTGGAGTACTCGGCGATTGCCGGCGGCTGGGGGAGCAGGTCCTTGGGCTTGAGCCGCTGAAAGGGCTTCACCTTCTCGGTGAAGCTTCGCCCCCGTGAGCTGGCCACCAGCGCCTGAGTGAGCGGCCGGCTGGCGAAGATCGGCGGGTCAGACATCGACTCGGTGCCTCCGGCGATGGCGACCTCGCAGAGGCCCAGGGCAATGGAGTTGGCCGCGTCGGTGAGCGCCTGCACGCTGGTGGCGCACGCGCGGGCCACGGTGTGCGCTTCGATCTTTCGCGGCAGCGCCGCGGCGAGCACCACCTCACGGGCGATGCTGGTGGCGGTGAGGTTGGGAATCACCTGCCCGAAGACCACCTGGTCGATTTCGTTCGGGTCCAAGTCGGCCCGCTGCACCAGCTCTTGCACCACCACCTTGCCCAGCTCGAGCGCGCTCATCTCGGCGAACGCCGTGCCCACCTTCACGAAGGGCGTGCGTAAGCCCTTCACGATGGCGACGCGGCGTCCGTTTGCCTGCTTGGACGCCATGGTTGCCTCCCGCCCGCTTCAAGTCGAAGGGCGGCGGAACCTAACGACCACGCCACATGGGCGTCAACCAAAGCCTCCTCTTCCCATTGGGAGAGGGATGGGGTGAGGGGCGCCAACTCACTGATAGCGAACAAACACCCGCGTGCGCGACGGTGCATCCACCGGCCGGCCCCAGGCAATCTGGTCATCGGCGCCCAAGAGCTCGACCGTCCCCGGCCACGCGTAGCGCTCGTAGCGAACACCCTGGTCAGTCACCCGAGGGAGCACCCAATCGCCGTCCCGGTTCAAGACGACCGGTCCCCCGCCGCCGGGAGCGCTGAGCGAGAAACCTTTCGGCAGGGCAGCGGAGCGCTCGAGCTGCAGCCGTGTTCCGCTGGGCCGGGCAAGCCGCACAGAACCGTCCTCCTGCCGCGTCCACAGCCAGCCATCGCCCGCTGCCACCGGGGTTCCCGGGAGAGAGGCGTTGGAACAAAAACCCATCAGGTCGTTGGCCTCGCTGACCAGTGCCGGAGTTGAGGAGACTTCCCAGGTGCTGTAACAGAACGGCGGGGGCGGGCCGATGCTCCGGGTGCTGGCTTCGATCGCAAAGACCAGCGCCCCCTCGCGCAGGGTCATCGTCGGAGGCAAGCCCAACGACGTCGGCATCTGCGTTGGCCCCAGGACAGTGAGCCCGTTGGACCCATACATGAACCGGTACACCTTCTGCTCCGCGAACACGATGAGGTCGTCTTCGCTGGCGTCCATCGCATCGACGAATGGAAAGCCGGCCTGCAACCCAGCGCGATCTGACTCCACCCAACGCTCGATTTGTCCGTCCGCCCAACGCCACACCACATTCCCCGCCACCCGGAGCTCTCCGGTCAGCCGCTGCACCTCCGCGCCGTCGCGAAAGACCTGACCATCGCACAAGAAGGCTCCGAGCGAGGTGCGCTGCAACCGATTGCAAGCGGCAGGCAGCTCCACGAAGGTGGCCGCCGTGTGGTCCTCGAAGACCGTCACGTCCCGTTGCATCACCACGTCGCGGCCAAGAAAGGCGAGCTCGGCGTGCACGTGGTATTCGCCCGGCTGCGCGGTCGGGAAAGAGACCTCCAAATAACCATTGCTCGCCTGTCCAAAGGAGTGGAACTCGGCGGAGTGCTCCACCGGCTGGTTTTCTGGATCGGCCACTGCCAACCGGAAGGTGGGCGCAACGTCCTCGCAGCGTAAGTCGGCAGGAGTATGCAGCCGCACCACGGCCCGTTGGCCCTCGGTCGGCGACAAATCTGAAACCGCCTCGACGTTTCTCCGGGGGATGCATTGGGGTGGTGGTGGCGGCGGCCCGCAGGAAACCAACCCAGCGACAGCGACGAAGAGCGCTCCCCTCACGGCGGGGCGCGAAAAGCAAGCGGGATGCCGCAAACAACTACGCGAACTTGCTCATCGAGCACCTCGGCAAGCCCGACAGAGGTGCCCTGCCCCAACAGAGATATGAGCCGAGCCAACATCAAGGCGGCTCAACGCGACTCCGGTGAGCGTTCCTGGGCGCCAGTGGCCAGTCGCGATGAGCGCATACTGATGGGTTCGATAACCGGCGTAGACGTACCATGCCGAGCTGCGAGGGCCGCCGGAGTCTGTGGTGTCGAACTCGTGCCCAGACCCATGGCATCTTTGTTGAGAAGAGCGTCGCAGCCGGTCTCCAGGCGGCCGGCACAGATGCCACCACCCGGGCCTTGGGGTGAGCATTCCTCCGCCGTCATTGAGCCCGCAGCTAACGGGGCCCTGAAGTTGTAGCCGGCGAGCAGGTAGTAGAAGTCCATGACCTCGACGAGCGGCGATTTTCCGCAGCGCGCGTAGGTACGCACCGTGGCCTCGCGAAAGACGCACGATGCCCAATGTCGGACGTGAACCCTGTCCTCCCACCGCGATTGCTCAAGGAGCGCCTCAGGGGATATCGCCACATAATTCGACCACCGTGGTCTCGGGCGGCGACGGAGCGTGGACGTCAATTGACATGTGACCCCCGCGTAGATTCTCGAGCCCCGTCGATATGTCACCCTTGAGGAAAAAAGGGTCGGAGGCGGCAGAGCTGTCCGTATAGGCGAGCGCAAAGGCGACTGTGCCTGCGTCGCCACACGTTCCGTTGTGAATGTGGACAGATCGTGGTCCGAGAAGAACAGTGTTTCCAGCTGGACGAAGACTGACCACCACGCCGGTGCCGGCATCGCTTCCGTGGCTTTCGCCGTCGAAAAATTCGGCTTCCCCCTCGGAGAAACCCGAATCACCCACTGGCTTCAATGTCACCTGGAGGTCGGGCACAGGGTCGACCTGCAAGCATGCGAGGCAGGCACAACCACCGCCCGAACCACCGGGCGATGGCGCCATCATGGCTACCGCCGCTGCGAACAGCAGAAGAAAACGACCGAGGAAGTGTTTTCCAAACATTTCTTTGGGGGTGCGCTTTTTCAAACCATTCACGCTAGGGTCCTCCGTCGACTGCGGGGCGCGGGACCTCCACCGTAGCGCCGTTCACCTGGAAGAAGGAAAACTCGTCCACGCCGCCGTCGGGCCGTGTCACCCGAATGCTGTTGCAGTTCGGCCGCCCACATCCGGGGCTCACGCTGGTGAGGCGCGAGCGACAGCAACCCACTCCCCACCGTCGAGGCGACAGCACCAAGCATTTTCATCGGGCCACCTCTTGCGGCCCCGGTCTGCAACCGGTGAACCAATTCGAAGCTCGCAAAAGCTCGGCTGTGCTCCGCCTTCCGTACCGCAAGCCGTGACACCGCGGTCGTGGTCTCTCAAAAAATCGTCGCTCCTCGAAGCGCCGAAGCCAACTCTATCTAGGTCATCTGGCGTTCAGCCGCGCGTGGCACCTTGATTGCTGAACAGCCCATCATGCGAACAATCATTGGCCTGATGGCTCTGCTCACCGGCTGCGCCTCAGTGAGCACTTTCACGAACGCAAGAGCGATCGAAAAAGGCCACTGGCAGCTCCTGGTTGCTCCCGGGGCTCAGTTCCATCCGACGCGTGGCGGCATGGTGATTCCCGAGTTGGGGGCGAGAGTCGGCATCGCTGACGGCATCGATCTCGGTCTCAAGGTTTGGCCACCGTATTCCTTCAAGCTCGACGCAAAGTTCGAGCTGGTTCGATCGCCATCCCCTGACAGCGGCATCGATGTCGCTTTGATGCCGGGGGCGGGCTTCCCGGGATTGAGGCTGCTTCTTCCGTCTTTGGGATGCACATTGGAAGGACCAGCCCCTTGCGCCGCCCAGGCTGGAACCTTCACCATGTACTTGGACGCGCCTCTCAATTTCAGGATGGGGGGCGATCACCTATTCGTGGTCTCCCCAAAGCTGTTGGACAGCGTCGATACCGTTCACGGTGAGAACGGCGCGTTGGCGGCGGGGCTCTCCGTGGGGCTTTCATTGTCCATCACGCGTACCGTCCGCGTCATGCCCGAAGTGTCGGCCGTCTACCCGGCCTTTGTCTCTGGCCGGCTGCCCCCTGAGGCCGCCGCCCTGGTCATGCAAGCTGGGCTTGGGATCCTCATCGGCGGAGACTGAAAAAAGCTTTTCGTCACAAGCCGAGAGCCGCCAGCCGCTCGAGGTGCTCGCGCAGGAGGACGCCAAGCGCCTGAGGAAACGAAGTGGCCGACGCCGGCGAAGCGGCCCGTTCGACGTGGCGAAAGCCGAGCTCCTTGGCGCGGCGGCGCAGGACGACCTCCAGCGGGTGCAGGCTGGACACTTCGTCCACCGTGGTGCCCAACGGCACCAGGAGCAGCTCTTTGGAATTCTTCTGTACGAGGATGGTGAGCGCCTGCTCGACGGAGGGCCGCGGCGCCTCGTCGCCCAGGTAGCAGAGCATGCTCGGGTTGGGCAGCTGGGCGGTAACCGCACGGACGGTGGCGGAGAGCTGCTGGGGGTAGGGGTCGCCGTCACGCACGTGGGCCGCAGCAACGGGGAGCGCACAGAAGAGCACCGCCACGTTGGGCTGTTCGTCGCCGTCGAAGCAGGCGAGAGCCTGGTCCATCGAAGCGCGCACCACCTCGAGGTACTTCGGGTGCGTGGCATAGCGATCGACGATGGACAGGTGCTTGTCCTCGCAGGCGCGCTGAAGCTCCGTCGCCGAAGAAGCCAGGAGCGCCGGCGAATGCTGCGGGTAGAGGGAGAGCCCCACCACCCGCGCGATGCCCTCGGAGGCCAATCCTTTCACCACCTCGGCCGCACCCGAGCTGGGGTAGCGATAGGCGGTCTTCACTGAGAAACCGGCGGCCGCGGTGCCGGCGTTGTCTCCGTTGAGCACGGCTTCGAGCCCATGGGCGAGCGTCTCCACGCAATGATTCAGCGGCGACTTCCCGCCCAATTCGAAGAGCGCCTGTGCCACGCGCTTGTGCTCCTCGGCGGCGCGGATGCGGGCCCACAGCTTCTGCATCTCGCTCCACACCGGCAGCGAATGGGCGAGCGGGTCGGCGTAGTACGCACGTAGGAAGGGCTTCACCGCCTCGGGCCCGAAAGGATCTCCACGGTGGAGAAGCACGACGCCGATGCGCTCCACGCTTTTTAGCGTTCCTTTCGCAACCGCGCGCCCAGGCGGTGAACCATCTCCACCAGCGCCGCCGCGGAGTCGGGGTCGGTGGGCGGAAGAATGCCGTGCCCCAGATTGAAGATGTGCCCCACGTTCCCCGCGCGGCGAAGGATGTCCTCCACCCGTGTCTCGAGCTCGTCGCGGGGCAAAAACAGCGCCATGGGGTCGAGGTTGCCCTGCACCGCCACCTCCGACCCTAGCACCCTGCGGGCCTCGTCGATCTCGATGCGCCAATCGAGCCCGAGCACGTCGGCGCCGGTCTTCTTCATCAGCGGCAGGTGGGTGGACATCGCGGTGCCGAAGTAGATGACCGGCACCAGCGGCCGAAGCTCAGCCACCATCCGCGACACGTACGGCAAGGTGAAGGTGGAAAAGTCGCGCGGCGAGAGCTCTCCGCCCCAGGAGTCGAAGATCTGCACCACCTTCGCGCCGGCGGCGACCTGCATCTTCAAGTAGGGAACGAGCGTGTCGGTGAGCTTCTCGAAGAGCCGGTGGGCGACTTTCGGCTGTTCGAAGAGCAGGCGCTTGACGTGGAGGAAGCTCTTCGAGCCGCCGCCCTCGACCATGTAAGCGGCCAGGGTGAAGGGCGCGCCACAAAAACCAATCACCGGCACCGAGTCGCCGAGCGTCTTCTTCGTGCGGCGAATCGCCTCACCGACGAAACCCATCGTCGACTCCGGGTCGGGCACCGCGAGCTTCTCCACGTCCGCTCCCGAGCGAAGGGGCGCGGGCAGATGTGGCCCTTGATCGCCGAGCTCGAGGGCCATCCCCATTGCCTCCACGGGAATGAGGATGTCGGAGAAGATGATCGCCGCGTCCACACCCAAGCGCCTCACCGGCTGCACCGTCACCTCGGCGGCGAGGTCAGGCGACTTGCACAGCTCGAGGAAAGCCACCTTCTCCCGCACCGCGCGGTACTCGGGCAGGTAACGACCTGCCTGGCGCATGATCCAGACGGGAGTAGTGTCGGTGGGCTGGCATCGCGCAGCGCGGAGCAGGCGGTCGTTCACAGCAGGCCTCTATAGCCGATTCGACCTTCCCGCTCATCGCTCAACAGCCAACCGAATCGTCCCGTCGGACAAGTTGCGGTACGCCACGGCCAGCCTTCCGCTGGAGAGGAATCCCAGCTTGGGTAGGTAACCTCCCTCAGAGTCGACCAACACCTCGCGCCAAATATCGGCGATGCGCTGAGTGACAACCAGCCCGTCGTATGCCGGCGTACAGCTCTCCTCGTTCATCCCCAATCGCGCCGAGCATACGTAGTAGGCAATCGCCGGCTCGTGGTTGATGGGATCGAAGGCAAGCGAAGGCCACCACCCGCCCGTTCCCGCCTGGTAAACCGGCGTCGGCAGTGTCCACGTCTGTCCATCCATCGAGTGCGTGTAGGTAAGAAGGTCGGTGGCGCGATCGATGACCGCGATGCTGTAGCCCTCCACCGGATCCCACCCCAACGATGCACCCGACTGGGTGTTCGCCACGCTCTGAACGACTTGCCCGCTCGTCCACGCGCCGTTGGATTGGCGACGAACGAAGATGACGTCCTGTCCCGTACCATCCGCGCTGGCGACGAACCTGTCATGCACCAGCGCCGGCTGGCCGGCGGCTTGAATCATATGAATGTGGCCGCCGTAACCCTGCTTGTTGTCGCCACCGGCCATCACACAGATGCGATTCCACGTCGTGGGGCCTCCCTCTGCTACCTCCAAGTCACTCCCCGCCCACCCATCTTGGGCGTTCTGACCCGTATGCGCGTCCCTCCAAGCAACGAATGCGGTCGCGCCACTGAAAGTCAGCCCTGGATTGAGCCCTACCAAGAAACCGTTGTCCGAGACGACGTTGCCGCAAACGGCCTCATTACTCATGGTCGCAACCGCCTGCTCGGTCCAAGTACCACCGCTGCGGTAACTCACCACCGCGTCACTCTGGAACCAAAAGGTAGAGTTGTCGCTGCCGCCGCCCAAATAGGCGACCGCCGGCTCTCCGTTCGCTTGGAAGGCGAGAGAAAGGCCGTTCACGCGCTGCACGGTGACGATGCGCTCGGGAGCGGAGAAGTTACCCGCGCTCCACTCGACGTAGCGAATGTCCCAATTGGGGATGAGACCGCCGCCCCCATCCAATGCCCCGGGAATACCGCCGTCGGTCGAGGAGAAGTACGCCACCCCCACTCGGTCATTGGGGCCGATGGCCATCGAGAGAACGGTTCGTGCTGATGCTTGCGGGTCGAGCGTGAAGTACGAAAAAGGGGTTGATGCATCGCCTCCGTCGACCTTGTCGCCCCCGTCGGAACCACGGTTCGATTCACGGCCACAATCGCAGCCCGCCAGCATCACCGCGACGAGTGCCAAGAACGTTCTTCTCATGAGCCGAAAGCATAGCCGTTTAGCTCTTGCGCCAGTTCACCTCGAGCCGGAGCGGCCCATTGCCGGCGGCGACGAAGAGGGCTCGGTTCTCGCCGCCCTCCCACGTCGGCTCACCGCTCTCGGAGCGCACCACCAGCTTGAGCTCGTACACGCTCCCCACCGGCAGCTTGGTGCGCACCACGCCGTTCTCGTCAGCGGGGCCGATCGCGTGCGCCGGGTTCCACGCTCCTAGCTCGGCGCCCGAACCGATGAGGTACACCTTTCCCGGGGCTCCTTGGGCATGCACCTCCACCTCGCGTGCTTCACTCTTACCACGCCACTGGGCGAGCGCCTGCTGGTACCACTTGCCGAAGTCACCCTGGGCCAGGGCCAAGCGCACCGAGCGCGCGGGCACATCGACGGCGGCGAGGCTCCTTCCAGTGAGCAAGTCCTCCCATGACGCCTGGGGAACATGAATGGCGTGGGGGGCCTCGCTTTGGTTCACCGCCACCACCACCATCTCGCGCGGCGTCAACCGTGCGTAGGCGTAGAGGTCTTCGCTCGCCTCGAGCACCAACGGCGCGCCCTCGCGCAAGGACGGGTGACGCGCGCGCGAGGAGAGCAGCTCCCTGATGTGCGCTTTGAGCGGGTGGTCGCCAAAGCGCATGTCCCCGCGGTTCTCGGGCTCTTTGATTCCTGTGAGGCCCGCTTCGGTGCCGTAGGTGAGCGAGGGAGTGCCCCGCGCCGACAGCTGTACCGAAAGGAGCTGTTTCACCGCCTCCACGTTTCCTCCGCAGTCGGACATCACCCGCGGCAAGTCGTGGTTGTCTGCCAATGTCACCAGCGAGAGAGGATCGTCGTAGAGCCGGTCTTGCGAGAGCACCGCTCCCAATCGTGCCGGGGAGCGGCCTTTGCAAAAGACGTCGACCAGCGCGAAATACAGAGGGAAGTCGAACATCGCATCGAACTTGCCTTCGCGCTGCGTGCGCGCGAGCACCGCCGGATCGCCGTCGAGCATCTCTCCGAGCATCGAGAAGCGCGGGCCCGCCTCGCGCCGCACCTCCTCGTTGAAGCGCCGCCAAAACGACAGGGGCATGTGCTTCACCGCATCGAGCCGAAACCCCGCCGGCCGAAGCCTCTTCACCCACTCCACCGAGGCCTCGAGGAGGTAGCGATAGACGTCTTCGCGTTCCACCGCGAGATCCGGCAACCCGTGCACGTCGTGGGTGGTGAGCTGGACGACGTCGTTCCAATCGTTGATCGGCCCTTTGCCGTGGAACCATTCCGGGCGCTCTTTCAAAAGCGGCGCCTCGGGCCCGACGTGGTTGAGCACGACATCGAGCATCAATCGCATGCCGCGGCGGCGAAGCTCTTCGGAAAGCTTCACCAGCGCTGCCTCTCCCCCGAAACGCGGCTCGACGCGGCGGAGGTCCTCCACCCAGTAGCCGTGGAACGCGCCGAACCCGTAGAACTTCGAGGTGCGCATCTGGAACACCGGCGACAGCCACACGGTGCGCACCCCGAGCGACTGGAGCTCGTCGAGCTTGGTGAGGACACCCTCGAGGTCTCCTCCATGGAAAGCCGCCGGATCGATCAGGTCGATGTCGCCGTCGTTGGCCGAATCTCCGTTGGCGAAACGGTCGACCATCACGAAGTAGATGGCATCGGCAGAGGGCTTCGCCGCCGTCGGTGTGCCCAAGAAGCTGTCGAACAAGGAGCCCGCGCGCTGCGCGATGTCCGGCGCGGCCACGGTGAGCGCTTCGGGCTCTCGCTCGTGGTCGAAGTCCACGAACGCCGGTTGGTCGAACGCCGCCGACACTGCCTCGCCGCCGTCGCGCTTCCCCGCGGTGAGCTGGGCATACACCATCCACCGGTAGCGCCCCTGCATCTGGGAGAAGAAGGACGCCTTGGTCTCCACCAACAGCACGTACGGCGCCTCGCCCGCGAGCTCGACGGCCTTCTGGTACCGCCGCCGCGAGTCACGCACCGTCGAGAAGGCGGGTCCCGAAGCGTCGAAGGGAATGTCGCGCGCTTCGAGGTTCCGCTCGGCCAGCACGGCCGCCACCCGTGCCCGCAACGCCGGGGGGACGTCAGCCGCACCCGGGCCGTACGAGGAATCCATCACGTAGGCGACGGCGACGGGGGTGGACTGCGGGAGACGGTGTACCGCTGCGCGGGGGAGGCAGGAGAGGGTGAGGAGAACGACGAAAGAACTGGCGCACCTCACCCCGACCCTCTCCCAGAGGGAGAGGGAGTGTTGGGTCAGAACCATGCCTCGGCCTCGATCGCCACCACCGAGTGCCAGTGACGCTCGGGGCTGGGGAAGACGTTGTATTGATCCAGGCTCTCCACGAAGCCGTTGCCGAAGGCAGCCTGCTGGTTGGAGTACTGCAAGCCGTAGAGCAACCGCAGCGAGGGCCGGGTGTAGACGCCCAGCCCGGTGGGGTTGAGCACCACCCCGGTCTTCAGTTGCCAGGTGTTGCGGGTGTCGGTGTCGCCGAGCTCCAGCCCGCGGCTGTCGGGAACGCCGCCGCTGTTCTTGAACACCGAGTCGGCATGCTCGCGGTAGAGGTTGCCGTTGAGCGATTTCTCCCTCGCCACGCTCGATTCGGCGAGCAGGTGCACGGTGCTCGTCAGGTACAGCTGAAGTCGCAACACCGTCGAGTAGTACTCGCGGTTGTCGTCTCCGGCGGCGATGGTGTTGTCTCGATTGGCGTCGCGCCCGTAGAGCACCGCCCATACCGCGTCGAGCCGCTCGGGCCACAGCCGAAGCTGCATCTCGTTGCCCACCATCAGTTGGGTGCGCTCGTCGGTGAGCGCGGTGGGGTAGAGGGTGAATTCGCGGCCATCGAAGGTCTCGGTGACGAAGCTCTCGGGATGCAGGCGGCGGTAGCTGACGAAGAGGTTGCTCCAGCGCAAAGGCCCCAGCTTGCCGAACCCCAAGTAGCCCACGGCCTTCCAGCTGGTGGCGCTGGTGGCCTCGGGTTTGGGAAACAAGTCGGCCTGGCCCGGATGATTTTCGAGAAAGCGCATCGCCACTTCGCCGCGAAGGTAGTCCTCGTAGTCGAGCCCCGGGGTGACGTAGGGCGCGAAGCGGTTTCCCCGTACCGCCGGCTCGTGTGACAGCTGCCCGCCTACGCCCAGCTCGAGGTGCTGTCCGACACGAAAGCGCGCGCTGCCGCCGGTGGTGAACAGGGTGTTGTAGCGCGGCCCGCGCACCGCGAAGCCCGCATCGCCCACTCCCAGGAGCAGCTCCACCCAGTCCAGCTGGTAGCGCGCCGACAAGCCCACGGTGTCGGTGAAGAGCGATGCCGGCCGCAGGTCGTACAGCCCCAAGTCGCCGAACCAGTTCTCCAGAGTGCCCAGCTGCCAGGTCACCCGATCGAAGAGGATGTTCCCCGCCTTGACGTAGAGCTGGCTGGCGCGAAATCGAGCCAAGCTGCCGTTGCCCGCGTCGGTGTTGGCAAACGAGCCTCCCTCCAGCTTGGCGTGCACGCTGGCCCACACCTCGCGGGTACCCGGCTGCGCTTGCAAGACGTCGAGCTTGAGCTCCAGCGCACCGTAGGGCCCCTCGTTCAAGAGCCGCCCATAGAGGTTCCAAAAGCCCAGCTTCGAATCCCCACCCTGGAAGTCGGGGCGGGTCATCACGCGAAAGTACCCACCCGCGCTGAAACGATCGCTGGGAGCATCCGCCCACGCGGCCAGCGGCAAAAGCGCCAAGAAGAGGAAGGCCGCTCTCATCGAAAGCTTGGGTTTATAGCCCAGCGACCCGTGTAACCACGTGAAAAGAGGTGGAAACCCGTGTGTGGCAACCACCGCCCACCTTTCTTCGATAACCAAGGGCAAATCCTGCTCCTCTTGCAACCACCTCGAAAGAGGCGGTACACGCCCGACGGGCCGGACAACAAGGGGCTGCCTATGGTTCGCCACCTCAATATTACCGTGCTGGCGGCGCTCGCCCTCCTGGGGGGATGCCGCGGTGAAAAGCTCGTCGAGGCGGCTTGCCGCGAGGACGTCGATTGCGACAGCGGCCTTTTGTGCGAAGACTTTCGCTGCATTCCCGCCGAGACCAAGTCGTGCGAGGTGGTGGTGGATGGCAACCCCATCTTGCAGCCCGCCCCCCATGCCGCTTCCTTTGGAGACATCGACGCCGCCGAGGTCTCGATGACCATCGAGCTGCACAACCTGGGTAACTGCACCCTCACCGTCTTCGAGGCCTCGCTGGCCAAGGCGGGCGCCACCCCCTTCAGCTGCGACGTGTGCGACCCGGCCAACTTCCCGCTGGAAATCTTCCCCGGCCGCAAGAAGGACGTGCAGCTCACCTTCAAGTCGACCCAGGTGGGCAGGTACGCCGACGACTTGGTCATCTTGAGCGACGACCGCGAGTTCGGCGAGCTGCGCGTGCCGCTTCACGCCAACTTCCTCGGGGTGCCGGAGCTGCGGGTCGCTCCCAACCCGGTCGACTTCGGCTACGTCGCCCAAGGGCGGTCAGCCAGCAAGACCATTCAAATCACCAACCAGGGCACGGGGGTGGCGTCGCTGGTGGTCCAATCGGTGGTCATCTCTCCTCCAGACACCGATGACTTCGAGCTGGTGAACCCTCCCACGGAGGCAACCACGCTGGCGCCGGTGAGCACCGACCCCAGAGCCGTGCTCTCCTTCGAAATTCAGTACCACCCCCGCTCCACCACCCAGCATGAAGTGCTGCTGCTCCTCGAAACCAGCAAGGGGCCGGTGCAGGTTCCGGTGCGAGGCAACGCCGCGACCCCTCCCAAGCTCAACGTCACGCCGCTGACCATCGACTTAGGGCAGGTGCCCTTGGGCGCCACCGTCACCCGGCCGCTGACCATCGACAACCAAGGCGGAGCGCCGCTCATCGTCGATTACAAGTGGGGGGGAGCCAACCCCAACACCGACCTCTTCGCGGTGCCGACCCTGGTTCCGCCCATCGCTCCCGGGGCGTACACCGAGCTGCAGGTGGCGGTGACGGCGACCACCACCGGGCCGATCAACGGCCTGCTCTTGCTTGGCTCGAACGACCCCGCCCGGCCGAGTGTGACCATCGCGGTGAGCGCCACGGGAGTACCCGGCCCCGGGCCGCAAGTGGTGAAGGTGGAGATGACCTACGAAAACGGCTCCGACGGCGCGTTCGACAGCGACATTCGCAACGTGGACATGACGCTCGAGCACCCGTTCGGCTACGTCTGCAACAAGCAGAACCCCAACCCCACCAACTGGGGCAACTACGGCAACCCGTCGTGGATTTCCTTCGGCCCCAAGGAGGAGCCGGAGCGCATCGTGCTCGCCGACGCCCAGGTCGACGGCACCTACCGGGTGATGCTCCAGTACATGGAGGACTGCTCCTCGCTGCCCACCGCCCTGCTCGCGGGAATCCTCGGGATTTCGGTCGATGTGCTGATCGCCTACCTCACCGGCGGCGTGGGAGGCCCGATCAACGGTCAAGACGTGGGCAAGCTGATTCAGAACGTCTGCCTCGACCACTCGAGCACTGCTGCCACCGTGCGGGTGTACGTGAACGGCACGATTGTGCACGAAAAGACGGTGTCGCTCGGCAGCAAGGGCACCACCGTGTACGCCGCCGATTTGGTGCGCGCCAACGGCGCGTTCACCGCCCAGTAGGAGGAGCGCGTCATGAACTCCCAGGGCTTACGTCTCCTCCCCGCGCTGATGACCGTTTCCTTCGCCTGCGCTCCCGCCGAGCCCACGAGCACTCCCGTCGTCCGCGAGCGCGGCCTGTCCGCCGATCCGTCGCGGCTGGCGTTCACCTGTGTCACTCCCGGCTGTGACACCGCGCAGACCATCCGGGTGAGCGTGATGGGGGAGCGACGGGTCGCCATCAAGCGCATTCAGCTCGAGGACGAGAGTGGCGACTTCACGATGATCTCCAGCGAGGAGGCGCCGTTCATCCTCGGGGTGGAGAGCAGCTTCACCCTCGACGTGCGCTACACGCCCCAGGGCGCGCCCAGCTCGAAGAATCTCGAGGTCGCCGTCACTTATACCGACGCCTCTCCGGTGGAGAGCGACGACCGCATTCCTCCCGGGGTGCTGAAGATTCCGCTGGTGCGAAGGTTGGTGGGCGAGCCGGTGTTGGTGGCCACGCCTTCCGAGCTGGCCTTTGGCGCGGTGAGCGCAGCGACCGAGAAGACACTCGAGGTGGAGCTGTCCAACGGCGGCTTTGGCAACGTGGCGGTGGAGATCGCCAAGGTCGAGTCGGAGCACGCCTCCTTCCGTGCTTCCATGCCGGTGCTGACGTCTTTGGTACCCGGCGCGAAGGTGGGGCTGCCGGTCACCTTCGCCCCCGCCGCCGAGTCTTACGTGCGCTCGCGGGTGGTGGTGACGCCGAGTGTCAGCGACGTGGAGCCGGCGATCATCACCGTCGAGGGAACGAGCATCTCCACCGCGCGCATTGCGCTCGACCCAGCCAAGGACGTGAGCTTTGGAGAGCTGGCCCGCACCAAACAGAAGACCTTGCACACCACGCTGGTGAATCAGGGCGGGGTGGACCTGAACATCGCCGCCGTCAGCGTGACCGATGCCTCAGGGAACGTGAGCGTGGCGCTTGCGGGCGGCCAAAGCTCGGCGACGCTGCCGCCGTTGGGGAAGGTGGGGGTGGATATTCTGATCAACGGGGTGAATGCCGGCGGGGTGAACGCGGAGGTGACGGTCACCTCCGACGACCCACAGACCCCCGCGCTCAAGTTCAGGGTAGTGGGCACCATCACCGAGCCCAGGGCGACGCTCAGCCCAGGGACGATCGACTTCGGCATCGTTCCCATGGGGTGGGTGGTGACCAGGCCGGTGGAGATTCGAAACACCGGTTATGGAGCCCTCACCGTCAAGAACGTCATTCTGGTTTCCGGCTCGAGCACCCTCTTCACTTTGAAGAACCTGCCCTCCTTGCCGGCGGTGCTGGAGCGTGACCAGCGCATGGCGGTGGACGTCGAGTTCCGCTCCGAGGCGGCAGCGACCTTCGCCGGCTTCGTCTCGGTCGAGTCCGATGACCCGGTGATGGGTTTTCGCGAGGTGTCGCTGGCCGCCGAGGGAGGCACCTGCCAGGCCGGCTGCCCCATCGCCAACGGCACGCCCGACTGCGCCAGCGGCTCGTGCGCGGTGGGAAGTTGCAACACCGGCTGGTACGACACCGATCAGAGTGCGACGAACGGCTGCGAGTGCCGCGAAGTAGGCACCGACCCCGGCGCGTTCTGCACCAGCTCCATCTACAAGGGCACCCTCTCCGACTCCGGCTCGTCGAGCAACCACACCGGCATCATTCCCCAGAAAGACGACATCGACCTGATTCGCTTCTTCGCTGAGGACAAGTTCCAGTGGTTCAGCGACGACTTCGACGTGCGCATCAGCCTCTCGAGCACCGACCCGGGCATCTTCATGTGCGTTTACCGGCACGGCACCGGCTCGCACGACAACGATTGCTACTTCTCGAGCGAGGTATGCGGCGTGCGAAGCTTTCGCAAGGACAGCTCGGGAACCGGCGACGACGGGGCCGACTTCATCATCAAGGTCTACCGCACCGCGACCAGCACCCCGACCTGCACGTCGTACACCGTGTTCATGAACAACGGGTAGCTCTTCCTCAGCGCGCCTCGAGCACGACGATTGAACGGCTGGGAACACCGTAGACCGTACCCGGAATCGGCGTGGGGTCGTCGAGCCAAGCGTTACCGGTCTTCCGTGGGTTCCCCCCGGCGCTGGTGATGGCCGCGGGCGTGTCGAAATACTGCTGGGTGTCGAGAAGCCGCTTCCATGGACGGCTCTGGGGCAGCTGGAAGTCCACTGAGAAGGTCTCCATGTTGATGAGGATGGCCAGCTCCGGGCCCTGAGTGCTGTCGTGGTAGTGAATCATCACCGCCTTACCACCCCAATTCACCTGGTCGGTGTTTTGCGGGCTCTTCCAAGCGAACGGCGCGCCCTTGCCGTACTCCGCCGGTGCCAACGCGTAGGCGTGCTCTTTGCGAAAGCGGATGACCTGTCGAACGAAGTCGTGCATCCGGTGGCGCTCGTCGTTGGCCTCCCAGGCGCCCCAGTCGAACCAATTGAACTCGTTGTCCGCCCCGGTGGAGTAGGCGTTGTTGTTGCCCAGCTGGGTGCGCATCCACTCGTCGCCGCCGTAGAGCATGGGCGTCCCGTGGGAGATCATCATCGCCACGAAGAGGTTGCGCATCAGCTGCCGCTTGAAGCCCTCGGCGCCTTGGCCCCAGTCGCGCGAGCGGTTGTTGCTCTCTCCTGAATCGCGATCGCAGAAAGGCGAGAAGGGCTGCTCGCAGCACACCGGGTTGAGCGGCCCGCACTTGTTCTGCTTCTGGTTGTAGGAGAACAGGTCGTACATCGGGAACCCGTCGTGCACGGAGACGAAGTTCACCGAGTGATAGGGCCGTCGCCCGTTCCAGCTGTACCAGTCGTAGGAGCCGGTCATCAGGAAGCCACCGTCTTGTACCTCGGTCGAATTCAGCTTCCAGTTGTCGTCGTTGAGAAAGGCGCGCCACCAGTCGCGAAAGCGGCCGTTCCACTCGTACCAACCGTTGCCGGGCATGTTGGTCGAGTTGGGGAAACCGCCAATCTTCACCCCGTACCAGCCGCCGGCGCTCCAGGGTTCAGCGATGATCCGGGTGTTGTATTTCTGCAGCACCGGGTCGTCGATGATCTCCTGCAGCACGGTGTTCTTCGGATCGTCCCAGTTGTTGAAGTCGAGGTCCTTCTCTCCCAGGACGGGCGCCAGGTCGAAGCGGAAGCCGTCCACGTGCAGCTCTTCGACGTAGTAGCGCAGGGAGTCCATGATCAGCTTGCGCATCGGCCGGTGGTTGGGCCGGGTCTGGTTTCCCACCCCGGTGTTGTTCCAGTAGGTCTGCCCGTCCACGTTGAGCGCGTAGTACGCGGCGTTGTCCAACCCGCGGTACGAGTAGAGCCCAGCGATCTCCTTGGGGTCGAAGTTCACCAGCTGGGCGTCGAACGCCGGGTCGGGCGAGACGTCGATTTCGATCTTGTTCCGCCACAGCCCACCTTCCCCGGTGTGGTTGTAGACGACGTCGACGAGCACCTCGATGCCGCGCTTGTGCAGCTCCTCGACCATGAACTTGAGCTCGTCGATGACTGCTTCCCGCTCTTTGCGGAACGAGTAGCTGAGCTCGGGGGCGAAGAAGTTGAGCGTCTGGTAGCCCCAGTAGCCGCCGTCGATCGGCTTTTCGTGAATGGGCAAAAGCTCCACCGCGGTGACGCCCAGATCTTTCAAGTAGTCGGCCTTCTCGGCGAACCCACGGTAGGTGCCCGGGTGCTCCACGCCTGACGCGGGGCTGGCGGTGAAGCCCTTGAGGTGAACTTCATAGAGGATGAGGTCGTTCCACCTGTGGCCCACCCAGTTGGGGTCTTGACGGCTTTCTCGCCACTTCACCTCTTCCGGCCCCCACTCGTACTTGCTTTGCACGATGAGCGACTTGGCCGCCGCCGCGTAATCGACCTCCGTACGCTTGGGGCCGGAGGCGGGGCTGCCTTTGCTCCACTCATGGTCACGGTGCAGCGCTTTGGCGTACGGGTCGATGAGGAGCTTGTTGGGGTTGAAGCGGTTGCCGGCCGAATCGACGTCCGCCTTGAAGCCCAAAATCGACCCGGGGAACCATCCTTCCTCGTAGGTCCAGTTGGGACCCCAGGCGACGTAGCCGTAGTGCTGCCCCAACCCCACGCCCTCCACGTAGATGCTCCACACGTCGCCGAAGCGATGCAGCGGAAACTGACGGGTGGGCCGGTCGGACTCCGGGTCGTCGAAGAGCAAGACCTCGATGCGCTCGGCGCGCTCGGAGTACACCGAGAAGTTGACGCCCTTGTCGACCAGCACTGCTCCTAGGTGGGCGAGCGCCTCAATCTCCGCGGCATCGAGCGAAGGCGCCTTGGGCTCGGTGCGATAGAGGCGGGTGTAGTCCTCCTTCGCGCAGCTCAACGCGGCGAAGGCAATGAGGACCAGTGTACGGATTCTCATGGGAGCTCGCCGCCCGGCGGCCAGTCGGGCTGGGCCTCTAATTACCCCACAACCCGACTTCGCAACCAGGCCGAGGGCGTTCTTTGTGAATTCGACCGTGTGGGAAGACGGGTTTTTTCACACAGAACGCCGCTCACCAACCCGTTGCGGTAAGGTGCGGAGGTTTTCTACTCCCCGAGCCTGCCGTGTCCGAAGTCGTCCTCTCCGGCGTCTGCAAGTCCTTCGGCGCGAATCAGATCGTGCGCGGGGTCGATCTGACCATCGCCGAGGGCGAGTTTTTGGTGCTGGTGGGCCCTTCCGGCTGCGGCAAGACGACGCTGTTGCGCCTCATCGCCGGCCTGGAGCAAATCGACGGCGGCGAGCTGCGCATCGACGGCCGGAGGATGAACGAGCTTCCTCCCCGCGATCGCGACGTGGCGATGGTCTTTCAGTCCTACGCGCTCTACCCGCACATGAGCGTTCGCGAAAACCTCGCCTTCGGGCTCACCTTACGCAAGGTACCCAAGGCGGAAATCGACGCCCGGGTAGCCGAAGCGGCGCAGCTGCTCGAGCTGTCTACCTTGCTCGAGCGCAAGCCCAAGCAGCTTTCCGGCGGCCAGCGCCAACGGGTGGCGATGGGCCGCGCCATCGTGCGCGCGCCGAAGATTTTTCTCTTCGACGAGCCGCTCTCCAACTTGGACACTGCCTTGCGGGTGCAGATGCGCGGTGAGCTGGCGCGGCTGCATCGCAAGCTGGGCACGACGATGATTTACGTCACCCACGACCAAGTCGAAGCGATGACCCTCGCCTCGCGGGTGGCGGTGCTCAACCAGGGAGTGCTCCAGCAAGTGGGAGCACCGCTCGAGCTCTACGACCGGCCGGTGAACCGCTTCGTGGCGGGCTTTTTGGGCTCGCCGGCGATGAATTTCCTTCCCGCGCGGCGGGTGGGCGATGAGCTTTTGGGCCGCACGTTTCGCCTCCCGGCTCCGAAGAATCTGGAGACCCCCGAGGTTCTCTTGGGGCTTCGGCCCCAGGACCTGCGCGTCTCCGGGCAGGGGCCGTTCCATGGCACGGTCGACGCGGTGGAGCGTCTGGGCTTCGATGGCTACGCCTTTCTCTCGACCGACGATGGGCCGATGGCGGCGCGCTTCGACAAGGGTACCGAGGTGGCCGTCGGAGACGTGGTGAACGTCATCCCCAAGTTGGACGCCCTCCACATCTTCACGGCCGACGGAACCCAGGCTCTTCGTCATCCGGGGCCGCGTCCCACGCTCGAGGCGGTTTCTTGATGCACGCATGGGCACTCTCAGCCGCCCACCAATGATGTTCACCCGGCTGCACACCTTCACTCTTTTAGCGACGCTCCTTGCTCTGCCCGCCGCGGCTGCACCGCTCAAGCTGTGGCACGCATACCGTGGCAGCGAGGAAGAGGCGCTGGAGAAAAGCGCGAAGCTCTTCCTGGAGCACACCGGGCAAAGGGTCGAGCTGCTCGCCCTGCCCTACGACGCGTTCGCGGCCAAGCTGACCTCGGCCATTCCTCACGGCGCCGGCCCCGACGTTTTCATCTTCGCCCACGAGCGGCTGCGGCAATTCGCGCGGCTGGGCATCGTCGCCGACGTCGGCATGCACCTGGACCGTACGGCGTATTTCCAGAACGCCCTCGAGGCCCTCCAAGTCGACGACAAGACGTATGGCTACCCGCTCTCGCTCAAGTCGCTGGCGCTGTACGTCAACACCACGCTGGTGCCCAGCGCGCCCAAGACGACGGCCGAGCTCGAGCGGCTTTTGCGTGGGCTCTCCAACCCCCAGGAGAACCGTTTCGGTCTCGCCTACGAGTCGGGTGACTTCTACTTCCACGCTCCGTTCCTCTTCGGCTTCCAAGGCAAGCTGTTCGACGATTGGGGCCGGGCCCGCTTCGATACGCAGGCGATGGCGGCGTCCTTGAGCTACGTGAAACGGCTGCAGGACGCGCACCTCATTCCCCAGGAGGCCTCGGGCGCGCTGGTGAAGTCGCTCTTCAATGACGCGCGCGCGGCGATGGTCATCTCTGGCCCGTGGTTCGCGGGGGAGATTTCGCCGACGGTCCGCTACACGGTGGCGCCCTTGCCCCTGGTGGCGGAGACAGGCGAGCCGATGCGTCCTTTCCTCGGAGTCGAGGCCGCGTTGGTCAACCCCCGTTCGAAGCAGCTCGAAGCAGCGCAGGCGTTGGCGCGGTTTCTCTCCGACGGCGAGGCCGCGAAGGTGCGAGCGCTCCTCGGGCGTCAGGTTCCCGCGAACGTCGCCGCTCATGAGCACGCCCAGGTGAGAGACGATGCGCTCATCTCCTCGTTTCGCGCCGCGGCGGCTCACGCCACCCCGATGCCCAACACCCTGGAGATGGCGCGGGTGTGGGAGCCGATGAAGCTGGCCTTGCGCGCGGTGCTCCAGGGAGGCGTCGAGCCCAAAGACGCCGGGGCCCTCGCCGATCGCCGCTACCGTGCTCTTCACCGGGAGCGTCCACCCGATGCTTCGCCTTGGCCGTACTTCGCCGTCGTCGGTTTGCTCGGGGTGGGCGGAGTCTGGTGGGTGCGGCGCAAGCCCGCGGCGGCGCAGCCTCTTTCCCGCCGCTACCCAGACCTGGGACGGGCGCTCGCCTACGTCGCTCCGGCCGCGGCGGGGCTTCTCGTCTTGGTGATGATTCCCTTCGCCGTGGGAATCTCGCTGGCCTTCTTCCATCACGACGCGGGCAGCTACTCATTCGTCGGCTTGGCCAACTTCTTCGACATCCTCGCCTCGCGCGGCTACCGCGTCAGCGAGCCTTTGTCCTTTTACTTCACCCTGGTGGTGACCGTGGTGTGGACGCTGGTCAACGTCGCCCTCCACGTGGGCATCGGGCTGTTCTTCGCCCTTCTGCTCAAAGACCCGCTGCTCAAGCTGCGCGGCGTCTTTCGCGTCTTGCTCATCATTCCCTGGGCGGTGCCCAACTACATCACCGCCCTGATGTGGAAAGGCATGTTCCACCGACAGTTCGGCGCCATCAACGGTTTGCTTTCGGCGCTCGGGCTGGAGCCGGTGAGCTGGTTCACCCGCTGGTCGACCTCCTTCGCCGCCAACGTCGCCACCAACACCTGGCTGGGCTTTCCTTTCATGATGGTGGTGGCGCTGGGTGCGCTGCAGTCGATTCCACCAGACCTCTACGAGGCCGCGGAGGTCGATGGCGCCTCGAGGTGGACGCAGTTTCGCCGCATCACTCTGCCCTTGCTTCGCCCCGCCCTCCTTCCAGCGGTCATCTTGGGCAGCGTGTGGACCTTCAACATGTTCAACATCATCTACCTGGTCTCGGGAGGCGAGCCGGGAGGCGCTACCGACATCCTCATCTCCGAGGCATACCGGTGGGCCTTCCAGCGCAACGAGCAGTACGGCTTCGCCGCCGCCTATTCGGTGCTCATCTTCTTGGTGTTGCTTTGCTGGTCCGCCCTCACCAAGCGCATGACCCGCGCCAGCGAGGAGCTCTTGGGATGAGACGCGGAGCGCTCTACAGCTTCCTTCTCCATGCGGGCCTGAGCGTGCTCTGCGTGGCCACGCTCTACCCGGTGTTGTGGGTGGTGAAGCTGGCTCTGTCGCCCTCCGAGGGCCTGTCGCTTTCACCCAGCCCGTTGCCCGACACCATTTCGTTCGAGCACTTCTCCGCGGTGCTCTTCTCCACCGATTCCATGGGACGCTGGCTTTTTGGACGACAGCTTTTGGCCAGCGTCGTCGTCTCCAGCGCCACCACTCTCATCGGCCTATCGCTGGCGGTTTCGGCGGCCTACGCGCTCTCGCGCTACCGCTTCCCCGGCAAGCAGGCCGGCATGCAGACGCTGCTCGTCACCCAGATGTTTCCCGCTTGTCTGATGTTGGTGCCGCTCTACTCCATTCTCCAGAAGCTCTCGCTCCTCGACTCGTGGACAGGGCTCGCGCTGGTCTACGCCACCTCCTCCCTGCCCTTCTGCGTGTGGATGCTCAAGGGCTACTTCGACACCATTCCCCGCGAGCTGGAGGAGGCGGCGGTCATGGATGGCGCCACGCCCGGGCAGGTCTTCTTCCGGGTGGTGCTCCCTTTGGCGCGCCCGGCACTGGCGGTCACCGCGCTCTTCTCCTTCATGACCGCGTGGAACGAGTTCATTCTCGCCGCCACCCTGCTCAACGACGCAGCGACCTTCACCTTGCCCGTGGCGCTGCAACGCTACGTGGGGGAGTACAAGGTCGAGTGGGGCAAGTTCGCCGCCGGAGCGCTCATCGTCTCCTTGCCGGTGATGGGGCTCTTCTTCGCCTTGCAGAAGCACCTGGTGGGAGGCCTCACCGCCGGGGGAGTGAAGGGCTGACCGCCCGCCCGCGCTCGAGGCCCCTGTTGACGGCGGAAAAACTTAGACTTAGTCTAAATCGCCATGAGGACGAAGGACGTGGTGGAGACCCTACGCAGCCACGACATCCCCCCCACCGCCCAGCGGGTGGCGGTGGCGGAGTACGTGCTTTCCACCGACGAGCACCCCTCGGCCGACGAGGTGTGGGCGAAGGTGAAGCGCCGCTTTCCGATGATCTCCCGAGCCACCGTCTACAACACGCTCCACTTGTTCGTGGAGGCGGGGCTGCTTCAGTCCCTGGTGCTCGCCGAGGGTCGCATCGTGTTCGACCCCCTGGTCGAGGCGCACCACCACTTCGTCGATGACCAGACGGGCGCCATCCACGACGTACCCTGGAGCGCCTTGGAGGTACGAAACGTCAAGGGGCTCAAGGGTTTCGACGTGCGCGAGTACCAGGTGGTGATGCGTGGCCGGCGGACGGGCAAGCGCTGAAAGGCTTTCTCTTTTTTTTGGCGAGCGACTTAGACAACGTCTAACTATGAATGCAGTACAACCAGGAGAACGAAACATGCTGACCGTTGGAGACAAGTTTCCCCTCTTCCAGCTGCAGGCGGCGGTGAGCCTGGAGCAGGGCAAGGAATTCCAGGAGTTGACGAACCAGAGTCACCCAGGGAAGTGGCGGGTGGTGTTCCTGTGGCCGATGGACTTCACCTTCATCTGCCCCACCGAGATCGCCGAGTTCGGCCGGAGGGAGAAGGACTTCGCCGAGCGTGACGCCCAGGTGCTGGGGGCGAGCACCGACACCCACTTCGTTCACTTGGCGTGGCGAAAGAACCACCCTGACTTGAAGGACTTGCCCTTCCCCATGCTCGCGGACACCAAGCGAGAGCTGTCGCAAGCACTGGGGGTGTTGCACAAAGAAGACGGGGTGGCCCTGCGAGCGACCTTCATCGTCGACCCGGCAGGTGTCATTCGCCACGTGAGTGTCAACGACCTCTCTGTGGGCCGCAACGTCGACGAGACCTTGCGTGTGCTCGACGCGCTGCAGACGGACGAGCTTTGCCCCTGCAATTGGAAGAGGGGCGAAAAGACACTCGGGGCGGCGTAAAGCCATGAGCGCGCTCGAAACCTTACGGGAGAGAATCCCCGAGCCGGCGAAGGACGTTCGGCTCAACCTTCAGGCGGTGCTCCAGGACGGGTCCCTCCACCCGGCCCAGCGCTTCGGGGTAGCCATCGCCTCGGCGGTCGCCTCGCGCAACCAAGTGCTCCGTGACGCCATTCTTGCGGAGGCCCGAGGCAAGGTGCCCTCCGCCGTCGTGGAAGACGCGTTCGCCGCCGCGGCGTTGATGGCAATGAACAATGTCTACTACCGGTTCCGCCACCTGGTGGGAAAGCCCAGCTATGCCAACAAGCCCGCCCGGCTGCGCATGAACCGCTTGGTGAAGCCCGCCGGTGACAAGTTGGATTTCGAGCTGTTTTGCCTTGCGGTGAGCGCCATCAACGGGTGCGAAGCTTGCATCCAGTCGCACGAACAGGTGGTGGTCAGCGGTGGCCTGACCGAAGACCAAGTTCACGACGCGGTGCGGATCGCCTCCACCATCCACGCCGCAGCCGTCGCGCTCGAGGTGGAGGGAAAGGACACGCCATGAAGCTCTACAGAAGCCCCAGCTCGCTTCCCGAGGAGGCCCGCGCCCAAATCACCGCCGCGCTCAATGGACGGTTGGCCGATGGGCTCGACCTGCACGGGCAGATCAAGGTCGCCCACTGGAACATCAAGGGGCCACAGTTTCCCGCGCTCCACCCGCTGTTCGAGACCTTCGCCATCGCCTTGGCGCAATTCAACGACGCCATCGCCGAGCGCGCGGTGACGCTGGGCGCGCTGGCGTACGGTACCGCGCGGCACGTGGCGAAGAGCTCTCGCCTGCCCGAATACCCGCAGGAGACGACCCGCGACCGGGAGCACATGCTGTTGCTCGCCGAACGCATCGAGAAGTACCTCGAGGGCGTGCGCGAGGCGCGCGGGGTGGCGGAAAAGGCGGGCGACACCGACACCGTCGACCTGCTCACCACAGTCGTCACCGAATTCGAGAAGCACGCCTGGTTCTTGCGCGCCTCACTCGAGGGTTAGCTCTCCGGCACCGGCGGAGGTAGGTTCGGCCCCGCCATGCGCTCTCTGCTCTTTCTTCCCGCCGCTCTCCTCCTCGCCTGCCCACGCCCCGCAGATGATTCCGACGTAAGGAGCGACGCAGGCCTGCTTCAGCCGCCGGATGTCACCTCGGTAACTCCCGCGTTTGGCTCGTCGGCGGGAGGCACTGCGGTCGTCGTCGCCGGTACGAACTTCGAGCAAGGGCTCGAGCTGTTCTTCGGCACCGGCAAGGCAGTGGGTGTGGTGGTGGAAACCAAGCGTCGCGTCAGCGCGCTCACCCCACCAGGCGTTGCCGGAGCGGTGGATGTGGTGGTGGTGAACCCCGATGGGCAAACAGCCACGCTGGCGGCCGCGTTCACCTACCAACCGGAGCCAGCAAAGGTCATCGACGAGTCGGTGCTCCTCAACGCCGCCGACGCGAAGGAGACGTCGGGGAACGACCCTGTCCTGGTCGATGTTCTTTCCGAGGTCAGCGTTCCCGGGCTCACTTTGGGGCAGGGCCAGGGCGCTGGCGTGCGCGCGCAGGTGGGGTACAGCGAGGCGATCATCACCGACCCCCTCGACCCTTCCGCCTTCACCTGGGTCGACGCGAGCTACGTCGGCGACGCCGACGGGCCCAACTTAGGAGAGCTGGCGCGCGACCGCTATGCAGGGCAGGTGTCTTTGGGGGGAGCGCAGGGCGCGCAGACGCGTCGCTACCTGCTCGCTGCCCGTTTCTCCCTCGACGACGGAGCGACATGGACAATCGCCGATCGCGACGGCTCGGCCAATGGCACCGCGGCGGCTCAGCTTGCGGCCGTCGACGTGACCCGCCCGCTGGTGGACTGGTGCAAGCTCGGCGGACAGTTGGTGGAAGCGCCGCCTCAGGTAAGGCTCAAGGTGGGCCAGGCGGGGGTGGTGGTCTACGGGCAGGTCTACAAGCTCAATGTCACCAACCAGAGCGGCGTTGGAGCGGGCATTGCGGGGCAGCTCGGCTACGGCGCGGTTGGCACCGACCCTGCGACATGGACGTGGGTCGACGCCACCTACAACACCGACACCGGAGGGGGCGCCAACGACGAGCTGATGGCCACGCTGCCCAATCCTGGAATCGGCGAATACCGCTTCGCTTTTCGTTTCTCGCTCAACGCTGGCCCCTACCGCTACTGCGACGCCGATGGTTCGGACGCGCCCGGCTTCACCGAGGACCAGGCCGGGAGGCTGAGCGTCACCCCCCTGGGCATCGACCAGTGCCGGCTGCAGTTTCCTCCGGCGCTGGAGACGCGCGAGGGCGTGGCCAGCTCGACGGTGTATGGGCGCGTGTGGGCGCAGACGCTCACCGACCAAATAGGCGCTGGCGCCAACATCACCGGCGAGCTGGGTTACGGGCCGGTGAACGTCGCTCCCACTGATGCCGCGTGGCAATGGACGGCGGCGACTTTCCACGTCGACACCGATTCGAACCAAGCCGACGAGTACCGGGCCACGTCGGTAGGCCCGGCAGCGGGCAGCTACCACTACGCGTTCCGCTTCAGGCACCAAGGTGGCGCTCCCGTGTACTGCGACCTCGACGGCAGCGGGAACGGCTTCGATTCGACGCAGGCGGGGGTGCTCACCTCGAAGGCAGTCGACATCGACCAGTGCGCGCTGGCCGGTCCGGCGATGTTGTACGCCCTTCCAGGCGCCGCGCCGCCGCTGGCGGTGCGTGGTCGAGCGCTGGTGGTGAGCGTGACCGAGAACGCCGGCCCTCGAGCCGGCATCGTCGCCGAGCTGGGGTTTGGCCCCGTCGGAACCCAACCCAGCACCGGCGGGTGGACCTGGGTGGCGTCGGGCTTCGAGTCGGATCAAGGCGCGGGCGACGAATACGTGGCCTCCCTCCCCGCGCAGGCAGCCGGCACGTATGACGTGGCGTACCGCTTTCGCTATCAGGCGAGGCCCTACGTGTACTGCGACCTCGACGGAAGCACGAACGGCTATGACGTACAGCAGGCGGGCAAGCTCGTGGTCGCAGCGCCCGCGGTGCAGGCGTGCAAGCTGCAATTCGTGGACAAGACCAGCGTGGCCAGCGGAGACAAAGTCGTCGCCTACGGCCGGGTGCGCGTGAACGGAGTCACCGAAGGCGTCGGCCAGGGCTTGGGCGTGCGCGGGCAGGTGGGGGTGGGTACCCAGGGCGATGACGCTTCCGCCTCCGGCGCGGCGTGGGGCTGGAAAGAGGCCACCTTCAACGTCGATGTCGCCACAGGAGAAGACGAGTACCAGGCCGAATTCCAACCGGCGTACACCGGCACGCGGGCGGTGTCGTTCCGCTTCAGCGTGGACAACGGCTCCACCTGGACCTATTGCGACCTCGATGGCAGCGATGTCGGGGGATACAGCGCCGGGCAGCAGCACGCGCTTTCGGTCATCGCCCATGCCGACGTCGATTATTGCGCGCTGCAATTCCCCGGCACGCTGACCCAGAGCGCGAGCGGGTCGACCACCGTGTACGGGCAAATCTTCGTGCAAGGAGTGACCCCGGCGGTGGGCGCCGACCCCAGCATCTCGGCCGAGCTCGGCTACGGCCCGAAGGTTGAAGACCCTGGCGTCTCGGGCCGGTGGACCTGGCTGTCCGCCACCTACAACGCCGGCTGCACCAACTGCGGCGCGAACAACGACGAGTACCAAGCCAGCTTCACCGGCGTGGCGGCGGGCACCTACCATTACGCCTACCGCTTCAGCCGCAACGGAGGGCTCTCCTGGTGCTTCGCCGACCTCGATGCGGGCGGCGGTGGCCGCGGTTTCAACGGGGAAAATGGAGCGAGCGAAAACCTGGGAGTGGCCACCGTCACGCCTTGACAGCCTACAAACCCACCATTACAAGGCCGCTCCGCTGCTGGTCGGAACGAGGTCGGGCGGATAGCTCAGCGGTAGAGCGTCGCCCTTACAAGGCGAATGTCACAGGTTCGATCCCTGTTCCGCCCAAGTAACCCAATTGGGGGGTTAGTTCAGCTGGTTAGAACGCCGGCCTGTCACGCCGGAGGTCAGGGGTTCAAGTCCCCTACCCCTCGCTGAAGAGAGGGCCGAAGTTGCTGGTGATTTCAGCCAGTGACTTCGGCCCTCGGTGTTCGAAGGCGGTGTACGCCTGCCTACCCACCGCTCTGTTGGAGGGGCACGACGTTGAGCGGTGCGCCCGCTCCCAGCCCAAGTCCACTCCGCAGAGCCGAAGAGAAGGACCGGCGAACGAAGTGGTCGTAGTACCGGCGCGTGACAACCGGAGAAGAGTGACCGACCGCCGCGCTCACCTCGTCGAGCGATGCCCTTCGCCTCAGCTACGCGCTCCCAGCACGCCTCGATGTGCTCCTTCCGGTAGGGGCGACCACCGCGTGAGGGGCATGGAAACAGCAGCGCCTCTGGCGACAAGTCTTCGGTCTGCCGTCGGGCGATCCAAGCCCCGAGCACCGCGCGAGCATCTTCGGAGGCGGGTGCCCCATCACCACCGCGAGGGTGACATCGGGAAGAAGGATGGAGCCAAAGACGGGCAGGAGGTGCTTCGCCATCCGCCCGCGATCTTCGTGCGCATTGCGATTGGTGATGGTCGCCGCCCACTGCTTCATCAAGTCATCGCAGCGCCGAAAGTCCTCCGTCCGCTGAATCCCGACCTTCCCTGCGGCGATGTTCGACTCGATTTGCGCGAGGTACTGCCGCGCCAGCTCCTTGGTGGGCTGGTTTGACGGCACCATCTTCCACACGCCGTCGCGGTCCTTGAACTTCACGAACCAGTTGCGGTTGTCCCTCGTGCCTCGGTTGAAAACGGAGCCCATGCTTCCTCCTACTTCGATTGATTCGCCCCAAGTTCATCTCGGAGCCGCTCGGCGATCCACGCGCGGGCGAGCGTCGAGTAGTTGATGCCCTTCCGTTGCGCCAACGCCCGGAGCGCCTCCACCGCCTGTGGATCGAGGCGTAGGGTCACCACCTGCCGTGGCTTGTGCCGCTTGGTCAGCTCGGCAGGCTCCAGCTCGTCCCAGTAGTCCGCGACCGAGTGCGCCTCCCAGAACTCCGCCACCTCCCGGTCGGATGCTCCTCTGCCGGGCATCGGCTCCCGCTTCGCTTTCTTCGTGGTCTTTCGCCTTGCCATCGTTCTTTCTCCTGCTCGGCTACTTCCGCCTGTAAATGGCACGTTCTCGCTGGTCCATGTCCCGCGCGGTGATGACCCTCGCCTCACCGCCCCCAAGGTAGGTCACCACGACCAGCAAGTACCGGCCCTCTGCGGTACAACCGAGCACCAGATACCGGCCACACCGTCCCCGTCGGACTTTCGGGCGGAGGCGACATGCCTGCTCGGCTTCCTCGGGGCTGACCTCATGCCGAGCAATGTGCTCGATGTTCTCGTCGTCCCAACGCAACCGCCTCAAACGCACAATCGTATTCTAACGTATTACAGTAATTGGGCAAGGGCGCATCGGGCCAGATCGGGGCTCTCGACTTCCCACCAGACCCCTTGGCGTCCGTTCCACACGGACCGCCCGCGACGGACAGCTTCCAAGTGCCTGAGATGACGAAGCCCGTCTACTCGGGCTGGACCAGCTTGGACTTCCAGCCGAACTGTCACGCCGGAGGTCAGGGGTTCAAGTCCCCTACCCCTCGCAGGTGAAAGCGCCGAGATCGTGGAAGAAAAATTCCGGTCTCGGCCCTTTCCTTTTCGCCCCTGTCCAGTAAACCGCGCTCCATGCTCGCCTGGCCGAACCCGGCCGCCTTGGTCCGAATGCCGCCGCCCAGGCTCGCGGCGCTGATGGTGGGAAGCATCTTCCTCGCCGGCCTCGTCGTCGCCACCAGCTCTGCCAGCTTTCTTCTTCCCGAGAACTGGACCCAAGGCACCCCCGACTTCCCCTCCCACCCGCTGGCCCGCGCCTGGGTGCACTGGGACGCGGGCTGGTACGCGCAAATCGCCGCGACGGGCTACTGGTACACCCCGGGGGAGCAGAGCCCGGTCGCCTTCTTTCCCGCCTACCCACTCGTGGTGGGCGCGTTCCAAGCGCTCGGTCTCAACCGCTACCACGGCGGCATTCTCGTGTCCGCCGGCTGCGGGCTTGCCGCGCTGCTTCTGTTCTTTCGCTGGGCCGAGCGGCTCTCGCCGAGCCGAAGCGCGCTCACCGCCACCGCGCTGCTTTCCCTCTACCCTTTCTCCTTTTTCCTCTACGGAGCGATGTACTCCGACGCTCTCTTCCTCCTCGCGGTCGTCGGCGCTTTCTGGGCCCTGGAGAAAGAGCAGCTCGGGTGGGCGATTCTGCTCGGAGCGATTGCCACCGCGGCCAGGCCCATCGCTCCGGCGGTCGTGCTCGGGCTCACCGTGCGCCACTTCGAGCTTCGCAAAGCGCGGGGCGCCGCTCTTGGACTTGCGCTTCTGCTTCCTCTGCTCGCGGCCACAGGGCTAGTCGCCTACATGACCTATCTGGGTTTGCGCTTCGATGATCCCTTGGCGTTCGTGCATACCCAGTCCGCTCCCGGTTGGGCCCAGGGCGTGGGGTGGAAGACCTGGCTCAAGCTCTCCCTCTTCGAAGAGCTCATCGAAGTGCACCGACCGGGCACTTTTCTCAAGCTCGCCCACGGGCTCATCGCTTTGGGTGGCCTGGCGCTCGTCGTGCCCACCTGGCGGCAGCTCGGCAAGGGGTACGCGCTCTACTCCCTCGCGGCCATCGGCATTCCCACGCTGTCGAGCAAGGACTTCATGGGCTTGGGGCGTTACACCATCGCCGCCTTTCCCCTCTTCCTCACCCTGGCGCTACTCTCGGAAAACCGGCGGCCGCTCTTGCGCTGGTGGCTCTTCGCCAGCGCGCTCGGCCTTTTGCTACTCACCGCCGCCTTCGCCGCCGACAAATACGTCGCCTAGAAGCTGAGCCGCTTCGCTGTCGTTTGGTCAGGCGGCACGGTGAGCTCGATGAAGCGCTCCAGGCCCTTCTCGGGGTTTTTCAAGGTGAGCTTGAGCTTGCCGGCGGGGACCGCGGCCTTCACCAGCGGGGTGTCGCCCAGCTTTCGGCCGTTCAAATACACCTCCGTCCACGGACTGGTGTCGAGCGTCAAATAGCCGCGCTTGGCAGGTGGCCGGCGGCGCGGTGGGGGTACCGCAACAGGAGGTTTGACGTCTTGAACGGCTGGCAGGTCGAGCATCACTTCGAGGGTGGCGCCTTCACGGTCGATGCGCACTGGGCGGGTCACCTCCTGATGACCGGCGAGGCGAGCGATGACCTCATGCTCCCCGGTGACCAGCGCGGGCACCTCGACAGGGCTGACACCACGGAGCGCTCCGTCCACGAGGACTTGGGCACCCGGAGGATGAGTGCTGACGCGAAGCATCGTCGGTCGCGAGACAGGCGCCGGCGGCAGAACCGGGGGAACGCTGGGCACCTCCGCATGCAAGGCCGGCTCGAACGGGGTAGCGCGCCAAAGCAGGGCTCCGCCCAACGACCCCATCACCAGAAGCGCTCCGCCAACAGCTCCGAGCCACCACCGCCGGAGGGGAGCGTGCGCGGGCGCTGGGTTGGACCTACCTGGCATCGACGGTTCGGTGTCGCGTCGAAGCCTCGTCTCCTCCGGTGGAACTCCCCCGACACGGGCGGCCTCGATGAGCGCCCCGCGCTCGCGAATTCGATCACGAAAGAGCAGCTCCATGTACGAGCCCAGCTCCGTCGCTCCAGGAGTGTCGTCACGGGTGCGCAGCCAGGCCTCCAGGGCGCTCTGGAATGCGCGGGCGCTGGGGAAGCGGCGCCCCCGGTCGCGTTCGATGGCGCGGGCGACCACCTCTTCCAGCTCGGGAGGAACGGCGGCGTTGACCTCCTTGGCGCGGGGGAAGGGCGCCGTGGAGAGGCCGATCGCCTCCATCGACAGGAGCGTGTTCTCGCCCTGAATCAGCCTGCGCCCGGTGATGGCTTCCCACAGCACCACCCCCAGCGCGAAAACGTCGGTGCGGGCGTCGAGTGGGTCGCCGCGCGCCTGCTCCGGGCTCATGTAGTGGACCTTCCCCTTGACCCGCCCATCCAGGGTGTTGCTGCTGCGGTTGGCCGCTTTGGCGATTCCGAAGTCGACGATTTTGACGATGCCGTCGTAGGTAATGACCAAGTTCTGCGGAGAGATGTCGCGGTGAATGATTTCCAGCGGCTTGCCGGAGAGGTCCGGCTTGGTGTGGGCGTAGGCGAGCCCCTCGGCGGCCGAGGCGATGATGCGAACCGCGTGGCTCAGCGGCAACGGAAGCGAAGCCTTTTTCCCCGCCCGAGCGACCGCGGCAAGGCTCTCGCCCGCCAGGTACTCCATGGCGATGTAGTAGCTGCCGTCTGCTTGGCCGAGGTCGAGAATCTGAACGATGTTGGGGTGGCTCAGCTGAGCCGCGATACGCGCCTCGTCGAGGAGCATCTCGATGAACTCGGGATCTTCGCTCAAGGAGTCGATGATCTTCTTGATCACCACCACCTTCTCGAAACCCTTGGGGCCTGCCTGGCGCGCCAACCAGATTTCCGCCATGCCGCCGGTCGCGAGCCGGGTCAAGAGCTGGTATCGACCTACGGTGCCGTTCGGTAGCCACGTGCCAGGGCTGGAGAGCGTCTCCGTGGTGACCACGAGCCCAACTATTGGGGTGGGGTCTCAACGTGTCAAATCGAGGAGGGCGATGTTACGGTCGCCTCGTGCAGGCAGTGCTCGCCATGGCTGCAGTCCTATCCAGCGCACCCGCGCCCACGCCGGTCGACGCCGGGGTGAAGGAGATCGAGTCGCTCCTGGCAAACCTCCACTACACCGAGGCTGAGCGAGCCACCGAGCTCAGATTGCTGCAGCCGAACCTTTCGCGCAGCGAGCTGCTCCGCCTGCTCGAGCTGCAAGGGGTGATCGCCGGGACACTTTCCAAGCCACAGAAGGCCGTGGCTGCTTTTCGAGCGTTGCTTGCGCTGGCCCCAGACAAAGAGGTGACGGGCTACGCGCCGCGAATCACCACTCCTTTTTTCGAAGCCAAGGCTTGGCTGACCAGCCACCCCCCGCTCGAGCTCTCAGCGGTGCCGGCGGCTGACCAACCCAGCGCGATAGACGAAGTGGTGGTGGAAGTGAAAAACGACGCTCTCCAGTTGGCGCGCGCCGTGCGCTTTCACCTCCGGGCTCCGGGAGGGGAATGGGTGGAGCAGGTGCACCGCCTGTCGGCAGAAGGGTTCGCCCGCGCGCCCGTGGCCGGGCTTTCCGAGGTGGAGTGGTTCTCCGAGCTTTTGGGTGAGCGCCACGCCGTGCTGCTCGAGCTGGGTAGCGCTCAGTCACCCCTTCGAGCGAAGGCCGTGGTCCCCCGCGCCCTGAGCCCGGAGCTGACCACAGCCTCTCCCCATGAGCGGGGTTCCACCTCGGCGAGCGTGCGCCTCGCGGGCTACGGCTGCGCAGCGCTCGCCACGGTGACACTGGGAGCGGGGGGGTGGCTCGGCATCCGCTCAAACTCGACCCGCGCTGATTTGCGGCGGCGGCTGGACCAGACGGATGCCAGCGGGGTGGTCACTGGAATCTCCCAGAAAGAGGCGGTGGAGATGCGGGCTCAGGCCGATGGGAACGCCGCGGCGGCGAACATCCTTCTGGCTGCCGGCACGGCATTGGCCGCGACCTCGGGAGTTCTTCTGTGGCTGGACTTTCGGCAAGGCCGCGCGAGCGCATCGGTGGGCCTGGGAGGAGAGCTGCCGTGAGGCGCTGGGTCGGACTGACTGCGCTCTGGCTTTGGGGCTGCCCGACGGGAGACCCCGACATCGACTCGGCCCGCTTCCGCTGCGAGACAGACGAGCAATGCGCTTTGGGCTTTCGCTGCCTGCAGGGCATTTGCAGCACCGCCCAGCCGAAGCCGATGAACGATGCCGGGGAGGATGCCTCGGTTCCTGACGGCGGCGAGCCCAAGGTCGAAGTGTGCGGTAACGGTGCCGATGACGACGGCGATGGCCTGCGCGACTGCGCGGACCCCGACTGCCTGGACGAGACCTGCGACGACCAAGACGCTTGCACGGTGTTGGACCGCTGCCGCGCCGAAGGCAGCTGCCGCGGAGACGAGCTCATCTGCAATGGGAACACCGGGGAGTGCCCCGGTGGCTGCATCGACGGCGGGTGTGACTACCGGGCCACGGTGGGAAGCCCCTGCGACGCGGGCAGCTGCCGAGGCGACGGAGTGTGCGGACCGGGCGAAACCAACTGTTTTGACACGCTGGACAACGACGGAGACAGCCGCGTCGACTGCGCTGACTCCGATTGCGTCAACCAGCTGTGCGATCGGCGGGCCTGCCAAACCAACTACCTCTGCCTCCCTAGCATCGGCTGCAGCGGGCCACCCACCTGCGCTCCGCCGCAACCATGCCACAGTGCCGGCGCCTGCGTGAGCGACGGAGGTTGTACGTACGGCATCAGCTCCGATGTCGCCTGCGATGATTTCGCCGCTTGTACCCACACCGACCTGTGCACCACCGGAGGAGTGTGCGTGGGAACGACCTACAGCTGCGCTTCTCCTCCGACCGAGTGCCACGGCGGCGGGGTGTGCCAAGGAGACGGCGGCTGCAACTACAGCGTGCAGGCGGGGCAGCCCTGCAGCGGCGGCGGGCTTTGCACGGCGGATGGAGGGTGCGGGCCTCGGGCGTTCTCGTACGCGCCCAGCAACTTCGACCCAACGGCGATCGCTCCAAGCGGCCCTCTGGCCCTGCCCGCTTGCCAAGCGACGTTCGATTCCGATACGGCGACCTTCATCAACTTGTCGGGCGCTGGGTGTCCTTCTACCGCTCCGGCGGTCATGGTGGTCGACGCGGGGGTAGGGAACATCGTCGTCTTGGCAGCACAGGCACTGACCATCGAGTCTGTTTCGTCGTTGAACCTGGTGGGAAACAGAGCGGTCGTCCTGGCGGTTTATGGCGACGCAGTCATCAGCGGTGCTCTCCTCGCCAATTCGGCCCGTCTGCCACTTCGTCGCGGAGCTGGAACCAACCGCCTCTGCGGAGCGGAACCCGGCGAAAACGGAACCTGGAATCAAAGCGGCGGAGGCGGGGGCGGCGCGGGAAACCGTACCGCCGGAGGAGCCGGCGGCAGCGGCACCGGCAGCTCTTCGCCTGGTGGCGCGGCGGGCCAGGCGCGATCGGCGCTGCTACCTGTCCCACTGCGGGGTGGGTGTGCGGGGGGACGAGGCGCCGCCAACGGCGGCAGCTTCGTTCAGGGCGGCGCAGGCGGAGGCGCCCTTCAGCTTTCGGTGGCCGGCAAGCTCACCGTGGCGGGCGTGGTTTCCAGCAGCGCCATGGGCGGAAACGGCTCGCCGGGTATGGGGGCGGCTGGGGGAGGCGGCGGCAGCGGCGGCACCGTCTTTCTAGAAGCCAATGAGTTGGTGCTTTCCTCGAGCGCCCGGATCACGTCCAACGGGGGCGCCGGGGGTGGCGGAGCCGAAAACGGGTCAGCGGGCGACGGCGTCGACGGAACGACCAACTCCGATGTGCCCGCCGTGGGAGGCACCGGCCAAGGCCGCGGTGGATCCGGCGGTCAAGGAGGAGCCGGCTCGTCGAGCCCGACGAACGGCGCCGATGCCGCCAGCTGTGGGTCCTGCAATGCCGGAGGCGGTGGCGGCGGCGGAGCCGCTGGTCAGATCTTCCTTCGAAGCATCGCTGTGGATTGCACCAAGGCGGGGGCGCTCATCAGCCCTTCCTCCATCGACCTCGGGCGCTGCCCTTAGCGCCTCGGTCAACGAAGACGCGCGAGCGCGAGGTCGAACAACACCATTTCCAGCCGCTCCCGGTCGGCTTCCGAGAGCCCCTGGAAAGAAAGCGACACCCGCGCGTTGCCAGCGCCGCGCTTGATGCTCACGGTCTGGGCGCGACCCACGAGCGGGTCGACTCCGCCGGGAAGCTTGAGAGTAAAACCCACCACCTCGTTCTCCTCCGGAGGCTTGGCCATGGTCACCGAGCACCCGCCCAGAGAGACGTCTTGCGTGGCGCACTTCACCATCTCCCGCGCCAGGCTCAGCTCGATCTGCATCAACTGTGCGACGCGAAAGTGCTCGCGCGCTTTTTCGCCAGGCTTGAGCACCAAGCCTTGCGCTCCGGCCAGCGCCCGCGCCAACTGTTCGCGCGCGTCGAGGTAGAGCTTCTTGTCCGCTTCGGAGAGGGCCTTCTTTTGCGCCTTCTCGTGCAGGGTGCGGAACTCGGCGATCCATCCGATGACGCTCATGGCTGAAGCTTACCCACCGAATGTCCCCAACTCACGGACATTGCGCGCCGCCGCTGCCACGGCGACCCCGAGAGCCCGCGCGATGAACCCGGGGAGGCCGCGTGCCCTTCTAGTTGATGATGATCTGGCAGCTGCACGCTCCGGTGCCGCTGCACGCCAGACCGTTGGCGCCCAGGCAGGTGAGGCCGACGCAACACGCCTGGGTGGCCGAGCAGGTTTGGCCGGCGTTGCTGCAGGTCGACCTCGTGCAGGTGCCGGTGGTCGAGCCGGAGGGAATCGCGCACGACAGCCCGGTGCAGCAGTCGGCCGAGGCGGTGCAGGTGGCGTTCTCTGGGCTGCACAGGCGTGGGGGCTGGCAAGTGTTGGGGCCACCGTCCACCGAGCCGCAGATGAGTGAGCAACACTCCGCCGAGGCGGCGCAGGCGGTGCCGTTGCCCTTGCACCCGCCGTCGGTGCTCGTGCCACCGTCGCCGCTGGTGGGAAGCTGGCAGGCAAAGGTCAGCTCGTTGGTGGCGTTGCACGTCGAGCCCGGACAGCACCCCGCGCCACCGTCCGCGTTCGGGTCACAGGTGGTACCCAAGGTGAGGCAGGTGCTACCGACGATGCAGAAGAAGCCGACGCCGCCATCGGGGTTGGGCAGACACGGCGCTCCGTTGCAGCACTGGTCTTTGAACTGGCAGGCCTCACCCGCCGCGATGCAGCAGCCGGGCTGACCGGTGTAGCCGGTGGGGCAGCTGGTCGACTTGCCGCCAAAGCACCGCGGAATTCCCGAGGAGTCGTACTTGCACAGCTGGGAGTCCGGCCCGCCGGTGGTGAGGCCGGTGCAGCAGTTCGAGTTGGCGCTCCAGCCTCCGGTCGGAACGGGTGCCAGGCCGCCGTCTGCGAGGTGAGGCTGACCGCATACCGTTCCTGGAGAGATACACGACTGGCCTTCGTCACAGCGAGAGGTGGTCTGCCGACAAACGACCGTGCCGTTGGGGTTCGGGGCGCCGCCGCAGCATTGCGCCGTCGACTCGCAGAAGTTGCCGGTGATTCGGCAACCGGTGGTCGGCGAACACACGGGCTGACCCGAGCCCAAGTCGACACAACCGCGCGAGCAGCAGTTCGGGTCCGAGCCGGCGACGGGGCAAGGATTGCCGTCCTGCTTGCAACCACCTCCACCTCCTCCGGTGACGAACTGGCAGAAGCCCGAGCCGCCGTCGTTCACCGAGCAGGAGTTACCGCAGCACTCGGAGTTGAAGCTGCACACGTCGTTGTTCGCCTGGCAGACGTAGGCTGGGCTGCAATACCCCGCCTTGCACAAGGAGGAGCAGCAGCTGCTCCCGGCGTCGCACCCTTGGCCGAGCGCGAGACATTGCGCGTTGTTCCCTGGAATCGGCTGACAGCCGCCGTCACCCCCGCAGCTGCGAGTACAGCACTCGGCGCCCGAGCTGCACGCCGCCCCAATGTCCTTACACTGCGTCGAAGAGCAAATGCCGTTGACGCAGAGGTTGGAGCAGCACTCGGTCGGCGAGGAGCAGGCCAAGCCGGACGAGGTGCAGAACCCTTGCTGTCCACAGCGACCGTTCACGCCGCAGAAGCTCGAGCAACACTCGGCGCCGGTGGAGCACAGCTCTCCTAGGACGAAACAACCGCCATCGAACACACCTCCGTCGCGGGTGGTGGGGCCGGCGTCGCTGCCTGCGTCCTGGTCTCCGGCATCGCTGTCCCCGCCGCCACCGCCGCCCGGGCCACCGTCCTCCTCCACCGAAGGAGGCGAACCGCAATTGCAGCCGGCCAGGGGCATGAACATCAACGCGATGCCGATGACGAGCCTAGGCAGGACGAACAAGGAGCGGTGCATGAATGACCTCCGTAGTGTCATCGAACGACGAGCGAAAGCTGCTTGGTGGCGATGTTCGGTGGAGACGAGGCGTCTGTCACCTTTGCCGTGAAAAAGAAGCGCCGCGGGCCGAGCGCTGACGCGGTTCCTCTCGCCCTGCCTTCGCGTCACCATCGAGGCTCCTACAGCAAAAGCCCGTACCCGAGGAGGACCGCGAGCGCCCCCACGTTGGCGCGACCGGTGACCTTCTCCAGCACCGGGACGAAGGCCAAATTCACTTCGCCGAGGAGAAGCCCCGGCCCCAGCCGATAACCCGCCCCGCCGAACAGCGCTCCGCCGAAGCGGGTGACGGTTTCCTGGCTCTGGCCGAACTGTGCGCCGCCCTCCCCCACCACCACCGCGCGAAGGAAGTGGGTGCGTAGGCTTGCCCCCGCGTACGGGAGGAGATTCTCTGACGGCGAGGCGAAGAAGTAGTTGGCACCCAAGGCCACGCGCAGGTCCTGCACCAAAAGCCGCGAGCTGAAATCGGCTCCCGAGTCCTGCAGCCGCGGATCGTTCGATTCGGTGAGGTGAGCGGGCTGGCTGTAGCCCAAGTCGGCGAAGAACTGCACCTGCTTGTTCGGAAGCGGCGCGTAGCCCACCTTGAGCACTCCATCGAAGCTGGTGCCCAGACGGCTCACCACTTGAGGGAAATGTCCCCCCGCCTTGAGGGAGAGCTCGAGCGAGGGGGGGCTTTCGTCCGCGAGAGCAGAGGAGGCGGCGGCGAAGACGGCGAGCGCGGAGGCAATTCTCATGGTCGGATCCTCTTGGAGTCACCAGATGCGGTATTCGGTCGAGCTCAAGGGCGTTCCTCCCGAGCCGCTCCCACCGACCACGTAGATGTAGGCGCCGTGTAAGGTGCCTGCGAGCAGGTAGCGCGCGACGTTCATGTTCTGGCCGGTGTTCCAGTTGGAAATTCGCGGCGGGTTGGGGTCGGTCGCGCACTGCCCGACGGTGTTTCCGCTGCCACAAATCTCCCCGTTGTTGATGGTGCTGTCGGCAGAGGCGTTGTTGCCACCGAAAGCGAACACCTGGTCGGCGGCTACCATGGCTGCATAGCCAGCCCGACCGAGGTTGGGGAGCGAAACGAAGGTGGTCAGCGCACCGCCCGCCTGTACCTCTGCCGCGCTGGGAGCTTGCGACACCGCGCCCGCCGCGGTCACCCCGCTGAGCGCGTAGATGAAGGTCCTGCCTGCGGGAATGCGCGGAGACAAATCGTTGGTGGCCGCCGCCGCCGCGAGCTGCCAGCGCTGCGAAGAGAGGGTGTTGGTCCCACCGCTGACAAAGGCCGCCGCTGGCGTCTGCGAGCCGTCGGCGTTGAGGGTGATGGGCAAATACTCGTAGGTGTTCGTCGCCGCGTTGTTCGCCTGCTTCCCGCCCAGCACATAAAGGTAGGCGACGTTGGCCACCGTCGGGTCGCGTGCCCAGGTGACGCCCGGTCCCTCCCGCGCCATCGAGAGGGCGGCGGTCAGCGGCTGCCACTTGCCCAAAGAGCCGATGGGCAGCGGGTTCTGCGTGAGGATGGGAGCAACCCCTGAATCGATGTACTGCACTCCCGAAGTCACCTCGGCGATCACCTGCTCGGTGCCCACGGGGACATCCGCGACCGGGCTTCGGTACACCAGGTACTTCACCGCCCCAGAGACGGGTTTCCAGGTGACCGTCACCCTAAATTTGGTGGTGCCCAGCGAAGGCAGCCGCACCGGGAAGGGGTCGGAGGCCAGCTCCTCACCGTCAGGATTGAACGGGTCGGTGAGGCCCATCACCGCCGCCACTCGGTAGTAGTAGAGCCCCGCGGGCAGCCCATTACCCTCGTTGTCCGGATCGAGGAGCAGATCGATCACCTCGCCGCGGCGCGCCGGGTCGAGGATGTACGAACGCTCCAATGAGGAGAGGCGGTTGGTGCCGTCGGTGCCACCGGCGACGTAGAGCCAGCGCCCGATGCGGGCTCCTCCGGAGAAAGAGCGGACCGTGTTGAGCCTTCCCTGGCGGGGAGTGAAGAAGGCACCCGGCACCCCCAACAGATTGAGCGTGGAAACCTCCACGGAGTCGTAAGCTCCGGTGGTGGCGCCGTTGTCGCCGCCGATGATGTAGAGGAACCGCGCAGCCCCGGTGGCATCACCTCCCAGCGCGACGGGTGCGCGGCGGGGGACTGTCAGACTGGGTCCGTTCTGGGCTGGGTAGAGGTTCTTCGACGGGTTGGTGAACACCAGCGCCGAGAAGTCCGCGTAGGTCCCGTTGTCGGTGTTGGTCACCCGCACCACGCACGCTGCGGCACCACCCACGTTGGAAACGGTGGCCGTGATGTTGGTCGCCGTGGGCGTGCCCGACACCGTGATCGTGGGTAAGGCCACCGCCGCGCCGCTGCCATCGACACAGCTGCGCAACGAGACGGTGAGCGGGTCACGGAAATTGGCGCCGAGAATCTCGAGGTTCGAGCTCCCGGTGTTGGGCAGCGAGCCGGGCGAGAGCGAGGAGATGCTCGGCGGCGGCTGCGAGGCCTGCGTCACCCGGAAGGCATTGGTCGCCACCCCCACACGCCCGTCGGGGTTGACCACGATGAGGTCGTAGTCACCCACCGAGAGGGTGTCGGGCACCAGTGCGGTCAGGGTCGCGCCATCGACGTAGGCGACTGCACCCACCGGAGCGGCCACCGTGGTGGGGGTGGGAATGGAGGGGTTCAAGTACACCCGCGGCACGGGCAAAAAGCCCGTACCGCCAGACGCGGCCACATCGGCTTTGATGGTGACGCCGGTGGTGGTGTTCACCGTTCCGAACGGTGGGTCCATCGACGTCAAGACGAGCGTGGTCTGGTTCACCACCGTCACCGCGTCGACCAGCCGCGCATTGCAAGTGGTGCCATCGTCGAGCGTCATCGCGTAGCTGCCCGGAGCCACCACTCCTCCGTCGACATTGCGCACCAACACCTGGGCGCGGTTGTTTTGGTTGGCGGAGCTGATCTGCAACGATACGGGCGCGCCGCCATCGATCGGCTCGAGCGAGATGTCGTTCACCGGCAAGGTGAAGCCGGTGCCGTACACCGTCGCCTGCACGGTGATGCCGTTGTAGACGACGGCGGGGTCGACGAAAAACAGCTGTGGACCAGGAATGACGTTGATGGGCGAAGGAGCGCTCGCCGAACAGCTGCCGCCGTTATCCAGCGTGAGGTTGTAGCTGCCGGTGGTGAGGCCCGAGCCAAAGGTTGCCAGGGCCGTTCCGCCGTCATTGCTCACCACCACGCTCATCGCCTGCACCGTGCCCGGGCCGGTCATGGTGACGCTCGCTCCGGAGACGAAGTCCGACCCGCTGAGGACCAGCGTGTCTCCACCCGCGCAGATGCTGGTGGGGGTGACGGAGGTAATGGTGGGCGCCGGGGTGACCCGGAAGTTTCCGGTGGCGTTCGAGCTGCAGCCCACCGGAACGGGGTTGGTCACCACCAAGTCGTAGACATTGGGAGTGAAGCTGGTGCCCGCCACGGTGATGGTGAGCGTGGTGCACGCCTCCACCGGCTCGGTGGTGTTGGGTACGGTGGTGCACCCGCTGGTGGTCGGGATATGGAGTTGGGGGCCGACCTGCACCAGGGGCACCGCACGGGTGCCCCCGATGGTGACGGCGACGAAGTTCTGCCCAGTGATGACCACCGAGGTGCCCCCCGACTGCGCACACACCCCGGCCGGCACGATGGAGGCAATGGTCGGGCGGTCGAACAAGGTGAGCACCGGGCCGGAGGCGCTCGCACAGCCCGCCGGGCTGGGGTTGATGACCGTCACCGGCTGCGCTCCAAAGGCCACGCTGGTGGGCACCGTCACCGACAGTCGGGCACAGGAAGAGGCGGTCAGGCTCGTGCCAGAGATGGGCGTGCAGGTGGTGGGGGTCGCGGCAAGGTCGGTGGTACCCACGCGCACCGTGGGGCTCTGACCATCGACGACGAGAAAACCGCTCCCGTTGACCTCGATGACCACCGGACCTTCGGCGTTGCAAACGACCTGGGGCACCACCGAGGTCACCGTGGGCGCAGGTACCACCACGAAGCCCACCGGTTGCTGCGACTCACAATCGGCAGGCGCGGGGTTCTTGATGCGCGCTTGGTAGGTGCCCGGCGGCAGCGCACTCTCAGGCAGCGTCGCTGCCAGGCTGGTGCACCGCTCGACAACATCGCTTGGACCAGTCAACGGCGCGCACCCGTTCGCGGTGGTGGCCAACTCTACCGAACGACCGCCGCCCTCGAGCACCAGCGTGGGGGCCACACCGCCGATGGTGAGAAAGTCGGAGCCGGTCGCGGTGAGCGCGTTTGCCCCCTGCGCGGTGCACACCAGGTCGGGCTGCACCGAGGCCAGCGTCGGCGCGGGCACCACGGTAAGGGTGGCCAGCTCGGTGGAGCCGCAACCCACCGGGCCCGGGTTCACCACCTGCACCTCATGCAGCGCGTTGGCCAGGCTGCCCGTGGGCAGCTCGAAGCGCAGCGTCTTGCAGGCGCGAAGGCCGCTGGGGCCCGGAAGCTGCCGGCAGTCCTCCAGTGCGGTGGGGTCGAAGGTCAGCTCGCCTATTTTCACCTTCGGCTTGCCGCCCAACCCCTCGATGAAAAAGTCACCGTTCAAGGACACGGTGTTCGGGTGGTCGCCGCACACGATGTCCGGGGACACGCGCAAGAGCGTGGGTGGAGGTACGGCGAGGAGGCCACCGCTGAAGGTCGTCGAACCGCCGCTGGCATTGACCACCCCGATGTCGTAGAGGCCGGGCGCCAGATTCAGAGCGGGGTCCACCCGGAAAGACATCGACTCCTGGCTCTTCCAGCGCACCTTGCTCGAGGCGGGATCGCGCGGGTCATCGGGAATCTCCACCGCGACACCCTCGACCGACATGCCGTCGAGCTGCGCCACCGGGAGCAAGCTGACCCGCGGTAGCTCCAGCTGCCCGTCCTCCAGCGCGCTGGTGTACAGCGGCGACAGTCCCTGCCCGGAGAGCTCCACGGTGGTGTCGAGCTGCTGTTGACACACCGCGGGAGGTGCCACGCCGTTCACCGAAGGAACCGGCCCTTCGAGTTTCTTTTGGCAGGCAGCGATGAAAAGCAGTCCAGCCACTACGAGGAGGCGACGCATGGCGTGAAGTGTCTCCGGAGACGAGGGCGCAAGTTCCGGCCGCGAGTGTCACTGCAACGACACTGCCAGCGCAAGCACAGAGAGAGCGCACCCCGTGGAGAACGGGCGAAGTTCGCTGGGCATGTTTCTCGCGGTCATACTGGATGGCGACCGTTTCCTTCGCCCGGCGTCACAGCGAACGCCCATGTGAGCAAAAGCTCGCGTCGCCACTTTGCCCCGCCGTGTTCTGCAGCGAGCCGGTGGACAGCGGCGAGCAATTCCCCCAACGCCCCGCGCCCCAACGCCGGCCCGACGTAGGACAGCGAACGCAGCACCGCTTCGAGGGCCGGACCTTCCAGCGCCACTTCGTGCACGAAGGTCTCGCGCGCCACTTCGCCGCCGTTGGTTGCCAAGGAGAGCAGTTGCCGAGCGGCGTCGGCCTTGGCGGGCCGCGCCTTGGGGTTGTACCGGGCGAGAAGAAGGCCCAGCTCGCGCAGGAAAGGCGAGTCCGCCAGGTGGGCTTCCACGACGGCGCAGGCTCCACCGGGACGAAGCAGGCGCGCCGCCTCTTTGCCGGTGAGCTCGGGGTCGACCCAGTGCAGGGCGTCGGCGAGGAGCACCAAATCGAAGCTCTTCGGCTCCAGCCCAGTGTGCTCGGCCGCCGCGTGGATGCAGCGAACGTTGGGCGGCGCTTCCGCCTCGAGCTTCTGCAACATCGCCCGCGCCGGCTCCACCGCAGCGACATTGAGCCCTGCGTGCGCCAGCGGCAGCGCCAGATGTCCGGTCCCTGCACCCAAGTCCGCCACCTGGCCGCGCGGAACGGCGAGCTCCATCAGCCGGCGCACCAGCGCCTCGGGGTAGCCCGGACGCGCATGGTAGTCCTCGGCGAGGCGGTTGAAGACCCACCGTGTCTCGTCTTCGACGCTGACTCCGCGCCTGCCCATGAGAGCAGGCTACCCCTCACCCTTGCCCTCTCCCAGAGGGAGAGGGTTAGCGCTTGAAGACGATTTGCTGCTCCTGGCCGACGACCGCCGTCATCGTCTTCTCGCCGAGGGTCTCGTGCCAGGCGCGCAAGGTGTATTTGCCCTGCCGCAGCCCCTCGATGCGAAACCGCCCGTCCTCGCCGGTGACCGCAAAGAAGGGGTGCGGCGAGACGTGCACGTAGCCGGTCATCCACGGGTGGACGTCGCACTTGAGCTTGACGAGCTGCGTGCGAAACGGCGGCCGCTTCTCCAAGTCGTGCGCCTTGGGTGGCTGCGCCTGGTTCCATAGAGTCTTGGTGTCCGAATACCCGTGCACGTTGTGGAGCGTGCCGTCCGAGTTCCGCACGAGGAGGAGTTGTCCCTCGACCAACGCCGCCACTCGTGGCCGGTACATGCAATCGACCTGATCGATCACCACCTGCTCTTCCGGCGCCTTTCCTCGTAAGTCATCGACGAGGTGCACATAGACGTTGGCGAGGCCCCCATCGGTGACCAGCAACGCTTCCTCCTCCATCGCCACCTTGGCGCAGTAGGGGTCTGCCTTACGGTTCAGCCTTTTCCTTTGCGGCAGTGGGCCTTCGAAGCGAACGATGCCCTCGATGACGCCCACGCCGCGGAACGACACTTCGGGAGCTGTCCGCATCACCGGAGTCGTCGTGGCCGAAGCTTCGCCGCCGTCGGCTGCTCCGAAGGGCGGTGCCGTCGTCTGCGCGACCATCATCCCCGCGTCGGCAGCCGCCGGCTGGACCATGCCCAAAGCTTCCGGCGTCGGCGATTTCGCCTGCGGCACGTGACGAGCGTCCGAGTCCGCCATCGGTGCCTGGACCTCCGGGCTCGCCGGCACATCGCGTTCCGACCACAGGTAGAACGCCGTCGAGCTCGACAGGAGCAGCACCACGAGCACCAGCGGCCAAGGCTTTCATCGCCGACGTTCCATGGTGAAATTCATGTCGAGGACGCGCCCGGGTCGCAACCCAAGCGGCGCCGCAATGCACTCATTGGCTCATGGCTTCGACGAGACAGGGTTATCACCACCCCTCACCCCTGCCCTCTCCCAAAGGGAGAGGGGGTAGCGTCTGCGTCGACAACGCGCAGAGCTGCTCGAGGACGGTCGTCAGCGCAGCGAGGCGGCGCCCAGCCCGACCCTCACTCCAGGGTGTCCGCGGCGGGTCGCCGAGGTGTTGTGCCGCACGCTCCACCCCTCCAGGACGTCGCGACAGATAGCGCGCGGTGACGTGTCGTACGTCGAGCACCTCATGCACCGGCGCTCGCTCGACTGCGAGGAGGTCGATGGGATAGCGCCCCCAGCTACAAAGCAAGTCGTCCGGCCGAAGGAAGCTGGCGAAGCGCGCCATCGCTTCGGCCACCGGCTCGCCGTTGAGCAAGCGCTCCGCCGAGACCTCCAAGTGGTGCGGGGCGCCCGAGGCGAGAGGACGGCGCGGAGCGATGTACGCCTCGAAACGCTCCCTGCTCTCGAGCCGTTCGGCAACGAGTACCACCAGCTCCGCGTTCCCGGGCATCTGAGTGGTGGCGGCGTGGGCGTTGGCCTCGGCGTACACCGCGACCAGGTCTTGGTATCGGTCGAACAGCTCCCGCGGCACTGCGATGCGGGGGGTGCGAGAGCGCTTCTTCTTGTGCCGGGTGCCTCCACTCTCGCGGGCGAAGGAAAGCTGCCGGTCCACCATGTGGTCGAAGGCGGCCAACATCGGGCGGAAGCGCTCCGGGTCGCCCTCGAGGTAGCCGAGCGCCTCCACCACCGCTTCGATCGTCGACACGCAGTGCGCCGCCGGTTCTTTTCGGATGCGGTAGTTGCCCGGCCGTCGGGGCGTGAAGCGTACGCGTGGGAGCCCGCTCAACGCCGGGTTCCGCTCCAGCACCTTGCGCGCCTGCACCCAAGTGCCGTCCACCACCACCAGTGTCTGTGGGGGCTCAGTCAGCTCGGCGAGGTCGCGCGCGCCAGGGCCGGGGAAAAGCACCACGATCGACGGCTCGCGGGCGAGCGCCTCGACCTTTGCGTGGCCCTCAAAGCTCACGCCGACGTGCAGCTCGGAGTTAGGCAACGCCAGATGTGCCATCCGGCA
>JBMORE010000126.1:0-11304 GCA_049322255.1 Myxococcota bacterium | reverse complement strand
GTCCTGAGCACCGCGCGGTTCAAGAAGAAGAAGCTGCAAGTCACCGGCGTCTCCGCCAACACCGTCGAAGTCCAAGTCGCCAAGTGAGGTGGACGGTGATGGGGCTGGTGGTCTCGTTGGGCGGATGCGCAACGCGCAGCCAGGCGGTGGAGCGGGCCGAGGTGCTGCTGGCGCGTTCCCAGCCACGCGAGGGGCAACTGGTGTTTTCCTGTCAGCCGTCCGATGCCGAGGTGGTGGTGGATGGAGTGCCTCAGGGCATTTGCACCGACTATGCGCGCGGGCTTGAGGTCGGCGAGGGCTTGCATGAGATCGAGGTCAAGAAGCCGGGGTACTGGCCGTATCTGACCTACTACGCGCCCGACGGAACGCGGGCGGCATTGCGCATCACCTTGCGCCCCAAGCCCGCCGAAGGAGGCTCCCCATGACGCTGCGCCACGCCACCCTGGTTGCGTTCGCTGCGCTGTGGCCGGCGCTGGGCTTCGCCGCCGTCGGCAAGGTGGTGGCCCTCGAAGGGACCGCCACCCGCACCCCCAGCGGCGGCAAGCCGGCGCCGCTCGTTGTCGGTGCGGACATCGAGCTCAAAGACACCCTGGAGGTTTCCAAGACCGGCAAGCTAAAGCTCGCCCTCAACGACGAGAGCGTGATCATCCTCGGCGAGGGAGCCAAGCTGGAGATCCGCGAGGCGGAGTTCGCGGGCCTGGAACGAAAAGGCTTCTGGGGCCACCTGGGGGCAGGGAAGTTGTGGACCAAGGTGAAGCGTGCGCTCGGGGGAGGGAAGTTCGAGGTTTCCACCGAGAAGGCAGTGGCGGGGGTGCGAGGCACCATCTTCCGCATCGACGCCCAGACGATGGTGAACGCCGCCTCCGGCCGCAAGGTGGCGGCGACCATCGTGAGGGTGTCGGAGGGGCAGGTGGCGGTGAGGCCCTCGTCAAAGGTGGCGCGCTCGTCGGGCAAAAAGAAACCGGCGGCCACGCCCAAGGGCCCGCGCCGAGAGGTTCCTCCCCCGTTCCAGGAGATCTCCAAAGACCAATGGGAGACGCTGGTGGCCGAGTTGCAACATAACCGCCAGATCGCGGTGGGCGTCGACCTGTGGGAGCTGTCCGAGTACGAGCAGGCGGCGAAAGAAGACGCCTTCAGCAAGTGGGTCGACTCAAACCAGTGAGCACCCCCTGGCTCACCGTACCCAACGCGATCTCCCTGTTCCGGTTGGTGCTCGCACCGGTGTTCGTGGCGCTCTTGTTCACCCATCATGCGTGGTGGGCCCTGGCCACGTTCGCCGTGGCGATGGCGTCGGACGCGATCGACGGCTTGCTCGCCCGGCTGCTTCACCAGCAAAGCAAGCTCGGCGCCCTGCTCGACCCCATCGCCGACAAGCTCTTGGTGTTCGCCGCCCTCGCGGCGCTGACCTACTTCGGACGAATTCCCCTGTGGCTCCTCGGGCTGGTGGCCTTTCGCGACGGGCTGATGGGCATCGGCGCCTTGATGGTGCGCTGGAAGAACCGGGAGATTCCCACCGCGCCCACTCGCATCAGCAAGTACGCCACCTTTGCCTCCACCTGCCTGGTCGTCCTAGCGTTGGCCAGCCTCGAGGCGAGCTCGCCGCTGCTCGACGCGTATGTGGCGGTGGTCGGGTTCATCGCGGGGTTGTGCGTAGGAGTGAGCACGGTGCAGTACTTCGCCCGCTTCGGGTATCTCTGGTTCGTTCCACCCAGGAGAGAGTCATCGGCAGACGAAAAAAAGGAAAGGCAGCCGCGAGCGTAGCTGCTCTACCCGCGGTCGAGCCCGCGCCCGCGCCATTGCAGGTGGTGCCGTCCAAGCCCTCTGCCGAGGGACTTTTGGAGCCCGAGGCGCGCCGCATCGACTTCGTCTGGTCGGTGGGCATGCTCTTGATCCTGGGGCTGATGTTCCTGGTGCTCTCCCTCTTCAGCGGAGTGGCGGTACCGGTGCTCTTGGCGTTGGGCATCGCCTACGGGCTCAACCCGGTGGTCACCTGGCTGGCGCAAAAGAAGATGTCCCGCCCCGTGGCCACCGCTCTGGTGTTCGCCGCCCTCGCGTTGGCGCTCGCGGGCTTCGTGCTCTACCTCATCCCGGTGTTCCGCGAGGAGGCACGCAAGCTGCCCGACTTCTTCCAGCGCGCGGGCACCCAGCTCTTCCCGTGGGTCGAGTCGCGCTTCGGCGTGTCAGTGCCCGAGCTGCTTCGTCAGCGCGCCGCCGAGCTGGGCAACGAAGCGGCGGACCTCTTGAAAAACGCCGGGCCGACGGTGGCGAAGCTTGCGGCCAACTTCGCCAAGAACACAGCGCGGGTGGTGGTGACGATCCTCGGGCTTTTGGTGGTGCCGGTCTTGGGCTTTTTCTTCCTCATGGACTACCCGCGCCTCATGGAGCTGGCCCAGGGGTTGTTGCCGCGCCGCGCGGTGGGGCTTTTGTCCAAACGCTTCGCCGAGGTCGACGAGGTGCTCTCGGCGTTTTTGCGCGGGCAGCTCACGGTGGGGGCGATTCTCTCGGTGCTGTACTCCACCGGGTTGTCGATCGCCCGCATCGACATGGCGATCGTCATTGGCGTCATTGCCGGCTTCGGCAACATGGTGCCCTACCTTGGCACCGGCATCGGGGTGGTGCTCGCCCTGGTGGGGCTGGTGCTCTCTTGGCAGGGGCCCTGGCAGCTGGTGGTGATTGTCCTCACCTTCGTGCTCGCTCAAGCAGCCGAGGGGCTGGTCATCACCCCGCGGGTGGTGGGAGAGAAAGTGGGTCTGCCCCCGGTGGCGGTGATCATCGCGGTGTTGGCCTTCGGAGAGCTGTTTGGTTTCGCGGGCGTGCTCCTGGCGGTGCCGACGGCGGCGATCCTCAAGGTGGTGTTGACCGTCGTGGTGCAGCGCTATCGGCGCACGTCCCTCTACACGGGCGAGCTTCCCCGTTGATGGCTCTGGTGCTGACTTTGGCGCTGGCGCAGGCCCCCGCACAGGTGCCGCTGGTGTTGCCCGGGCTTCGGGTGCACGTCTACGCCCACGAAGAGCTCGCGGCCGACACCTTGCGGGCGTTGGCAAGACCCTCCGTGGTGCTGTGGCTGGACACCCGCTCGAACACCCCGCGCGACTCCACCATCGCCGCGTTGGCGCGCTTCGCCGACGTCTACGTGCGCGTGCGACCTCCGGTGTCGTCCGCGCAGGCGCGGCAGTGGGCACGCGTTCCCCGGGCGGGGCTGTGGCTCGCCCAAGCAGATCTGGAAGGGGAGGGCCTCTTTCGCCTGGGCCCGCGCCGTGTGGCGGTGGTCGTCGAAGGACCGCTGCCGGACGCCGCACGCCTCGCCGCCTCGCGCCCCGTTCACATCGAGTGGCGGCCGGGGGCCGCCGACGTCGACTTGCTGGCGTTCGCCATCTTTCGCCACCTGCCTGGAAAGAAGCTCGCGCGGCTCGGGGGGCTGTTGGGGCACGACGGCGGCTGCGAGGCTGCTTTCCGCCCGGGGCTGTGGATGGAGATGGGGGTCGAAAGGTTGGATACGACTCCCTGCGGGGCCGCCCCCCGGGTGCGGTGGACTCCTGACATGAGCGACGAGGGCCTGCGCCGGCTGTACGCCTTGCACCCGGCGGCGGAGCTCGAGCTTCACGTGGGTAGCGACGAGCAAGCCGCCTTCGCCGCCGCCAAGCTCTTGACCCGCCTGTCGGCAACGTCACCGTGAGCGCAAAGAAGTGGAAGTCGTTGGAGGAGGAGATCGTCACCTGCCGCGCCTGCCCCCGCTTGGTGGCGTGGCGGGAAAAAGTGGCGAAGACGAAGCGACGCGCGTACCGGGAGCAGAAGTATTGGGGCAGGCCGCTGCCGGGCTTTGGAGATCGAGGCGCGCGGTTGGCGATCGTCGGTCTGGCGCCGGGCGCGCACGGCGCCAACCGCACCGGGCGCATGTTCACCGGGGACCGCTCGGGGGAGTTTCTCTACGCCGGCTTGTTTCGCGCCGGGTTTGCCAGTCAGCCCCATAGCGTGCACCGAGAGGACGGACTTTTGCTCCTCGACGCGTTCATCGTCGCACCAGTGCGCTGTGCTCCGCCTGACAATCTGCCGACGAAAGAAGAGCTTCGCCGCTGCGCTCCCTTCCTCGACCGCGAGCTGGGGCTGCTGTCGCCGCGGGTCCTCCTCGCCCTCGGTGGCATCGCCTGGAGCGCGAGCTTGGAGTACTTCCGGCGGTGCAGCGTGGCGCTGCCTCGACCGCTGCCCAAGTTCGGCCACGGAGCCGTCGCGCGGCTTTCGGGCGCTCCCTCCCTCGTCGGCTGCTACCACGTCAGCCAGCAGAACACCCAGACGGGCAGGCTGACCCCGGCGATGTTCGACGCGGTGATGGACCAGATCAAAGCCGAGCTGAGCCGTCCTTGACACCCTCGATCCGTGACTGTTATCTCGCCCGCGTTTCTTGGGCTCTTAGCTCAGCGGTAGAGCACTACCTTGACACGGTAGGGGTCACTGGTTCGAACCCAGTAGAGCCCATCACAACCAACCGGGCATTCCATCGGCGGGCGGCGCGGTCACTTGGGCCGGCCGCCCTCGCTGTTTTCGATTCGAGGAGACGATGTCGGAGCAAGTGAAGGTGACGCTCCCTGACGGGAGCACCAAGGCAGCGCCCAAGGGCATGCGCGTGGGCGACTTCGTGCGCGAGCACATCGGAGCGGGGCTGGCGAAGGCGGCGGTGTTCGCCAAGCTCGACGGGCAGGAGGTCGACCTGTCGCGAACGCTCGAAGCCGACGCCCGCCTTCAGATTTTCACCACCAAGTCCCCCGAAGGCCTCGAGGTGGCCCGCCACGATGCGGCGCACATCGTCGCCGACGCGGTGCAGCGACTCTTCCCCGGCACCCAGGTCACCATCGGCCCGACGATCGAAGACGGCTTCTATTACGACTTCTTCCGCGACAAGCCCTTCACCCCCGAGGACCTGCAAGCGATCGAAGAGGAGGCCAACCGCATCGTCGCCAAGGACCTGGTGTTCGAGCGTCAAGAAGTCTCGGCTGACGAGGCGATTCGCCTCTTCCAGGGTAAGGGCGAGTCCTTCAAGGTGGAGATCATCAACGACATCGTGGCCAAGGGCGCCAAAACCCTCACCCTCTACAGCCACGGTGACTGGGTCGACTTCTGCCTGGGCCCCCACGGCCCGTCGACCGGGAAGGTGGGCGTCATCAAGCTGCTCTCCTCGAGCGGCGCCTACTGGCGCGGAGACCACAAGAACCCCATGCTCCAGCGCATCTACGGCACCGCCTTCTTCGACAAGAAGGCGCTCGCCGAGTGGCTGCACCGGCAGGAGGAGGCGAAGAAGCGCGACCACCGCCGCCTGGGCAAAGAGCTCGACCTCTTCCACTTCGACCCGGTGGCGCCTGGCGCGGCCTTCTGGACCCCCAAAGGCACGACCCTCTACCAGACGCTCTCGCAGTACATGCGGCGGCTGCTCCTTTCCAACGGGTATGTGGAGGTGAAGACGCCGCTGATGTTCAACAAGGCGCTCTGGGAAAAGAGCGGCCACTGGGGCAAGTACAAGGAGAACATGTTCCTCGTGCTCGACAACGAGACGAAGGAGCACGACTCATCTTTGAAGCCGATGAACTGCCCCTCGCACCACATCCTCTTCGGGATGAAGAAACGCTCGTACCGAGAGCTGCCCTTGCGCCTGCACAGCCAGGACGTGCTCCACCGCAACGAGGCGTCGGGCTCGCTCTCGGGGCTGACTCGGGTGCGGCAGTTCGCCCAGGACGATGGGCACATCTACTGCCCTCAGAGCGATGTCGGCGCCGAGGTGAAGCGCTTCGTCGAGCTGTTCAAAAAAGTCCATGCCGCCTTTGGGCTTACGCCCACCGCCAAGTTCGCCACCCGCCCCCAGGAGCGGCTGGGCGACGACGCGATGTGGGACCGCGCGGAAGAAGCGCTCAAGGCCGCGCTCGAGGCGACCGGCATGCCGTACACCGTCAACGAGGGCGATGGCGCGTTCTACGGCCCGAAGGTCGACTTCGACGTCACCGACTCCATCGGCCGCAAGTGGACGGTGAGCACCATTCAGCTCGACTACCTCGCCCCCGAGCGGTTCGACCTCACTTACGTCGGCGAGGACAACCAGGAGCATCGCCCCGTGGTGCTCCACCGCGCGATCTTCGGCTCGTTCGAACGGTTCATCGCCATTCTCACCGAGCACTACGCCGGCGCGTTCCCGGTGTGGCTCGCTCCGGTGCAGGCAACCCTCGTCACCGTCGCCGATCGGCAGCTGTCCTATGCGAGGAAGGTGCAGGAGGAGCTTTTGGCGCGCGGCTTTCGGGTCGAGCTCGACGAGCGCGGCATGACGTTGAACGCGAAGATTCGCGAGGCCCAGCTGCACAAGGTGCCCTTCACCCTGGTCATCGGCGACAAAGAAGTCGACGCCCAGGCGGTGGCGCCCCGGCGCTACGGCGGTGAAGACTTGAAGACGATGCCTCTGGAAAGCTTCATCAAGCTCTTGTCCGCCGAGGCCGCCTGGCCGTAGAGTCCGCCGCCTTCGAACCCTTCACCGGAGGAAAGCCTCATCGCACGCGATCACAGAACCAACCGCCGCATCCGTTCCCGTGAGGTGCGGGTGGTTGGCCCCGGAGGAGAGCAGCTCGGAGTCTTGAGCATCGAAGCAGCGCTGGACAGGGCCCAGGAGGCTGGCCTCGACCTGGTCGAGGTGCAGCCGATGGCCAAGCCGCCAGTCTGCAAGATCATGGACTACGGCAAGTTCAAGTACGAGGAGAAGAAGAAGGCCTCCGAGGCGAAGAAGAAGCAAGTGATCGTCAAGACCAAGGAGGTCAAGCTCCGGCCGAAGACCGAGGAGCACGACTACGACTTCAAGGTCCGCGACATCAAGCGCTTCCTCGAAGAGGGCAACAAGGCCAAGGTCACCATCATGTTCCGCGGCCGGGAAATCACCCACCGCGAGCTGGGGCAGGCGCTCCTCGACGAGGTGATCAGCGACACCAAGGAGGTCGGGGTGGTGGAGCAGGCGGCTCGCATGGAGGGTCGCCAGATGTTCATGATCCTCGCCCCCAACCCCAAGGTCGCCCAGCGCGCCCGCGAGCTGGCCAGGCAGCAGGCGATGGCCGCGGCACAGGCGCACAAACATGCTCCGCCGTCGCCGGCACCCAAGGCTGTCGGGCCCCAGGGGCAAAGCGCGCAAGCGACTCAGGCCGAGGCCGCCCCGCCGACGCCTCACAGTTGACAACCGGCGGCGCAGTGGGACAAGGTGCGCCCCCTTTTGGGCCCCGTCCTTTCGGGGAAGGAACGTTTCTCATGCCGAAGTTGAAGACCAAGAGCGGCGCCAAGAAGCGCCTGCACGTCAAGAAGTCCGGCGCGGTGAAGCACGGCAAGGCGTTCGCCAAGCACCTGCTCACCTTCTCGAAGACCCCGGCGAGCAAGCGCCGCAACCGGGGAACCGGTCACCTCCAACAGATGGATGCGAAGAAGGTGATCAAAGAGCTCTTCCCCTACGGGGCCAACTAACGAAGTCGGAGTCGTACGATGCGCGTCAAGAAGGGTTTCAAGGCTCGTCGCCGCCGCAACCGGGTTCTCAAGCTCGCCAAGGGCTACCGGGGCCGTCGCAAGAATTGTTACAAGCGCGCCAACCAGGCGGTGGAGCGCGCGCTCGACTACGCCAGCCGCGACCGGATGAGGAAGAAGCGCGACTTCCGCTCGCTGTGGATTGTCCGCATCAACGCCGCGGCCCGGGCCGCCGGCCTGTCGTACTCGAAGCTCATCGCCAAGCTGAACAAGGCGAAGATTGCGCTCGACCGGAAGATCCTCGCCGAGTTGGCGGTATCCGACCCGTCGGGCTTTAGCGCCATTGCGAGCATCGCGAAGGCGGCCTAGGCCCCGCTTTCGATGCAAGCTCGACTAACCGCGCTGTCAGCGGAGGCGAAAAAAGAGATCGCCTCGGCCGCCGATCCGGCAAAAGTCGAAGAGCTTCGAGTCAAGTACCTGGGCAAGAAGGGCGAGCTGTCCAAGGTCTTGGGCGGGATGGGGAAGCTCCCCCCCGAGGAACGGCGCGCGGTGGGCGAGGTCGCCAACCGGGTGAAGGCCGAGCTGGAGGCGCTGCTGTCGGAGGCGGCCACCCGCGCGCAAGACGCCCAACTCGAGGCCGAGGTGCGCGGGCCCAAGCTCGACGTGACGCTGCCAGGACGACGGGCATCGAGCGGCCGGCGGCACCCGGTATCGCGAACGATGGAGGACATCGTCCGCACCCTCTCGCGCATGGGCTTCGACGTCGCCAGCGGGCCGGAAGTGGAGCTCGACCTCTACAACTTCGAGGCGCTCAACATCCCCAAAGACCACCCCGCGCGCGACATGCAAGACACCTTCTACGTCGACGCCAGCTACCTCGCCGCGCCGCCGACAAGCCCGGTGCTGCTTCGCACGCACACCTCGCCGGTGCAGATCCGCACCATGCTCGAGACGAAGCCCCCGGTGCGCATCGTGGCGCCCGGGCGGGTGTACCGGAGGGACTCGGACCTCACCCACACCCCGATGTTCCATCAGGTGGAAGCGCTGCTCGTGGACGAGGGAGTCACCTTCGCCGAGCTCAAAGGCACCCTCGACGCCTTCCTCAAGGCGATGTTCGGCGCCGACACGCGTACCCGTTTTCGGCCCTCGTTCTTCCCCTTCACCGAGCCCTCGGCGGAGGTGGACATGAGCTGCGTGATGTGCGGCGGCAAAGGCTGTCGGGTGTGCAAAGGCACCGGCTGGCTGGAGGTCGGCGGAGCCGGCATGGTGCACCCCAACGTCCTCCTCCACGGCGGGCAGGACCCGTCGAAGGTGACCGGCTACGCCTTCGGGGTGGGCGTCGAGCGGCTCACTATGCTCCGCTACGGCATCAACGACCTCCGGCTGATGTTCGAAAACGACGTTCGCTTCCTCGAACAGTTCTGATGAAAGTCTCTCTCAACTGGCTCTCCGAGTACGTGCAGCTCCCTCCCCTCGAGGAGTTGGTGCACCGCCTGACCATGGCCGGGCTCGAGGTCGAGGGAGTCGAGCGTCTGGGCGATGCGCTCCGGGGCGTGGTGGTGGCGAAGATTCTTTCCTCGGAGAAGCACCCCAACGCCGACAAGCTGAGCGTGACGAAGGTCGACGTCGGCGAAGCTGCTCCCTTGCAGATCGTCTGCGGGGCAAAGAACTACCAGGTGGGCGACAAGGTGCCCTTGGCCACCGCCGGGACGACGCTGCCCAATGGCACCCACATCACGGCCTCCTCGCTGCGCGGGGTGGAGAGCTTCGGCATGCTCTGCTCGGCGCGTGAGCTGGGCCTGTCGCAAGACGCCGCGGGCCTGGTCATTCTGGATCCAGGGGCCCCGGTGGGGGCGCCGATCGCCAAGGTCCTCGGCAGAGACGACGTGGTGCTCGAGGTGAACGTCACCCCCAACCGGCCCGACGCGCTCTCTCATCTGGGCATCGCGCGGGAGGTGGCGGTGCTCAGCGAAAAGCCGCTCCAGAAACCGGTGGCGAGGCTCGCGGAGGTGAAGGAGCGCGCGGCGGACAAGGTGAAAATCCGCATCGAGGACCCCGAGCGGTGTCCTCGCTATGCCGCACGGGTGATCGAGGGTGTGACGATTGGGCCATCGCCCGCCTGGTTGGCGTCACGGCTCGAGGCGTGTGGTGTGCGGTCGATCAACAACGTGGTCGACGTCACCAACTACGTGCTCCTCGAGTACGGGCAGCCGCTGCACGCCTTCGACCTCGACCAGGTGGCCGGTGCCGAAATCGTCGTGCGACGCGCCAAGCCGAAGGAGAAGCTGACCACCCTCGACGGCAAGGAACGTGCGCTCGAGACCGACGACCTGCTCGTCTGCGACCGCGACAAGCCCCAGGTGCTCGCGGGGGTGATGGGAGGGGCTGACAGCGAGGTGTCCTTCCGTACCCAGCGGGTGTTGCTCGAGTGTGCGCACTTCCAACCAGCGACCGTCCGCCGGACCTCGAAGCGCCACGGGCTGCACTCCGAGTCGTCGCATCGCTTCGAGCGTGGCTGCGACATCGAAGCGGTGCCCGAGGTGCTCGATCGCGCCGCCGCGCTGATTTCCGAGTTGGGGAAGGGGACAGTCCTCTTTGGCCGCGTCGACGTGTACCCCTCGCCCAAGCCGAGGCGGAAGGTGACACTGCGGCCGGGACGATCGAGCGCGGTGCTAGGCACGGAAATCAAGCCCGAGGAGGAGACGCGCATCCTCGAGGCGCTGGGGTTTTCGCGCACGAACGACGCCTGGGAGGTTCCTTTTTTTCGCATGGACGTCGAGCGCGAGGAGGACCTCGTCGAGGAGATCGCCCGCGTGCGCGGGTACGAGAGCATTCCCACAGTGATGCCGCGCGCACCCAAGGCTCTGCCTGCGGAGTCGCCGCGCATGGAGGTCGAGCGCCGCGTTCGGATCGCGCTGGCGGGAGCGGGATTCGACGAGGTGGTCAACTACTCCTTCGTTTCGCCCAAGGAGCTGTCCGCCCTGGGCGCGCCACCGCCCATCGCGCTGGTCAATCCGCTCTCGGTGGAGCAGTCGGTGATGCGCACCTCGATGTTCGCGGGGCTTTTGCAGAACGTCTCGCGAAACCTGCGCCACCAAGTCGACGCCGGCCGCTTGTACGAAGTCGGCCGCATCTACCTGCCCGACGCGAAGGGCGCGGTGGATGACCGCCCTCCGGCGCACGAGGTGCTCCAAGTCGCCGGGGTGCTGTGGGGCGGAAGAGTGGGGCGCAGGTGGACGCAGAAGGACGCCCCGGTCGATTTCTACGACGCCAAGGGCGCGGTGGAGGCCGTGCTGGAGGCGCTGCATCTGGGCGAGGCGCGCTACGAAGCGATCGAGCTTGCGCACCTGCACCCTCGGGCGGGAGCGTCGGTACAGGTGAAGGGCAAGCGCGTCGGCTCCCTGGGCGAGCTTCACCCGCGGGTGGCCAAGCGGCTCGACGTGCCCGCGGGGCTCGTCTTGTTCGAGCTCGACTTGGGAGCGCTCATCGAGGCGGCGGCGCTCACTCCGACGTACCAGCCGCTCGGGCGCTTCCCCGCTGTTTTCCGAGACGTTGCCGTCGTCGTTCCGCTCGAGCTTCAGCACGACGAGGTGCGGCAGGTGATCGTCGAGGTAGGCGCGCCGCTGGTGGAAGACGCGCACTTGTTCGACGTGTACACGGGAAAGCCGATCCCCGAAGGGAAGAAGAACCTCGCCTATGCGCTCAAGTACCAGGCGAGTGACCGGACGTTGACCGATGCCGAGGTGAACGAGGCCCACGCGCGCATCGTCGCCGAGGTGAATCGCCGCTTGGGGGGCAGCCTCCGGGGCGCAAATCCCTAAGGAACACGGC
>JBMORE010000125.1:0-11643 GCA_049322255.1 Myxococcota bacterium | reverse complement strand
TCGCCGCGCCCCGCGCTCGTGAACCGAAAAGCAAAAAAAGCCTCATCCCCGGGAGGGACGACGCGACGGCGAACAGCTGCTCTTCGAGAGTCTTCGATAGCGCGTTCACCCCACCAGCGTACCAAACCGTACAGACGTCGAGCGGGATAGCGTCAGGGGCGTTCCGCTGCGGCGGTGAGCTTTTCGACGATTGCCGGGTCCTGGATGAGCTGCAAGATGGCGTTGCTCTCCAAGAGCGCGCGGTAGTCGCCGCTCTCGATCGCCTTGGCCACCGTCGCGTCTTCGAGGGCCCTCTGAAACCGTGGATCCTTGCGCAGCGCTTGGAAGGCGGGGTCGCTGCGTACCTTGGAGGCCTGCTCGGGGTCGGTGGCCATCTTCGCCACCTGCGCCAGGTCTTTCACCGCTGAGAACTGGGTGAGCTCGAAGAGGTTGAAGCGTCGGGCGAGAGCGAAGGCCAGCGAGTCCTTGGGGGAGAAGCCGATCTTCTTTCCCGCCACCACCACGTGCTGCTCGACGAAGGAGAGGGCGCAGATGACGACGTAGGCAAGCACCGCCACCTTGACCCCTCCCAAGGCGAAGCCCAAGGGGCGGTCGACCTGGTCTTCCTGGGAGCTCTTGCCTGCCCACAGCCGCTTCAAGAGCGCGGCGAGCAGCACCCGCACCACCGCGAGGACGACGATGAAGCACAACAGGGTCGCCGCCACCTGCCCGACGACGCGCGGGCCTCCCAAGAGCTCGGAGGCATGCGGAGCCAGGACGGTGCCCAACGGCCGCGCGGAGGCGTACGCGGCGACCATGCCTGCCAGCTGGGCGAGCTGCTTGGCCGCTCCGGTGTAGGCGCCGATGAAGGCGAAGAGCACCACCAGCCCGAGGATGACCAGATCGAACGTCACCGGATCTTGAACTGGTCACCCGACTTCTTGAACTCCTCGTGCAGCTTTTGCCGCACCTCCTCCATCTTCTCCTTGTAGCGCGCGTTCGAAGGCTCATAGGTGAGCGCCGTCTTCAAATTGCGCTCGGCGGAGGACCAGCGTTGCGCCTCCATGTCCTGCATCGCGGTGGCGTAGAAGGCGCGGCCCTTGGGGTGGGTGCCGATCTGCTCCTCCTGCTCCTTCTTCGCCAGTGCCTTGGTCTCCACCTCGCTCGCCTCGTTGAAGCGCAGCTTCTGCGCCCGCTCGGGCCCGGTGACATCGGCGGCGTATTTTCGCCTCTTGGTGTCGTCGCGCAGCACGTAATAGGCCTCGGTCATGCGCTTGTAGATGTCGTTCACCCGCTCCTTCGAGGCCTTGTCGGTGAGGTGGTAGTAACGGTCGGGGTGGTAGTTGCGGCTCTCCCGGTAGAAGGCCTTCTTGATCTCCGCCGGTGACGCTTCGTGAGAAACCTTGAGGAGCTGGAAGTAATCCATCTCGTCGAGGACGGCTGCGAGCTGCGCCAGGGCGGCGGCCTGGGTAGGAGCGAGGGACGCGAGGTCTTTTGGGACAGGAGGGGCCGCCGGCAGTACGACCGGGGCCACCGAAGGAACGACCGGGGCTATCGAGGGAATCAGCGTGGGAGCCGCCGGGCGCGCCACCGGAGCAATCGACGGCGGCGAAGCTGGCCGGACAGCGGGAGCGGCTGGGGCGATGCGCGGAACGGGGGGCGGCTTGGGGGCGCCCGGTGGTTTGGGCGGGCCGGGCGGCTTTCCCGCTCCGTTGTCGGAAGCGCTCGACATGTTCCCTTTTTCAGCTCAGCTTTCCACAGCTGCCGGCAGGTCGTGCCCGGCGAGCCGGATGTTGCGATTGGCTTCGATCGAGTGCTGAATGTCCGACTCGGACAGCCCGGAAGACAGGCTGATGGTGGTCGAGGTCTTCTGCCCCGTTTCCAAATCCGCCGCCGACACGTTCACGATGCCGTCGGTGTTGATCTCGAAGGTGACCTCGATCTTCACGTCCCCCCGGTAGCCGATGCGGAAGCCCGAGAACTCGAACTCGCCCAACAGCTCGCACTCGTCGGCCTTGTTCGACTCACCCTGGTAGACGCGGATCTTCACCTTCTCTTGGCCGTCGCGGCTGGTGGTGAAGGTCTTTGCCTTGTCGATCGGCACCGGGGTGTTCTTGTCGATGATCTTCTCGGTGTAGCCGCCCACCGTGCCCAACCGGAGCGAGAGCGGGGTGACGTCGACGAGAACGGTTTCGGTGACGCTGTCGAGCAGGGTGTTGGCTTGTAACGCCGCCCCCATCGCCACCACCTGATCGGGGTTGATGCCCTCGAGCGGCTCTTTTTGAAAGTAGTGCTTGACCGAGTTGCGAACGATGGGCAGCCGCGTGGGCCCACCGACGAGAATGACTGCGTCGACGTCGGCGGCGGTGATGCGCGCGCTCTGCAGGGCCTCGTCGCACACCTTGAAGGTGCGCTGTACCAATTCCATCACCATCTTGTTGAACTGCTCGGTGGTGAGTTGCGCCTTCACGTCCAGCACGCGGCCCTCGGCGTCTTGGCAGATGCCCGCGCACAAAATGTCGGCGACCCCGGTCTGGCCGACATCGATCTTCGCCTTCTCCGCCGCGTCCTTGAGCATCTGCAGACAGAACTTGTTCTGGCGCAGATCGAGCCCGGTGCGGGAAAGAAAGTCTTCTGCCAGCCAAGTCATGATGCGATCGTCGAAGTCGTCGCCGCCGAGGTAGGTGTCGCCGGCGGTGGCGAGCACCTCCAAGACGTCTTTGCCGATCTCGAGAATCGAGACGTCGAAGGTGCCTCCGCCCAGGTCGTAGACCACGATCTTCTGGCTGACGTCGCGGCCGAAGCCGTACGCCAGCGCCGCCGCCGTCGGCTCGTTCAACATGCGCAAGACGTCGAGCCCGGCGATGCGCCCCGCGTCCTTGGTGGCCTGGCGCTGGTTGTCGTTGAAGTAGGCGGGCACGGTGATCACCGCCTTGCTCACCGGACGTCCCAGGTAGCCCTCGGCGATGGCTTTCATCTCCTTGAGGACCAGCGCCGAGATCTCCGGCAGGGCGAACGTGCGCTCGCGAATCTGAATGCGCACCGAGTTGTTCGCCCCTTCGACGATCTGGTACGGCATCACCGCCTGGGCCTTCTTCACCTCGTCCGAAAAATAGAAGCGCCCGATGAGGCGTTTGGCCGAATACACGGTGTTCTCGGCGTTGGTGATGATGTTCTTCTTCGCGTTGTTGCCCACCAGCACCGTTCCGTCCTCTTGGAAGGACACACAGCTGGCGTGCACCGGCTCACCCCACTCGTTGGGAAGGACGAGCGGCTCGCCGTTTTGCACCACCGCCACGCAGGAGTAGGAGGTACCGAGATCGATGCCGATCGCGATGTCGTCCGCCATTCGGTCTCCGAGAAAAAGGCGGGCGCATCTTAGGTTTCGGCCTTGCCTCCTGTCAAACGATTGTTGCGACAAAAGTCCTGATGTTTCAACGGGTTAGAGCCGGGAATGCGAAGGAGGGGGCCTGGTTGAACCGCTGAAACCCAATCATGATGGACGCCGAAGAGGCGTTTGTTCGAGGAGAAGCTCGTGGGAAGCGTCGTTGCCGTGTTCATTTCCGACCCCAACCTCATGCGCTGCGCGCTGGCCAAGGTGCAGGCGCTGGTCGCGCCGCCGCCAGGAGGCAACGCCGTGGGGCTGGGCTCCTACGCCCAGGAGGAGGTGCTCTTGCAGCGCTACGGGGGGCGCGCCGCCGTCGAGCCGCTCGATGAATTGTGGGCGGGGGTGGAGTCGGAGGCGGTGCTCTTCCACGCGCAGTCGCTGCCCTTGGGGTTGTCGTTGGAGGAGAACACCCAGCCGTTCCGCTTTCGCCGCTGGTTGTTCGCGCACCAAGGTGCGGTGAGTGGCTTTGCGGCGATGCGCGAGCGGCTGCTTGCGGCGTTGCCCGACTTCTTGCGCCGGCAGATTCGCGGGGACACCGGCAGCGAGGCGGCCTTCGCCCTCTTCCTCAAGCTGTTGCGCGACGCCGGGCGTTCGGACGACCACCACCTCGAGACGGCGATCGCCGCGCAGCTTTTGGGCAAGACCACCCGCATGCTCGAGGGGTTGGCAGCGGAGAGTGGGGCGAGCGGCAAGTCGGTGCTCAACTTCGTCGCCACCAACGGGCGCATGCTCTTGGCCACCCGGTGCGGAGAGGCGCCGCTGTACTACGCGCTCCTCGAGGGCATCGACGGCTGCGTGCGTTGCGGCATCGAGCCTGGCTCACCCGACGGCCAGCCCAAAGTTTCGGCGCACCGCCGGCTGCGCGCGGTATGCGTCGCCTCGCACCTGGCCAAGCCCAACGGCGGGTGGTTCGAGCTTCCCAGCGGGACGGCGCTTGCGGTAGACCGGCAGCTGTCGGTGCAGACGCTGCCCGTTTGAGGTGGAAGAAGGCCAGCGCTGCCGGTCAGCGGCGCGGCGTGCTCTTCGCGGCGACGCGCTCGAGGGCGCGCACGTCTCTCAAGTCTTGCGGGCGCGCGACGGAGCGTTTGTTTCGCAGGAGCTCATCGAGCCCGATGACCCACATGCGCACCTCGCCGTGGTGACCCTCGACGCGGTGTGCCCACGCATCTTCGAATGAAATACCGCCTGAGGGCTCGGTGAGCAGATCGATCCGGTTGGGGGGAACACCCATCTGGAAAACCATTCCGGGAGTGGAGAGATCGTCGGCCGTCAGATCCTGCAGTGGGGCGCCGAACCCTTGGAGCGCCTGCAGCACCCGCTGAGCATTGTCGGGAGAGGGCTCGACCCAAATGTCCAAGTCTTTGGTGAACCGCGGCTCGGCATACCAGGCGACCGCGTAGGCCCCAACGATCAGATAACGCGCTTCAGCCTCGTTTAAGGCCGACAACAGATCGCTGAAGTCGGAGTTGATCTTCATCGAGACCTTTCATCGCCACCCAGTCGAGGGTGGCTTGCCACACGGCTTCGATTCGCTCTTCTGGAGTGAATTGGCTCCAGAACTCGAAGTCGAAGCTGCCGTCGTCGTCGCCCAGCCGGGCTTTCCGGAGCATGGGTTTGGGAGACATGTTTCTGATTATGCGCTTCGAAAGGCCGTAGGCAAGGTCACCGAGGAAACTCCTACGTCCTGCCGAAGAAGCTCGCCTCGAGCACCAGCACGAGCAGGTTGCACGCCGCGTGGAAGAGCGCCGCTCCCATCACCGAGCCGGTCTTCTCCCGCATCCACCCGAAGAGGATTGCGGGGAAGAAAACCCCTAACCGCCACACCTGGAAAATCGCCAGGTGTCCCAGCGCGAAGAGCACCTGGGTGAGCCAGAACGCCCGCCCCCAGCGCACCCCGAAGAGCACCTTGCCTTGCGGCCAGGCATCGCGCAGGCGCTGCTGTAGGTAGCCGCGGTAGAAAAACTCCTCGGGCAGCGCGACCACGAAGAGCTGGTCGATCACCCACTCCCCGAAGCGGTCGGGCAGCCGAAGCTCGAAGTGCGCGGGCTGAGCGTACGGAGCGATCAGTCTGGACAGCTCCGCGGGAAGCTTGGGGAGCAACGCTGCGTACGCGACGAAGACGGCCAGGTACCCGGGCACCACCACCGCGCTCACCACCGCCACCCACTTCAAGTCCTCTCGCCAGTGACGAAAAGTCACCCCGTAGTCGCGGTAGTCCTCTCCGCGTCGGCGCATTCCCCACAGCGGCAAGTAGAGAAACCCTACCGTCGCCACCAGCTTGGCGTAAGGAGAGAAGGTGACGTAGGTGAGCACGATTCCCGCGAAGCACACGCCCCAGAGGAGGAAGACCTCCTGCACTGCCGAGAGCGGACGCGTTTGGGTGGTGGTCACGGCCGTGCCTTCGCCGAGGGCAGTCGGGCCGCAGCCTCGAGCAGGGTCTTGATCGCCGTCACCGGCAGGGCGTGCGTACGCTTGCCGCGTCTTCCCACCGCCACCGCGACCAGGCGCCCTTTGCCGTCGAAGAGCGGGCTGCCGGGGGGGAACAGGTGCGCGGCTTCGATGAAGGGGGTCTTTTCGTCGGCGGCACGGGTCACCTGCGTCACCGTGGGCGCCGGCGAGTTCCCTTTCTTTCGTGTCACCGCGACCAAGAGCTCGCCTGCCCGCGCTGTCTCCGAAAGCCGAACCGCTGTTGCTCGGTAGGGCGCGTCTTCCGGGGCGAGCTTCACCACCGCCACCTTGAGCCGCCCGTCCGCGGCCACCACCTTGGCCGAAAGCGTCTTGTCCGAAAGCCGCACCTGCGCCTCCTCGAGGCTGACGTAGTCGACCGAGGTCACCACATGACCGTCGGCGGAGACGACCACCCCCGCTCCCGAGCGGCGGGGCCCGACCACTTCGAGCACCGAGGGCGAAGCGACTTCGAACGCTTTGCGCAGCGCGGCTCGCGTAGGGCTAGCGAAGGCCAGACTGGGTACGAGGAAGAGTGTGAGGCAGAGGCGGGGGAGCATTTTTCTCCTCACCCTTACCCTCTCCCACGGGGAGAGGGGAGTTTTAGCGACGAAGCGCGGACAGGAAGGCGGCCGCGGGCAGGGTGTTCAGCACGTCTTGCTTGCGAGCCCAGCCTTTTCGCGCGGTGCCCACGGCGTAGGGCAAGTGGACGGCGAGCTCCTCGACGCTGTGGGCGTCGGTGCTCACCACCAGCTTCACTCCGCGCGCGAGCGCCATTCGCACGTGCTCGGCCTTGAGGTCGAGCCGCTCGGGGCTGCCGTTCACCTCGATCGCCACCCCCTTCTCCGCCGCCTTGTCGAGGACTTCTTCCATGCGCAACGGCACCGGCTCGCGCCGGTGGATGAGCCTCCCGGTGGGGTGCCCCCAGATGTGCAGGTGAGGGTTGTCGAAGGCCGCCAGCACCCGGCGGGTCATCTTCTCCTCGTCGAGCCCGTACCGCTGGTGAATGGAGCCGATCACCAGGTCCAGCCTTTCGAGCAGGGCGTCGGGGTAGTCGAGCGCCCCGTCCTCGAGGATGTCGCTCTCGATGCCCTTGAGCAGGGTGATTCCCTTCACCTTTTGGTTGAGCTCGTCGATTTCGTCCCACTGACGAAAGAGCGCGTCCTTTTTGAGGCCGCCGGCGTACGCCGCCGTCTGGCTGTGCTCGGTGACGGTGAGGTAGGAAAGCCCCAGCGCCTTGGCCGCGCGGGCCATGTCCTCGAGCGAGCCCTTGCCGTCGGACCAGGTGGAGTGGCTGTGCACGTTGCCGGCAACGTCGGAGAGGGTGACGAGGTCGTCGGGCAACCGCCCCTCGAGCGCCGCCTCTACTTCGCCCCAGTCTTCGCGCAGCTCGGGGGGCACGTATTGCATTCCCAAGAGGCGATAGAGCTCCGCCTCGTCGCGCACCGGTACTTTCGCGCCCGGAGTGCCGTCGGCGCGTACGTGGTGCGCGCCCCACTCGGAGAGGGTGAAGCCCTTCTCCTGCGCCAGGTGCCGCAGGCGAATGTGGTGGGCCTTCGAGCCGGTGAAATGGTGGAGCGCGGTGGCGAAGTCCTCGTCGGGGAGCACCCGCACATCGACCTGCAAGTCGTCGAGGAGGCGCACCGAGCACTTGGAGCCGCCCTGGCCAATCACCTGGGCGACCTGGGGGTGCCGGGTGAACGCGGCGAAAACGGGGGCGGGGTCGGGCGCCGAGGCGATGAGGTCGACGTCGGCCACCGTTTCGCAGAAGCGGCGCACGCTGCCGCCCAGGCTGGCGCGCACCACCCCCGGGGCCTCTTTCACTTGAGCCAAGAGCTCCTCGGCCAAGGGAAGCACGGCGTGCAAGAGCCGCCGGCCGTCGGCCGAGGTGCGCCGGTAGAGGGTCAGCCCAGCGAGAATCTTCTCCTCGCTCTTGGGGCCGAAGCCCTTGAGCGCACGGACCTTCCCCTCCTTGCAGGCTGCCTCGAGCGACTCGAGGTCTCCCACGCCCAGCGCTTGGTAGAGCGCGAGCGCCTTTTTCGGCCCCACCGCCTCGACCTTGAGCAGCTCGAGGATGTGCGGCGGGAACTCGGCCTTGAGCTTCTCGTAGTAGGCGAGCTTCCCCGTGGTCACCAGCTCGGTGATCCGCTCGGCGAGCGCTTCGCCGATGCCGGGCAGCTCTTGCAGCCTCTTTTGTGCCACCAGCTCGCCCAAGTCCTTGGAGAGGCCGGTGATGCGGTCGGCCCCGTTCTCGTAGGCGCGGCTCTTGAAAGCGCTCTCTCCCTTGAGCTGTAGGTAGAGGGCGACCTCGCGCAGTACTCGGGCCACCGCCGCCTTGTCGTTGAGCACCATCGCCTTTGGAGGAAAATAGTAACGTGACCTGAAGGAGATGAGCACGCTTCGAATCAAGCTGGGCCCGGCCGACTTTCACGAGGGGGAGATGCGCGGCTTTGCCATCGGCAAGCGCAACGTGGTGGTGGCGAAGCTTTCCGGCCGCTACAAGGCGCTCGACGACTGGTGCAACCACGCCGGGTGCCTTCTCTCCGGCGGCCGGCTGGAGAAGAACATGGTGGTGTGCCCCTGCCACGAGGTGGGCTTCGACTTGGACACCGGGAAGAACGTGACCTCGCCCAGCGTGTGCGACGACCAGCCGGCGTTCAAAGTCTCGGTGGAGGAGGGCGTTCTTTTCCTCGAAGGTTTCCCCGCGCTGTCTTGAAGGATCGTGATGGACCACCACCCAGGTCATGACCCGGCGAAGGAGCACAAGCGCCATGCGCCGGTGTCGGTGAAGGCGTTCGTCGTCACCTGCTCCGACAGTCGCGACGCGGCTGCCGATGAGAGCGGGCAGGCGATCGTGCGCGCGTTGGAGTCGGCAGGCCACGTGGTGGCCGGGCATCGGCTGATTCAAGACGAGCCGGCGCAGGTACACACCGCGCTCGGCGATGCGGCGGCCGCAGGGGCGCAGGCCATCGTCTTCAATGGGGGCACCGGCGTGGGCAAGCGCGACACCACGGTGGAGGCGCTCACCCCGCTGTTCGAAAAAGACCTCCCGGGTTTCGGCGAGCTCTTTCGTTTCCTCTCGTACCAGCAAATCGGCAGCCCGGCGATGATGTCGCGTGCCTGCGCGGGGGCGGTGAAGGGGATGATCGTCTTCGCGCTCCCGGGCTCGCCGCGGGCGGTCAAGCTGGCGATGGAGGCGCTCATCCTCCCCGAGCTCGGTCACCTGGTGCGTGAGCTGACGCGTTAGAGCTGCCACCACCCGTTTAGGATTTCGAACGATGCGAAGGCTCGACGCGCTCAGGCCGCTGTTGGAGGCGTTTTTGGCGGCCACGCCGTATCGAGCCCGCCGGGTGTTCGACCCGGTCGAGCTGCCCCACCGATTCGAGGACCCTCGAGACATCGAGGTGGTTGCGCTCCTCTCGGCGTCGCTGGCCTACGGGCGGGCCGACCTCTTCAAGCCGAAGGTCGAAGGTCTGCTCGCGTCGATGGGCCCATCGCCCGCGCGCTACCTGGCGGAGATCGACGTCGGCGAAGCTGCCCGCCTCCTCGAGGGCTTCGTCTACCGCTTCAACGTGGCTGCGGATCTCGCGGTCTTGTTGCTGGGCATGGGCGCGGTGCTGCGTTCCCACGGAAGCCTCGAGGCGCTCTTCCTGGAAAACTTCTCGGGCGCAATGCTGTTCGACGCTCTCTGCGGGTTCACTGCCGGACTTCGTTCTGCGGCGCCGAGAAGGGAAATTCACCGCGCGCTGGGCCGTGAGCGGGGGCTTGGGCACCTGTTGCCGTCCCCGCTCAAGGCAGGCGCAGCCAAGCGGCTCAACCTCTTCTTACGCTGGATGGTGCGCGGGCCCGATGCGGTGGATTTCGGCATCTGGAAGAGCGTGCCGCCCTCTGTCCTCCTCATACCCTTGGACACGCACGTTGGGCGCATCGCTCGGCTCCTCGGCCTCACCGCGCGCAAAGACCTCTCCTGGCGAACGGCGGAGGAAATCACGGCGCGCCTTCGCTACTTGGACGCCGATGATCCGGTTCGTTACGACTTTGCCCTTTGCCACTACGGCATGAGCGGCATCTGTCCTTCGACACCGATCAAGGAGAACTGCGCGCGGTGTCTGCTGCGCCCAGCCTGCCGCGTGGGCCGAAGGTGCGGCCTCCAAGCCTCTTGAGGTTCGCGTCTACGCCGCGTAGGAGGAGCACATGCCTTTGTCTGCGGTGCTCGGCCAGCCACGCGCGATGGACACCCTGCGCGCTGCGCTCCGCGGCGGTTCGGTCCACCACGCCTACCTCTTCGGCGGCCCGGACGGCGTCGGCAAGGAGCTGGCGGCGGTGGGCTTCGCGCAGGCGCTGCTCTGCGGCGCAAAGCGCGCCGGTTCCCAAGGCCCCGACGCCTGCGGCACCTGCGACACCTGCCGGAGGGTCGAGCACCGTAACCACCCCGATGTCACCTGGGTGATGCCCGAGAGCGAGCTGGTGGGGCGTGGGTTTGCGGGGCGCTCCGACTTCGACCACACGCCCTCGCGCGACATTCGCGTCGAGCAGGTGCGCGCGCTGCAAGAGCGCCTGGCGCTGCGCGCTCTCGAATCGCCCAAGAAGGTGGCCGTTCTCGTCGAGGCGCAGGCGATGAACACCCAGGCGCAGAACGCGTTCCTAAAGACGCTCGAGGAGCCGCCTGCCGACACCGTGCTGCTCCTCGTCGCTTCGGCGCCCGACAAGCTGCTCCCCACCATTCGCAGCCGTACCAGCAAGGTGCACTTCGGGCCTCTGCCGGTCCGCTTGCTCACCGAGCGGGTGAAGGAGGCGCGCCAAGTGGACGACGCCACCGCGGCGCTGGTGGCGTTGATGTCCGCAGGGAGTCTGTCTCGCGCGCTGGCGCTCGACGTGGCCGGCCTGGCCCGGCGAAGAGAGGTCATCGAGCGCTTCGAAGCCCTCCAGCCTGCGGACGCGCGCGGCTGGTTGCGTTTCGCGGAGGACTTCGGTGGCTCTCGCGACGAGGCCGAAGATGCGCTGCGCGTGCTCGCGCTGTGGCTGCGCGATCTCGCGGCCGTCCGGTCGGGGGCCCAGGACATCGCCAACCGCGACCTTTTGGAGCTCGCCCGCTCCGGCGCCCAGAAGGCCGGCGAAGCGGCGCTCCACCGGCGGCTATGGCTGGCCGACCAGGCGCACAACGCGGTGACCTCACGCAACGGCAGCCCGCGGCTACAGCTCGAGCGCATGCTCATCGAGATGCTCACCCTCTTGTAAAGGAGGAGCGCCCATGATTTCCAACCGCATCGTCGACTACCTCAAGCGCAACAAGGTGCCTTTCACCCGGCGCTGGCACCCGCGGGCCATCACCGCCCAAGAAGTCGCCGCGTCCATTCACGTCACGGGTTACCGGGTCGCCAAATCGATCATCGTCGAGGCTGATGGGCAAAAACGCATCACCGTGTTGCCGGCGGCCGAGCGAATCGACGAACGCCGGCTCGCCGAGGCGCTGGGAGCCAAGCAGGTGCGTCTGTGCACCGAGGCGGAGTTCGCTGAGCTGTTCCCTGACTGCGAGCTGGGCGCCGAGCCACCTTTTGGCGCGCTCTACGGCTTGCCTGTCATCGTCGACGGCACCCTCGCCAGCGACGAAGCCGTCGTCTTCCGCGCTGGCTCACACGAGGAGACCATCGAGATGAGGTACGACGACTTCGAGCGGCTCGAGCGTCCCAAGGTCGCGTCGTTCATCGCCGAGAAGGTACCGCTGGCCGCCGAGTACGAGCTCGAGGCCCATCCGGCCATCTAGCGCGAGGCAGATGATGAGACAGTTGCCCGATTTCCAGCTCCCGTCTCTCGACGGGGAGCCCGCTGGG
>JBMORE010000124.1:0-11661 GCA_049322255.1 Myxococcota bacterium | reverse complement strand
CGGGCCAGCGTCTGGTTGCCGGGAGGCGGCTACACCCGCGGCGCCTGGCGGGTGCTCGCCGGCACCGCGTTGGCCTTGGCGGCGCGAACACGTCTGGCCATTCCTCGCTCGTACGACCCGTTGCGCGCGCGGTTTTCGCACATCGCCCAAGGGCTTTCGCCGGAGAGCCTGGGCAGCGAGCCCTTGCTCACCGAGGAGGATGTCGCCGAGGCGCTGGGGGTGCGCTCCAAGGCTCGGCCGCGCCTCTTGGGCTTCTACACTTCCGAGGGGCTGGAGTTCGCCTTCTACCGCTACGGAATCCTCCCGCACCTGCACCGGCTCGGCTACGACCGGCTGCACGTGGAGTTGGACGAGGTCAGCGGGGGCGGGCGTGTGCGGGTGATGGGGTTTTCCGACGGAAAAGACCAGGTGCTGATGGAGGCGGTGCTGGAGAAAAAGCAGCTCGCCGGCTCGACGGTGCTCTTCGTCAACTGGCTGTCCTTGCGCAACCCCCGCGCCCGTTTTTCTGACAAACGCCCGCAGCTGCCGGGCCAGGAGGTGCCCGGGCTGGGGTTGGCGCGCGAGACGGCGGAGCTCTTGGGCTTGATGGCGCGCCGGCTGGTGCTCGACGGCGTCGCCTTTCGGCCCGCCTGGTTCCACATCGCCTACGCCGGCAGGTACCGGGCGCGCTTCGTCGACCCCGCGCGGCAGGGCCGCTTCGAAGCGCTGATGCGCGATTTGAAGCACCTGTCGCTTTTGAAGGCCACCACCGCGGTGGCCCAAGGGCGGGTGAGGCTCGACGGGAAGCCTTACCAGTGGGAGGCGGACGACATGGTGTACTGGCTCAGCCGTGACGAAAAACAAGCAGAGGCGGAGATCGCCGCCGAGCGCGAACGGGCGCACTTCACCGTGGAGGCGTGAGCTTCAAGGCTCGGCGAGGGCGCGGATGATTTCTTGCGCGGTGACCGGGCTGATCTCCCCCCGCTCGGTGATGATGGAGCGGATGAGCCCGGCCGGAGTGACGTCGAAGGCCGGGTTGAACACCCGGGCCCCCACAGGGCAGGTGCGCTCAGCACCCCATTGGGTGACTTCGTCGCCGGCGCGCTCCTCGATGGCGATGCCCGTACCGTCGGCGGTGGACAGGTCGAAGGTGGAGGCGGGCGCGGCGACGTGAAAGGGAATGCGGTGGTGCGCGGCGTTCACCGCCACCGAGTAGGTGCCGATCTTGTTCGCGGTGTCGCCATTGGCGGCGATGCGGTCGGCGCCGGTGAGGCACAGCTGAATCTTGCCCCGCGCCATCAGCGAGGCGGCCATGTTGTCGCAGATGAGGGTGAAGGGCACTCCCACCTGGGAAAGCTCCCAGGCGGTCAGCCGCGCCCCCTGTAGCCGGGGGCGGGTCTCGTCGACGTAGACGTGCAGGCGCACCCCGCGCTCGTGAGCGGTGAACAGGGGAGCCAGCGCGGTGCCGTAGCCGCCGGTGGCGAGCGCTCCGGCGTTGCAGTGGGTGAGCACGCTCATCCCGTCTTCGAGGTGGGCCGCGCCCAGCTCACCGATGCGCCGGTTGCCTTGCGCGTCTTCGTCGTGTAGGCGGCGGGCCAGGGCCAACAGGTGGTCGGGCTCGGCTCCATCTTTTCTTGCGGCAGCCCGGCAGCGGTCGAGCGCCCAGAAGAGGTTGACCGCCGTGGGGCGGGTGCGGGCCAGCGCATCGGCGGCATCGAGCACCGCCTCCTGCGCCGCGTGCGAGGGGTAACCCCGCCGGGTGGCCTGCTGCGCGGCGAGCACCATCCCGTACGCCGCGGTGATGCCGATGGCCGGCGCCCCGCGCACCACCATGTCCCGAATCGAGCGGGCCACTTCCTCGGCGGAGGCAAGCTCGAGCCACTTCTCTGTTTGGGGCAACAGCCGCTGGTCGAGCAGCCGCAAGCGCCCTTCGCGGGCATCGCCCACCCACTCCATGGCCTTCAAATCTTTCGCGCGCATCAGCGGCAAACGCCCACGTCCGCAAAGCCGAGGAGAGAGACGCAGGTGCCGCTGGCGCACGCCGGAGCGCCCCCGGTGCCGCACAGTGGGCGGCAGGTGAAGCCATTGCCGCCGCCAGTGCAGGCGCTGCCCTTCACGCAGTCGTTCGAGTACACGCAGGCCTCGCCGTCGCCCAGGGTGCCTTCAGGGAAGCAAGCCGCCACGCTGCCGCTGGGGTAGCAGGCGTCATTGAGGCGCTGGCAGTCCTGGGCGAACAGGTCGCAGCTGGGGGGAGGGTCGCCGCACAGCGTCGGCCGTTCGGCGGTGCCGGCCAAGGTGAGCACCACGTTGCAGAGCTTGGGCGAGGTGCACTGGGCGGTGGTGTTGCAGAAGCGCGCGCACGCGGTGTCCACCCCGCCATCGGGTAGCTCGCGCAGGGCGCACACCAAGCCAGCCCGGCAGGTGTTCGAGCTCGGGGTGCCGGTGCAGGGGCTGCCTTCGTCCGCGGTGCCCTCGGGAGCGCAGCCGCGCTCGAAGCCTCCTGCGTCGCTCACGTAGGTACACTTCTCGCCCACGGGGCAGTTCTGGAGAACGAGGTCACACGCACCGCCGGCGCAGCGGGTCGCCTGTCCACCGTCTTCGAGCGCAGTCAGAAGACAGCTCTGGCCAGCGTCACAGGCCTGCATGGAGAGGCTGCACTGGTCATCGGGGCGGCTGCCCGCGTCGCTTCCTGCGTCCTCGTTCGCAGGGGGGCTTCCGGCGTCGCCGCCGTCGGTTTGCCCCACGGGAGGGTTGTTGGAGCAAGCGCACAAGAGCGCACACGCGAAAAAGAGGCGGAGGCTGGCGTTCATGAGGACCTCCAAGCGTAGACGACCTCGTCACTGCGGTGCTTTACAAATGTAGGTGCCCGCGAATAAGCCCTGCGCACCATTCTGCGGTATGGTGGCGGTGCTTTTGGGGCCGCCTCGAGTCCGAGGTCGATTCGTGTCGTTGTCTTTTCGTGGGTTGGCCATAGCGGTCGCGGCCCTGCTCGCGTCCTGTGCTTCTTCCTCCTCCTTGAGCGAAGCCTCGGGGTGCAACGAGGGCCGCTGTCCGGCGGGGACGTCGTGCAACACGCGCAGCGGAGCCTGCGAGCCGGTGCCGGCCGACGCGGGCGCCACCAGCTGCCAGCGCGACGAGGACTGCGGAGCCGATGCACCCCGCTGCTCCGCTGGCGTCTGCGTACAGTGCCTCGCCGATGACGATTGCCAAAGCGGCGTGTGCCACGTGCAAAGCCCGGTTCCTGAATGTGAGCCACTCGCCGACTCGTGCCAGTCGGCGTCGCTGCTCGAGCTGTCGGAGGGGCCGGTCACCGTCCGCACAGACACCTCGCGCGCGGTGAACGACATGCGGGCGGCGTGCGCGCTGCCGGGTTCGAGCGCGCCCGACCTGGTGTACACCTTCACTCTGCCCGGCAGACGGAGGGTGGTGGCGGTGGCCACCCCCGCGCCCAACAGTGGGCTGCTTCCCGTGCTGGCCATCGGCAGCACGTGCAGCGCACTCTCCGAGGGGCCGTGCGCCTATCCCCCCTTGACCTCCAACGTCACCCGGCTCTCCGCTGAGCTTTCGGCGGGCACTTATTTCCTCTGGGTCGACGGCGACGGCGACGGGGCAGGGCCCTTCGAGCTCACGGTGACCGCCGAGGTGCCTCCCACCGGCGACAGCTGCGGCAGCCCCAGGTCCATTCTCCCCTTCCGCGGAAACTCGACCCTCGAGGGCGACACTTCGGAGTGGGAGAACGACTTGGGAGGGAGCTGTGGCGGGTCCACCAGTCGGGATGTGGTCTACGAGGTAACCATCGCACAGCCTTCGCGCTTCACCGCGGAGCTCACCTCGGGCAGCAGCGCCTACTTCCCGGTGATGTACCTGCGGCGCTCCCCTTGCGAGTCGGATGCGCTTTCGCAGCAGCTTTCCTGCGTGCGGGCCGGAGCGACCACTCCCACCGCGCCGTTGGTCATCGACGTTCCCAAGGTGGAGCCGGGCAACTACTACCTGGTGGTCGATGGCGCCGCGGGCACGTCGCTCGCGCCGAGCCACGGGCCGTTCTCGCTCACACTGACGGTGACCGACCCGCTGCCGGTGCCGCTCAACGACACGTGCGCCGGCGCCGAGACGCTGGTGGTGCCCGCCTCCGGGTACGGGCCCATCACCGTACAGGGGGACAACAGCAACGCGGTGCACGACACCGCCGGGTGCGGGGGCTCGGGGGCAGACCTGGTCTACCGGGTGGTGTTGCCGGGCCCGCGGCAGGTGGTGGCGCGGGTGGCGCCCGCCTCCGGCTCCTCGCTGCTTCCGGTGGTGTATCTGCGCCGTCAGGGCCAGTGCGACAGCGAGCTTGCGCAAGACCAGGTCGCCTGCAACGTCGCGGCGATGGTGGGTGGGCCGACCACGGTCACCGCGCCCAATCTTCCCGCTGGCGAGCACTTCGTCTGGGTCGACGGCTACGGCGGCTCCAAGGGCCCTTTCACCCTCACGGTGGACTTGCAGACCCCGGTGCCTCCTCCGGCCAACGACACCTGCGCCAGCCCGCAAGCCCTCGCCGCCAGCACCGGTCCGGTGACGGTGAACGGCACCACCGCCGGAGCCACCGACGACGTGGCCAGCTGTGAGGAACCGCTGGGCGCCACCTCGCCCGACGTGGTCTACGAAATCAACGTGCCCTCCCGGCAGTCGCTCGCGCTCGATTTGAAGGCCTCGGCGGGCTCGCCGCTTCGGCCGGTGCTCTCCTTGCGCAAGCCGGGCAAGTGCGAAGGCAGCCTCTCCTCGGACGCCGTCTTCTGCACCTGGGGCGACGAGCTGTACCCCGATCGCGCGGTGTACAACGCGCCTGCGCTCGACCCAGGCACCTACTACGTGTGGGTGGAGGGCGACTTTGCCACTCAGGGACCTTTCGGCTTGCGGGCCGCGCTGGGGCCCCCGCTCAGCCCGCCTCTCAACGACAGTTGCCAGGCGGCGCTTTTGCCCGTGCTGGTGCCGAACGCCCCTCTCACCGGCGACACCCGGGCCGCGAGCAACGACAGCACGGCCCCGTGCGGTGGCGGCTCGTACGGTGCCAAGGGTGAAGAGGGGGGCGATGTCGTCTACCGCTTGGACGTTGCCACCGTGCAGACGGTGACAGTCACCGTGGTGCCCGACGCCAATGAGGGCACGCTCCTTCGTCCTCTGGTGTACGTGCGCGGGCCCGGGGCGGCACTCTGCGAGTCGTCGGCGGCCTCGGCCCAGAAGGGCTGCGCGGCGGCCACCCAGTTCGGCGGCACCGCCACCCTGACGCTCCAGAGCCTCACCCCGGGCTCCTACTTCGTGTGGGTGGACGGCGCCGGGCAGAGCAGCGGGAAATTCACGGTGCGGGTGCAGTAGCGGCTAGATTGGCGTTGCCGCATGAGCGAAAAGCCACCGAGCCCGAGCACCGAGCGCCGTCAGCACGAACGGGTCCCCGCGCGGGTAGAGGTACGCTTCGGAAGCTCGGCGCAGGCCGCGAAGGCCTTCCACGCTTTTTCCCTCAACTTCTCTGCGGGGGGGCTGTGCCTGCGCACGCACAAGCCGCACGAAGTCGGAGCCGGCTTGCACCTGTCGGTGACCGTGGGAGACGACTCCTTCGAGCTCGAAGGGGTGGTCGCCTGGGTGCGCGGCGACGCCATCGGCGTGCGGTTCAAGAACGTGCTGCCCCAGATGCGCGCCCGTCTCGATGCGGTGGCCGCCTCACTGAAGAAGGGCTCGCCTTAAATAAGTGTCATTTGCGCTCGAGCTCGGGCACCCGAAAAACCACCGCGTCCGCCTCGGAAAGGCCGCAGGCTTGGTAGAAGCCCTGGGCGCTGTCGGCGCGGCCGCTCTTGTTCACCAGCTCGACCCGCTTCACCGAGAGCACTTTGGCGCGCTGCAGCGCGTGGCGTAAGAGCTCCTTGCCCACGCCCTTCTTTCGCCAGGCGGAAGTCACCACCAGCTCGTCGATGGTGGCGATGCGCCCCTTCATGCGCAGCTGAGGGCGGTGGGAAAGAGAGAGCATGCCGATCGGTTTGTCGTGGCTGTCGCAGGCGACGTAGATCTCCATCTCCGGGTGGCTGATGATCCAGTGCACCGTCTGCGCGTCGGCTGCGTCGGGAAAGCCCAGCTCGGCCAAGAGCTGGCGAATCGCCTCGGCGTCGCCTCGCCGGGCCGCCCGCACCCGAAACGGAGCGCTCGAGGCTGGCTGCGCCCCCCCTCTATGGGTGGTGACGGTCACGAGAGCGAAAGTGTAACCAACCCCCCGCCAGCCTTGAAAGCGGGCGAGCGTCCCGGTGTTCATTGACGCCTTGCGTCGAATGCTCGAAAACCCTACTCGATGCCTGGGGCCCGCGCTTCACAGCGGTTGGTCGACCGGTACAGGAGCCATCCCGGACGCGGCGGCTGCGGGGTGGGGGCGGTCGTCGAGCTGCATGGCCGGCCGACGCGGCAGCTGCTCGAGCTGGCCCTGCGCGGGTTGAGGTGCATGGAGCACCGCGGTGGTCAGCTCGAGGACACGGGCGACGGCGCGGGGCTGTTGCTCTCGCTCGATGGCGCGTTCTTCTCCCGCTTCATCGCGCCAGGCAAGAGGTTGCCCGAAGGGCACCGCCTGAGCGTGGGGGTGCTGTTCTTTCCCGCAGGTCAGTCGGCGAACCTGCCGCACTGGCGGGGGGAGATCGACGCCATTCTGCGGCGCTTCGGGCTGATGCCCCTGGGGTGGCGCAAGGTGCCCACCGAGCCAGAGGTGCTGGGGCGTACGGCGCGAGAGAGCATGCGCGAGGTGTGGCAGGTGCTGGTGGGCGAGGGCATGGTGCCGCCGGAGGATCTGCCGCTGGTGTTCTTCCGGGTGAAGGCGGCGTTGGAGCAAAAGGTGCGGGAGCTGTACGTGGCGTCGTTCTCGCCCTCGACGCTGGTTTACAAGGCGATGGCCACCGGCGAGCAGCTCGCGCGCTTCTACAAAGACCTCGCGCACCCCGACCTGCGCACCGACGCCGCGGTTTTCCACCGGCGCTACTCCACCAACACCTTCTCCAACTGGTACCTGGCGCAGGTCTTCCGGGTGCTGGGCCACAACGGGGAGATCAACACCATCAAGGCCAACCGCAACGCGGTGCAGAACTTAGAGGCCGAGCTGGGGGTGTCGCCGGTGCTGATGCAGCAGGGGAGCGACTCGGCGGACATGGACCGGGTGGTGGAGTTCTTCGTCTCCCACGGGGTGTCGCTGCCCGAAACGCTCCTGCGCTTCATGCCCATGGCCTGGCGCGATCTGCCGCGGCTCGATCCACGGGCGCAGCGTTTCTTCCAAGGCGTGCAGCGCGCGCTGGGTGGCTTGGGCGCCTGGGAGGGCCCGGCGGCAGTGGTGGCGATGGATGGTCAATGGCTGGTGGGCGCGCTGGATCGCATGGGACTTCGGCCGCTGCGCTGGTTGCGTACGCGCTCGGGCAAGCTGCTCATCAGCTCGGAGATCGGCTCGATACCCGTCCCTTTCGAGGACGTCGAAAAGAGCGGGCAACTCGACCCGGGAGAGGCGATCGCGGTCGACCTGTCGTCGCGCCAGGTGCTCCTACCCGAAGAGCTGCTTGCACACGTGGTGGCGAACACGCCCATCAATTTCGCCGATCTCTCCGAGGCGCAGCTGCGTCCGCTGGAGCGGCGCGAGCCTGCCCAGCCACCCCAGCCCTCCAAGCCGGACGACGCGGCGCTCAATCTGTTCGGGTGGAGTCTTGGCCGCGTGCGCACGGTGCAGCACCTCGCCGCCGCCGGCAAGGAACTCATCACTTCCATGGGCAATGATCGCCCGCTCGCGGTGTTCAGCGCGCAGCGGCCGCCGGTCACCAAATTCTTCAAGCAGATCGTCGCGGTGGTGACCAACCCGCCGATCGACCCCATCCGCGAGGAGGGTGCGTTCGACCTCACCGTGTACTTGGGCGCCTCCCCGGCCGTCTACGAGAACAAGCCGGTGTACGAGCCGCGCGCGCAGCTGACGCTGGCCTCGCCGATTCTCACCGAGTCGCAGGTCGCCCAGTTGCGCGAGGAAACTTCTCCTGAACGGCCCCGCACGTTGGTACTCGACTGTACCTTCGAGGATCCGGGCAACGGCTCCACCACCGGCGCCAAGGCAATCGCCCGGCGAATTGCCGAGGTGTGCCGCGCGGGGGTGGCGGCGGTGAAGGCGGGTGAGGCGACGGTGCTTTTGCTCTCCGATCGGGCCGCGCTCGAGGAGACTGGGCCGGTGCGCTTGCCCCTGCCGATGGTGCTGGTCACCAGCGCGCTGCACAACGTGCTGGTCGAGGAGGGCCGGCGCCGGCGGGCGAGCATCGTGGTCGAGTCGGGCGAGATCCAAGAAGGGCACGACGCCGCGGTGCTCATCGGCAACGGAGCCACCGCGCTCTACCCATACCTCTACTACCAGGTCGGTCTCCCCCATGGCTCGCTGGAGAACTTGGTCGCTGGGCTGGAGGAGACGCTCCAGCGGGTGATGTCCAAGATGGGCATTTGCTCCGTGGACGGCTACCGCGGGTCGCGTCTCTTCGAGGCGGTGGGGCTGTCGGAGGACTTGGTCGACCATTACCTGCCGGGCATCACTTCGCGGCTGGGTGGGTTGGGGCTCGAAGATCTCTACGAGGACGTGCGGGCGCGTAAAAAGCTGGGGCGCGTGGCACAGCGCGAGCTCGACGTCGGCGTCTACCGCAAAGAGGTCTGGCAGGAGCTGCAAACCGTGGCCCGCGGACACGACCCGGCCGCGTACGGGCGCTTCCTTGCGCTTTTGGCCTCCACACCGCCGGTATACCTGCGCGACTTGCTCCAGGCGCGCGTGGCGAAGGCGCCGGCGAATCTGGACGAGGTGGCGACCCAAGAGGAGATCGTCTCCGCCTGCTTCCGCGGGGCGGCGATGTCGCTGGGGGCGCTGCACCGCACCGCGCACCAAGCGATCGCGGCTGCGTTCAACGACCTGGGAGCGGCGTCCAACTGCGGCGAAGGCGGAGAGGAGATGGCGCGCGATATGGGCGGCCCGCTCGCCTGCGCCCGCTCGCGGATTCGGCAGGTGGCGTCGGGGCGCTTCGGGGTCGATGCGCGGTACCTGGTTCACGCCGACGAGCTGTCGATCAAGATCGGCCAAGGCGCCAAGCCCGGCGAGGGAGGAATGCTCCCCGCGGCGAAGGTGACCGAGGAAATCGCGCGCATTCGCCGCACCCAGCCAGGGGTGGCGCTCATCTCGCCGCCGCCGCACCACGACATCTATTCCATCGAGGACCTCGCCCAGCTGGTGTTCAACTTGAAGCAGGTGAATCCGCGGGCCCGGGTGTCGGTGAAGATTCCAGGCGTGACCGACATCGGCACCATCGCGGTGGGCATCGCCAAGGCGGGCGCGGACCTCATCGACATCTCGGGCATGGAGGGAGGGACCGGCGCCGCTGCTTCGTCGTCGATCGAGCACGCGGGTCTGCCTCTGGAGCGGGCGCTGTCGGAGGCGCACCAGGCCTTGCTGGTGAACGGAGTGCGCGATCGGGTTCGGCTGCGGGCAGACGGTGGCCTCAAGACGGGGTTCGACGTGGTGGCGGCGCTCGCGCTGGGCGCCGACGAGGTGTCGCTGGGAACCACGTTGATGATCGCCGAGCAGTGCATCTTCTGCCACGGCTGCGCCAATGGAATGTGCCCGGCCGGCATCACCACCCAGAGCGATCTGGTCGCCCGGAGGCTGATGACCGAGAAGAAGGGGAGGGCGAAAGACCCGCTCTTGCCCGACGAAGAGACGGCGCGCTTTCACGACGCCCGCGAGGCGGTGAAGCGCTACCTGTTGGCGCTGGCGGGAGATGTGCGGGCGCACCTGGCGGCGATGGGCCTTTTGCACCCGCGCGAATTGGTGGGCCGGGTCGACCTCTTGGAGAAAAGGCCACTCGAAAGTGCCCGACGAGCGGCGAAGGTCGACCTCTCCGAGTTGCTCGCCGACTCCACCGGAGGCGCGGGTTCACCTTCGCGCTCGGCGCGTCTCCGGGTGGACCCGACCAGCGCGCTCAACGCCCGTATTTGCGAGGAAGCACGAGCGTGCCCCGCGCTGCGCTACGAGGTGGCAAACACCGATCGCGCGGTGGGGGCGACCTTGGCGGGCCAAATCGCGCGGGGAGACTTTCCCGTGCCTGCCGGAGGCCTCTTGCTCGAGCTGACCGGCTATGCGGGGCAGGGCCTGGGCTTCGCCGCCGTCGACGGCATGCGCATCGAGCTCACCGGCTTTGCCAACGACACCGTGGGGGAGGTGATGAGCGGGGGAGCGATCATCATCCGTGCGCCCCGCAGCGTTCCGCCGCCGGAGCGTGGCGAGCTTTCCTTGGTGGGCAACGCGGCGGCCTATGGCGCCACCGGAGGGCGGCTCCACGTCGAAGGCCGCGCTGGACAGCGTCTGGGCGTACGTAACTCCGGCGCGACGATCGTGGTCGAGGGCGCTGGCAAGTACGCCTTCGAGTACATGACCGGCGGCGTGGGCGTCGTGCTCGGCCCGGCCGGGCCGGTGATCGGGTCGGGAATGACGGGTGGGGTCGTCTACCTCGTCGATGAGCCCACGCTCGCCGACAAGGTGCACCCAAACGTCCAGCTTCACCCGCTCGAGGGAGACGACGAGCGCACGCTGCGCTCGCTGCTCGAGCTGCACGCACAGGAGACGAGCTCGCACCGCGCCAAGCAGCTGTTGGGCCAGTGGCGCCCCGGGCGTTTCAAGAAGCTTCTCCCACGTTCGTGAAGATCCGCACGTCCGTCTGGGAGAAATCATTTCCCTTGAAGAGGAGCGCTTCGCCGAGCTCGCTTTCGGCGACGATGCTGGCCTCGAGCACCGAAGCCGCAGAGATGAGGCGGGTGTGGTCACTCTCGATCGCCTCGGCGAAAAGTTCGGCTTCCGGCTCACCGAAGAGAATCGCGATGACAGCGGAGGTATCGAGGACCGTCAGCGAGGCAGCCCGCGGTCGTCGTACCCGAGGATCTCATCGGCGCTTCGCCCCGTTCGGCGCGGCAAGGACGCGGCCCGCCGACTGATGGTCATGATTTCATCCTTCAGCCGGACTCCTCCCTTGGCCTTTTCGCGGCTCAGCCGCTCGCGAAGGGCTGTGACCACCGCGTCTGTGATGGTCTCCCCGGTTCGTTCCGCCAGCTCACGGGCCAGGCGGTCAGCTTCGGGATGTTTGATGTTCAGCGCCATAGATTCTTCCTAGGGAGATGAGGCCCGGAAAATCAAGAGACACGACGGACTTGGCATCGGTCGTGTGCTAGGCAGCCGGCGAAGGGGCCTGGAACCATCGAGCGATGGCTGATGCGCATTGGAGGAAAAATGCGGCGCAGTGTTCTCGTTGTCCTGGCCTTGGCGGTCGTATCTGGCTGTTCCGGTCTTCCTTCCAGCAACGACGGAGGGCCTGACGGGAGTTGCGATGGCGGAAGCTGCGGCTCTGCTGGCGATTGCGACGGTGGTGCGTGCGTGGATGCTGGCCAACCCTGTCCATTCGACGGCGGCCCCAATCCAAGCGGATGCGCTGCGTCTTGGCAGGACGCACGAGCGCGATGCTCCCCGCCGACGTCTTGTAGCTCGGCTGGCTTGGAATGCTGGTACCCGGGATCGGGTGTTATGACCACAGAAGGCTGCTGGACAACCGCGCTGCTTTCTTGTGTCGAGGTCGACGGCGGCGCCGGCGAGTGGCGCTGTTCACAGTAGCGCCGTGACGC
>JBMORE010000123.1:0-11668 GCA_049322255.1 Myxococcota bacterium | reverse complement strand
GAGATCGGGCACGGGCCCCAGATGCAAGAGCGGATCGACCGGGAGCCCGTTCACCCGCACTTCGAAGTGCAAGTGCGGTCCGGACGTGCGGCCGGACTCACCGACGGTGGCAATCACCTGGCCGGGCCGCACTTTCTGTCCCGTCGTCACCCGCAAGTCCCGGTTGTGGGCGTAGAGCGTCACCAGCCCCTCCTTGTGCTCGACGATGGCGATGAGCCCGTAGCCTTTCTGCTCACCGGCGTAGAGCACCTTGCCCTCGGCCGCGGTCTGCACCGGGGTGCCCGAGGGCGCGGCGAGGTCGATGCCGTCGTGCGGCTCCTTGCCCTTCTTGCCGAAGCGCGCGTAGAGGACTCCACGCACCGGCCAGCTGAGCGTTCCAGAAGGAGGCTTCGACTCGGTCGCGGCGGGAGTCGTTGGCGCTTTGGGAATCAGCAGCTCCTGACCCACCGCCAGCGTGCGGGGGTCGTCGATGCCGTTCGCCTTGGCCAACTCGTCGGCGGCGAGGCCGTGGGCGAGCGCGATGCGGTAGAGAGTCTCTCCCGCGGCGACCCGATGCCGTGACGGCGCCGAAGAGGGCTTCGTCCACGTCGACGGCGGCGAAGCCACCAGCTCGGGCTCCTGATGCAGGATGATTGGCTTCGCCGGCGTCAGCGTGCCGGTGGTCGCGCAGCCGAAGCTTCCCCACGCCGCCAGCCCAAGCGCCGGCAGCCAGCGTAAACATCGCTGGCGAGGGGCTCTCATGAAACAGCCATGTTGCCCCGAGGCGCGCCGAGGACAACTTCTTGGTCACTCCTCCACGAAGCCGGCAACCTCCCAGACCCGCAAGAGGTCCATCGCGCGCAGATCGGTCAGGTCGAGATGGAGCGGCGTGATGGAGATGAGCTTGTCCTTGTGCACCGTGTTGCAATCGCTCCCGGGAAGGTCCTCGTGCTGGTAGTCGGTGCCGCCGATCCAATAGTAGCGGCGGCCGCGCGGGTCGACGTTTTCCACCACGTCAACGCCGTAGCTGTGCCGGCCCAGGCGGGTGACACGGTAGCCGGAGAGCTCCGTGCCTCCGGGAATGTTGACGTTGAGCAAAAGGCGCGGCGGCAAGGGCGAGGCGAGCGCCGCCTGGGCCAGAGCGTGGGCGAAGCGCGCCGCGGGGCCGAAGTCGAACGAGCGCCGCGCAACGAGCGAGAAGGCGATCGCTGGCACTCCCAAGATGGAGGCCTCCATCGCCGCCGCCACCGTGCCCGAGTAGGTGACGTCGTCAGCGAGGTTGGGCCCGTGGTTGATGCCCGAGAGCATCAGGGCCGGCTTGCGGCCCTTGAGCAGGTGGTTGATTGCCAGGTACGAGCAGTCGCTGGGCGTGCCGTCGACGGCGAACCAGCGCTCATCGACCTCGTTGATGCGCAACGGCCGGTGAAGCGACAGCGCGTGCGAGGCGGCGCTCTGCTCCCGATCGGGCGCGACCACCCACACCTCGCCCAGCGGCTCCACTGCTTTGACCAGCGCGGCCAAGCCCTCGGAGGCGATGCCGTCGTCGTTGGAGACGAGGAGGATCACGCCGCGCGGATCGCTCCCCTGCCCGCGTAGCGCGCGCCGGGGCCGAGGTCCTCTTCGATGCGCAAAAGCTGGTTGTACTTGGCCACCCGATCGCTGCGCGAGGCAGAGCCGGTCTTGATGAGCCCGCAGTCGAGCGCGACGGACAGGTCGGCGATGGTGGTGTCTTCGGTCTCGCCCGAGCGGTGGCTCATCACCGAGGTGTAGCCGGCCTTGTGTGCCATGCGCACAGCCTCGATGGTCTGGGTGAGGGTGCCGATCTGATTCACCTTCACTAAGATCGAGTTGGCGATGCCCTTCTCGATGCCTTTGCCCAGCCGCTCGACGTTGGTGACGAAGAGGTCGTCTCCCACCAACTGCACCTTCTTGCCGAGCGCGTCGGTGAGCTTCTTCCAACCCTCCCAGTCGTCCTCCGCCATGCCGTCTTCGATGGAGACGATCGGGTACTTCTTCGCCAGGCTCCCGTAGTAGGCGATGAGCCCGTCGGCGTCGTACTCCTTGCCCTCCCCCTCGAGGCGGTAGCGCTTGGTCTTGGAGTCGTAGAGCTCACTGGCGGCGACGTCGAGGGTGAGGGCGATCTGCTCGCCCGCCCGGAAGCCAGCGGCGGAGATCGCCTCCATGACGAGCTCGAGCGCCTCCTCGTTCGCCGGCAGGTCAGGAGCGTAGCCGCCCTCGTCGCCGACGCCGGTGGAGAGCTTTCTCTCCTTGAGGATTTTCTTGAGCGCGTGGAAGACCTCGGCGCCCCAGCGCAGGCCCTCGGCGAAGGTAGGTGCACCCCACGGAAGGACCATGAACTCCTGCACGTCGACGCGGGTGTCGGCGTGGGCGCCTCCGTTCAAGATGTTCATCATCGGCACCGGTAAGGTGCGTGCCTGAGCGCCTCCCACGTACCGGTAGAGCGGCAAGCCCACCGCGTTGGCCGCAGCGTGCGCGTTGGCGAGCGACACCGCGAGCATGGCGTTGGCGCCCAGCTTGCCCTTGTTCGAGGTGCCGTCGAGCTCGAGCATCTTTCGATCGATCGAGCCCTGGTCGAGGGCGTTCAGCCCGAGCACCGCCGGAGCGACTTTTTCGAGGACGTTGGCCACCGCCCGGGTGACACCCTTGCCCAGGTAGCGCTTGGGGTCGCCATCGCGTAGCTCGAGGGCCTCGTGCTCTCCGGTGGAGGCGCCCGAGGGCACCGCGGCACGGCCGGTGGCGCCCGACTCCAGGGTGACCTCGGCCTCCACCGTGGGGTTGCCGCGCGAGTCGAGGATCTCGCGCGCGGTGACCTGGGCGATGGGAATCATGGCCGGACGTTGTAGCGGCGCCGTCGACCCGCTCGCAAGCACGAACCTTGGACCGGCGCTGCTACAGTCGACCTTCATGAAGCTGGCGCTCGTCCTCTCGGACCTGCACATCGGCAGCGGGCACCGCAAAGGGCAGGTGAACATCTACGACGACTTCCGCGAGGACGCGCGGCTGGCGCAGCTCATCTTACGCTACACCACCGGGCAGCACGCCGACGCCGAGGTGCACCTGGTGCTCAACGGCGACATCTACGACCTGCTCAAGGTGCCGGTGAACGGCAAGTTCCCCGACGACATCACCGAGCGGCTGGCGCTCACCAAGCTGGAGCAGTGCATTCGCGGTCACCCCCAGGTGATCGACGCCTTCCGCGCGCTGCTCAAAAACCCGAGGAACCGCCTCACCTACCAGCCCGGCAACCACGACATGGAGCTGTTCTTCCCCGGCGTACAGCGCATGTTTTGCCGGGCAGTCACCGGGGAGGACACTCACCCGCGGGTGCGCTTCATCTCCGAAGAGCCGTTCTTCGAGCTGGAGGACGGAATTCAGTTTCACCACGGGCATCAATTCGAAGCGATTCACGCCATGGACTTCCAGAAGCTCATTCTCACCCGCGGGCAACGCGAGCCGATCTTGAACTTGCCGTGGGGCTCGCTGTTCCTTCTCCACGTGGTGAACAAGCTGATGGTCGAGCGGCCCTACCTGGACAAGGTGATGCCTTTTTGGCCGCTCTTCGCCGGGGGGATGATCTTCGACACCCGTTTCACGTTGAAGATGATCGGCGTCTCGGCCTGGGCCTACGCGCGGGCGCGGGTGAACCCCAACTGGTGGTCGAAGCGGCCTTTCGAGAAGCTGGCCAAGTTCGTGCGCGACGACATCAAGTTCTTCGAGGCGCTCGACCACTTCGCCGCGCGCATTCTCAAAGCCGACGGGGTGAACGCGGTGTTCATGGGCCACACGCACTGCGAGCGGGTGCGCGCCTACCCGCAGGAGAAGGTCTACGTGAACACCGGCAGCTGGATGCCGATGGTGCAGCTCAAGCTGTCCAACTTGGGCTCCAACCTGGCGCTGCACTACGGGCTGGTGCGCTGGGAAAAAGACGGGCCGCCGCGCGTGTCCCTGATGAGGTGGCACGGGCAGCGGCCGGAGTCGGAGGAGGTGATCGTTTAGTTACTCGATCGACTTCTCGTAGATTTCCTTCACCAGCGCGGGATCGATGAAGGGGTTGCGCGCGTTGTGACCGGTGAACTTCGGATCCTCCGACGGACGCCAGAGGAAGTCAGGGTTGCCGTACGACACCCAACCCGAGTTCACCACCTTGCCGTTCTTCTCCTCCAGCCAATATTTGTAGGTCTCGGTCATCCCCGAGCCAAAGGTCACCTCGCGTGCGACGAAGGTGATTTTGCCGCCGCTGGGAGGGCCGTTGTAGCCCTCCTTGAGCTCGTCGGGCGCCCACTCCGGCTTCTGCCCGTTCTTGTAGATGGTGTCGTCGAGCTTGTGGAAGCTGTAGTTCCACACGTGGTCGCCGTTGTCCTTGTCCATCGCCGCCGGGCGGCCGCTCTTCATCCACTCGGTGAGGGTCTCGTGGAACAGGGCGGCGTCATCGCGCTGGTCCTCGCGCATCACCCGGCGCAGCTCCGAGGCCTTGTAGGTCTTCTCGGTGCCGTCCATCAGCTTGACCTTCACCTCCGCGGGGAGCTTGCCCGGCGAGCGGTAGTCGTCGTCGTTCGGCCGCGAGGTGCCCGCGCCGTACCAATCGACCTCGGAGAGAATTTCGCCCTCCACGCGGGTGCCATTGCGCAGCTCGACGATGTCCGGCCGGCGGTCGTAGCGCTCGCCGACGAAGGCGGTGGGGCCACCTTGGCTGTCAGCGATGACCGTGAGCAGGCCCTTGATGTCCTGCGCGGTGAAGGTAACGCCGTCGATGGTGACGTCCTTCTTCGGCTCTTTGAAGAGAATGCCGGCGCGGGCGACCTTGTCGCAGCTGCCCCACCAGCCCACGCTCATCTCTCCGTCCTTCTTGCCGTCCTTACCGAACCGGCTCCGGCCATCGAGAAAGTCCCACTCCACTTTCTCGTCGAGCTTGCCGTTCCTGTTCAAATCGACGCCAGTGGTGCGCTCCGCGTCCTTCTCTGACACGGTCGACTCGGGGATGTAGTAACCGGAGGGTTTGTTCACCAACCAGTTCAACGAGGGTTTCTTTTCGTGCTCCAACGCGCCGGTCGGCTTGTTCCGCGCCTTGAGCAACTTGTCGAACTTGTCCAACGGCCCGTCTTTCGCCCACAGGTTGCTCGAGGCAGAACCATCGGGGCTGGAGAGCGAACCGGCCATCGGCCAATAGGTCGAAGTCCACGGCTGGTGGTTGGAGGTCAGGGTCACCCGCTCTGGCTCGCTGGGAGCCGGGGTCGGCGCCGGCGAAGGAGCCGCGCCCATCAGCTTGGCGAACTCGCGCTTGGCCGCGTTGGTAAACTTGCTGCCCTGGGTGTCGAGAAGCTCCTGCAGCGCGGCGCGTTCGTCGGCCTCCAGCCCAGGCCCGTCCTTGGCGGCCTCGAAGAGCTTGCGCACGTCCTTTTTGCTCACATACCGGTCGGCGCTCAGGGTTCGGAAGGTGTCACGAAGAGATGAAACGCTCATGGAACATCCTCGAGTGAGAGGCCCCAGCGGGGCAAGTAAGCTTGCTACACACATTGTCGGCCTCATCGGCCGCCGGTTGTTGTAAGACAATTTAGCAAAATGCTCCCGCCTAGGAAAAAAGCACCCCGGCAGGTCGACCCGGCGCAGGCGCGTTCTCGCGCCCGGGGTGCGCTGTTGGGCCTTTCGGTGGGCGACGCGCTGGGCACCACCCACGAGTTCCGCTCGCTGCCTGCGCCCAGCTTCCCTCAGCTGACCACCGGCACGCTCACCGAAATGCGAGGGGGCGGCCCCTTTCAGGTCAAACCCGGACAGGTCACCGACGACACGCAGATGGCGTGCTGCATCGCCGGCGTGCTTCGCTCTGTTGGGCGCTACGACGCCGACGAGGTGCTCAAGCAGTACCTCGCGTGGCAGCCGATTGCCTTCGACATCGGCAACCTCACCCGCCAGGTGCTCGACCTCGCCCGAGGCGGCGTCCACCGCGAGCGCGCCGCGTTGGAGGCATGGATCGAGAGCGGGAGGAAGTCGGCGGGCAACGGCTCGCTCATGCGCACCGCGCCGATCGGCGTCTTCTTCGCCCAGGACCAGAAAGCGCGCGTCCAGGCCTCGCTGGAGGACTCCGCCCTCACCCACTTCGACCCGCGCTGCCAGCTCGCCTGCGTGGTGCTCAACGGAGCCATCGCCGCCGCGCTCGTCTCCGTCGACCCGCCCACGCCCAAACTACTCCTTGCCGGCGCGCTGGCCGATCTTTCGGTCGGCGGCGCGCAGCTGGGCCGATTGGCCAAAGACCACGTGCAGCACGTGCGCGACGCGCTGGAATGCATTCGCGCCGACCTCGCCGCCGCACAGGAGGACGACCCCAAGCTCTATGGCCCCGAGCTCCACTTGCTCAGCCATGCGGGCTTCGTGCGCGTAGGCCTACGGCTCGCCTTCTGGGAGCTTTTTCACACCCAGTCCTTCGAAGAGGCACTCGTCGACGTGGTCAACCGCGGCGGAGATTCGGACACCAACGGCGCCATCACCGGGGCGCTCCTGGGGGCGCTGTACGGGGAAGAAGCCATTCCCGAGCGGTGGCGCACCTGCGTGCTCGAAGTGCTGCTTGCTCCGCGTGGCCCCTTCGCCGACGTCTACCACCCCAGAAAGCTGCTGGAGCTGGTGCCCTCAGACGGATAGGTCGATGACCACCACACCGCGCTGAGGCCGCTCTTCGTCCTCGGTGTCGGAGCGGCGCTTGGGGCGGTCCTCCGGAACGGGCAGATCCGCGGTGGGGCGCTCCTGCTCCTTGCGGAGCCGCTCCCGGCGTTTGATCTCCTCGATGATGAAGGCATCGAGCATCGAGTGAATTCTCCCTCGCCCTTCTGTTGCAAACCTAGTACCCCACGCCGCCGCCGCGCCAGCCCACGGTTTTCCGGGCACTTGCCCGGACCGCCGGGGCTTCGGGCTTGGCCTCGTCTGAGGCAACCCTGACACCCTTGACACCGACAACCGCCCTTTTGTTGCAAAGAATTCTACTCGACACTCGCTTACCCGCAAGGCGATCGACCCACGCCTGCCCGCTTCCCCCTTCGGCAGCCCTATCTCGACTCGATGCGTTGCTTGAAGGCCTCCAGCATCTTGGGCAGCTGGGTGTCGACCAGGGCGTTGACGATGGTTTTGGGAACCAAGGGCCCGAGCGCAATCTCGATGGAGTAGGTCGCCTTGGTCCTCCCCTCCCCGGCCGCCTCCAAGGTCCAGCCTCCCTTGTTGTCCTTCATCATCTCACCCTCGACGAAGCTCCAGGAGACCTTGCTGGGCGGCTCTTCTTTGAGGCGAAGGGTGTACTTGATGCGCTTCATCAGCTCGACCTCGTAGTGGGCGAGCACTTCGTTTCCCTTGCGCTGGGAAAGGCGAATGGCCTTCACCTCGGGAAGGAAGTCGGGGTAGCGCTCGTAGTCGGTGATGACCGCGAGCACCTTGTCCATCGAAGCGTTGATGACGATCGAGCGTGTGGCGCCAGCCATGGAGCCTCCTGATATCCGCTATCCAGCGTAGCCGGGCTTCTGGTCGAAACGGTGGGTGGCTTGAATGAAACGCACCGTGCCGGTCTTCGAGCGCATGACCACCGAATACGTCTCGCAACCGCCGCCGAAGAAACGCACCCCCTTCAAGAAGTCGCCGGTGGACACACCGGTGGCGGCGAACATCACCTCTCCTTTCGCCAGCTCGTCGACCCGATAGATGCGGGTGATGTCGTCGACCCCCATCTTCTTCGCGCGAGCGATCTCCTCGGAGTTGCGCGGGGAAAGACGGCCCTGCATGTCACCACCCACCGAGCGCAGCGCCGCCGCGGCGATCACCCCTTCGGGCGCGCCCCCGGTACCCATGAGCACGTCGACGCCGGTCTCCTCGAAGCAGGTGGCGATGGCCGCAGCCACGTCGCCGTCTTCGATGAGACGAATGCGGGCGCCCGTGGCACGCACTTCCTTGATCAGGTTCTCGTGCCTCGGCCGGTCGAGGATGATCACCGTCAGCTCGCGCACCTCGACCTTCATCTTCGCGGCGATCGCCTTCAAGTTCTCGGTCGGGCTCTTGGAGAGGTCGATGGCGCCTTTGGCGCGCGGACCGACGGCGATCTTCTCCATGTAGGTATCGGGGGCGTTGAGCAAACAGCCCTTGGCGGCGATCGCCACCACCGAGATCGCGCCCGGGCGGCCGTACGCGCATAGGTTGGTGCCTTCCAACGGATCGAGGGCGATGTCCACTGGAGGCGCCCCATCGGAGCGGCGGCCCACCTTCTCTCCGATGTAGAGCATGGGGGCCTCGTCGCGCTCTCCTTCGCCGATCACCACCGTGCCGTCGATGTTCAGGGCGTCGAAGGCCTTGCGCATCGCGTCCACCGCGGCCTGGTCGGACTCATGCTTGTCGCCGCGGCCCAACAGTCGCGCGCTGGCGATGGCCGCCATCTCGGTCACGCGCACCACCTCCAGCGCCAGGTTGCGATCCATCGTTCGTCTCCTCTTCGTTTAGCTGCCCGCTTCCGCTCGCCGTAAAAGCTGAGCGACCTCGTCGGGGATGCGGGAGGGTTTTCCACCGCGATCGATGCAGGCGTGCACAGTGCGGCCGGTGCACAGCACCGCGCTCTCTCCCTCGCGGCGAATCTCGTACGCGAACGAAAGCGAGGCCCGCTTTAGCTCGCTCACCTGGGTGCGCACCGTGAGCACGTCGTCATAGCGCGCGGGAGCACGGTAGCTACAGCTGGCCTCCACCACCGGGAGCATCAGCCCTTGCCGTTCCACCTCGCGGTAGCTGCCCCCACGGGCGCGGAAGAGCTCGCTGCGCGCCAGCTCGAAGTAGCGAAAGTAGTTCGCGTAGTAGACGACGCCCATCTGATCGGTGTCGCCATAGATGACACGTACGCGTGCCTCGACCATGAGAAGGCGCGCACCGTAACACAGGGCCCTGGCAGGTCCAGCCTTCAGGGTCGCGCCGACCGTCAGGCGAAAGTCATTTGCGCCCAAGGCACGCAGAGAGAGGATACCCGCCATGCTCAAGCGCTGGTTCCTTCTCTTCTTGCTCGCGGCCACTTCTGCCTGGGGAAAGCCGCCCCGTCTCACCGTCTTCATCGCCGTCGACGCGATGGGCACCGACGTGCTCTTGCGCAACCGCGGGCGCTTCAAAGCGGGCCTTTCGCAGCTTCTCACCCAGGGCGCGTTCTTTCCCTCCACGCGGTACGAGTACCCTGAAACGGTCACCGCGGCCGGTCACGCGACGCTGTCGACAGGCGCGTACCCCTGGCGCCACGGCGTGGTCTCGAACCAGTACTTCAACCGAGCTTCGGGCAAAGAGGAGAGGATTTTCTCCGACGCCAACCACCCGGTGCTCGAGGCGCCATTGTCGTCCGACGACGTGTCGCCCGAGAACCTGCTCGCGGAGACGCTTTCCGATCGGCTGCGGCTGGCGACGCAAGGGCGGGGAAAGTCGGTGGCGATCTCGACCAAGGCGCGCGCAGCGATCGCGCTGGCGGGCAAGCTCGGGCAGGCGTGGTGGTTTCACGAGGGAGTGGGGAAGTTCGTCACCGGTACTTGGTACGCCAAGGAGTTCCCCGCGTGGGTGAAGGGCTTCAACGACAAGAAGCTGCCCGACGCCTACTTCTCCAAGGAATGGACGCTCGCCGCGCCCGTGAAGGACTACGTGGGCCAAGACGACCGGCCGTTCGAGTCCGACTGGTACGGGCTGGGCCGGGTCTTCCCGCACCCGCTCAAGGGCGGTTTGCCAGGGCCGGGGCCGCAGTCCTATTCGGCCCTGAGGTCATCGCCGATGATGAACGACCTTCTGGTTCAGCTCTCCAAGGTGGCCATCGAGCACGAAGGGTTGGGCAAGGACGAGGTGCCCGATTTACTCTCGGTGAGCTTCAGCGCCATCGACAAAGTGGGGCACCTCTACGGGCCCTATTCTTGGGAGATGCAGGATGCGCTCATCCGCTTGGACAAGTCGATCGCCGAGCTGCTCGCCGCCGCGGACAAGGCCGCCGGGGGCCGCGCCAATCTCTTGGTGGTGGTGAGCGCCGATCATGGCGGCGCGGCGGTACCCGAGGAGTGGACGGCGGCCGGGCTCGACGGCCGGCGTCTGCACCCCGACGCGGTCAAGAAGGAGCTCAACAAGGAGCTTGCCTCTCGCTTCGGCCCTGGCGACTACGTGGCCTCTATTGAGGAAGTGGATATCTACCTCTCCTCCAAGACCCTGGCGGACAAGAAGCTCGATGCGCCCTTGGTACGTCGGGCCGCGGCGGCGTTCCTCGCGCGGCACGGCAACATCGCCTATGCCGTTGCCCGGGATGATTTGTACGGCGCCGACACCTCACCGAGCTACTTGCGCGGCATGCGGCTCGGGTTTCACCCCGACCGAAGCGGCGACGTACTGTTCGTGACCCGGCCCTTCCACGTGCTCACCGAGGAAACCACCGGCACCTCCCACGGCACGCCCTACTCCTACGACGCCCAAGTGCCGCTCATCCTCGCCGGCAAGGGAGTCAAGCCCGGGCTTTACCGTCAGGAGATCGCCGTCGTCGACGTCGCGCCCACGGTGGCATCGATCCTGGAGATCGGCTGCCCCGCCTCGAGCGAAGGAACGGTGCGCGCCGAAGCCCTCACCGGGAAATAGACCCATCGTCGCCTAAAGCACGTTCGAGGAGCTGAAGCACCAGCTCCCCAGAGCCATCGAGCGCTTCGCGTGCAATGCCACGCCCGATGAGGCCGGCGAAAAGATACGGCAGGTCGGCACTGCTACGTAGACCGTGGGGACAGGCTCCACCCGGTCGGGCGCGGTCGATGACGCTGCCAAAGTCGCTACCGAGCACCACGCGGCGCGGGTCTCCCAGCGCGGCGTAGTGCGCCCAGTGCGCGATGACGTCATCACAGGTGTCAGGCTGATAGCCGGGCCAATGTTCCGACGTGGGCACCGGCGCCAAGAAGTCGCTGCGGAAAACGCCCATTCCGATGACCCCTTCCCCCGCGAGGATTCGGCGCGCGTGCTCGTCACTGAGCGTTCGGCCATGCATGCTCGCGCCCGCATGCGAGTACAAAAGGGGCGCGCCGTGCTCTTCGGCCAGCTTCAGCACGTCGTCGATGGTTCGCGGGCTGGCGTGCGAAAGGTCGACCAAAAGCCCGAGCTCGAACATTCGGCGCACCGCCGAGCGCCCCAACTCAGTAAGACCACCGTCACGGCCGTTGAGCACCCGCCCCAACATCGGTCCAAACTGATCGTCTTGCGCGTCTGCGATCTCGTTGTCGATGAAGTGCACCAAGCCGATCACGCGGTAGCCGGCGGCCGCGAGGACGTCGACGTCGGCGACGCTGGAGATCGCCTCGGCTCCCTCCAGTGCCGGAACCAGCGCGATCTGGCCGCGTCCCAGGATGGCGCGTGCATGACGCGCGTCGCGAGCGATGGCGAAGTCCGGCCGGCGGCGAGCAAAGGCGTCGAGCGCTCGCGCCTGGTGCAGTGCCTCATCCAACCGCGTTCGCCCCGCCCTCGCCGGGGGCGGCCACAGCGCGGCAAAGAGCAGCCGAGCTCCCGCACGGCGCAGGCTGGCGGGATCGACCTGGTTCACCAGCGCCTGATGGGGAGACTCCGCCAAGGTGCCGTCGCCGGGCTCGCCCGAATAGAACGGAAGCGCGCGCTTCATCGTGAGGTGCACGTGTACGTCGGCGCCCAGTCGCAAGGGCGGTGCTGG
>JBMORE010000122.1:0-11742 GCA_049322255.1 Myxococcota bacterium | reverse complement strand
GCCCTCACAAGAGGGGTGGCCCCGCTGCGAGCGCAGGTTCGATGGTCGAATCTGATGATGCAGATGATTTGAACCTTGCCGGTTCAACGATCGAGCCATCGAGGCTGAATGTTCGAACCCTTCAGGTTCGAGCATTGAACTGGAGCGTTCCTGTCCGTCCGCGCGGGGGGACCCTTCTTCTGTGTATGGACGGCTGCGCGACTGCGAACCTGTCTTTTCAAGGAGATCGGTTTGGCCCACCCATTGAATTACCGCCCGTCGCCCGGAATTCCCCGGGCCAATCACAGGAGTGAAGACGTGCACAAGACGAAAGAAGCGGGCGGTGGGCGGTGGATGGGGTTGATCGCGATGATCGGCCAGCAGTTGGTGGCTCTGATCAGCACTGCCAGGGTGCTCTTCAAGGTCGTCGACCGGAACAAGTACATCCGGCCGCGCCGGGGAGCGCACCGCGTGGTGCGCCATGTGGGCGAGGTAGCAGCACGCAAGAGCCTCACGGGTAGGGTGACCGTGGAGGAGATGCTGAGGCTACAAACGGAAGGCGAAGAGCTGCAGCGGGTTGCCGAGGCAGCGTCGGTGTTGGCTCGCGGTCTGGGAGACGCAGCCTTCGTCGCTCAGTCGGAGGCGTGGTCGGCCGCGTTGGCCTACTACTCGACCCTGATGGCGATGATTCGGCTCGACCCTGAGCTCGAGCCGGCCCTCAAACCGGTGGTCGAGTTCCTCGCCCAAGGGCCGCGCCGAGGCGAAGAGGAACCAGCGGCTGAAGCTCAGCCTCCGGTGTCGCCCATTCCGCCGAACACCGTGGTCGAATAGCAGGCGGCAATCACCTGGGAGCGGCACGTGGAAGCGTCACGTGCCGTTCTCTCTTTTTTCGTGACGGCATCCATGATTGGAGCAACGAGCTCGACAAGGCCTTTCTCCACGAATGAGCGCCGCCGCGGGCGAACCATCACCGACTTGATGGCGGGCTGCGGTGTCAACTCCAACTGCCAGTCGGGGCTTTGCTACGGCACGAGCAGCACCGACTATTTCTGTAACCGACATTGCAACAGCGGCGGCCCGTGCCCAGAGGGGGACACGCGTCGGCTCACGCGGACATTTTCCAGGTCTGTGCGCGCTTTGACGGCTTAGAGCAGAGCCGGCAGGCGGTCAGCCACCCCCAGGTGCTGGGCCGCGCGCTCGAGCAGCTGGCGCTCTTTTCGGTCCACCCTGCCGTCTATCAATGCCAGCTGCACCAGCTCCTGGAGGAAAGCCTCCGCCTCCTTTGAGTCCTTCTGGAGCAGCCGTTCGAAAAGCGCCGGGCCAGCGTTCACCGCCAGCTCCACGTTCGCCCAAGGTACAGACCATCGCTGTGCGCACATCTTGAGGAGCTTTCGTTCCTGCGCATCGACGACACCGTCAGCCGCGGCCATCGCCGCCATCATGTAGATGAGCCGCTGGCGCTCCTCGGGGTCGGTGATGAGGTCGGAGTCGGGCCGCGCCGGTTTGGCGGTCACCGCATCGTACTTCCGCTGTTCCGCAGCGTTCCAGGCCTCGTAGGTCGCCGCGTGCGCGAGTACCCAGTCGCGCTCTCCGCTGGCGAGCTCGGCGCCGCAGTAGTCACACTGGGTCGAGCTGGAGTCGGTGAGCGGCGCGTTGCACTGCAGACACCGATTGGTGGCCATGCCGTTTGGGGTGCTGGTGGTGGCGCCCGACTTGCGCGTGAGGGTGAACATCCACCGCTGGGGAACCGAGGGGAGGGCGGGCGGCTTTTGGTCCTCCGGGCCGATGCCCATGCGAGCGCTCCAGCGGATCTCGACGTGGGCGCGGTCGTAGCCTCCTTCGCTCACCTGGAGCACACGCGTCTTCACCCCGCCCACTGCGCATTCGAGGAACACCTTGCGTCGGCGCTGCTTCTTGAGCGCGTCGAGCTCGGCGGCGAGACGAATCTGAAAGTCGCCCGAGGAAATTTTCGCCGCCCTGCCGGCATCGCCGAAGCTCTGGGCCGCGATCCACTTCCAAAAGAGGAGGGAGGCGCGGTCCTCCAGCACTTCGAGGTTGAGCGCAGGGTCGGTGCGCCGCGCGTCGAGCAACCCGTCAACGGTGGCGTAGTGACGCACATGCTCTATCCCCTGGGTGATGGTGGAGAGCGTCCAGTCGTAGTTGCCGCTGTTCACCACTGCGCCGCAGTACGAGCAGTTGTTGGTCGCTCCGCCGGAAAAGGGCGCTCCGCAGTTGGGACATTTGCCCTGATACAGGTCCTCGCCGATTTTGGTCCTGGCTCCGGGCTTGCGCACGAAGGACCAGACCTCGATGAAGTCCTCGAACGGTGCTTTCTTGGCGGCTGCCGTTGCCTGCGCCTCGGAATGGCTCGCTGGCACGTCGGTGTCGCGCAGGCGCGCCTTCACCCGCATATGCACCGTGTCGTACCACTCGCTCTGGTCGAGCCCGACGAGCTGCACGTCGAGCACCTGGACATCGGTGATGGCATCGCGGACGCCCTGGGTGCGCAAAAGCTGAAGTTGCACGCACAGTCTTTGGAACACCGCGTCGGAGACGAAGGGCCGTACCGGCGTCAGCTCACCCTTGAACCACGCGAGCTGAACCTGAGTGAAGAGCGTGCCGACCTTCTCCTGAAGCTTGGGCAGATCGAACGTCGGGTCCTTCAGCCGAAGCGCATTCACCCAGCCGGCGACGTCTTGCGAGCTCACACGGGTGCGAAGCTCCGCCTCCCGCCGCTGGAAGGCACGTTGAGTGGTGGCGGACGCGGTATTGCGCTTGGCGGCGACGTAGAGCACCCCCACCACGATGAGCAGCGGCACTCCGATGTGTGGGTAGCGAATGGCGAGCCAGATGAGCGCGAAGAGGAGGTCTCCCTCTCCGTCGCCGCCTCCGCCGGGCGCCTCACGGCTGCCCGACGTGTAATGTTCGCCACCGCCCACGCGCGCGAGGGCCTCGAACGCGATGAGCAGCAACAACGCCCCGACGTGGTATCTCCAATGGCGCACGGGGCGCGAATGTAACGCCTTCTTAGGAAAGACAGCGAATGACATTGGGGTTGGCGCTGCGATGAGTGAATTTCGAATCGAGCGCGAGGGCGGCATCGAGACGTGGACGATCGACAGCGAGGCTCGACGCAACGCCATCGGCCGCGCGATGCTCGACGAGCTCGCCTCACTGGTCGAACGGGTTTCAACCGACCGTGAGGTGCGTGCGGTGGTGCTCACCGGGGCAGGGGACAAAGCCTTCTGCGCGGGAGCCGACCTGAAGGAGCGGACCACGATGAGCGAGCCCGAGGTGCGCGCCTTTCTCGACGAGCTGCGCCGCACCTTCTGCGCGATCGAGCGATCTGACTGTGTCTTCATCGCCGCCCTCAACGGCTTCGCCTTCGGAGGCGGCACCGAGCTCGCGCTCTGCTGCGACCTGCGTGTCGCGGCGCCGCACGCCGAGCTCGGCCTCACCGAGGTGACTTTGGGCATCATTCCCGGCGGCGGAGGCACCCAGAGGTTACCGCGTCTGATCGGTCCCGGGCGGGCGAAAGACCTCATCCTCACCGGTAGGCGGGTCACCGCCCACGAGGCGCTCGGTTTGGGGCTGGTGAACCGCGTGGCCCCCGCGACCACACTGTTAGAGACCGCGCGCGCGCTGGCGATGACGATTGCGCAGAACGCGCCCATCGCGGTGGCGGCGGCCAAGCACGCCATCGACGAAGGCTTGTCGCTCGAGCTGGACGCCGCACTCGAGCTCGAGCAACAGCACTATGCCAAGACCCTCCCCACAGAAGACCGCCAGGAGGGCCTACGCGCCTTCGCTCAGAAGCGGCCGCCGAGGTTCATCGGGCGCTAGGCCTGCGCCGGCTGCATGCGCTCTTTGAGCTGCGCCTGCGCTTGGCTTCCGATGCGCCGCGCCCGATCTCGCATCTCGGTGCGGAGCTCGACCCCTGTCTTGGGAGCGAACATCAACGCCACGGCCGCACCACACAACGTCCCGCACAGGAAGAGCGCGCTTCCGCTCAGCACGGTCCGCACCGGGTGGTAGGTGGTCAGCCCGGCCCTGTGCAACCAGTGCTCCTTGTTGAAGTCGATGCGCCGCATGTTCCTCCTGAAAAACCTCGACAGATCGCGATACAGGTTCTTGTACAGGTACGCCTTGTAGATCTTCGTCATCATGGGACTCCGCCTGCGGGTTTCTGAGCGTCCTTGCCCAAGCTAGGAACGCTACGCTCGCCTGTGCAGCCCCAGCCAGGCGGGTAGGCGAGCGAGTGACGTTCTGCTTAAGTGCGGCGCCATGTTCGACGAGCGCCTCAAAGAGCAGATTTCCCAGGTAGAGAAGGGCGGCGCGCCCAAGTACCACCAGAAGAACCAGAGCCAGGGCAAGCTGTTCGTGCGCGAACGGTTACGGCTGCTGCTCGACGAGGGTTCGTTCGTCGAAGACGCCAAGCTCGCCAACAACGTCGACCCCGAGCTGCCTGCGGATGGGGTGGTGACCGGCCTGGGAAGAATCGAGGGCCGCACAGTGGCGGTGATGGCCAACGACTCGACGGTGAAAGCCGGCAGCTGGGGCAAGCTCACCGTGGAGAAGATTTTGCGCATTCAAGAGACGGCTGCCTCTTTGCGCTGCCCGCTCTTTTATTTGGTCGACTCGGCTGGAGCGCGCATCACCGACCAGGTGGAGATGTTCCCCGGGCGGCGCGGAGCGGGTCGCATCTTCTACAATGAGGTCCAGCTGTCGGGAGAGGTTCCCCAGGTGTGCTTGCTCTTCGGCCCCTCGGCCGCGGGCGGCGCATACATCCCCGCCTTCTGCGACCTGGTGATCATGGTGGAAGGCAACGCTTCGATGTACCTGGGCAGCCCGCGCATGGCAGAGATGGTGATCGGCGAAAAGGTGACGCTCGAGGAGATGGGCGGCGCCAAGATGCATTGCTCGATCTCGGGCTGCGGTGACGTCTTGGTGAAGACGGAAGCAGAGGCGATCGAGGCGGCCAAGGCCTACTTCCGCTTCATGCCTCAGAACTGCTCGACCTTGCCCAAGTCGACGGCGGCGAAGCCCCCCCGGGCGTCCGGCAGACGCATCGAAGAAATCATTCCCTCCGATCAGAACAAGCCCTTCGACATCCATTCGCTCATCGCCGAGCTCATCGACGAGGGCAGCTGGTTCGAGGTGAAGAAGCTCTTCGCGCAGGAGCTGGTCACTGGGCTGGCCCGCATCGATGGTCGGCCGGTGGGTATCGTCGCCAATCAGCCCAAGTACAAAGGAGGGGTGCTGTTCGTCGACTCGGCGGACAAGGCGGCGCGCTTCATCTGGCTCTGCGATGCCTTCAATGTTCCTCTACTCTACTTGGCCGACGTCCCCGGCTTCATGATCGGCACCAAGGTCGAGCGCGCGGGCATCATTCGCGCGGGCGCGAAGATGATCTCGGCGGTCAGCGAGGCATCGGTGCCGAAGATTTCGGTGGTGGTGCGCAAGGCCTACGGGGCCGGCCTGTACGCGATGAGCGGCCCGGGCTTCAATCCCGACTGCACCCTGGCGCTGCCGCAGGCGATGATCGCGGTGATGGGCCCCGAAGCGGCGGTGAACGCCGTCTACTTCAACAAGATTCAGGAGAAGCCAGAGGCCGACCGCTCCGCCTACGTGCAGACGCTGCGCGACGAATACCGGGCCGACGTCGACATCTACAAGCTCGCCAGCGAGCTGGTGGTCGACGACATCGTCCCCGGTGAGCAGCTGCGGGGGGAGCTGAGCAAGCGCTTTTCGCTGTACGCCGAGCGCCACGTCCCTCCGGCGCGCAAGAGGCACTGCGTCTACCCCGTGTAGTTCGCTATAAGCACCGTCCGATGGAATTCGAGCTCCCCGACGATTGCCGTGCTCTTCAGGCCTCCCTGCGCGAATTCTGCGAAGAGAAGGTGAAGCCGCACGCCCGCGAGTGGGATGAGACCCAAACGTTTCCTCTGGAGACGGTGAAGGAGCTGGGACGGCTGGGGGCGCTCGGGGTGCTCGTCTCCGAGGAGTACGGTGGTGCGGGCATGGGGTCGCTCGCCATGGCCATCGCCACCGAAGAGCTCGCGCGCTACGACGGGTCGCTCGCCCTCACCGTCGCCTCCCACAACGGTTTGGGCAGCAGCCACCTTCGGCTGTTCGGTAGCGAGGCCCAGAAAAAGAAGTACCTACCCAAGCTCGCCACCGGGCAGTGGTTGGCTGCCTGGGCGCTCACCGAGCCCGGCAGCGGGTCGGATGCCGCCGGCCTGAAGACCACCGCGGTGCGCTCGGGCGACGCCTGGGTGCTCAACGGCACGAAGATGTTCATCACCCAAGGCTCCGTGGGCGATGTCTTCGTCGTGCTCGCGTTGACCTCGCCCAAGAAGAGGAACAAAGGCATCACCGCCTTTATCCTCGAGAAGGGGTGGAAAGGGTTTTCGCAGCGGGCGATTCACGGCAAGCTCGGCATGCGCTCCTCGGACACCGCCGAGCTGGTATTGGAGAACGTCGAGGTCTCTGACAGCCAGCGGCTGGGCGAGGTGGACCATGGCTTTCTCGACACCTTGCGCATTCTCGACCGGGGGCGAATCACCATCGGCGCGCTCGCGGTCGGCCTGGGTCGCGGCGCTCTGGAGGAGTCGGTGCGTTACTCCAAAGAGCGCGTCGCCTTTGGCCAGCCCATCGGGGAGTTCCAGGCGATTCGATGGATGCTCGCCGACATGCGCACCGAAATCGACGCCGCGCGGCTGCTCGTCTACCGTGCTGCATCGCGCGCCGATGCGGGGCAACCCGTCACCCGTGAGGCTTCGATGGCGAAGCTGTTTTCGTCGGAAGCGGCGATGCGCGCCTGTCACAAGGCGGTGCAGATACACGGCGGTTACGGTTACACCCGCGAGTTCCCGGTGGAGCGTTACCTCCGTGACGCCAAGCTGTGCGAGATCGGCGAGGGCACCAGCGAGGTGCAACGTGCAATCATCGCCCGTGAGCTGTTCGAGAGCTGATGGACAAGCGAGCACTGGAACAGATGGGGCTCGAGGTGCGCGAGGCGGCCGGAAGGCTCGAGGTGTCCTTGGACTTGGTCACCGGCAAACTGACGAACCCGCTCACCCGCCAGTTCCTCACCCGTGCCTCGTTGGCCGTGTCGGGCGACCGCCTGGTCGTGGTCGACCCGCCGGAGCTGGTGGGTTGTCCCCCGGTGTATCTACCGCGGGTGGCGAACGCGGCGCAGATTGAACGGCAGCTCGCCGATTCTCTCAACGAGAGCATCTTCCAACTTTCGCGCCGCTCGGCGGAGCTGAGCGCGTTGGGTGTCAGCCCCCACGTCGATCCGGTCACCTTGAACCTCTCTGCCACCGTCGATGCAGGTCGCTACCAATTCGGCATCGCCACCGATCGGCTGGGTCAATTCCGGGTGACGAACGCGGTGCGCGATGGAAACAGCCTCCCCATCACGGGCGCGCACCCGTTCGAGCTATCGGAGTTTCGAGATCGGAGAGCCCTCGAGGGTTACCTGACCGCGCTCTTTGGCGAGCCAGCCGCTCAGCCGCGGAGCAGCGCTGAAGCGCCCGATCGCCTGGGCCCACTGACCTTCGGTGAAGTCGTCGAGCGCCTGGGCGCGCAGGCGATGCTACCGTCACGCAGCCCGCTCGAGCTGCTCCTGGAGCTACGGGTGAAGGGGGAGCCCTACCGCTTCGCCGCCGCACGCGTGTCCGGTCGTACGTTCCGGGGGCTTCTCGCGGGCTCGGCGGGAAAGGTGTGGGCGGAGCGGTTCGAGCTGAACACTTTCCCGGGCGTGGTGCCCTTGGTGGCCCGGGTGCTCGGGGTGCCCGAGGCGTCGATCGAGCTCGTCGAAGGCGGAGGCGCCTGATTGGCCGGCTCGCTGGCGGACCGCATCTTGGCCGGCGACGTGCGGGCAGCGTCGCGGCTGATGCGTGACATCGACGACGGGCGGCCGAGCGCTGTGCGGACCTTGCAGGCGCTCTTTCCGCACACGGGGAAGGCCTACGTGCTCGGCGTCACCGGGGCCCCCGGGGCAGGCAAGTCGACTCTCACCGATCGGTTGATTGCCGCCTTTCGCCAGGCGGGCAAGACGGTGGGGGTGCTCGCGGTGGATCCAACCAGCCCCTTCACCGGGGGCGCCATTTTGGGCGACCGTATTCGCATGCAGGAGCACGCCACTGACCCCGGCGTCTTCATTCGCTCCTTGGCGACGCGGGGACACCTAGGAGGCCTGTCGCGCGCCACCGGCGACTGCATTCGGGTGATGGACGCGATGGGTCGCGAGGTGGTGCTGGTGGAGACGGTGGGAGTGGGGCAAGACGAGATCGACATCGCTCAGATGGCGCACACCACCCTGGTGCTCCTGGTGCCGGGCATGGGCGATGACGTGCAAGCGATCAAGGCCGGTATTTTGGAGATCGCCGACGTTTTCGTGGTCAACAAGGCCGACCTTTCTGGGGCCGACCGCACGGTGCGCGAGCTGTCCGGCATGCTCGAGCTGCGCCACGCGGTGCGTTCGCCCTCACCGGAGGGCGACTTCGGCTGGGAACCGCCCATCCTCAAGGTCGTCGCCACCAAGAACCAGGGCGTCGCCGACTTGGTGGCGGCGATCGACGCGCACCGCGCTCACCTCGAATCGAGTGGGGAAGGCCGTCGCCGTGAGCAGAGCCGCGCCGCGATGCAGTTCGTCACGCTCCTTCGGGAGCGGCTGCTTCAAAGCGCGCTGGCGCGGCTGGAAAAAGAGAAGGGCCGGCTGGCCGAGGTCGCCGCCCGCATCGCCGAGCGCCAGGCCGATCCATACGCACTGGCCGATGAGCTGGCCAGCCAGCTGGCGCAGTGACTACGATTCGAGGTAAGCGAGAAGGCGTCGCATGGCCTTGATACGCCGCGAAATGGACAAGCTCACCGCCGACCAGCGGGTGAGCGCTCTGGAAGAGAAGCTCCTCCTCCCTTTCCCTGACCGCACGCTCGCCCGGTCTGCGATCACCCACAAGAGCTACACCAACGAGCACCGCGAGGAAGCGATCGACCACAACGAACGCCTCGAGTTCTTGGGTGACGCGGTGGTCGACCTGGCGATCAGCCACCGCTTGATGGAGCGCTTTCCCCAGGCCACCGAAGGCGAGCTTTCCAAGCTGCGCGCGCTGATCGTCAACGAGGAAGGACTGGCCAGGGTGGCGCGACGCATCGGGCTGGGAGAAATCCTTTTGCTCGGGCGCGGCGAAGAGCTCACCGGAGGCCGCGAGAAGAGCTCGGTGCTCGCCGACGCGCTGGAGGCGGTGCTCGGCGCGATCTACCTTTCTTTGGGTTTGAACAAGGTGATGGAGCTGGTCGATCGCCTCTTTGGAGACGCGCTCGAGGGGGTCGCCGAGGGCCGCTCAGGCTTCGACTACAAGACCCGTTTGCAAGAGGATGTGCAGCTTCGCCTCCGCCAAAGTCCCCGGTACCGGGTGGTTTCGGAGACCGGCCCCGACCACGAGAAAGTCTTCGAGGTCGAAGTCACCATCGGCGACGGCATGTACGCGCGCGCGTCGGGCCGCAGCAAGAAGGAAGCGGAGCAGGAGGCCGCTCGGCAGACCCTGCAGATGCTTTCGGCGCACGACAGGAAGTCCTGAAACTTCTTGTCGGGCCGCGGCTGGAAGGTAGATTCCGCCGCATGAGAACGCTCACTCTCGTGCTCCTCGTTGCCGCCGCGCCTGCCGCCTCCTTCGCCCAGGGGAAGTGGACCCAGCGCGCCGCCGAGGGCAAAGACATCTACGCCACCTTCAAGACCAACCTGGGCGATGTCGTGGTGCGGCTCTTCCCCAAGGACGCCCCGAAGACGGTACAGAACTTCGTCGGCCTGGCCAGTGGCGAGAAGACGTGGACTCACCCGGCCACCGGCAAGGAGCAGAAGGGGACTCCGCTCTACAACGGCACGGTCTTCCACCGGGTGATCGACGGCTTCATGATTCAAGGTGGCGACCCGCTCGGGCAGGGCGTCGGCGGGCCCGGCTACAAGTTCGAGGACGAATTCCAGAGCGGCCGCAAGTTCGACAAGGTGGGTCTTTTGGCGATGGCCAACTCCGGCCCCAACACCAACGGCTCACAGTTCTTCATCACCACCTCGACGCCTCATTGGCTCAACAACCGCCACACCATCTTCGGAGAGGTGGTCGCGGGCTACGAGGTGGTGGAGAAGATCTCCAAAGTCCCCCGCGGCCCCAACGATCGCCCGCGCGAGCCGGTGACCCTCCAGTCGGTGGTGCTCTCCGACAAAGGCCCATCGCCGGCGAAGAAGGCGCCCGAGAAGAAGGCGGAGAAGCCCCAATGAGAAACGTTCTTCTCGTGGCGGCGGTCCTGGCGAGCGGCTGCCCGGCGAAAGAGAGCACGCCGACGGCGGCGAGCGCGCCCGTGACGCCTTCTGGACCCGGCCCGTGGATGACCAAGGCCTCGCAAGGGCACGACATCTACGCCACCTTGCAGACCAACCGGGGTGACGTGGTGGTGCGTCTGTTTTCCAAGGATGCGCCGAAGACCGTGGAGAACTTCGTCGGTCTTGCCGCCGGCGAGAAGGAGTGGACCCACCCGCGCTCGGGTGAGAAGAGCCGCAAGCCTCTCTATGACGGAACGATTTTCCACCGGGTGATCGACGGCTTCATGATTCAGGGTGGCGATCCGATCGGGCAGGGCACCGGCCACCCCGGGTACCGGTTCGAGGACGAGATCCAAAGCGGTCGCAAGTTCGACAAAGTGGGTCTGCTCGCGATGGCTAACTCCGGCCCCAACACCAACGGCTCGCAGTTTTTCATCACCACCTCGACGCCGGCGCACCTCAACAACCGGCACACCATCTTCGGCGAGGTGGTGAAGGGTTACGAGGTGGTGGAGGCGATTTCCAAGGTCGAGCGCAACCCGATGGACCGGCCGATCGACGACGTGGTGGTGAAGCACATCGTGCTGAGCGACACAGCGCCTTAAAGAAGCGCTGAATCAGGAGGGAACCGTGGGAATGATGGAAGAGGCCAGAGCGGGCCACGACTTGTACGCGACGTTCGACACCACCGAGGGCGAGATCTCCGTGCGCTTGTTCCCCAAGGATGCGCCGAAGACCGTCGAGAACTTCGTCGGTCTGGCCACTGGAGAAAAGGCCTGGACGCACCCGGGCACCGGAAAGAAGCAGAGCGGGGTTCCGCTCTACGACGGCACGCTCTTTCACCGCTGCATCGCCGACTTCATGGTGCAGGGCGGCGACCCGCTCGGTCGCGGCACCGGCGGCCCTGGCTACCAATTCGAAGACGAATTCCACAGCGGTCGGAAGTTCGACCGGCCAGGCTTGCTCGCCATGGCCAACGCCGGCCCCAACACCAACGGCTCGCAGTTCTTCATCACCGTGGTGCCCACGCCTTGGCTGAACAACAAGCACACCATCTTCGGTGAGGTCATCAAGGGCCAGGAGTTGGTCAACCGCATCGCCAACGAGCTTCCGAAGGGCGCGGGGGATCGGCCGAAGACCGACGTGAAGATCAAGAAGCTGACGATCAGCACGAAGGCCTGACCGTTTAGGCCGATGCGAACAGGCTGGGCGATCGGAGCGCTCGCGCTCGGCGTGGCGACAGGGTGCAACTGCGGGCCCCAGTGCCCGCCCACCTTGATCCCGGCGCCGCTGAACGGGGAGGTGGTGAGCGATTTTCAGGGCCGGCTCTTTGCCGTCGGCGTAACCACTCGCATCGACTTACCGGTGCCGGTGCTGTCGCGGTGCAGCCCGCCCGACGAGGTGCCCGAGCGAGTGGTCGTCACCCTTGTCGATGA
>JBMORE010000121.1:0-12351 GCA_049322255.1 Myxococcota bacterium | reverse complement strand
CTTCGACCACCGGGCGGAAGGCCTTGGCCTGTACGGGGGTCGGGTGCTGGTACCCCCGCTCGGCCACCGCCCGGCGCAGCTCGGGAGACATGCCTAGGTCGTCGAACCCGACGTCGGCGAGGTACTCCTGTGGACGGGTGTCGGGCTCGGTGGTTGCTTCGCTCATGGTCCCCAGTGATTCCATCCAAGGGGCATATCCCCGGAGGATCGTGCTGGCAACAAATCCCAAGGAGAACGCTTCGGCGCCGTCGCAGGCGCACGAAGTTTGGGTTAGAGAATTCCCACGATGTCGCCGGCAAGGAAGAAGACGGGCAAGGGCGCGAAGGCCAAGCCGCCGAAGAAGGAGGCGGTACCGGTCGCGGCCACCGAGGAAGCGCCCGAGGAGGAGCGCGAGCCCACGCCCGAGGAGCTCGAAGAGGAGGTCACCCCCGAAGAGACAGTCGCATTGGCGCCGTCGACGGGCGTCTCCATCGCTCGCAAGGATCCGCTCCAGGCATACATGAGCGAGGTGACCCGGCACCCGTTGCTCTCACGCGAAGAGGAGCACGCGCTGGCGGTGCGCTACGTGAAGACCGGCGACGTCTCGGCGGCGTACCGGCTGGTGGCAGCCAACTTACGCCTGGTGGTCAAGCTCGCGCACGAGTACCACCGCAACCCCTTCTCGCTGCTCGACCTCATTCAGGAAGGCAACATCGGCTTGATGCAGGCGGTGAAGAAGTTCGACCCGTACCGAGGGGTGAAGCTCTCCAGCTACGCCGCCTGGTGGATTCGGGCGTACATCCTCCGCTACATCATGGACAACTGGAAGATGGTGAAGCTGGGCACCACCGAGGCCCAGCGAAAGCTCTTCTTCAAGTTGCGCCAGGAGCAGGAGCGGCTGCTCGCCCAGGGCTTCGAGGTCACGCCGAAGTTGCTCGCCGAGCGCCTCAACGTCACCGAGCAGGACGTGGTGGAGATGGACCAGCGGCTGGGCAACGACGAGGTGTCCATCGACGCTCCGCTGGGCGACGAGACGAAGACCCCGCGGGTGGACCGCATGCTTCCTTCCGCGGCCACACCCGCCGACGAGCGGCTGGGCAACGAGGAGCTCAAGGCCATCTTCCGCGAGAACCTCGCCGAGTTCGCCAAGAGTCTCTCGGAGAAGGAGCGCTACATCTTCGAGCAGCGCCTCACCGCCGACGAGCCGCTCACCCTGCAAGACATCGGCGACCACTATGGCGTCAGCCGCGAGCGCGCCAGGCAGATCGAGGCGGCGCTCATCGAAAGGATGCGCGCGTACATGCGGGCGAAGATTCCCGACTTCGATTTGGTCGCCGCGCCGAAGGCATAGAAAGGTGTCAGGCGTGATGCCTTCCGGGGAGACTCAGCGCTTCGATGGCGCACCCCGATGGACCTCCCCTCTGACTTGATAGATCTGTTGGCGGAGCTCGACGCTTCGGGCGTTGAGCTCTTTCGGGTCGGCGGCCAGGCGTACGCTCCGGACAGTCACCCGCGCTTCACCGAGGATTGCGGTCTCCGGAGGTACGGCCGTGCTTATAAAAATAACGTTGGTGCTCAGGAACGAGGTCGTTCGGCAGGCCCAGAAGCGAGCGGCTGAGCTGGGCATGACGTTGAGCGAATTCGCCGAGCGTTCGTTGCGCGAGGCGCTGACCGAGAAGGCTGCTGCCCGCGAGCGCATCGTTCTACCCACTTCGGGACACGGTCTTCCGAAGTACGACCACACGGTGGCCGAGCTCAAGATGTTGGAGACCGAAGGCTAGAGCGGCTCGACCTTGAAGTTGTCGAAGTACAGCTGCGCTTCCCACGAGGAAAAGCCGAAGCGGTCGTGGCCTTTGCCCGCGAGCGGGAAGGGGTCGTCGAATTCCATGAACTTCTGCCCGTCGATGTGCCAGGTGAGCAAGGAGCCGCGTCGCTCGATGCGCCAGCGGTACTTGCGGCCGAGCTCCACCCGGTAGGGGCTGGCTTCGACGCGCATGCGCGTGCCCTTCTTCAGCTCGCCCGTTTTGAGCCGGGACAGCGGAACTCCGTGCTCGTCGAGGCGCGCGATGATGGACAGCGAATTGTTCCACCCGCCGTGAATGAGCACGTAGCCCGAGGCATGGTCAGAGCCATCTCCGAAGATTTCGACCTTGACGTCCCCCTCGGGCGACATCGAGCGCACGTCGAATTCCACCGCCACGTTCTGGGGCAGCTTGGCCTTGAGCCACAAGGGGTTGTTTTTCACTCCCGGGGAGAGCAGCTCGCCGTTGACCACCCGCCAGTAGCCGCCGGTGCTCCAGTAGTTGTTCCTCACTGTGGCCGGGTTGGAGAAATCGTCGCTGTACGGCAGCGAGACGGTCGCTTCCATCTCGCCGCGGAAGAGGTAGTAGTGGATGAGCGGCAGATTCACCGCCAGCACCACCATTGCGAGCACCGCCCAACCCTTGGGTGAAAGCGGTTTGGGCTTTTGCCACCGCTCGACACCCGCTTCGCCGCCGTCGGCTTTCACTTCTTCGGGGGCAGGGGGCTCTGCGAGCTTCTCTTTTCGCTTGGGCTGACCCATCGAACGGTGCGCGGCCTATCACGGTTCCAAGGAGCGGTGAAGGGTAGCCGCCTACTTCTTCCGCTTCTCCGAGTAGCTCGCCCAGCGTTTCTCCACCGCCTTCTTTTGCTCCTTGGCGAGCTTTTGGCGGGCCTTTTCGGCCTTGATTCTTTCCACTTCCTCGGGCGTGGGCTTGACCACCAGCTGATAGACCGAACCGGCCACCGCGAGGATGAGCGCTGCTCCCAACACGCCGTACGGCTGGTGGACGGCCAGGGCGGCAAGACCGCCGAGCCCGTGCACGGCGGACAGGGTGCCGAGCACGAACAGCCACGCTCCGACTGCCGACGCTGCCACCGTGCCGATGTACCTGGTGAACATGGCGGCGAATGCGCCCACCACGAAAAAGCCGGGCAGAAACCCCAGGAGCCAGTCGTCGGGGCCAGCCAGCTCGCCAGCGAGCAACCCGCCGGGAACGCCGAAGGTGAAGAACACCGCGCTCGCGGGCACCGCCGAGCCCAGCACTCCCAGTGCCACCGCCGCAGCCACGGAGAACGTGTTCGGACTGCCGACTGCCCCCAGCCGCGAGGCGATGGGCGCTGCCCACAGCAGCCCCGCCAGCGCGCCGATGGGACCTGCCACCACCCGAAACAGCTTGCCTCCGCCAGCGAGGAGCAACGCGACTGCAACCCCCATCATCAAGAGTCCCGCCCAGGGGGGGAGCACCTGGTAGGCGCTCACCCAGCCGATGGGATCGAGCGTGCGGTAGGCGTGGAGGGCCCGGGTGAGGTCCAAGGTCGAAAACGTCAGGCGCGCAAGGCCGCCAGGACAATCATCAAGAGGATGATGGCCAAAGCGACGCCGGCGAAGACGTAAGGCTTCCAATGAATCTCGGTGCGGCGTAGCAACTCTTCGGCGAGCTCACGCGGCTCGGTCGGGACCTTCGAATCGGCGAAGAGTTTCTTTCCTAGCTCCTTGGCCGCGTTCTTGTCGGCGGGTGAGAAGTCGGCCAGCGCGCGCTTGGCTGCGCGGCGCGCCTGCACCACGTCGCCTGCCTCGTACGCCTCGAACGCCGCGCGCAATAACGACGCTGGAGGGTGAGCGTGCCCACCGTCGCGCTGGTTGTCTTTGTGCCGCTGTGCGTTCTTTCCCATCGAGGTCGCCATATAACGGGGAATTGCCCACCCCGTCGACGGTATATAGGCGGCCATGCCGATGACACGCCGGACGCTCCTGGGAGCGCTGGGGGCGCTGCCCTTCGCTCCTCGTGCGTTCGCCTTCGGTGAGACCGACAAGTTCACCCCTGCGGTCGCTCAGCACGGCGGCCGGTGGGACGCCCGGGTGTCGGGCCTGCGGCGGCTGGCGGTGGAGCTACAGCGCCGCACCTCGGTGGAGGCGAGCCTCGCCGCACGCGCCTTCGCCCTCTCCAGCCCGCAGCTCTTCCAGTTTCCCTTCCTCTATTTGGGCGGCGACGGCGAGTTTCCACCGTTCTCCGCCGGCGAGGTGGAGAACCTGCGTCGCTATTTGACCTTCGGCGGGTTTCTTTTCGCCGACGCCAACGACGGCTCGGACGGTACCGGCTTCGACAAGAGCTTCCGCCGCGAGCTTGCCCGAGTGCTGCCGCAAGGAAGGCTCGCTCCGCTGCCGATGGAGCACGTGGTCTTCAAGAGCTTCTTCCTGCTCGACTCGGCGCCCGGGCGGCTGCTGCACAAGCCCTATCTGGAGGCGGTGAAGCTGGGGAAGCGGGCCGCGGTGATGTACTCCCAAAACGACCTCGCCGGCGCCTGGAACCGCGACGAGGGCGGCGACTACGAGCTCGAGTGCTCTCCCGGCGGCGAGAGCCAGCGTGAGTACGCGTTCCGCATGGGCATCAACGTGTGCATGTACGCCCTCTGCCTCGACTACAAAGACGACGCGGTGCACCTGGACCTCATCATGAAGAAGCGGAGGTAGCGGCTGAACGACAAGCCCTACAACGCCTGGAGGCTGGTGAGCCTCTCGCCGCTGCCCGCGTGGGCGCTCGCTCTGGTGGCCACCGCGGTGGTGGCGGGCGTGCTGCTGGCGGCCTACGGCGTGCTCAAGGAACCCGCCCGTACCAAGCGGCTGGCGCTGTGGGCCTTGCGCGCGCTCGCCGGGCTGTGCGCGGCCTTCTTTTTGCTCGAGCCGGGCCTGCGCATGCTCCAAGTGGCCCGGGTGAAGAATCGGGTGGCGATACTGGTCGACCGCTCATCGTCGATGGGCTTTCCAGTCGAGCCGGGCGGTCGGCCGCGCTCGGAAGCCGTGGCCCAGCTGCTCGATGCCAGCGCTGCACAGCTCGACGCTTTACGCGAGCGCTTCACCGTCGAGCTTTTTGGCTTCGACTCCGAGCTGTCTCCGCTGTCGCAAGAAACGCTGCGCCGAGAGGCCGCCCGTGGAGGCCGCACCGATTTGCTCTCGGCCTTGCGCGCGCTCAAGGCAGGGGAGCAAGGGGCGGCGACCAAGAAGCTTTCGGGTGTGCTCCTGTTCACCGATGGCGCGGACAACGTCGAGCTTTCCGGTGGGGCGGTGGGGCGCGCCCAACGCGCGCTGGAAGAGCTGGAGGTGCCGGTGTCCACCTTCCTCGCGGGCAAGGAAGCGCTTCAGGACCTGGCCATCGAAACGGTGAAGGTCGACGACTTCGCCTTCGTGCGCAACTCGATCGAGGTCGAGGTGGAAGTGCGCGCGCGCGGCTTCAAAGGGCAGAGCGTGGGGGTGGTGCTGGGCCGGGAAGGAAAGACGGTGGCCACCAAGGTGATGACGCCCAACGGCGACGACGAGCTGAAGACAGTGTCCTTCGTCTTCACCCCCGATCAGACCGGCCGCTTCGTGTACACGGTGTCCTTGCCGGTGTTTCCCGAAGAGGCGGTGGCGGAGAACAACTCCCGGTCGTTCACCTTGAAAGTCATACGCGACCGGGTGCGGGTGCTTTTGGTGGTGGGACGGCCCTCGTGGGACGAGCGCTTCTTGCGCGGCCTGCTCAAGCAAGACGCCAACATCGACCTCATCAGCTTCTACATCTTGAGGACCGATTGGGATCACAAGGGCTACCCAGACCACGAGCTGTCGCTCATTCCCTTCCCCATGGACGAAATCTTCGACAAGAAGCTCGACACCTTCGACGTCGTGATCTTCCAGAACTTCGGCTACACCGCCCCCTCGCTCTCGCTAGGTGGAACGTACGAGAGCAACCTCGAACGCTACGTGTACAACGGCGGGGCGTTCGCGATGATCGGCGGCGACCATGCCTTCGGCGAGGGGAGGGTGCAGTTCCCCGTCCTCTCGGCGGCGCTACCGGTGGAAAACGCGGGCATCCCGGCAGACCTCTCGGAGGTCAAGGCTCGCCTCACCCCTGAAGGGTTGCGTCACCCGGTCACCGCGCTCTTCGGGGCGGGCATGGGCACCGCCGCGGCTTGGAGCGAGCTCCCGGCGATTCCCGGGGCGAACCTGGTACGCGCCAAGAACGGCGCCACGGTGTTGCTCGACCACCCGCATGCCAACGTGGACGGCAAGAGCGCTCCGTTGCTCGCGCTGTGGGACTACGGGCGCGGACGCTCGATGGCGCTGATGACCGACGCCAGCTGGTATTGGGCGTTCGTTTCTCACGCCCATGGCTCGCCGTCGCGCCATTACGACCGCTTCTGGAGCAACGCCCTGCGCTGGCTGGTGCGCGACCCCGACCTCACCACCCTGACGGTGACTGCCGACCCAGGCTCGGTGGAGCCGGGCAAGAAGGTGGGGGTCATCGTCGCTGCGCGGCTGGCCGACTATCAACCCGCGGCGCAGGCTCGAGTGAAGGTCGACCTCTTCTCGGTGCAGCAGCAGAAGGTGGTGGCGACGCAAGAGGGAACGACGGCTTCCGATGGCGTGGTGCGGCTCGAGTTTTCTCCGCCCGAACCTGGCGCGTACAAGCTTCTGGGGACGGCCAAGAAGGGAGAGCAGATCTTGGGCGCGGGAGAGGACGCGGTGGCGGTGCGCGCGGTGGGCCCCGAGCTCTCCGACGCTTCGGTGCGGCCCGACCTGCTCGAAGACATCGCCCGACTCACAGGCGGAAAGGCGTTTCGCCTTTCCTCGGCGCGGCTTTCCGACGCGCCGCTTTTAGATCCCCCCGTGGTCGAGGTCGGGCGCAGCAAGGACCAGCCCCTGTGGGACCGCTGGTACTACCTGGTGGTGCTCGTGGCGTTGCTCGGCGTGGAGTGGATGCTCCGCCGCCGCTTCGGTTACATCTAAAAACCAACGCACCGCGACGGGAATTCGTTCGCTTTAGAGAGCTCCGGCCCCGGCGCGCTTTGCGAGCGCCCCATGGCTCGCCTACGCCGCATGCACCCAAAACCCAAACGGGAGGAAAACATGCAGTGTTCATCGATCGCAGTGGCCGTGGTGGTGCTGGCAAGCGGGTTCGCGTACGCGCAGGGCAGCATGGAGAAAAAGCCAGGCGTGCCTCAGGCCGGAGGCATGACGGACATGAGCAAGATGGGGCCGTGGACGCGCAAACCCAGCAACGAAGGCAAGACGAAGAAGGAGATCTCCGAGTTCCTCAGGCAGGAGGAAGAGCTGATGAAGAAGGGCGACTTCGAGGCGATGCTCTCCCGCATCGACTTCCCCGTCTACATGGTGACCGACAACTCGAAGGGCGTGCCCATGGCGAAAGAGCACAGCCGCGAGGAGTACACGACGATGATGAAGCCCTTCTACGAAGACATGCCCAAGGACGTGAAGACGACCCACAAGAGGGACATCACCGTCCTTTCGGACTCGCTGGTGACCTACGTCGACGACTTCACCGTCACCATGGGAAAACAGAAGTACAGCGGGCGAGGTCAGGGCCTGCTCGTCAAGCGCAACGGCCAGTGGAAATGGAAGTCGATGGTGGAGGCCGGCTGGGGCGACATGGCTGAGCCGGGCGTGGGCGGAGCGGAGCCCCCGGCGCCCAACGGCATGAAGAAGTAGCCACTGGTCATTTCAGCATGAGGGCGTCGAGCGGGACCGGCAGCTCTCTCGACGCCCCGAAGGCGGGCGCCCACACCTCTTGCACCTGGGCCGAGTTGATGAAGCGGACCAGCGCGCGGAAAACCTCCAGCGGCTCGCCGAGCCCTCGCGCCCGCGGGGAGAGGTTGGGCACCAAAGGGCCGAAGTCGTTTCCCCGGCGGGTCACCCCCAGCCCCTCGGTGAGAATTCGCTCCGGGACGAGCAGCGGGGCGAAGCGGGCGTGCCGATGGTCGTGGACACAGCCTGCTTCCTCGAGGAGCGCCGCCGCCAAGGGAAGCTCGCGGGTGTTGAACACCAGCTTCACCGTACCGGCGTGCGGGTCGTACGCGCCGCGCAGCCGATGGTCTCCGCGAGGAATGAGGCGGCGGTCGAGGTAGCAGTACGCCCGCGCTTCGGGAGGAAGGGTGCCTCGGTGGCGAGCGCCCGCATAGCGGAAAAAGGGGCGCACCCGCTCGGCCTCGGCGCTTTCCTTTCGCGGAGCCTGCGCATGGAGCGTGCGCAACTTTTCCCAATGGCGGTCGGGAATTCGGTGCGCCTGGGCGAAGCGCGCCAGCTCTTTTGGCCGTGCGGCGAGAAAAGCGCCGATTCGTGCCAGGAGACGCTGGGGGTCTTCATCCACCAACAGCTCGTCGAAGCGGGTCTTCAGGCCGGGGAAGCTCACCGGAACCAGCTGCGACAGCGGCTCTCCCGTGGCGCGCCAGTGGTCGTCGAGCGCCTGCGCCTGGGTGCTGGTGGGGCGCAGCAGGTATTCAGGGCCTGCGGGTGTGAACGAGTCCGCAAAGCCGCGCCCCTGGTATCGCACCGTTCCTCGCGTTGGGCCTGGCGAAGTCCACACGGTGATGCAGGTTTTCACCTTGGTATTCGCGAAGGCGCCCGCGCCCAGATCGATCACCTCCCGCAAGTGGAGCTTTCGCAGCAACGCTTCTCGCATCGGCGCATAGAGGAAGGCATCGAGCAAAGTGGCGCTGGTGATGAAGGCCAGCACCCCGCGTCGGCTTTGCAGCCGGAGCGCGGCGAGGAGGAGAAAAAACGCGAAGTCATCGCGCAGGCTGGTTCCGCGAGGAGGCGAGAAGTCGGAAGGCAGAAGCCGCGCGTACGCCTGTTTGTCCGCGAGCACCGGCGAGGTTCCGTTGTACGGCGGGTTTCCCACCCACAGCTCGAACGCTCCTTGGGGAATGCGCGAAAGGAGCGCGTCCAAACCCCCGCGTAAAGCGTCGCCCACGTCGACGTCGGCGAAGCCCACCCGTTCTCGGCAAGTGGCGGCGCTGGTGGGGGACAGCTCCAGCCCGTGGAGCGACGCTTGGGGAAAACGCTGCTTCGCCGCGGCGAGGAAAGCGCCGGCGCCGCACGCTGGGTCGACCACCGCCAGGCGCTCGTGGGCCGGGACGTGGTGCGCCGCGTGCTCGAGCACCGTTCGCACCAGGGGGGCGGGGGTGAAGTAGGCCCCGCTGCGCCGCCGTTCGGCACTCTCGCGCGGAAGCGCCAAGGCCTCTTCGTCTACTTCCCCAAGGAAGGTCACCGTAAGACCATGCCCGTCTTCCTGGCCGACCGAAAGCCCAAGGCGCGATGGACGACGGGCTCACTTCACCAGCGAGCTCATCTGCATGGCTCGGCGAGCGGAGCGAAGGGGTAGTCTGCCGCAATATCCGCCCATCCCCCACCGGCCGTTCCATTGGAGAAGGCCGACTGCTGCGTCCAGCTGACGCCGTGGTCGCCGGAGCGGAACACCCGAAGTACGCTGGAGTTGTTGGAAACGGTGTAGAGCTCGTCGGTGGCGGTGGCCGTCATCCGTTGAATGCTGTCGGGAATCGAGCCGATCTGCGACCAGCTCATCCCCGTGTCCGTGCTGACAAAGATGTGCGCCGGGAGGCCTCCCTGCAGACCGACGAGGCGAGCTCCAGAAAGGCTGGCGATGGTCGCCGCGTTGTTTCCCGTCTTGGCCACCGCCCCCTGGAGTGACCACGTTCTGCCCTGGTCCGTGGACAAGAAGACCCTGCCTCCTCCCCACGCAGCTTCGGCCAAGAACAGCCGCCCCGACGCATCGCTGCTCATGGCAACCTTGAAACCAGACTGGCCCCAGTTCCCAACCTGCCTCCAGGAGCTCCCGTGGTCGGCCGAAGTAAACACGTCGCCGCCCGAGCCGGTCAGGTAGAGACAGCCGCGAGGATCCGACGCGATGACTGTTGCACCGGGGGCGTTCGGCACCGAGGCCGCCAGGCTCCAACTGGCCCCGTTGTCCTCCGAGCGGTAGACGTTCCCCGCAGTCGCGCTCGACTCGGCGACGTACAAGCGACCGGTGGGGTCCATCACCATCGTGCCGAAGCTGGGCCCACGGTTGCTGTATCGACCCACCGTCGTCCAGGTCACCCCCTGGTCCACCGAGACTCGAACGACGCTGTCCAAAAAATTCGTCATGAACAGTCGACCGACGTTGCCACCCTCGCACTGGCCCGAAGCAGCGCAGGCTCGCGGGGCAACGCAGCCGCCGCATTCCACGGTCCCCCCACAACCATCGGGCCAGGAGCCACACTGCTTGCCCAGGTCTCCGCAGCCCATCGGTTGGCAGCGGCATCGACCATCGAGGCAGGTTTGGGTAGCGACGCAGGCGCGGTCACAGCCCCCGCAGTGCGCAACATCGGAAAGAGGGTCGACACACTGGCCCGCGCACTCCAGGAGGCCTTTGGGGCACGCAGCCACGGCCTGGCCGCGAAGCAGTATGCGGTGCTCGGCCGGGTCGCCATCGCTGGCAACGGTGAGAAACGCCGTGTCCGCGCCCTCCTCGGTGGGCGCGAAGTAGGTGACGTCTATCGTCACGTTGGTTCCGGGAAGCAATGAGCCCGGTACCGTTCCGACGGTGAAGGCGCCCCGCACGTCTTCGGAGATGAACGGCTCTTGCAGGCGCACCGTCACCACGCCCTCGTTGCGCACAGTGAGCGCCAAGCGCTTCACCGCACCCACTCGGAGCGTGCCGAAGTCGAGCTCCGTTGGCTCCACGGTGACGGCCGCATCGACGCGGCGGAGGGTGCCTCCGCAATGGCAGCTCGTGGCGGCGACTGCAAGCAAGCCGACCCCTGCCGGCATCCAGTGGCTCAAAGCTCGACGGCGCATCGAGGCTCCTTTCGCTAAGGGCAGCTGCCTTGTGTGACGAACCAGCACTTCGTCGTCGGCGAGCTCTTGAAGAAGCTCAGCAGCAACGCGGCCACCTTGTTCTCGCCAGATGAAGAAGGGTGCGTGCCATCGAGCTCGAGATCCGCGTGCGTGAAGAACAGCCCCTGACTGTTCGGCGTTGGCCCGTCGGCCCACAAGTAAGGGCCCCAGGCGACCCAGGGGGCCACCGTGGCGTAGCTCAGATTTCCGGCGCGGGCATCGGCGGTGCCTCCGGCCATTTGGTTGATCTGAGCTTCGACGACCCACTTCATCGCCAGCCCCGATTCGTAGGCGTAGGGCTCCGGGTTGAGTTGGGAGACGGCGTAACCCGCAAAGATTCGATTCGATAGGTAGGCGAGCCGAAGATTGGGGTAGCGGACCTTGGCTGCGCGCAAGATGTCTCCCACCTGGCGCACCAAGGTGTAGGCGTCGGCTTGGGCAGAGGGGAGCGCGTTCGTCGGAGAGGGGTTGGCGACCTTTATCCACACCGCGACGACCTGCTTCTCGGTCAGTCCCTGGGGAGTCAGCTTGGTGTCTCGAACACGGTCGTAGTCGGGGTCGGTCGGCGAGTCCCAAAACGCCGCCGCTTTCCCGCCTTGCGCACCGTTCACGATGGCCAGCGTCGTGGCGTTCACCGCCGTGTCAGCTGCGGCCTGCCCCATGAACGTCCAGGGGTTGCACGGCAGGTTGGAGCTGCGCGAGCAGAACTCCTGCGTCGTGTTCGACATGCCGATCGACAGCAACACGTATTTCCCCGATGTGCTGGCGCCGCCGTCTACATCCAAAGGAACGATGGCCTTCGCGCGCGAGACACCCTCGGCGAGGTGTGAAGACGGCATCGAGCTCGATCCGTTTGGATAAAGCCCTCCTGCAAAACCCCGGTAGGTGCAGCCGACCATGTCGATGAGTGGCACCCACCCCGTTCCGCCGTCGACGATCTGCCCCTGGCACTCGCCCTGGCCGGAGCCTCCACCCATTCCGGCGTCAACGCCTGCATCGAGCTCGTCGCCACCGTCACCGCCGGTCGCATCCCCGGCCTGAGGAACCGTGGGCGAGCCACACGCGGCAACGGCAACGAGAGCTGCAAGACCCCGGCGAAAACGAAGCATGGCGTGCCTTGGCTGGGGTGCAACCAATGTTCCGGCATCTTGCTCGCCCTAAAGACCCAAGATTCCGCTCCGTCAGTGAGGTCTGTGTAGGCAAGAGGCGTCTTTCTTCGGCGAGGAAAGTAGGCAGCTGCCTTCACCCACTTCCCATGATCGAAGCCGAGCAGCGCCGCCGCGCCGACTGACATCTGCGGGTAGCAATCGAAGTGGTAGCTGCCTGCTCCAGTGCACAGGTTGGGTAAACCCCCTTTTCATTGGCTAAGGGGCTGAAACGACACCTTCCGCATGTGCGCTGATCTCCGCTCGAGTGTGACGGCGCGCGCAACCGCACTGGAAAAGTGGCGGGTCGCGCTTTGGGCACATGGGTTGCTCATGAGCCACCTGACGAAGCGACTGGCTTCTGAAAGGGGAAGGTGGATCATGATGACCCGGATTCAGACCACGACGAAGCTTCTGACGGCGGCGGCGGTGATGGCCTCGGGAGCGGCCTGGGCGCAAAACGCGATGGACGCGGAGAAGGCGGAGCGGTGCGCGACGCGGCTGTCGATAGCGTTCCAAGGCAAGAGCGCGGAT
>JBMORE010000120.1:0-12411 GCA_049322255.1 Myxococcota bacterium | reverse complement strand
CGACGATTTGGAGCGTGTGGGGCCGAAAGCCCGCGACCCGAAGCTCGCGGGCGTCGCGGGCGAGCGCCGCCGGATCGCACGCCACGTAGACGACCCGACGCGCTCCGAGCATCCGCGCCCAGTGGGAGAGGCCCGGCGCTCCGGCGCGCGGTGGGTCGGCAAGCAAGAGGTCGAAGCGCGCCCCTTCCGCGAAAAGCCCCTTCACCACCTTCGCCGCCTCCCCTTGCACGAAACGAACGTTGTCCACCCTCCCCTCCTGTGCGCTTCGCCGCGCCAGCTCCAGCGAAACGCCCGACGACTCCACCGCCAGCACCGAGGCGGCCGTGCCGGCGATGGCGAAGGTGAAATTTCCCTGGCCGCAGTACAGCTCGAGCACCCGGTCGTGCTCCTTGGCACCGAGCGCGACGACGGCCGAGGTCACCAGCGCCACGTTCGCCTCGGCGTTCGCCTGCACGAAGGCATCGGGCCGCGAGTACATCGGCACCTTTGGCGAAAGGGGCGAAGTCGACCTCAGCACCGGGCTTTTCACCAGCCGCGGCGAGGCAGTCTTGGGCACCAGGACTGCACCCGACAGCTTCAACGCCCGCACCGCGCTCTCGGTCAGCTCGAGGTGCCGCGCCTTCACGGGCCCCGACAGGTGCAACGCCAGGCTCACCTGCGTTCCTTCCGCGATCAACGTCACCGACTCCAAGTCTTTGGCCATCGCCGCCACCAACGGTCCCAGCCTGCCCGGGAGCATCGAAAGCGGCTCGGTCAAGGCGGGGCAGGCAGGCACGTCGACGTGGGCGTGGCTCTTCTTCCCGAAGAAGCCGAGTGTCTTGCCTTGCACGTGCAGCACCGCCCGCCGCCGGTAAGCCATCGAGCGCGGTGACACCACCGTCGGCAAACGTTCGACCCTCTGACGCGAGATGCCCGCCAGGTGCTCCAGCGCCGAGAGGACGATCTCCTCCTTCGCCTCACGCTGGAGTCGCTCGTCCGCGTGCAGCCAGTCGCACCCCCCGCAAGAAGCAGCGAGCGGGCAGGCAGGGGCGCGGCGGGCCGGGCTCTGCTCGAGAATGTCCAACAGCTCTCCGCGCAGAACCTTGCCGTGCTCCGAAACCTCGGCGCACACCCGCTCGCCGGGCAGAGCGCCCTCGACGAAGACCGTGCGCCCATCGAGGTGGGCAACGCCCTCCCCCAGCATGGAGAGTCTCTCGATTCGCAGCTCGGCCTCGGGCAAACGCTACTTCTTCGGCAAGGGGCCCGGCTCGGGCAGCTCCTTGCGGAGTCGCTCGACGAACCGCTCGATCCGGGCGCGCTTCTCTTCGTCAACGTCGATGAACTCGATGCCCATTCCAGGCACCTGGTTGGCGGGGTTGTCGTACTCGCTGACGCGGGTGACGCGGCCGGAGAGGTCGAAGGGGAAGGCGGTGTCGGGCAGGGAGATGATGAGGCGCACGGTGGTGCCCACCGCGAGCGGGTTGCGCGTGTTGATGAAGAGGCCCCCGCGCGAGATGTTCACCGCCCAATCGGTGATGAAGCCGTCGACGGTGCGGTAGGCGACCAGAAGCTCGTGCTGGAGGCGATCGGCGCGGCGCGCCTTCTTATACTTGTCCAACTTCTCTGCCATGGGTTCCGACAGCCTCCGCGTCGAGCCAAAGACGGGCCGGGACTATGACACCGTTCTTCTAAAAGCGCATCTCCCTGAGCTCCGGGCTGACGCGTAGCTTGGGCTGGGTGAGCGTTTGCACCTCGGCGGGGCTCACCCCCGGCGCGACCTCGCGAAGCAACAGCCCCTCGGGCGTCACGTCGATGACCGCCAAGTCGGAAACGATGTGGTGCACGCACTTCTTGCCGGTGAGCGGAAGCGCGCACTGATTCAAGATCTTCGGTTTCCCGTCCTTGGTGGCGTGCTCCATCATCACGTAGACGCGCTTGGCGCCCACCGCGAGGTCCATCGCGCCGCCCATGCCCTTCACCATCTTCCCCGGAATCATCCAGTTGGCGAGGTCACCCTGAGCCGAGACCTCCATCGCGCCGAGCACCGCCATGTCCACGTGGCCACCCCGGATCATCGCGAAGGATTGCGCCGAATCGAAGTACGCCGCACCGGCGATGGCGGTGACCGTCTCCTTGCCGGCGTTGATGAGGTCTGGGTCCTCCTCGCCCTCCGCCGGCCAGGGGCCGATGCCCAAAAGCCCGTTCTCGGAGTGCAAGAGCACCTCCGCGCCCTGGGGAATGTAGTTGGCCACCAGGGTGGGCATGCCGATGCCTAGGTTGACGTAGTAGCCGTCGCGCAAGTCTTGGGCGACGCGCTGGGCGATCTGCTCTCGAGTCAGGGGCATGCGCTTTAGCTCCTTGGCCGCACGGTGCGTTTCTCGATCCACTTCTCGTACTTGCCGCCCTTCACCACCCGCTTGACGAAGATCGACGGCACGTGCACCTGGTCGGGGTCGAGCTCGCCCACCTCCACCAGGTGCTCCACCTCGGCGATGGTCACCTTCGCCGCCATGCACATCAGCGGTGAGAAGTTGCGCGCCGTCTTGCGGAAGACGAGGTTTCCCCAGCGGTCGCCCTTCCAAGCGCGCACGAGGGCGAAGTCGGCCTCGAGTGGTCGCTCGAGCACGTACTCGCGGCCGTCGATGACCCGGGTCTCCTTCCCTTGGGCTACTTGGGTGCCGACACCGGTGGGGGTGAAGAAGCCGCCGAGCCCGCACCCGCCGGCGCGAATGCGCTCCGCCAGCGTCCCTTGAGGGTTGAGCTCGACCTCCAGCTCGCCCGCGAGGAACTGGCGTTCGAACTCCTTGTTCTCTCCCACGTAGCTGGACACCATCTTCTTCACCTGGCGTGACTTGAGCAGAATGCCCAGGCCGAGCTCGGTGGTGCCGCAGTTGTTGGAGATGAGGGTGAGGTTCTTCACCCCTTTTCGGTGGAGGGCGGCGATGAGGTGCTCGGGGTTGCCGCACAGCCCGAAGCCGCCGCTCATGATGACGGCGCCGTCTGTGATGTCGCGAATCGCTTCGTCTATCGTCGGGACTAATTTGTTCATGAATTTGGTCCCTCACCCTTACCCTCTCCCACGGGGAGAGGGGTGAATCAGCGCTCGACCAAGAGGGCAATGCCTTCGCCGCCGCCGATGCACAGCGAAACCACTCCGCGCTTCTTGCCCAGGTCCTTCATGGTGTGGAGCAGCGTCACCAACAGGCGCGCGCCCGAAGAGCCGATCGGGTGCCCCAGCCCGCCCACCGCGCCGCCGCGCACGTTCACCTTCGCCGGGTCGAGCTCGAGCAGGCGGTTGTTGGCGATCGCCACCACCGCGAAGGCTTCGTTGATCTCCCACAGGTCGACGTCCGAGGTCTTCAGTTGGGTCTTCGCCATCAGGTTGTTGATCGCGTCGGCGGGTGCCACGGTGAACTCGGAGGGTTTGCGCGCAGCGCCGGCGTACCCGACCACCCGGCCCAGCACCGCCTTGCCTTCCGCCTTCGCGCGCTCAGCGCTCATCAGCACCACCGCCGCCGCGCCGTCGTTGATCGACGAGGAATTTCCCGCGGTCACCGTGCCGTCCTTTTGAAACACCGGCTTGAGGGAAGGAAGCTTGTCGGGTTTGGCGCTCTTGGGCCCTTCGTCTTCGGTCACCACCAGCGGGTCGCCCTTCTTCTGGGGCACGCTGACGGCGGCGATCTCTGCCTTGAACGCTCCCTCGGCCACCGCCTTCTGCGCCCGCCGGGTCGATTCGACGGCGTACTCGTCTTGCGCGGAACGGGAGATTTTGTACTCGGCGGCGCACTTTTCGGCGCAGCTGCCCATGTGCACCTGACCGTAGACGTCCCACAGCCCGTCGTGGACCATCGCGTCTTTGAATTCGGTGTGGCCCATGCGCGCCCCACCGCGGAGCGCGTGAGAGAGGTAGGGGGCGTTGCTCATCGACTCCATGCCCCCGGCGACGACGACGTCGGCGTCGCCCAGGGCGATCGCCTGTGCACCCTGGATGATCGACTTGAGCCCCGAGCCACACACCTTGTTCACCGTCACGCAAGGCACGCTGTCGGGCAGCCCGGCGAAGATGGCCGCCTGCCGCGCGGGCGCCTGTCCGATGCCCGCCTGGAGCACGCAACCCATCAGCACCTCGTCGACCGTTTTGGGAGCGACGCCGGCGCGCTCGAGCGCGGCCTTGATCGCCGCTGCTCCGAGCTGTGGAGCGCTCAACGCCGACAGCGCTCCCAAAAATGCACCGACGGGGGTGCGCGCTGCTCCTACGATGACGACTTCTCGCGCCACGGCGGCCTCCTTCGACAAGCCCTAACCAATCGAGCCCGCCTTATCCCGGCAAACAGGTGGAGGGTCAAGGCTGCTCGCCCGCCCAAAGAAAACGGGCAGGAGGGAGCTTTCCCACCTGCCCGCTTCAAAAGCTTCTATCGACGGCGTCTACTTCTTGAGCTTGTTGCCCATCACGTCGCCCAGGCGGGCCTTCGACCCTTCTGCCTGCTTGCGCAAGTACTCGCGGTAGTCGTCCTCCCCCTCGTGGAGCAACGCCTTCATCGAGAGGGCCACTTTGCGGTCAGTGGTGTTGATGTCGATGATCTTCACCTCGACCTCCTGACCCTCGTTGAGGACGTCGCGGGGGTTCTCCACCCGCTCCTCCTTGATCTCGGAGACGTGCACCAGGCCCTCGATGCCCGGCTCGATCTCCACGAACGCGCCGAAGTCGGTGACCTTGGTGACCTTGCCCTTGGCGCGGCTACCCACCGGGGTGCGCTCGGAGATGGTCTCCCAGGGGTCTTGTTGCAGCTGCTTGATGCCCAAGGAGAAGCGCTCGTTCTCGACGTCGATGTTGAGCACCACCGCCTCCACCTCGTCGCCCTTCTTGTAGATCTCCCCCGGGTGCTTGACCCGCTGGGTCCAGCTGATGTCCGAGACGTGCACCAGGCCGTCGACGCCCTCCTCGACGCCGACGAAGACGCCGAAGTCGGTGACGTTGCGCACCTGGCCCTTGATGACCGAGCCGATGGGGTACTTGTCCTCGAGCAGGGTCCAGGGGTTCTGCTCGATCTGCTTCATCCCCAGGGCGATGCGCTTGGCCTTGGGGTCGATGTCGAGCACCACCGCCTCGACCTCCTTGCCCACCTCGAGCACCTTGGAGGGGTGCTTGACGCGCTTGGTCCACGACATTTCGGAGACGTGCACCAGCCCCTCGACGCCCTGCTCGATCTCGATGAAGGCGCCGTAGTCGGTGAGGCTGACCACCTTGCCCTTGACCCGGGTGCCGACCGGGTACTTCTCGTCGGCGCGGTGCCAGGGGTCTTCTTGAATCTGCTTGAGCCCCAAGGAGACGCGCTCAGCCGTGGAGTCGAACTTGAGCACCACCACGCGTAGCTCGTCGCCTACGTTGAACATCTCGGAGGGGTGGCCGATGCGGCCCCAGCTCATGTCGGTGATGTGCAAAAGCCCGTCGATGCCGCCCAAGTCGATGAAGGCGCCGTAGTCGGTGAGGTTCTTGACCACGCCCTTGAGCACCGCGCCTTCGCGCAGGTTCTTCAAGGTCTCCTTCTTCATCTCCTCGCGCTGCTTCTCTAGGAGAACGCGGCGGGAGAGCACGATGTTGCCGCGCTTCTTGTTGAACTTGATGACTTTGAACTCGAACTCTTTGGCGATGTACTGGTCGAGGTTGCGCACCGGGCGGATGTCCACCTGCGAACCAGGGAGAAACGCCTTCACTCCAATGTCCACCGAGAGGCCGCCCTTGACGCGACCGACGATGGTGCCCTTGACGATCTCGTCGCGCTCGCAGGCCGCGCTGATCTCGTCCCAGATGCGCATCTTGTCGGCCTTCTCCTTGGAGAGGACGACCATGCCGGTGTCGTTCTCCCGGCTCTCGAGGAGCACGTCGATGCTGTCCCCGGCCTTGACGGTGATCTCTCCACGCGCGCTGGTGAACTCGGTGATCGGGATCTGCCCCTCTGACTTGTAGCCGATGTCGACGACGGCGTAGTCCTTGGTCACCTGAACCACGGTGCCCTTGATGATCTCCCCTTCCTTGAGGAGCCCATCGCCGCCCCGCTCCTTGAGCGAAGCCTCAAACATCGAAGCGAAGTCTTCCTCCGCCTCCATCCCGACTTCCTGGTTCACGTTCTGCTGCATGTGGTGGTTGGTCCTTAGAGAAAAAACAACGACTGCTCCCCAAGTGAAATTTGAGCCTTGGCGCGGGGATTGACGCTGTCGAGCTCGCTCGCAGCCCCACCCAAAGGGCCGCGAAAGGCGCGCAACCTAGGCGCCCGGCCGACGCGGCGTCAAGTCACCGAACCGTCGAGCGACAACAATCCCTTCCCGCCACAGGGTTGCCAGCCGAGGCGACGGGGTGACGAGCACCCCTTTGGGCCGGACGCGGGAAAGGACGACGGCGGTGGTGACGGCCCACAAGACGAGGGGCAGCGCGGCGAGCAGGTCTACCGCATAATGAAAGCGGCCGACCACCGTGGCGCCGATGAGCCCCACCGCAAAAGGAAACATCACCCAAAAGAAGCGGCGGGCGCGCCGATAGGCAAAAAAGAGCACGGTGAGGGTGGTCGCCGTATGGCCCGAAGGGAAGCAATCGCGCGTGAACCTGGGCAGCCGCATCACGGAGTCCAGCCAGGGGGTCAGCCATAGGCCGCGCAGGGGCTCATTGAATTCGCCGGCGAGAAAGAAGCGCGGCCCCACCGCCGGAACCAGCGCGTAAAGAACGAAGTTGGCCGAGTACCCCAAGGCGAGCGCCAGCACGTACTGCTCGAAGAGGCGCCTGTCCTTTTGGCCAAAGTAGAGAACGAGCCCGAGCAACAACGGCCACAGAAAGTAGGTGTAGTAGCAAACGAGCAGGACCTCGACGAGGCCCGGAGGCACGCGCGCCTCCAACCAGACCGCCGGCTGCACCCCGAAGAGCCTCGCGTCGGCGTACGCCAAGTGGCGATCGAACAGCGCCGGGTGCACGGCGTCGGCGAGCGGACCGACGAAGGTGTGCCCGACCACCGCCGCCGGGAGCAGCCAGAAGGAGGCGATGAGGTCGAACACGCCGTGCTTCGGAAACCGTCGGGCGAGCGCTCGGAACACCAGCGGGCCAGCGGCGATGAGGCTGAAGGCGAAGATCGAGGCCATCGCCCCTGGCGTCCAGCGTGCGACGACGAGGAGACAGGCCACCGCCAGCGCCCCCATCGACATCACCACCACGTCCGTAAGCCGCAACGGCAACCCCGTTTCCCTCGGCATGGCTCTCCCAAGCTCGCGCCAAAGATGGCGACGTCTGCCCAGGGCGGAAAGGGGACGGCGGCAGGGAATAACATGAGCCAAAAATGGCTCGACACACCTACAACTGAGCAAAATTTAGCTCACTCTTAAGTGTTCAACATCATTCACGAAGTCGTCACATTCCGGGTCGGCCCCTGGCTTGACTTTCTCCCTTACCAATCTCTACAAGAGCGCCCGCCCAAGGGAGGGCCCACTCGTATGGCAGACGTGTTCGACAAGTGCAGCTCCTGGAAGGACTACCGCATCGCCAAGGCCACCGGCCTCTATCCTTACTTCCGCCCCATCGAGGCCTCCCACGGCTCGACGGAGGTCGACATCGAGGGCCGCCGGGTGGTGATGGTCGGCTCGAACAACTATCTGGGCCTGGCGGGCGACCCGCGGGTGAAGGAAGCGGCGATCAACGCCATCAAGCGCTTCGGCTCCACCTGCTCCGGCTCGCGCTTGCTCAACGGCACCTTGGCCATGCACGACGAGCTGGAGGCGAAGCTCGCCAAGTTCTTGAACCGTGAGGCGGCGCTGGTGGTCTCCACCGGCTTCCAGACCAACCTGGCGACGCTCTCGGCGCTCTTGGGCCGCCACGACATCGTCTTTTCCGACCGGCAGAACCACGCCTCGCTGGTCGACGGGGTGCGCCTCTCCTTCGGCGAGGAGAAGCGCTACCGCCACCAGGACATGGAGCATCTGGAGAAGCTGCTGGCCGCCGCCGACCCCGAGGCGGGGAAGATCATCGTCACCGACGGCGTCTTCTCGATGGAGGGCGACCTGTGCAACCTGCCCAAGATCGTCGAGCTGGCGCAGAAGTACAACGCGCGGGTGATGACCGATGACGCCCACGCGATGGGCGTCTTGGGCGAGCACGGCCGCGGCACCGCCGAGTACTTCGGCCTCGAGGCCCAGACCCAACTGGTGATGGGCACCTTCTCCAAGAGCTTCGCCTCGCTGGGTGGAGTCATCAGTGGCCCCTTCGACGTCATCAACTTCATCAAGCACAAGGCGCGCTCGGTGGTGTTCTCGGCGTCGATGACCCCGGCGCAAGTGGCCTCGGCGCTCAAGGCGCTGGAGATCATCGAGGCCGAGCCGCAGCGCCGCGCCCGGCTGCTCGACATCGCCGAGAAGATGCACAACGGCTTTCGGGCGATGGGTTTCGACACCGGCGTCTCGGTGACCCCGGTGGTGCCGGTGCTGGTGGGCGACCAGGTGAAGTGCTTCCGCTTCTGGAAGGCGCTCTTCGAGGCCGGCGTGTTCGCCAACCCGGTCATCCCGCCGGCGGTGGAGCCGGGGCACGCGCTCCTTCGCACCAGCTACATGGCCACCCACACCGACGACCAGCTCGATCGGGTGCTCGAGACCTTCGAGAAGCTGGGGCGGAAGATGAACATCATCCCCGCCACCCGACCGACCTCGTACACCCCGGTGAAGATCGCCCGCCCGGGCAGCTACGTCATCTCCAACCAGGCCTCGCAGCGTTGGGCCGCGGCCTCGGCGGGGCTGCTCGCCGACCGTGGGCTCTCTTTGGAGAGCATCGCCAAGCTCAGCTCCAAGGACCTCGCCAACAAGCTCTTCGACGCCGTGGAGACGCTCACCTGGCGCGCGGCCAACCTCCAGCCCGAAGATTTGAAGCGCCTGTCCACGGCGCCTCTTCGTCTGTGGGAAAAGCGCACCGAGATTCCCGGGTTGATTCTCGAGAAGGGCGCCAACTTCTTCATGAAGAACGGCAAGCAACCGGAGGCGTAACGGACATGGGCGCTCCCGCCAAGAAACTGACCCCCGCCGAGTCGCCAGCGCTTGCCCCCGACGTCACCGTCACCCCGGTGCAGTCGGCGGCCGACCGCGATGCGTTCGTGCTCTTCCCCTACTCCCTCTACCGGAGCGACCCCAACTGGGTGCCGCCCCTGGTGATGGAGCGCAGAGACTTCCTCGACCCGAAGAAGAACCCCTGGTTCGAGTTCGGCAAAGTGGAGCTGTTCTTGGCGCGAAGGAACGGCCAGGTGGTGGGGCGCATCGCCGCCGTCAACGACCCCCGGTACAACGAATTCCACCAGGCCCAGCTGGGCGGCTTCGGGATGTTCGAGTGCGTCGACGACGTCGGCGTGGCCCGCGCCCTCTTCGACGCCGCCGCCACCTGGTGTCGCTCGCAGGGCTTCACGCGCCTGTGGGGCCCGGTCGGCTTCTCCACCAACTACGAGTGCTCGGTGTTGGTCGAGGGGTTCGACGCTCCCCCGGTGGTGATGATGGCCTACAACCCGCGCTACTACCCTGGGCTCTACGAGGCATGCGGGTTCACCAAGGCCAAGGACTTGTGGGCGTGGGAGCTCTCCTCTTCGGTGCCGCCTCCGGAGAAGGTGGCGCGTATCGCCGAAAAGATGCGCCAGCGCGAGGGCGTGGTGGTGCGGCCGGTGAACATGAAGAACTTCGAGGCCGAGGTCCGGCGCATCAAAGACATCTACAACGCCGCCTGGGAGAAGAACTGGGGCTTCGTGCCGATGACCGAACGCGAGTTCGATCACATGGCCAAGGAGATGAAGCAGCTGGTGGTGCCCAAGCTCCTCCTGCTCGCCGAGGTGCAGGGCGAGCCGGTGGCGTTCTCCATGACCCTCCCCGATGCCAACTGCGCCCTCAAGGCTGCCGGCGGTCGGCTCACCCACTTCGGGTTGCCGATCGGTCTTTTCAAGCTCTTGCTCGCGGCACGGAAAATCAAACGGCTGCGGCTCATCACCTTAGGGATCAAGGAAGGGTTTCGGAAACGTGGAATCGACGCCATTTTGTACCTCGACACGTTGAAGACCGCGCGCGAGCTCGGGTACACGGGCGGAGAGATCTCCTGGACCCTCGAGGACAACCACCTGGTGAATCGGGCGATCGAGTCGATGGGGGGCCGCAGGTACAAGACCTACCGGCTCTACGAGAAGGCGCTGTAAGGCAGGAGGTCGAAGGCATGCACGTCTTGGTCACCGGAGCCAGTGGCTTCGTCGGCGGCAATTTGGTCAAACGCCTGGTCGCGCGCGGGCACACCGTGACCGCGATGGTGCGGCGGACGTCGAACCGCAAGGCGTTGGAGCAGATCCCGGGTCTGCGCTTCGCCATCGGCGACTTGCACACCGGCGAAGGCCTGCGGGAGGCGGTGGAGGAGATCGACTGCGTGCAGCACGTCGCCGGAGTGCTCAAGGCTCGAACCCCGGAGGACTTCCATCGCGGCAACGTCGAGGGCACGCGGTTTGTCTGCCAGGCGATCGCCGAGCAGAAGAAGCCCGTGCGGCTGGTGTACTGCAGCTCGCTGGCGGCGGCGGGACCGACCATCGTCGGCCGTCCGCGCAGCGAGGTTGATGCTCCCGCTCCGGTGTCGAGCTACGGGCGGAGCAAGCTCGGCGCTGAGATGGTGGTGCGCCAGTTCGCCGATCGCATCCCCGCGGTCATCTTGCGGCCACCGATCGTCTACGGGCCGGGAGACCGCGACAACATTCCCTCTTTTCTACCGATGGCCAAGCTCGGCATCTTCGTGAAGCCTTCGTTCGGGCCCAAGGCGTACTCGGTGGTCCACGTCGAAGATCTGTGCGACGCGCTGATCGCTGCCGGCGAGAAAGGGAAGACCCTCGTGCCCACTGATTCGACCGCTGGGGTGTACTTCGTCAGCGATGGCAAGGAGTACTCGTGGTCGGAGTTCTGCGACACGCTGGCGCGGTCGATGGGGCGTGAAAGGTCTCGCACCATTCCGCTGCCCAACGCCGCGACTTACGCGGTGGGGCTGGCCTCAGAGGTGATCGCCCGCGTGCGCGGGGGGGTGTCGATCATGAACCTCGACAAGGCGCGCGAGATGCGCGAGCAGGCGTGGACCTGCACCAACGAGCGTGCCCGCAGCGAAATCGCCTTCGACCCTGCCTACACGCTCCAGAGTGGCATGGCCCACACCATTGCCTGGTACCGCCAGGAGGGGATCGTTCGATGAGCAGCGTTGCCCAGGTCTCGGTCGTCCCTCCGCTCCCGCCACCGGTGGCTGCGATCGACGTGGTGGTCGAGCCGGTGCGCACCGGGCGCGACCGCGATGCCTTCGTCCAGTTTCAGCTCGACCTGCTCTCAAGCGATCCCCAATACGTACCGCCGATCATCGCCGAGCGGCGCGACTTCTTGGATCGCGGCAAAAACCCCTTCCTCGCCCGGGTGGAGCTCGAGCTGTTCTTGGCCAGGCGCGCAGGACAGGTGGTCGGGCGCATCGCCGCCGTCAACGACCCCCTGTACAACCAGTTCCACAACACCGAGACAGGCTTCGTCGGCATGTTCGATGCGGTCGACGACCCTGGCGTGGCAGCGGCGCTCTTCGATGCGGCGGCCGAGTGGGTGAAGCGCCGGGGAATGAAGCAGCTGCTCGGCCCAGTAAACTTGTCCTTCAACCACGACGTGGGCGTGTTGGTGGAGGGCTTTACGCACGCGCCGGCGATGATGATGCCGTACAACCCTCCCTACTACGACCGGCTCTTCACCGCGAACGGCTTTCGCAAGGCGAAAGACTTGTACGCGTACGAGCTGTCGACGTCGGTGGCGCCCCCGGAGAAGGTGGTGCGCGTCGCCGAGAAGGTGCGCGAGCAAGACGGCGTGCGCGTGCGCCCGCTGGACATGAAGAACCTCCCCGAGGAGATCCGCCGCATCAAGAGCATCTACAACGCGATGCTCGAGCGCAGCTGGGGCTTCGTGCCGATGACCGAAGAGGAGTTCGACGCCATCGCCGCACGGCTGCGCCCGCTGGTGCAGATTCGTCCCGAGCTCTGTCTCATCGCCGAGGTGAAGGGCGAGCCAGTCGCCTTCTCCCTCACCCTCCCCGACTCGAACATCGCCCTCAAGGCGGCCAACGGTCGGCTCACCCAGTTCGGCTTCCCCGTCGGGCTGGCGCGCATGCTGTGGGCGGCGCGGAGCATTGATCGCTTACGGGTCCTCCTTCTGGGCATCAAGCCGGGCTTCCGCAAGCGGGGCATCGACGCGCTGCTCTACCTCGACACCATGCGGGCGGCGCGCGAGCTGGGCTACAGCGGCGGCGAGTTGGGCTGGACCGCCGAGGACGCCGAGCTCATCAACCGAGCCATCGAATCGATGGGGGCACGTAGGTACAAGACGTACCGGCTGTACGAGCGCGCCCTGTAGAGAAGGCGTAGAGTCTTGGGCATG
>JBMORE010000119.1:0-12535 GCA_049322255.1 Myxococcota bacterium | reverse complement strand
GCGCCAGGACGTGCGGGCTCTTCGTTGGTCTTGCGCTCGGGTGCTTGGTGGGCCAAGCGCTCGCCCAAGGGGGACCGCGCCTTCCCGAGCTGGACCAAGCACAGGAGCACCTCGACGCAGGCGACTTCGAGGCCGCCGTCTCCACCTTGAACCGCGGCCTGGCCTCGCCCGACGTCACCGACGAGCAGCTGGTCGAGCTGTACCGATTGCTTGGGCTCGCCCAGCTCTACTTGGGTCACGAGGACAAGGCGCGCCAAGCGTTCGAGAAGCTCTTGCAGGCGCGGCCGGACTTCGAGGTACCCAAGGGCGCACCACCCAAGGTGAAAGCACTCTATGCGCGCATCAAGGAGGACATTCGCAAGCGCCGCCTCCGTCCGGTGACGCTCTCCGTCGACCCGCTCCTCGATACGCAGGGCGGCCAACCTTTGGAGCTCACCGCCCGGGTGGAGAACGTCGGACTGGGCGCCTCGGTCAAGCTGTACTACCGCCGGGCGGGGGTGCAGGCCTACAGCTCGGTGAATTTGCGGCGGGAGCAAGGCGCACAGGAACGGTTCGTCGCGCAGATTCCCGCCTTCGAGCTGCCCGCCGAGAAGCGGGCCTACGACATCGAGTACTACCTCGAGGTCGCTGACGCCGCGCAGCGCCGGCTGGCCGGACGCGGAGACCCTTTTCGCCCGTCCACCTTCCGCGTGTTGCCGCCCACCCCCGTCGCCTCCCCGGCAGTCGCGAGCACGCCTTGGTACCAGAACCCGTGGCTCTGGGTGGGGGCGGGAGTGGTCGCCGCCGGAGCCACCGCCGGGGTCGTCTTCGTCGCCACCCAGAAGCAGACCGGCTCTTTGCCCATCACCATTCGCGTCGAGGGTGGGCCGTGAGAATCCTCTGGCTGTTCTTGGTCGCTCCCGCCGCCTGCGGAGCGCCCCTCGAGGGCTCCCAGCTGCCGTTCGAGCTCTTCGTCTCCCGCGCCACCGCCGACCTGGTGGGGAGCTTTCAGGTGGCGATCGTCTCCGAGGGCAGAAGTCTAAGCTGCGTCGAGGTGCAGACTCGGTGCTTGAACCAACAACTTCCGCCCTCGCGGCTTTTGAGCGTCACCGATGAGGCGGGCCAGGCGCGCCGGGCGCTGGTCTTCCCCGTCGCGCTGCAAACGGGCACGGTGAGCACGCAGGACGTGGTGGTCAGAGGCATCGCCCCGGGCAAGGACTTCGCGGTGGTGATCGAGGCGCTCTCCAAGAACGACCCGCCCCTGCTGGTGGGTAGCTCCTGCAACTACCAGCCGGAGATCGTCGCCGGAACCAACGCCAAGCTGATCGCGACCATCACCGCGCTTTCTCCGCCGGCCCATTGCGACCCGCGATGGACGCCGTAGAGTCAGCCGCCCTTCGCCTCGTACCGATCGATCAGCGTCTCGATGCGATCGCGGTCCGCCTCGGAGATGGAGCTGAACTGCACGCCCATGCCCAGCTCCTTGGCGTTGACGATCTCCCCCTGACAGGCGATCTGGTGTTCCTCGCCGGGCAGAGAAAAGCGCAGCTGCACATCGGTACCCACCGGGAGCGGAATCGTTTGGGCGAAGTACGCTCCGCCCACCGAAAGGTTGGAGGCGCGCTGGAAGTACAGCTCGCCCGCGCGCTCCACTTCGATCCACAGGTCGACGGGAATGCGCCGCTGCCTGCGCTTGTCGTCACGTGCGCTCATCGACGAAGCGGCTTATGCCACGAAAAGGTTTGAAGTAGGAAGCACCTCTCATGGCGCGAATCCTGATCGTGGAGGACGAGGAAGACTTAGGGGGCCTGCTCGCCTACAACCTCAAGGCCGAAGGCCACGCGCCCGAGGTGGTGCGCACCGGAGCCACCGCGCTGGCGCGCTTCAAGGCGCAGCGGCCCGAGCTTTTGCTGCTCGACCTGATGCTCCCCGACGTCCCGGGAACCGAGGTGGCGCGGCTGGTCCGCGAGGACCCCGACGGCCCGTACGTGCCCATCATCATGGTCACCGCCAAGGGCCAGGAGGCCGACCGTGTGCGCGGGCTCGAGCTGGGCGCCGACGACTACGTCACCAAGCCCTTCTCGGTGAAAGAGCTCCTCTTGCGGGTGAAGGCGGTGCTGCGCCGCCAAGAGCCCGCCGAGCAGGCAGGGCAGGTGCTCACGGTGGGGCCCATTCGCCTCGACCCGACGCGCCACGAAGTGACGGTGCAGGGGGCGCCGGTGGTGCTGACCGCGCTCGAGTTTCGCCTCTTGGCCACCTTCCTGACGCGCCCCGGGCGGGTGCAGACGCGCGAGACGCTGCTCTCCGACGTGTGGGGCATCGACGCCGACATCACCACCCGCACCGTGGACACCCACATCAAGCGGCTGCGCGAAAAGCTGGGGCCGCAAGGTGAGGTCCTCGAGACCATTCGCGGCGTGGGCTACAAGCTGGTTCCACCCGAGCGCAAACCTTGAGCTGGCGGCGAGTATTGCCCTGGCTGGGCTTCGCCGCCGTCGGCGTGGGCGGAGGCGCCGGCCTGCTCGCCGCCTCTTCGTGGGCGGGGTTTTTCGCCGGCGTGGCAGCGGCAGCGGCCAGCGCGCTGGTGGCGTGGGTCGCCACCCGCCCCTTGCAGGCAGACCTGGAAACACTTTCCACCGCCGCCCGAGGGTTGGCGCGCGAGCTGTCATCCGACCCGACGAGCCGTAACGCCGACACGCGCAAGCTGGCGCGCGAGGTGAACGAGCTCGCCGAGCAAACCCGGAAGCTCTCTTTGGCGCACGACACGCTCACCGCGGTTCTCGACCGCATGCCCGACGGTGTGTGGATCACCTCCGCCGACGGCACCATCGTGCGCCACAACGCAGCGCTCCAGGAGCTTCTGTACCCGATGACCACGCTCACAGGGCAGCGTCCGATCGCGGTGCTCCGCAGCACCCAGCTGCAGGAGGCGGTCGTACGCGCCTGCGAGGCGGCAGAGCCGGCGCGGCTGGAAGTGCCCGTGGAGGGCTTACGCCCGCGCACCCTCGCGGTCGACGTGGTGCCCTTAGGCAAAGAGCTGGGCGGCTCGGCGGCGGTCTTTCGCGACGTGAGCGAGCTGCGCCGCTTGGAGAAAGTGCGGCAAGACTTCGTGGCCAATGTCTCCCACGAGCTGGCCACGCCGATCACCGCCATTCGCGGCTACGCCGAGACGCTGCGGGAGGGCGCCTTGCGTGACCCGGAAAACGCTCCGCAGATGGTGGAGATCATCCATCGCCAGTCCGAGCGCCTCTCCGAGCTGGTGCGCGATCTGCTCGAGCTGTCGCGGCTGGATGCCAAAGAGCAGAAGCTCCAGGTCGAGCCGGTCGCCTTGGCCGAGGTCGCCGCGCGCGCCGCCGAGGCCGTGCGCCCCAAGGCCTCGAGCAAGGGCATCACCCTCGAGCTTTCGGTGCCCACCGAGCTGGTCGCCCAAGCCGACGCGCGCGGCATCGAGCAAGTGCTGCTCAACCTCTTGGACAACGCGGTGAAGTACACGCCCCGGGGCGGACGGGTGGAGGTGCGCGGGCAGACCGCCGACGGGCGGTGCGCGGTGTCGGTGCGGGACACCGGCGTGGGTATCGAGGCCAAGCACCTGCCGCGGGTGTTCGAGCGCTTCTACCGGGTCGACAAGGGGCGCAGCCGCGACATGGGAGGCACCGGCCTGGGCTTGTCGATCGTCAAAAATCTGATGACCGCGATGGAGGGCGACGTGCGGGTGGAGAGCATTCCGGGAAAAGGGACGACGTTCACCGTCACCGTGCCCACCCAAACCGGCTAGGATGACGCCGTCATGCGCGTCGCGATTCTCGCCGACATTCACGGCAACCTCCCGGCGTGCGAAGCGGTGCTCGAAGACATTCGGCACCAGGCACCCGACTTCATCGTCGCCGCCGGAGACCTCGCCCTGCGCGGCGCCCACCCCAAAGAGACGCTCGAGCTGCTCGCCGATCGCTGCGACTCGCTCTTGATGGGCAACACCGACTGTTACTTGTCGGGCAACTACCTGGGCGGCGCCTACCGCGACAAAGACCATTGGAAGACCAACCTGCTCGAGTGGACGCGCGCCCAGGTGGGCCCTCCGTGGGTGCAAAAGCTGGGGCAGCTGCCCTTCTCCGTCCGCTACTCACCGCGGCGCGGGCAGGACCTCTACGTCTGCCACGCCAACCCGCGCAACCTCGAAGAGTCGATCGAGCCCACCCTCGAGGAGCCGGCGCTGCGCCAGTTCCTCGCGCACCTCGACGTGGCGGCGGTGGCCTTCGGGCACCTGCACTTTCCCTATCGCCGGCGGCTGGGGCGCATGGTGATCGCCGACGTCGCCTCCGCCGGCATTCCCCGCGACGGAGACTTGCGGGCGGTCTACGGGGTCTTCACCTACACCCCACGGGGCTGGCGGGTGCAGATTCGCCGGGTGCGCTACCAGGTGCGCAAGGCGACCCAGGCGCTCACGGCGAAGAAGGTGCCCGGGGCGCCGCTGCTCATCCACAAGATGGTCGAAGCGCGTTACCGCCACCACGCCCAGCTCAAAGAGGCCGCCCGCCGCCACTCCGGGTTGCCCCCGCTGCCGTTGCTGCGGCCACCTCCCGGAGCGCGCAACATCGACCCCGCCTCGCAGGAAGACTCGATTCCCGATGGGCATGCCCTGGACAAACCGAGCGAAGGCGAGCCGGAGAAGCTCGCCGGTGAGGGCTGAGGGTATAGGGCCTTTCTGACGGGTGACGAACGTCACCTCGATGTCACATGACGGCCTCGAAACGATCACCACCCTCCCGTAGCAGTGCGCTCCGTCACCGGCCGGCCCAGCTGGCCTTGCGCGGAGTGCTCGATGAACAGGCCGTCGATCGTTGGTTGCTTTCTCGTCACCGCCGTCGCCTGGGGGCAAGCCGACGGCGGCGACGCACCCACCTCGAACGAGGAGCGCATCGCTGAGCTCACCCAGCAGGTCTCCCAGACCCACGCCAGCTTGCTCTCGCTGCAGAACTTGAAGCTCTCCGGGTACGTTCAGGCGCGTTACCAGTACGCCGACAACTCGAACAGCGGGCTCGACGCCCAGGGTACCCCCCAAGTGAAGGACGGCTTCACCGTGCGGCGGGGGCGACTCAAGGCGAGCTACTCCATTCCCCACACGAAGCTGGTGCTGCAGATCGACGCCACCCCCAAGGGCGTGGCGCTCAAGGACGCCGAGGTGCACTTCATCGAGCCGTGGACGGGACATGCCCTCCAGCTGGTGGCCGGGCAGACCAAGTGGCCTTTCGGCTACGAGGTCCTGCAAAGCTCGAGCGAGCGCGAGTTCCCCGAACGCTCCCGGGTGGTGCGGGCCTTCGCCCCCGGGGAGCGCGACCGGGGCGCCAAGCTGCTTTTGAAGGAAGGCCCCTTTCGCGCGCTGGTGGGCGTCTTCGACGGCAACGGTACCGACAACCGGCCGTTCTCCGGGGTGGACAACGACACCGAGAAGGACGTGATCGGCCGGATGGGGCTGGAGCTTGCGCAGCTCTCCGGCGGTGTCTCCGGCTGGTGGGGCAAGAGCTTCAACCCCTCCACCAGCCGCTTCGTGCCCCGCACCCGCCTCGGCGCCGACGCGCAGACCCACTTTACGCTGCTCCCCTTTGGCGCCACCACGGTGAAGGCCGAGCTCATCGCCGGGCGCACCTATCAAAGCAGCGGCGTCGAGCGCTTCGACCAGCCGGGCTTGGGGTGGTACGCCCTGCTGACGCAAAAGATCGGGGAGGCCAACCTGGTGGCGGTGCGCTACGACTACTTCGACGGCTACTCCGGGACGCCCGACGCCGCCGACGTGAGCAACCCATCTCGGCCGGCCTCGACCAACGCGGTGGGGACCGTCGGCGTGCTCGCCGCCCGAAACGTCACCTCGGCGCTGAAGGTCACCGCGGCCTACGAAATGCCCCTCACCTTCACCGGTGGCGGGCAAGCCCAAGACCCAACCGACAACCTCTTCACCTTGCAGTTCCAAGGAAAGTTTTAAAAGGAGTCTCAACCATGAACCACAAAGCACTCGTCGCCGTCGCAGCCGCCATGGCGCTCTTGGGCTGCAAAAAGGAGGGCGTGCTCATCAAAGTCGACGGCTCGAGCACCGTTTTCCCCATCACCGAAGCGGTGGCGGAGGAGTTCCAGGCAGCGAACCGGGAGGTGAAGGTCACCGTGGGCATCTCCGGTACCGGCGGCGGCTTCAAGAAGTTCTGCAGCGGCGAGACCGACCTCTCCGACGCCTCGCGGCCGATCAAGCCGAGCGAAGTCGAGCTGTGCGCCAAGAACGGCATCGAGTACGTCGAGCTGCCGGTGGCCTACGACGGCCTCGCGGTGCTGGTGAACCCCAAGAACGACTGGGTGACCTCGATGACCGTCGCCGAGCTCAAAAAGCTGTGGGAGCCCGAAGCCCAGGGGAAGGTGACCCGCTGGAGCCAGCTGCGCGAGGGCTGGCCGGACGAGAAGGTGACCCTGTACGGCGCGGGCGTCGACTCGGGAACCTACGACTACTTCACCGAGGCGGTGGTGGGCAAAGAGCACTCCAGCCGCGGCGACTTCACCTCCAGCGAGGACGACAATGTGCTCGTCCAGGGCATCGCCGGCGACCCTCATGCGCTCGGCTTCTTCGGGTTTGCCTACTACGCCGAGAACGCGGACAAGCTGAAGCTGGTGCCGATCGACGATGGTAAGCCGGAGAACGGCGACGGCCCGGTGGCTCCTTCGGCGAAAACGGTTCGCAACGGCACCTACCAGCCGCTCTCGCGGCCGATCTTCGTCTACGTCGCCAAGAAGGCGCTCGAACGTCCGGAGCTCGTCTCCTTCGTGAAGTTCTACCTGGCGAATGCCGCCAAGCTGGTCAGCGAGGTCGGCTATATACCGCTGCCCGATCGGGCTTACGCCCTGGCGCAGGAGCGGGTCGACGCGCGGGTGACCGGTTCCTTGTTCCACGGCAAGGGCTCGCAGGTGGGGGTGTCGATCGAAGACTTGCTGGGCGGCGGCAAGTCCCAGCCGTAGCAGGAGACGAAAAAGACAAATGGCGAGCGGCACTCAATCTTTGTTGACTCGAGCCACCGACCGCGCGGCCTCTTTGACATTCCTCGCCTGCGCGGCGCTCTCGGTGCTCACCACCGCCGGCATCATCGGGGTGCTGGTGGTCGAGACGGTGGGGTTTTTCCGCGAGGTGTCCCCGCTCCAGTTTTTCGGCGACACCCAGTGGACGCCGCTGTTCGCCGACAAGCACTTCGGCATCTGGCCGCTGGTCTTGGGCACCCTCCTCACCACCGCGGTGGCCCTCGCGGTGGCCATTCCCTTGGGGCTGTTCTCGGCCATCTACTTGAGCGAGCTTTCCTCACTGAAGGTCCGCAGTGCGCTCAAGCCGCTGCTCGAGCTTTTGGCCGGGGTTCCCACCGTGGTGTACGGCTACTTCGCGCTGATGGCGGTGACCCCTCTGTTGCAGCGGATCATCCCCGGGCTGTCGGGGTTCAACGCCCTCTCCGCCGGGCTGGTGATGGGGGTGATGATCCTCCCGGTGATCGCCTCTCTCTCCGAAGACGCCCTTCACGCGGTGCCGCGGGGGCTGCGCGAGGCCTCGTACGCACTGGGCGCCGACAAGCTGGTCACCATCTTTCGAGTCACCATTCCGGCCGCGTTCTCAGGCATCGCCGCCTCCGTCATCCTCGGAGTGTCTCGCGCCGTCGGCGAGACGATGATCGTCGCCATCGCCGCCGGACAGCAACCTACGCTCACGCTCGATCCACGCCGGCCCGTCGAGACCATGACCGCCTTCATCGTTCAGGTGAGCCTGGGCGACACGCCCACCGGCACCCTGGAGTACCGCACCCTCTTCGTGGTGGGCGCCTCGTTGTTCGTGATGACCCTCGGGTTGAACCTCGTCTCTCATCGCTTGCGAAGGCGCATTCAGCGAGGAGGCCTGGGATGACCCCTCCTTTGAACGAGGCGGTGCTCGTCTCCAAACCGCCAGCCACCGTGAAACGAGGCGCGCTGCCGGCACGCCGGGCCCGCTTCTGGACGGAGAGGAAGTTTCACGTGGTGTGCCTTCTGGCCTTGCTCCTCCCCTTGCTGGTGCTGGTGGGGTTGTTCGGCAGCGCCCTGATGACCGCGCTGCCTCGCCTGAGCTGGGACTTCCTCACCAGCTTCCCTTCCCGCAAGCCGGAGCTGGCCGGGGTTTTGCCCGCGCTGGCCGGCACCACCTACCTCATGCTGCTCACCGCGGCGATGGCCATTCCGGTGGGGGTGTGCGCCGCGGTCTACCTCGAGGAGTACGCCCGGCCGGGCCGCCTCACCTCCCTCATCGAGCTCAACATCGCCAACCTCGCTGGGGTGCCGTCGATCATCTACGGCCTGTTGGGCCTGGAGGTCTTCGTCCGTGCGGTGGGCATGGGCCGCAGCCTTTTGGCGGGCGCCGCCACCTTGGCCCTCTTGCTCCTGCCGATGATCATCATGGTCTCGCGCGAGGCCCTGCGCACGGTGCCGAGGGCCTACCGAGAGGCGTCACTGGCGCTGGGGGCGACCCAGCTGCAGACGGTCGGCTGGGTGGTGGTGCCGGCGTGCCTGCCGGGCGTCTTCACCGGCATCATCCTCTCGCTGGCCCGAGCGATCGGCGAGACGGCCCCCTTGATCACCATCGGCGCCCTCACCTATGTCGCCTTCCTCCCCGACTCGGTGCACAGCGCCTTCACCGCTTTGCCGATTCAAATTTTCAACTGGGTGTCCCGGCCGCAGGCCGGCTTCCACGTCGACGCCGCTGCGGGCATCGTGGTGCTCTTGGCCGTCATGCTCCTGCTCAACGGCACCGCCATCTTCCTCCGGTTGAGGGTGCAGCGCCGCGCGGAGGTACACCAGTGAGCGCCGAGGCAGAGCTCGTCCCCAAGATGGAGACGCGCCACCTGACCGTTCGCTACGGGGACAACCCGGCGGTGAAGGACGTCTGCTTGCGCATTCCCGATCGACAAGTCACCGCCCTCATCGGCCCCTCGGGGTGCGGCAAGTCGACCTTCCTACGCGCGCTCAACCGGATGAACGATCTCATTCACGCCGCTCGCCACGAGGGCGAGGTGCTGCTCGACGGCCAGAGCATTCACCAGCGGGGCCTCGACGTCGTCGACCTGCGCCGCCGGGTGGGCATGGTGTTTCAGAAATCGAACCCCTTCCCCAAGAGCATCTTCGAGAACGTGGCCTACGGTCTCAAGGTCGGCGGTCTCAAGGACAAGGCCGAGCTCGCCGCCCGGGTGGAGCGCTCGCTCAAAGCGGCGGCGCTGTGGGACGAGGTGAAGGATCGCCTGGAGGACACCGCGCTGGCCCTCTCCGGCGGCCAGCAGCAGCGCCTGTGCATCGCCCGCGCGCTGGCCATCGAGCCCGAGGTGGTGCTGATGGACGAGCCGGCCAGCGCGCTCGACCCCATCGCTACCGCGAAGATCGAAGAGCTCATTCACGAGCTCAAGCAGCAGTACACCATCGCCATCGTCACCCACAACATGCAGCAGGCGGCGCGCGTCTCCGACCACACCGCCTTCTTCTACATGGGCGAGCTGGTGGAATTCGGCCCCACCGAGCGCATCTTCACCAACCCGGCCGAGAAGCGGACCGAGGACTACGTCACCGGTAAATTCGGGTAACCGATGCCTACCACCCACACCGACAAGGCGTTCGAACAGGACTTGACCGATCTGCGCGAGAAGCTGCTCGCCATGGGCGCCAAGGTGGAGACGCAGATCGCCGGCAGCGTGCGCGCGCTCTCCGACCGCGACTCCAAGCTGGGCACCCAGGTCATCCACGCCGACGCCGAGGTGAACCGGCTGGAGGTGGAGATCGACGACCTGTGCCGGCGCATTCTCGCCTTGCGGCAACCGGCGGCGAGCGACTTACGGCTCATCACCACCGCGCTGAAGATCGTCACCGACTTGGAGCGCATCGGAGACCTGGCGGTGAACATCGCCGAGAGGGTGCTCGACTTGAACCAAGCGCCGCCACTGCCGCCGTACAACGACTTGCCCAAGTTGGCCGAGCACGCCCAGGCGCAGGTCAAGCGCGCCCTCGACGCCTTCGTGGCCGCAGACCCCGGCAAGGCCAAAGAGGTGCTCGACGGCGACGACCTGCTCGACGCGCTCTTCCACAAGCTCTTCAATGACCTGCTCGCGCTGATGATGGAGGACTCGAAGAACATCCGCCGGGCGACGAGCCTGATGTTCGTGGCCAAGCACTTAGAGCGCATCGGAGACCATGCGGTGAACGTGGCGGAGATGGTCATCTACATGGTGAAGGGCACCGACATCCGCCACCCGCGCAGCCGTAAGCTGACGCGCTGACCCCTCTTTTTCATCGTTGTCCTCGAGGAGCACGCGCGACAGCGTGTCCGCTGGCGGCGGTGGCTCTTCGGCGTCGTCGACTACCACGGCAGCCGACTGCTCTTCCTCGAGCCGGTGCCGCGCTCGGCCGTCGTTGTAGCCCGAACTCTCGCGAGACTCTTCGCAGCGCATGGCGCGCCCGAAGCGGTGCTCTCCGACACTGGTGGGGGTTTTCACGCGAGGTGGTGGATGAGCTCTTCAGCGGGAGAAAATGTACGCGGCCCCGCTGTCCCGCGCTGCGTCGTTGGTCTGGTTACCATTGACTCCGGTTGCCGCGCTGTCTTCCCAGTGCGCCGTTGTGGCGAGGGTGTCGCCATCGCCGGAGATCGCAAGACACCAACCGAAGTTGTCGTCGTATCCGGTATTCGATGCCTTGTAGTACGCCTGAGGTGCCCAATTCCCGTTGGCCCGGGCGAAGAGGTATACCGCACCACTGTCCGCCCGTGAGTTGTCGGTCTGGCTGCCACTGACTCCAGTTGCACCACTGTCCTCCCAGAGGGCCGCTACGGCGAGGTCATTGCCGTCACCGGAGAGGGCAAGGCTCCAACCGAAAAGGTCTCCAGCGGCGGTGTTGGACGCCTTGAGATATGCCTGTTGGGCCCAGACTCCGTTGGAGACCGCAAAAATGTACGTTGCTCCGCTACACGTGGCGGAGTTGTCGGCCTGGTTGCCGTTGACTCCGGTCGTCGCGCTCGACTCGCAGCCCGCTCCGACGGCGAGGGTCGTTCCATCTCCGGAGAGAGCAAGGGACATCCCAAATTTGTCTTTGGCATTCGTATTGGACGCCTTCAAATATGCCTGTTGCACCCAGCTTCCACTGGCACGAGCGAACACATAGGCGGCCCCCGCAGAGTCCGAAGAATTGTCGGCCTGGTTTCCGTCAACTCCCGTCGCTCCGCTGTTCTCGAAGGACGCTCCGACAGCAAGAACATCGCCGTTTGAGGAAAGGGTAACGGCACCACCGAAGAGGTGGTCGACACCCGGGTTGGACGCCTTGATGTAGGCCTGCTGAGACCACACGCCTTGGAAGTAGGTGAAGACGTAGACAGCACCGCTCCTGCGAACTGAGTTGTCGGTCTGATTGCCGTTTACACCGCTTGCGCCACTGGCCTCCCATCGCGCCCCAACGGCAAGCGTGCTTCCGTCGAAGGAGAGCGCGACGAACTCGCCGAACCCATCGCCCAAGCCCGTGTTCGACGCCTTCACATAGGCCTGTTGGGACCAAATCCCGCCCGCGCGGTTGAAGATGTAGACGGCGCCACTTGCTGGAGCGGAATTGTCTAGTTGGTTGCCGTTGATACCTGTTGCCGAGCTGTTCTCTTGGCTCGCTCCGACGACGAGGAAGTTTCCGTCGCCCGATAGCGCGACCGAGTGCCCAAAGAATTCGTTCGCCGCCGCATTGGAGGCCTTCAAGTAGGCTTCTTGGGCCCAGGTGCCGTTGGTGCGGGTGAAGACATAGGCCGCGCCGGCGTTGGGAGCGGTGTTGTCGGACTGATTGCCATTGATGCCGCTGGACGCACTGGCCTCGTAGAAGGCTCCCACAGCGAGGGTTTTTCCATCTGCGGAGAGGGCGAGCGCGCTGCCGAATTCATCACCGATGTCGGTGTTCGAAGCCTTGAGGTAGGCCTGCTGCGCGAAGCGGACAGTTGCCAGCGGACTCCGGGTTACCGACACGGAATAAACCATTGCAGCGCCCGACTCCGCGTCCACCTGCACGACAAGGGGGATTGTCGCTTGGGAGGGAAAAGCGACGTTGGTGGTCGTCCCAGATGCGACGACGACACCGTTGATGCGCAAGACGGATCGGCCAGGATTCGCTAGAACCGCGGTCACGGATACGCTCGTTGTGCTCATCGGAACCAGGACAGAATATGTCGTCAGGTCCGGCGAAAACGCGATGCTTCCCGGGTCAACGACAAGAGACGTCAGGGTCGCATCGTTCCACTTGCAGGTTCCAGCCTGACACACCTCGCTCGCGTCGCAGACCACATCGGCACATGGGTGCGCCCTACAGGAGTTCCCGTAACAACCGAAGGCGCAGTCCGTCTCGGTCGCGTGGTACTGGCAGACCCCAGCGACACAGCTTCCCGAGTGGAAGCGCATCCTGGCCGCGCTGACACATTCAGAAGCGGGAGGCTGTTCGCATACGATGGCTTCGCATGGGTCCGGCTTGCAGGCGCCGTCCTCGCAGCCGAACTCGCAGTTTCTTTTGG
>JBMORE010000118.1:0-12631 GCA_049322255.1 Myxococcota bacterium | reverse complement strand
GTGCTGGCTCAAGACGAAGATGGAGAAGGTGCCCTCCATCTGGGCAAAGGCGACCCCGTAGAGGAGAAAGAGCAGAAGGATGCGCCCCACCACCGGGGTACGCAAAGGCTCGGCCAGCTGTAGCCGGCTGCGCTTCGCCGGCGTCGGCGTGCCCGCGGGCCGCGATTCGGGGAGGAAGAAGAAGGCCAGGACCCAGTTCACCGCGCCCAGCGAGGCGGCCCCCAACCCGATGGCCCAGTTGCCCCCCAGCGCGCCCAAGAAGCCGCCGATTCCTGGGCCTAAGAGAAACCCCAAGCCGAAGGCCGCTCCCACCATCCCCATGCCCTGGACGCGATCCTCGTCGGTGGTGACGTCGGCCACATAGGCCTGCGCGGTGGCGATGTTGCCGCCGGAGACACCGTCGATGATGCGGGCGAGGAAGAGCAGTGGCAGGGCGTCGGCCACGGCGAAGAGCAAATACCCCGCCACCGAGCCGGCGATGCTGTAGAGCAGCACCGGCCGGCGGCCGTACCGATCGGAGAGCCTGCCCAACACCGGGGCGAAGATGAGCTGCATCAGCGAGTAGACCGACAGGAGCAGCCCCACGGCGAAGGGCGAGCCGTGGAAGCGCACCCCGTACACCCCCAGCTGGGGAATGAGGATGCCAAAGCCAATGAGGTCGAGCAGGACGATCCCGAAGATGACCCCGAGGGACGCCCGCCGGCCGCCGTTCATCGGGCCGCGGTGGAGCCCTTGCTGCCGGAGAGACTCTCGCGCTCGATGCAGCCCTTGGTGAGGGTGTACTGGTAGGTGCCCAGCTCGTCGCGCCAGTACTCACCGTGGTAAGGCCAGTAGAGCTCGTCGTCGCGCACCGCCACCGAGTGCTTGTAGTTCCGGACGATGTCCTTGTTGCCCTCCGCCTGGAGCTGCCGCTCGAGGAACTCTTTCTCCTTGGAGTTGGTCTCGAACTTGATGCGCAGCGCGTTGGCGCGGAACTGCTTGATCTGCCCCAGCTCGAACTCCACCTTCCCCCGGGTCATCGTGCCCGCCTTGCCGATGAGGGCGGTGCGCTGCACCTTGAGCATCTCCAGAAGCTCCTTGGCCAGACCGGAGTACTTGAAGGCGTCGGGCTTGTTGCCAAACGAGTCGATTTCCCCCTCCAGCTCGAGAATCGAGTCGTTGGTCTTCTTGAGGTCCTGGTCGGTCAGCGCCAGCTTGAGCACGCGCTCGAGAATGATGTCGGTGCCGATGCGCTGAAGGCTCTCCTTGTTCTTCTTCTGAATCTGGGCGAGCTCGCTGTAGTAGTCCGCGTCCTGATCTCCGTGCTTCTGGAGGAGCGCCTCCAGCTGCTCTTGCACCGGGCCGTAGATGCGCTCGAAGTCTTCGATGATCGACAGCGCCTCGCGGTAGCGGCAGTTCTCGTAATAAATCACCGCCTTGAGGATCAGCGCCTCGGGGAAGTACTCGTCGCGGAAGAAGGGCGAGGAGAGGGTGATGAGGTTGCCCAGCGCCTGCTCGTAGCGGCCCAGCCGGTAGCTGGCCCACGACGACTCGAAGAGCGACTCCAGCCACTGGGTGTTCCCCCGCTCGACCTTGCCGAAGTAGTGAATGGCGTAGCGCGGCTGGTCGGCGCCGTAGTGGGTACGCGCCAGCTGCATGAACGCCAGCTCACGCAACGCCTGCAGCTGCTTGACTTGCGGGGTGACGGGGCCGGGCGGCACCCGAGTGACTCGCACCACCTCTTTCATCGAGTCCACCGCGGCCTGGTGCTTGTCCTCGCGGAAATACGCCAAGCCCTCGAGGTACTTCGCCCGAGGGAAGAAGGCGTCGTCGCGCGGAATCATCAGGGTGAGCCGGCGCACCTCGTCGAAGCTCTTGCTCGCCTCGCCCTTCTGATCGACCAGGTCGAGGGCACGGCCACGCACGAAGTGGTAGCGCGCCAAGAGGTAGCGGAACTCGCTCTTGAACTTCTCCGGGAACTCGAAGTTCGCGTACTTGGCGATCTCGTCGAGAATGACCGTCTCGTTGGTGGTCTTGTGGCTGATGAAGAAGAGCCACTCCAGGCTGGTCTTGAAGTGCTTGTTCCCGTTCGGTCCCTTGGCGAGCAGGGCCGAGAACTCTCCCAGGGCGGAGTGGTACATGCCCATGCGGTAGAGCGCCTTGGCGAGGTTGTACTGGGCCTCGAGGTGCAAGGGAGCCATCTTCGGGTCCTGCATCAGCTCGTAGGACTCGAGGGCCGACTGCTCGTATTGCTCGGCCTTGAACTTCGCCAGCGCCGCGTCCAGCCGCTGTCGCTCGGCGGTCTTGCCGGAGACATCGAGCGCGTCGAAAGACATCCCCGCGCCGGGCTTGTCACCCTTCTTCTTGTCCTCGGCCACCGCCGGCTTGTCGTCTGTGGCGGGCTTGGTCAGGTCGAGGCCGCCCGCGGGAAGGAGCGCGTCCTTCGTCTTGTCCTTCTCTTCCTCTTCTTCCTCGTCGGGCTTGGCACTGGCGCCGGTCGACTTCTTCTTTTTCTTCTTCTTCTTCGAACCGCCCAGGTCGAGGCCCTCGAAGGACATCTGGGCGTGGGCGAGCGACGCGGGCAGCGCAAGCCCCAGGCACAGCACGAACGCCAGCAGGCGGAGGAACCGGGGCATGGTCAGCCCTCCTTGAAGGTGGTGGGCAAGAAGAACGACAGGCCGAAGTCGACGAGGATCTGGTTTCGTAAGGAGCTGCCCCCGCCCTCGGCGTCTTCCACATAGACGAGGTCACGCAGCTCGGTGCGCACCGTCATCCACTTGTTGATGAAGAAGCGCATGCCCAGGCCGAGGTCGCCTCCAACGGTCATGGTGTCGCCGTTGGGGCCGCGGTACTGCACCACCGAGCCGCCCGCGATGCCGTACATGTCGAAGCTCAAGAAACGTTCGGCGACCAAGGCGATCTTCCCGTAGAGGGGCGCCCACTGGGCGTCGACACCTCCGGTGAGCTGGATTTGCCCCAGCGCCCGACGGTCGAGCTCGGCGGGGGTGGGCAACCGGCAGCCGCGAACCCCTCCACCGGCGCCGCTCTCGCAGATCTGCGCCGCTCCCGAAACCACCGGAATCGAGTAGCCGACGCGCGCTCCTATGCCGAACGTCTCGAACGGGTGGAAGGTGAGCGAGGCCCCCAAGATGTACTTGGTGTAGAACGCGTCCTTCACCGAGACGGTGGCGCCCGGGCTGAGCTCGAAGCGCCCCTTCTTGAGGAAGAGGTGGCCCGACACGGGGCGCACCCGCTCGCGCAAGGGCCCCAGGGAGTCTTTGTCTATCTCCGAGACGTCGCCCGCCTCGTCCGCGGAGGACTGCGCCCACACCGACGGCGGCGAAGCGAGGACCAACACCCACAAAAGGTGGCGCGCGCGCATCACTCGGCCTCCCGCCAAGTGGACTTGAAGGGGAAGAAGAGCGAGACCCCGGCGTTGAGCATCATCACGTTCTGGGTGGCCCCCTTGGTGGTACCCGCCGGCTGGTCGACGTAGGTGGTGTTGATGAGAGCGACGTTCACCGCCATGTAGTCCTTGGCGACGAAGCGCATGCCCAGACCCAAGTCGGCGCCGACATTGAGCCCGCGATCGGCCGAGGTCTCGGTATTCACCACCCCGGCGCCGCCCAGCACGTAACCGTCGAAGTGGAGAATGGAGTTGAAAACGGCCACCTTCCCGTAGAGGGCGCTCCACTCCACGTCGGCCATCACCGACCAGATGGGCACCGAGAAGAAGATGCGGCTTTGAAAGTTGCGTTTGGCGGTGCGCACGTCGTCGGTGGGCACCACCTGCATGAGCGAGAAGCGCGCCGAGAGCGCCAGAGTGTCGGCCAGGTAGTACGCGCCGCGCACCGCCACGCCGAACTTGGTGTAGTACGGGTCGTTGACCGAGGTGCCGACGTACGGCGCCAGCTCGAAGCGGCCCCGCTTCAAGTACAGCTTGCGCTGCACGCTCTTCACCCGGTCGTCCTGGGTGATATCGCGCTCCACCGCCGGCTCCTCCACCTTCGGGGCGGCGGGCTTGCGTTCCTCCACCGCAGGCGGAGGAGGAGGGGGAGCGGGGTCAGCGGGCTTGGTCAGGTCCAGCCCTTCGAACTCGGTTTGCGCCAGCGCCATCACCGGAACGACGAGGGCCAGCGTGACTGCCCATGTGCGGATCAAGTTGAGGTCTCCGATTGTGCCCATTCTCGACGATGGGCCCCTTTGGCGACGGGGCGCCACTCTACTTCCCAGGGTTGGGGCCAGCAAGACTCGGTACGTCGTGCTCCGCTGGTTGTGCGAAAGGCGGTGTGTGCTACCGTCAGCGCGCCCAACGGGGGTTCGCCTGGGAGATGCATCGATGACTGTTCGCAAGCTGGCGGCAGGCGCCGCGGCCTTCCTGTCGCTGGGGCTTTGGGGCTGCCCCATCGCCACCGACGTCGGCAAGGAGTGCATTCTGGTCAAGAAGGACCCCAGCGACCCCACCGGGAAGCGATCGATTCCCATCAAAGAGAGGGAAATTGCAGCGAACAAGGACTTCGTCTCCTTCGGGGCCGTGGAGTGCGAGGACTTGGTGTGCGTTCGCGACTTGAACTTTCAGCGCCCCGCGACCGCCACCGATGAAACGGCAGCCGTTGGTTACTGCTCGCGCTCCTGCATCGCCACGAGCACCTTGGGCTGCACCCAGTCGGACGAGAGCCTCAACAACGACCCTGCGACGAAGATGAATTGCCGCCCCCTCATTCTCGACGAGACGACGCTCGCCGCCATCTGCCAGACCGACTCCAACACCTGCAAGCGGTACTTCGGAGACACCTCGTCGCCGTTCTTTTGCGCGCGGGGCGGAGTCACCGACGGCGGCACCCCGTAGCGCCCCCGACGAGGAGCAGAAAGAAACGACGGCCTACGCCATCGCAACCGACCACGCCATCCGATGGATTGGGAAAGAAGCGAATTCGCTTACGCCGTATTCCAATTCGGTTCCGGAACGAGCAACGGTCGACTACTGCGTATTCGATCATTCGATGTGCGGGAATCCATCGATCAATACCCGGGAATCGACATGGATTGCGCCGCATTCGAAATCGAATGCGCGAGTTGGGGGCGTCGCTTCCGTGGCAACCGAGCATCGAATGCGGACGAATCCACTGTGGCTCGACGTTCTCGGATGCGCCCGGAAGCCCGCGGGAATTCCCGTAAGGTGCGGGCGCTGCGCCTCACCAACGAGGGCGTGAAGCCCGGAATGCTCCCTGCATTGGCGTGTCTCGTCGTCGGTGGCGCCTGGTCGTGCGCCGCGTCCAACGATGCGGGGTTGCCGTGTCAGCTTACGCGCACAGATTCGTCGGGGAGCGTCCAGCCGATTCTGGGCAAAGACCTGCCGGCCGGAGCGCTGGTCGTTTCTGGGACTGTGGAGTGCACCGGGGGCCTGTGCGTTCGCGATCCGCAGCCGCCCGCCGACCCCGATTCTCCCGTCTGGGGTTATTGCAGCCGGGCCTGCGAACCCACTTCGTGTCAGAGCGCCGATCCGGAGCGTCCTCTGACCTGCCAGAGCTTGGGCGAAAACCCCGTGCTCATGCCCGGAGCCTGCGAGTCCGAAGCGCCTTGCTCTTCGGCCCTTTGCGTCACCGCCCGCTGACGGGTGCGACACCTGCCCACCTTCTCCGGTTCCTCTCGCATGCGTTGCGTAGATCCTTTCGCGGCCTGGTGCGTGAACCTTTCCACCCGCCGCTGCTGTCGGTACGCCATCTCCCGGAGGATTTCGCATGAACCGCACCACCCTCTTCCTCGCCACCGCCGGGGGCCTCGCCCTCCTGGCCTTGGTGGCCGGTCTTCCCCGCCTCACCTCCACGGGCATCATTCCGCTCGACCCGGTCAGGCCCACGACCACCGCGGACGGGTCGATCAAAATGCAGGGTCGGCTGTCTCACCCATACGTGGGCACCGGCCGGTCCGACGTCTTCGTCACCGTGGACCTGACGGGCGTCGACGTGCCCGGCTCGGAGCGCTCGCCGGTGAGCTTGGGGCTGGTCATCGACCGTTCGGGCTCGATGAGCGGCTTCAAGATGACCCAGGCGAAGAACGCGGCCAAACAGCTGGTGTCGCAGCTTGGGCCCTCCGACCGGCTGGCAATCATCCACTACGGTTCCGACGTGAAGTCCTTACCTTCGCAGCCGGCGACGCCCCCCAACAAAGAGCGAATGCTGCGCTACATCGACGGCATCTGGGACGACGGGGGCACCAACATCGGCGCGGGGCTGTCGGCCGGGCGTGACCATTTGATGGCCACGATGTCCGAGTACAAGGTGAACCGGCTCATCCTCATCTCCGACGGCCAGCCGACCGAAGGCGTGACCGACCAGGCCGGGCTCACCTCGTTGGCCCGGGAAATCCGCCAGAGCGGCATCAGCGTGAGCTCGATCGGCGTGGGCAGCGACTTCAACGAAGACTTGATGCAAGCCATCGCCGAGCTGGGGGCGGGCGCCTACGGCTACCTGCAAGACGCTTCGCAATTGGCCACCCTCTTCCAGAAAGACTTGCAGCAGGCGGGCACCACCATCGCCCGCTCGGTGGTGCTCTCCTTCGACCTGCCGCAAGGGGTGGCGCTCTCAGAGGTGCTGGGCTACCGCACCACTCAGATGGGCCGCACGGTGCGGGTACCGCTGTCCGACTTCTCTGCCGGGCAGGTGGAGCGGGTGGTCGCCCGCTTGACGGTGAATGCTCCCGAGGCGGGGCAGACCTTCGACGTCACTTCGCTCGAGCTCTCCTATGACGACCTGCTCAAGAGCGCGCCGGTGGAGTCGTCGGTGCGACTGTCGGCGATGGTCGCCGACAAGGAAGAGCAGATCCTCGCCCACCGCGACAAGGACGCCACCGTGTTCGCCGCGCGGGCGCAGAGCGCGAACAACATGCACAAAGCGGCCGAAGCTCTCAAGCGGGGTGACCGGGCAGCAGCCACCGGGTATCTGCGAGCCAACGAGGCGATTTTTGGTGCGGCGGCTCACGTCGCGGGCGAGGGCGCGGTGGCCGAAGACCTTCTGGAGCAAAAGGCGGTCATCAGCGAGTTCGACAAGGCCGACAGCGACGAGGCCGTGCAGCAGTCGGTCAAGGCCACCAAGAGCCGCTCGCTCAAGAACTTCGGCCGAATCGGCTCGACGTACTGACCGTCAACGAAAGAAGGAGCGCGACCATGTCCGCCAGCCACGCCGTCCTCCAGCTGCACCACCGCGAGGCTTTCGAACGCAACGTGACCCGCGCGCTGCTGGTGGGCGCGGGGGCCGGCGCCATCGCCCTGGGCACCCAGCGGTTGGGCGTGGGCCTGCCGCTCTCCTACCTGGCGCTGGCGGGAACCTCGCTGGCGTGCGTGCGGGGAGACCGAATGGATCGCATTCTCCTTACCGGCCTCTCGGCGATTTTGCCGGCGGCGCCGTGGGCGTTCGGCTTCTCCCACGCGTGGACGGTGGCCTTGTCGGCGGCCTGCGCGGGTGTGCTGATGGTGAAAGCCACCGTGTGCGAGCGCGGAGAAGAGGGCTCGGTCGGGCTCACCCGCCCCGGCTGGCTCAACTACGCCCTGGGAGCGGTGGGCACCGCGGGCCTTTCGGTGGCCGGTTTCGAGGTAGCCAAGGTGCTCGCCGCGCGCCTGCAAGACTTCTCCACCCCCGCGCTGCTCGTCTCGATGTTGAGCGGGGTGGTGATCGCGCTCTTTGCTGCCATCGGGTCCATCGCCGCACACCTGGCTTTACGCCCCGACCCGGTGGAGGCGCGCTGCGAAGAGCTGATTCCCCAGCTCTCGGGCGACTTCCAGACGCTGGCCACCCGCGCGCTCACCCTCTACCGGCAGTGCGGCCTGTCGCTGGCGCTGCTTCCCCGCGAGCCGGCCCGCGAGGAGCTGGCGCGCACGCTGGCGAAGATGACCAAGGACGCGGTGGGGCTCGCCTCGGAGTGGACAGGCGTCGAGGCGCAGATGGAGGAGACCGCTCAGAAGGAGCTGGCCAAAGAGGTGGTCGAGCTCTCCAAGAGCGCGGGCGCCTCGAAGGATTCGGTGGTGCGCCGGCAGCTGGAGATCGCCGCTTCGTCCTTACGCGAGGAAATCGAGCGCTTGGCCGAGCTGAAGCTGCGCCGCGAGCGCATCGTGGCCAAGCTGCGCGCCGAGGTGGCGCTCTTGGAGCGGGCGCGGGTGGCGCTCATCAGCCTGCGCAGCGGGCACGTGCAGGTGAAGTCAGCCGAGCTGTCGGCGCTGTCGCGAAAGCTCAAGGCGCTCGCCGACGGGCAGGGCGAAGAGGCGAAGCTGGCCGACGCGGTGGCCACCGGGGCCGAGCTGGCGCAAGAGGAGGCCGAGCTCTCCGAGGCAGTGAAGCTCGCCCAGCACATCGCCTCGGGGGCTGAAGCTTCGCCGCCGTCGGTTGTCGCCGAGCCCGAGGCCGCCGAGCCGATGCAGGCAGCGGGCGAGAGAGTGCGCAACTGACGGTTGGGGGCTCGGCCCGTCGCTCATCGCGTGCATCGAGAGGCGAACGCCCGACCATGGAAGACAGCTTGCAGCCTGTGCCCCCATACTTCTTTCATGCGAACGGAGAGGTCAGCCATTCTCAGATGGAGGCGCGGGCAGAGGGCTGCGGCGCGGCGGCAGGATGGGATGCTTCGCGTGGAGGGTCCGAAGAGCGACCAAGCGATCGCCGAGTCGCTCGCGGCCCTGAATGCTCTGGATGCCTGCGGGCTGTGGCCGGCGCCGCGCGATCCGGTCAGCGAACAAGCGGTCGAACAGGTACGGCGCCGGTGGGCGCGCATCGAACGTCGTGCGCGGAAACTCCAGTCGCGGTGAGCGCAGACTCGAGCGGGCGCTCGGGGCGCTTCGTCGAGCCCTGAACGAGTCCGGAGCGCCATGGATGACCATCGGTGGAATCGCCGTCATCGCGCACGGCGTTCGCCGCATGACGACCGACATCGATGCCGTCGTTCAGGGAGATTCGGTCGGTATCCGGTCACTTGCGCGAATACTGGCTGGTCATTCCATCGTGCCTCGAATCAAGGGCGCGTCGCCTTCGCGGAGCAAAATCTCGTACTGCTCGTTCGTCATCGACCCACGGGAGTGGATCTCGACGTCTCGTTCGGGTGGACCGCGTTCGAGAGAGAGACGTTGAGCGCTCGTACTGAGGCTCCCTTGGGGGAGGTGGAGGTGCCCATGGCCACTGTGGAAGATCTGGTCGTCCTCGAGGCGTCGTGGAAAAAAGAAGCGCTGACGCCCGCGCGATTCAAGGAACGACCTGCACCATCGACAGGCCGTCCATCTTCACCGTCGAACCGGGCCGAAGGCCGATCTTTTCCGCCCACCCCCCGGGCACCTCGAGCACGTACAGGCTGGGCTTGCCCACCGTGCGCGAGGTGAGCGTCTTCGGTTCGGCCCGGCTCACCACCCCGACGATCTTCTGGTCCTCGTTGATGAAGATCATGTCCAGGGGGATGAGGGTGTTGCGCATCCAGAACGACTGCACCGTCTGTTTGGCGAAGATGAACAACATCCCCTTCCCGTCTGCCAGCTCGCGTCGCCACATCAGGCCGCGGGCGCGGGAGAGTGGGTCGGCGGCCACCTCGACTTCGACCTGGTGCGCTCCCCCGTAGGCGTCTTCGAGCACCACTCTGGCCCTGGGCAGCTCGGGAGCGATGAAGTCTTCGGCGGTGCCATCGAGCTGATGGGGATTTCCCTTGGGCTTGGCGCGGGACTCGGGGCAGCCGGTGAAGGCGAAGGCAACCGCGGCGAGAAGCGCGCGTCTCATGCGGGCTTGATGGTCTTGTTCAAGAGCTTCCCGGCGAGCTCGCTGCCCAAGCTGTCGGACATCAGCTGCTCGACCACGCCCTCGAAATCGGAGCGCTGCGTATCGGTGGTGTAGATGAAGCGAATGCCCATGCCGGGCTCCTCGCCGTCGGCCTTCGACCACACCACCTCGCCCAAGAGCTCGAAGGGCGCCTCGCGCAAGGGCACGGTGAGCTTGAACAGAAAGCGCGTGCCGATGGGCAGCGGCTTCTTGGTCTTGATGAAGGTGCCGCCCTTGGAGATGTTCTTCGTGTAGTCGGCGAAGAACGAGTTCAGCTTCTTGTAGTCGACCTTGAGCTCGATGGGCGCCCGGGCGTGCTGCCGAAGGTTTGCTCCGTTCGTATTCTGTTCGGCCATGCGCCAGGGAGTATAGGAGAGGCCATGCGCCAAGTCCTGCTTCGCGCCATCGGGTTGTTGCGCCGCCCGTTCGTGGTGGGGGCGGCCCTCCTTTTGGCCGGGGGGGGAACCGCCCTGGTCTTTCTGCCCCTCTTCGGGCTGCCCGGCTACGAGCTGTCGGCGGCCCTGGCCCTCGGGGTGGGCCTTCTCGGCGGGGGAGTGGGCATCGCCGCGGCCTTCCAGGAAAGACGGCTGATACAGGGGAAAGACCCGCGCCCGCACGGCGCCCTGCGCAGCGACAGCGCCTTGCGCTCGACGGCGATGGCAGCGGGGGCGGCGCTGACGGTCAACGTGGCGGTGCTCCTGCCTCCCCTTTTTGCTTCGGTCATCTACGCGCTCTTCTCCACCCAGTGCGACCCCTTCACCCACGTCGGTTTTTTCCCCCTGCTCCCCCTGCCCTCTGCGCTCATCGCCTCCGCGGGCGGGGTGCTGTGCGGCCTCCTCGCTCGCCGAGGGTGGTCGGCGCTCCTCTTCTATGCGCTGCTTCTGGCGGCCTCGGCGGCGCTCACCGCCTGGCCCATCGTGTGGGGTCCCCAGGTGCACGCCTTCAACCACTTCGGCGGCTACCTGCCCGGCCCGCTCTACGACGAGGCGCTCGAGGTGACCGCCCCCCTCGCCTGGTTTCGGGCGCAGACGCTTCTGGTGGCCGCCTTTTTCACGCTCTTTTCCGCCTTCTTCCTCGACATGAAAGAGGGGCGCATCACCCGTCCCCACCTGCGCCTCGGCTCCTTCGCCCTGCTCGCTGCGCTGGGCCTGGGCGTTTTGGCCACCGAAGAGCGCGCGCCCTCGCTGGGCATTCGCACCACCCCTGCGTTCCTCACCGAGAAGCTGGGAGGAGTGAAGGAGACCGCCCACTTCCTCATCGTCTACCCGCGCGGAAAACCCAAAGAGGACCTCGAGCGGCTCGCGCGCGACCTCGAGTTCCACCACGCCCAGCTGAAGGCCTTTCTCGGGGGGGCGCCGCCCGAGCGCATTCGCGTCTACGTCTACCGCAGTCCTCGAGAAAAACAGCGGCTGGTGGGCGCCGCCAACACGCAGTTCGCCAAGCCTTGGCGGCTCGAGCTGCACGTCAACGACGCGCCCTTCCCCCACCGGGTGCTGCGCCACGAGCTGGCACACGTGATGGCGGCTCCATTCGGCAGCGGACCTTTTCGGGTGACCGCGCGTTTTGGGGTGCTGCCCAACGCGGGCATCATCGAGGGGCTGGCGACGGCCGCGGAATCGAGGGACGACGACCTCTCACTGCACGAATGGGCGGCCGGCATGCGCAAGCACCGGCTCTTGCCCGACGTCGGCGCCCTGCTTTCCCCCCAAGGGTTCTACGCGGCCGCCGCCCCCCGCGCCTATACCGCCGCCGGCTCGTTCCTCCGCCATCTCGCCGAAACCCAGGGCACCGAGAAACTGCGCGCGCTCTACGCGCACGGAGACTTCCATGCGGCTTACGGCAGAAGCGTGGAGGCGCTGGTCTCCGAGTGGGAGGCCTTCCTCGACCACCTCCCCTTGGACGAAAGGCAGGTGAACCTGGCCTTCGCGCGCTTTCGCCAAGGCAGCCTCTTTTCTCGCGCCTGCGCCCGTGAAGTGGCGACGCTCTCGCAGAAAGCCCGGGAGGACTTGCGCAGCGAACCCGAGCGTGCCCTCGCGCTCTACCAGCGCTGCGCCGTGCTCGAACCAAACGAGCCCTCGCACCAACTGGCACGAGCCCGAGCGCTCGTCCAGGTGGGCAAACAGACGGAGGCGGACAGAGTCTTAGAGACACTCGCGCGCCAGCATGAGGGTGTTCCGGCGATTGCCGCCGAGGTGGCGATGGTCCAGGCCGACCTCGCCTACCGCCGCGGCCGCTTCGACGACGCCCGCGCCTACCTCGAAAAAGTGCAGACACACCAGCCCAGCCCGGCGATTGACCGCACCGCGCGGGTGAAGCTCGCGGGGCTGAATGACGGCGAGACAGGAAAGGCGCTGTGGGCCTACTTCGAGGAGGGCCGCGACGAGGTGAAGCTGCTCGTTTTGCGCGAGGCGCTCGAGCGCGACCGCAAAAACCCTTACCTCAACTACCTGCTCGGCCGGCGGCTGCTTCAAGCAGAAGCGCCGGTGCTGGCCTTGGGTTACCTGCGTGGAGCGCTCGCCGGAGCGCTGCCCGACAGCCTTCGCAAAGAGGCACACCGGCTGCGAATCGAAGCCGAATACCTCTCCGGCGACTGCGCGGCCGTGCGTGCCTCGGTGGGAGCGCTCCCCGACTTTGGCGCCGGCTTCGAGGCCGCCGCCTCGACCTGGGTGGAGCGCTGCGACTTCGAAGAAGCGGCCTTCCAGGGCCCGCTGGTGCCCGCTGGGCCTTTTCGATAAAGGGAGCTCGATGTGCGAAGTGAGGCTGTCACTGACCAGCAAGTGCGGAAACGCCGATGAGGCGTGGACAAGTCTTGCCGGCGGAAGCAGGGCGACCGGGGGAGCGGCCTCAGGCTGCGACCTGCGAGAGCC
>JBMORE010000117.1:0-13204 GCA_049322255.1 Myxococcota bacterium | reverse complement strand
AGCGCGCCCGGCGGGACTCGAACCCACGACCCTCGGCTTAGAAGGCCGATGCTCTATCCAGCTGAGCTACGGGCGCTCGACTTCTTGTATCGGGGCGAGAGGATTCGAACCTCCGACCTCCTGCGCCCAAGGCAGGCGCGCTACCAGGCTGCGCTACGCCCCGACAACAGCCACTTCATACTAGTGAAGCTCTCCCCGAGCCAATGCCAACAAGTGCGGCCGCATCTTTCGAAACGCTCGGCCGCGGTGCGACACCTCCGACTTTTGCGCCGAAGAGAGCTGGGCCATCGTCTTGCCCAGCTCCGGCAGGAAGAACACCGGGTCGTAGCCGAACCCTCCCTCCCCTTTCGGCTCGCGGGCGATGCGCCCCGGGCATGCGCCCACCTCGATGACCGCCTTCCCCGAGGGCAGCGCCAAGCACAGCGCGCAGCGGAAAGCCGCCGCACGTTGCTCCTCCTCCACCGCTGACAGCTCCTCCAGCAGCCGCTCGATGCGCGCCTTCTCGGTCGGAGCGTAACGCGCCGAGTGCACCCCTGGCCTTCCCGCGAGGGCCTCCACGCACAGCCCCGAGTCGTCGGCGAGCGCAGGCAACCCGCTCGCGGCGAGAAACGCCCGGGCCTTCTTCTCGGCGTTCCCTTCGAAGGTGAGCTGGTCTTCTTCCACCTCGACGGACAGCGACAGCTCGGCCTGCGAGACGACCTCGAGGTCGGCCCCCACCAGCTCGCGCAGCTCCTCGAGCTTCCCCCGGTTGAGGGTGGCGAAGAGGAGCCTCAACCAATGACCTTCTTCTGCAACTGGATGAGGCGCTCGATCGCCTCCATCCCCACATCGAGCATTTGGTCGAGCTGGCGGCGCTCGAAGGCCTTCCCCTCGGCGGTCCCCTGCACTTCGATGAGCCGCCCACCCTCCGCGGCGACGATGTTCATGTCCACCTCCGCGGTGGAGTCCTCCGCATAATCCAAATCGACCACCACCTCGCCCTTCACGATGCCCACCGACACCGCGGCCACCGGGGTCAGCTTGGGCACGCTGGAGAGCTTTCCGGCCTTGGCCAACTTCTTCAGCGCCAGCGCGAGCGCCACGTAGGCGCCGGTAATCGACGCGGTCCTCGTTCCCCCGTCGGCCTGCAAGACGTCGCAGTCCAGGGTGAAGGTGCGCACCCCAAAAGACTTCATCTCCACCGCGGCACGCAGCGCACGGCCGATGAGCCGCTGAATCTCCATCGTCCGGCCGCCCTGTTTGCCCCTGGCGGCCTCCCGCGGCGAGCGGTCGTGGGTCGAGCGGGGGAGCATGCCGTACTCGGCGGTCACCCACCCCGCCCCGGTGCCCATCACGTGCGGCGGCACCTTCTCCTCCACCGAACAGGTCACCAGCACCTTGGTGTGCCCAAACTCCACCTGGGTCGACCCTTCGGCGTGCAGCGAAACCCCCGGGGTGAGGGTGACGGGGCGAAGGTCCTTTAGGCCACGGTCGAACGAGCGCATGGAAAACCTCGTGAGAGAGGGCTTGGGCATAGCAGACGTCGGCGAAACACCCTATGGCCGCGCGAGCTGGTCATCCCGGGCTGCCACCTCGGCGAGGAAGCTTCTCACCCCCGCGGCAATCGCCCGCGCCAGGGCCTCTTGATACGCCGACTCGGTCAGCTTCTTCCCCTCGCCCGGGTGGGAGATGAAGCCCACCTCGACGAGGATGGCGGGAGCCTCCACTCCGGTAAGCACGTAGAAGGGCGCCTGCTGCACCCCGCGGTCGACCGCCCCGGTGGCCAAGACCAGCTTTTGATGCACCGCGTAGGCAAGCCGCGAGGAGTCGACGTGCGCCTCGGTGCGCTGCAAATCGGAGAGGATGAAGGCCAACGTGTCCCCGCCCTTCTTCTTCGTCGAGCGGGGGCCGTCGTCGTTTTCGCGCGCGGCGGTGCGCTGGGCGTCCTCTCCCGAAGCGCTCGCCGAGAGAAAGTACGTCTCGATGCCCTCGGAGCGTTCGCGCTGCTTGCGCGTGGGCATCGAGTTGGCGTGCACCGAGATGAACAAGTCGGGCTGGTAACGGTTGGCGAAGGCCACCCGGTCGGACAACGGCACGTGGGCGTCCTTCTCGCGGGTGAGCAACACCTGGGCGGTGACTTCCTTCACCAACGCGTCGCGCAGCTTTCGGGAAAGCTCGAGCGCGAGGTTCTTTTCCAAAGTGCCGTCAGCACCGGCGGCGCCTTCTTGCGAGCCACCGTGCCCCGGGTCCACCACCACCACCGGCGTGCGCGCCAGACCGCTGGGCACTCCACCGGCAGCGAGGAGCACCGCGAGCGTGCGAGCGACGGCTCTCATTGCCGGCATGGTAACACCCCTCACCCTTGCCCTCTCCCAGGGAGGGAGGGGGTGCTAGCCTGCGCGCACGAAGTCACGCTTGACCAGCTCGAGGAGGATCTCCGCCACCACCACGTCGTCCTTGTCGGAGTGGTCGAGCACGCCCTCGAGGCCGCCGTAGTTGTGCACCAGCTGCAGGACGTCGAGCTGGTCAGGGTTGAGCTCGCGCAACGGGGCGGCCATGGGCATCGCCAAGGTCAACGAGGACATGCCCGGGGGGAGCATGCCCTGAATGCGCTTGTACTCGTCGAGCTGGCGCAGCGCGTCCATCAAGAGCGCTTCGGTGGAGCTGTCGAGCTCGACCATGAACTGCTGGTCATCGGGGGGCTGCAGCTCGAAGTCGCCGCTGTCCCAGGTGATGATGCGGTAGAAGCTCTTCTGCGGTCCCAGCTCGTGGTTGGCGTCGATGACCGCGTAGTACACCTTGCCCTGGCGCAGGTAGATGCGGCCCTCGCGGTCGTTCTTGACCACCAAGACACCGTTCTTCTTCGAGGTGTGGAACAGCTGCAAGAGGTCGGGGAGCGGAATCTCTTCGATCTTCCCCGTCATCGAGGAGGCCTTGGTGGCGCGGGCCGCCTGCACTGCCGCTGCCTCCTCCAGGCGCTGCTTCACCGCGGTGTCGTCGTAGTCTTGTGCGTTGGCGCCTTGGTGCACCAGCTTGAGAATCGAGGTGCCGATGAGAATGCGGTCGCCCTCCTTGAGGCGGGCCTGCTTGATTTTCTCGCCGTTGACGAACGTACCGTTGGTCGAGCCCAAGTCTTCGATGGTGATCTTCCCCGCGCTGAAGGTGATCTTCGCGTGCTTGCGCGAGACCATGTCCTCCACCAGCACCATGTCCAGCTCGCTGGAGCGCCCGATGACGACCTGCTTGTCGCTCTTGAGCGGGTACTCACCGCCCTGGTACTTGCCCGAGATGAACTTGAGCGCGTACGCCTTCTGGCTGGAGCTGCCGACTGCCGCGCCGCTGGGGGGACTCACGCTTCCTTAGACCTCACGAGGGATGACGAAAGTATACATTTACCCGACCTGTTCGCCCCTTCCAGAATCTCGCACCAAATTCAGGTACATCTCGGCGCTCTTGTTGCCGGGGCTGCGCACCAAGACCTCCTCCCACGCCTTGATCGCCTCGGCTTTGCGCCCCGCGGAGTAGAGGGCGATGCCGTAGTGCACCCGGCCGGGCAGGTAGTTGGGGTGGGAGCGCAAAATCTCCTCGAACTGTACCAGCGACTCGGTGGTGCTGCCGTTGTCGCGGTAGGCGTCTCCCAGCTTGAGGCGAATGTCGACGAAGTGTGGGCAGAGCGCCAGCGCGCGCTGGTACTCGCCGATCGCCTCGGCCCACAGCCCGCTCGAGGCATAGACATCACCGATGTCTGCGTACATGTTGGCGATTTTCCCAGTGACGAACGGGTCGATCTTCCCGGAGGACGAGCGCTGGCGCTGCAGGGCGGTCTGATAGACCTCCTTGGCCTCCCGGTACTTGCCCATGTCGTTGTAGATGACTGCCAAGTTGAGGGCGGCGTCGGTGTAGCCGGGGTTTAGGCGCAAGGCCGCCTCGAACGCGCGCTGCGCCCGGGCGAACTGACCCTGGTCGTGATAGATGACGCCCAGCATGTTGTACACGTCGGCGAACGATTGGTTGTGCTCGACGACTTGGGCCAGGTACTTCTCGGCCTGCGCGTACTGCTTCTTCTCGAAGTAGCCGTGTCCCAGCGTCAGCAACTGCTTGAGCGCCTCATCCATGTGCAGCCCTTTTTCCCCGGAGGCTTTCGGTCTCGTAGCCTACATGAGGCCTTGGGCAAAGAAGAATTCCCCGTTCTGCCACACAAGTGTCAGCCGCCGCGCCCCGAGCTCGTCCACCGGCCGGTCGGGCAAACTCCCCACCAGCTGGTACTCCTCGCGCACCGTCACCTCTTCGCGCTCCGAGCGCAGGTACCAGGCACGCGCGCGGTACTTTCGACCCCGCACCGTCAAAAGTCGCTGCACCTCCGGGTGAGCGGCGAGGAGAGGCGCGGTCATTTTTTGCCCCAGCACCGCCAGGCTCTCGAGGTCGCCGGCCTCGAGCGCCTGCCGCCGCCGCTCCAGCATCGCCACCGCGGCCGCCAGTCGAGGCGCCCAGCCCCCCACCGGGCTCCATTCGTCGTCGCCTTCCAGCTCCACCCGCTCCAAGCCGAGCGAGCTCACCTCGGTGTCTCCGAAGGAGCCGGTGAAGTCCAAGGTGGCGGTGAGGGTGGCCTTCTTCGCCCCCCGCGCCGCTGAGACTTGCAGGCGGTCGAACTGGTGGCGCCGGGAGCGCAGAGGTGTTGGGCTGCCGTTCACCCCTTGCGTCAAGCCCGTCCGCTCGGTGCGCTTGAGCGAAGTGATGATCTCCACCTCGGGGCCGGCGGCGGCGCCGAACAGCCGGGGGAAAAGGACGATCGCGCTCGCTCCCACCGCCACCGTGGCGGCGAAGAAGCCCAAGGGCCGCAAAAGCTCGGGGCTCACCCCTTGCCCAAGAGCCGCTGCGCCTTGGTGGCGGCGCCGGTACCGGGCAGGCGCTCGACGATGGTCTCCAGCGTCTTCTTGGCCTGCGCGGAGTCGTTCAGCTGGAGGTAGGCCTCGTAGAGCCCGAAGAGCGCCTCTTCGTCGAAGCCCACCCCGGAGTACTCGGCGACGACCTTCTTGTAGCGGCCCACCACCCCCGGCCACCGCTTCTGGTCGCGGTAGAACTCCGCCACCGACATCTCGTGCTCGGCCAAGCGGCGTCGCGACTCGTCGACGAGCTTTTGGGCCTCCTCGACGAAGGGCGACTTGGGGAAGTTGCGCACGAAGTCCTGCATCGCCGCCAGCGTGCTCTTCACCTCGGCCTGGTCCTTCTGCTTCGGGCGCGGCAAGAGGAAGAAGTCGCTGGGCATGTCCTTGTAGTGGGTCAGCGCCGCGCGGAAAGCGGCGTAGTCGACCTTGGGGTGGGTGGGGTAGAGCTTGACGAAGCTGCGGTAGCGATCGCGCGCTTCCAAGTAGCGCTCACGCTCGAAATCGAGGTCGGCCAGGCGCAAGGTGGCGTGCTTCGACGCCTCGAGAAAGGGGTACTTGCTGCGCACGTACTCGAAGTACCGCTCGGCATCGAGGAAGTTCTTCGACTCGAGCGCTTCGTTGCCCTGAGCGAGGTTGGTCTCGGCGTCGCTGGCGTAGTCGGGCTCGGTCAGCTCGGTGCCGGTGTCGGTGGTCTTGCAGCCGGTGGCCACTGTCACCGCCAGACAACCGAAAAGAAGGACGCGGACCATGTGGGCGCGTGAACCTAATCGCCGCCGTCCCGCGGATCCAGCCCGCGTTCACTCAAAAGTCGCTCGACCACGTCGGCGTCGAACCCTCGGGTGGACAGCAGCCGCTCAGCCCGCGCCCGCTCCTTGGGAAGCAGGGGCCGCCCAAACAGCTTGCGCCGCTGGAGCAATGTCTTCGCCGAGGCGTACGCGTCGAAGCCGAGCTCGCGCCTGGCTTGGTCGATCGCCACCCTGGCGGCCGAGGCAGAGAGCCCGTGGGCCAAAAGCCGGGCGTGAGCTCCCTCGACTCCCAGCCGCCCATCGCGCAAGAGCACCGTGGCCCGCTGCAGGGCGAAGCGCGCGTCGTCGACGTAGGACAGCTCGGTGAGCCGGGTGAGCGCCGCGGAGATTTCTTGGGCACCAAACCCACGGCGCGCCAAGAGCAACTCCAGCTCATGCCGGCTGCGTGCACGCACCGAGAGCAAGCGTAAGGCACGGTCGTAGGCAGTTGGTGCGCCTTCACTCACACGGGCTTTCTATTCCCCCAAGCGGCCTTGCGCCAAGTCGGTAGCCGCGCGGCGCCGCCGTTGATAGCAAGGCACGATGCACCCGCTTTTGGCCCACTACCTTTCACTGAACGCCGCGGTGGACACTCTGCGCCGTGACGAGCGAGGCGAGGTCTTGAAGGCCTCCGAGCGCTTTTACGCCCACACCGCCCGCTCCCACCCCGACAAGAAGGACACCCTCCTCGCCACCGCCGGCAACCCCCACCTCGGAGAGGACACCCAAGGCGCGCTCGTCTTCCTCGCTGCCCATGCGGCGCTTCACGCGCTCGCAGAGGACGAAGCCATGGGCGAAAAGCTCGCCAGCGCCCGCGAAGCGCTGAAGGCGGAGGGCGCGACCGACGAGGAGGCCAATCAGCTCTTCGCCTCTCTCTTGCTCGAAGAAGCCTTCGGCTACGACGACGGGGCCGACGCGTTCGACCAGGCCTATTTCGCCGAAACGGTGGACTCGGTGCCCACGCTGGCGGCCCTGACTCGAGAACGGCTGCTCCAGATGCACGATGCCTTCGCCCGCACCGCCAATCCCACCTGGCGCGAAGCACACCAGCTCGTGGCCCGCGCGCTCCTCGAGGAGGCCTTCGACGAGGGACCCCAGCCGATCAACCCCGAGCACGTGCAAACGGCGCTGGAACGCGCGACAGCCGAGCTGGGTACGGCGAACGCGTCTCGCGCCAAGGTGACGCTCAAACGCCTGCTCTTTTTTCTGCACAAAGCGGAGCTGATCGGGGCGCTCCGGTTGGACCGGCTGTCGAGAGCAGTCGATGAGGCCTTCCCCCAAGCGCCAAGCGGGCTGCCGAACTGAAGTCAGAAGCGCTCGATCTGGAAGTCGTCGTCTTTCTTCTCACCCGGCTTGGCGGCGGTCGTCCCCGGGTTGGTCGCCGGCTTGGGCGCGGGGGCGGGAGCCGCTGGGCGCGCCAAAGCTGCGGGCGCTCCTTTTTGGGCGAAGGCGGCGCTGCCGGGAATGGCCGCGGACTCACCGGGCGCCTTGTCGAAGTCGTCCCACTTCGAGTCCGAGGTGCCGCTGATACCCGAGAAGCGCAGTGCGAAGTCGTCGGGGTTGGTCGCCTGGCGTTTGGCTTCTTCGTAGGTGATGAGCCCGTTCTTCACCAGCGACATCAGCGACTGGTCGAAGGTCTGCATTCCGTAGGAGATGTGCCCCTGGGAGATGGCGTCGGAGATCTCCTTGGTGCGGTCTTTGTCCTCGATGAGCTCACGCACCCGGGCGGTGGCCTTGAGAATCTCCACCGCCGCCACCCGCCCCTTCCCGTCGGCGCGCGGCACCAGCCGCTGCGACACCACCGCTTTGAGCACCGAAGCCAGCTGCAAGCGCACCTGCTTCTGCTGATAAGGCGGAAAGGCGGAGATGATGCGGTTGATGGTCTCGGTGGCGTCGAGGGTGTGCAGGGTGGACATCACCAGGTGGCCGGTCTCGGCGGCGGTGAGCGCCGTCTCGATGGTCTCGAGGTCGCGCATTTCTCCCACCAGAATGACGTCGGGGTCCTGTCGCAGCGCGCTCTTGAGCGCCTGCCCGAAGGACATCGTGTCCACTCCCACCTCGCGCTGGTTCACGATCGACCGCTTGTCGCGGATGAGGAACTCGATCGGATCCTCGATGGTCATGATGTGGTTGGTCTCGTTGGCGTTGACGTGGTCGATCATCGCCGCCAACGTGGTCGACTTGCCCGAGCCGGTGGTGCCGGTGACCAGAATGAGGCCGCGCTCCTCGAGACAAATCTTCTCCAGCACCGGAGGCAACAACAGATCTTTGATGGTCATCACCTTGAAGGGGATGACGCGCAACACCGCGCCGATGGTGCCGCGTTGCTGGAACACGTTGACGCGGAAGCGACCTAGCCCAGGCACGCCGTAGGCCAGGTCGACTTCGTTCGAGGTCTTGAACTTGTCCTTCTGGAACTCGTTCATGATGCCGAACGCCATGCGCGCCACTTCCTCGGGAGGCAGTCGCTTGCCGTCCTTGAGCGGCACCAGCGAGCCGTCCACCCGGAACATCGGGGGCAAGCCGGCCTTGAGGTGGATGTCGGAGGCACCACCCCGCAGGGCGATTTGCAGAATCTCGTTGAGCTCCATGGCGAGGCGGAAGCCTAGCACGCGCCCTGGGCGAGCCAACGGCCGTCAGAGGTACGTCTGCGGAGCACACGGCCCTCGCGAGCCGCCGTGCCGAGGTCTAGCGCTTGGAGAACTGGAAGCGGCGGCGGGCGCCAGGCTGACCGTACTTCTTTCGCTCCACCGCGCGGGCATCGCGGGTGAGGAAGCCGGCCTTCTTGAGCACCGAGCGGAACTCGGGGTTCAGCTTGCACAAGGCGCGCGACAGCCCGTGGCGAATGGCGCCGGCTTGGCCGGAGAGGCCTCCGCCGCGCACGTTCACGGTCATGTCCACCTTGCCGCTCTGCTCGAGGACTTGGAGGGGTTGGTTGATGATCATCTTCGAGGTCTCGCGGCCGAAGTACTCGTCTATCGGGCGGCCGTTGATGACCATGGAGCCGTTGCCCGTCTTGACCCAGACGCGGGCGGTAGACTCCTTGCGACGACCGGTTGCGTAGAAACCATCATTGCCAAGTGCTGCCATCGTCGATTCTCCGTGGTGAATGCTTTAGGCCTCGACCTCGCGCGCCACTGGCTTCTGGGCGGCGTGGGGGTGCTTGTCGTCGGCGTAGACCTTGAGCTTGGTCATCATCTTCCGGCCCAGCGCGTTGCGCGGGAGCATGCGCCGTACCGCGTTTTTGATGACGTCCTCCGGGTGACGCTCGAGCAGGCCCTTGAAGTTGGTCGTCTTGAGCGCACCGGGGAAGCCCGCGTGCGGGTGGCGGTAGTAGAGCTTGTCGGTGTCCTTCTTCCCGGTAACCTTCACCTTGGCGGCGTTGATCACCACCACGTGGTCGCCGGTGTCGATTGACGGCGTGTAAGTCGGCTTGTGCTTGCCCTTGAGCAGGGTGGCAATCTGGCTGGCGGCGCGGCCGAGCACCTTGTCCGAGACGTCGACGATGTGCCACGCGCGGCGGATGTCCGCGGCTTTCGCGCTGTAAGTTCTCTGCGACATGACTCAAAAACTCCAATGTTCGTGCGGCGATGCGCCGCGACGGCACCCCGAAGGCCTGCCAGAAGGTGCGCGGAGCGGGGCGATCTATTGGGTGGGGTCGGACAAGTCAAGGCCCTGCCTGATTTTTTCAGCGCTGGGCCACCTTCACGAGCAGAATCCGCCAGCATCCCATCTTCAAGGCTTCGCCCGAGCCACCGCCTCGCGGGCCGCCTCCAGGTCGCGTCGAATCTGGGCCGCCAGCTCGCTCACCGAGCCGAAGCGGGCCTCGGGACGTAAGCGCTCGATGAACTGCACCCGCATTCGCTTCCCGTACAAATCGCCCGTCCAGTCGAGGTGGTGCACCTCGATGGTCACCTCGGTTCCCCCAAAAGTCGGCTTCACCCCGATGTTGGCTGCTCCGGGCAGCCAGCGCTCCTCTGCCTCCACTCGGGAGCGCACCGCGTACACCCCCGCCGCCGGGCGCAGCTCGTTCTCGGTGTCGACGTTGGCGGTCGGAATGCCCAGGGTCCGCCCTCGCCCGTGGCCAGGCACCACCACCCCGTCGAGATCGAAGAAGCGGCCGAGCAAGCGTCTGGCCGCGCTCACCCGCCCCTCGAGGACGTACTCCCTCACCTTGGTCGATGACACCACCACCCCGTCCACCGTCACCGGCGCCACCACGTGCACCTGGGCGCCCCGCTTGGCCGCGGCGGCCCGAAGCGTCGTCACCGTGCCCGCGCGCGCTCGCCCGTAGGTGAAGTCCGAGCCGATCACCACGTGCGAGGCTCCCAACTGGTCGAACACCGAGGCTTCGAACGCCTCCGGGGTGGTGCGGGCGTACTCGAGGGAAAACGGCTGCACCACCACCGCCGCCAGCTGGCACTCCTCGAGCAGCTCGAGCTTTCGGGGCAAGAGAGTAATCAGCTTGGGCGCCAGCTCGGGCTGCAGCACCTTGCCCGGGTGGGGGTGAAAGGTGATGGCCACCGCCGGCCCGTGGCGGCGCGCTTCGGCGAAGAGCGCCTGGTGGCCGAGGTGTACCCCGTCGAAGTTCCCCAGGCACACGGCGCAGCCCGACAGTCCACTGGCCTGGGCGATGGATTGAAACTGGCGCATCGAGGGTGGATATACCTCGCCGTCGTGGTCCGCGCGCACTCCCTCCCACCCCTTGTCGCAACGCTCCTCGTCCTGAGAGCTTCGTCAGACCGCGCCTGGTCCCTCACCCGCGGAGACCCTCGGGCGGTCATCGGCTTCGCCGGCGCTGGGGTGGGTGCTCCTTCCCTTGCTCCGCCGCCTTTCGATGCGCCGAAGAAGCTGCTAGCAGAACGCGCCGGCATGTCCCGCCCCCCCCTTCGACCACAGCCCGCTGGCGAGGAGCTCCTCGGGCGCACCGAGCCGCCCGATTGGGACGAGGTGTTCGGGTTCCCAGGCCCGCTGGAAGTGGAGATTGGCTCGGGAAAGGGAGGGTTCGCGCTCGCCTACTGCACCCGCCACCCCGAGGTGCGCTACGTGGCCTTCGAGTGGCGCAAGAAGTACGCCCGCGAGGTGCAGCACCGGGCGAACGTGCGCGGCCTTCGGAACCTGAGAGTCCTCGAGGCCGACGCCCGCTTCGAGATGCCCCGGCTGTTTCGCCCCTGCTCCCTTTCCGCCGTGCACCTGCAGTTCCCCGACCCCTGGTGGAAGCGCGCGCACCACAAGCGCGCGGTGCTCACCCCGGAGTTCTCCCAGCTCTTGCTCTCGCTGCTTCAGCCCGGCGGGGTTTTCGACTTGCGCACCGACGTGGAAGACCGCGCCCATCAGATGCTCGAGGTGCTGGAGCAGGCCGGCTTCCACAATCCGTTTGGCGGCGGCGCCTTTCACCCTTTCGACCCCGAGGAGGCGCCCTCCACCCGGGAGAAGCGTTACCTCGCCTCCGGGCAGCCGGTGTACCGGGCGCGGCTGTTCAAGCCGGGAGGGTAGACTCCCTTTTGCCGATGCCCGCGCGCCGGAAAACGCTCGCCGTCGCCCGCAGCGACCCCTCTTCGCTGGCAGACCTTTCGGGGCGCAAGGTGCTGGTCGTCGACGACGACCCCGCCACCGTGCACGCGGTACGGCAAGCCCTCGCCCCTTACGGCTACGAGCTCTTCGAGGCTCGCGACGGCCTGGCTGGACACGCCGTGCGGCGGTCCCGAAGCCCCGGGGCTTGTTTTGGGGAATCGCGTCACCGCGCACTCAGAAGGCGCCGCTGAAGCAGGCTTTGCATTTCCCGGCGCCCGTCTGCAACGAGGTAGACGTAGACCGCCCTGCCTTGGATGCGGAAGATCATGCGGTAGGGCTTGAAGAAGACTTCACGAAAGTTCCGGATGCCCAGGCTGAGCAGTTCCTTGGGTATGGCGCCCCGTTGGGGAAAAGATGCCAGCGTCTCGAGAACCTCCTCGATGCGCCTGAGCACGTGCTCGGCTCGCTCGGGAGCGTCATGCTCTGCGATGAAATCGTAGAGCTCTTCGAGATCCTGCTCGGCATCCTCGGTGAGGAACACCCGAAACGCCATCAGCGAGCGCTCCGCCGCCCGCGAAGCCGCCGAAGCACCACAGCAGCCGGTCGGACGCGACCCTCCTCGACTTGCCGGCTGCCGAGCGCCAGTATCTTGAGCAGCGCTAGAGTTTCTTGGGTCTGTTCGTAGGACCCCACGTCCTGCAGGACCGCTTTGGCTTCTCCGTTCTGAGTGATGACGAGTGGCTCATGCTTGCTGCCAAGCTCTCGCACGAGCTCCGCCGCGTGGGCCTTAAGGTAGCTGATGGGCCTGATCTGGGCAGAGAATTTCATGGACTGAATATGGTCCAAAAATGGGTCGTCAGCAACCCGCCAGGCCGCGCGGTGGGGCCTAGCCGGTGTACCGGGCGCGGCTGTTCAAGCCGGGAGGGTAGACTCCCTCTTGCCGATGCCCGCGCGCCGGAAAACGCTCGAAGTCGCCCGCAGCGACCCCTCTTCGCTGGCAGACCTTTCGGGGCGCAAGGTGCTGGTCGTCGACGACGACCCCGCCACCGTGCACGCGGTACGGCAAGCCCTCGCCCCTTACGGCTACGAGCTCTTCGAGGCTCGCGACGGCAGCGAGGCGCTCTCGGCCATTCGCGCTCGACGGCCCGACCTCATCGTGATGGACGTGGAAATGCCCGGCTTGGGCGGAGTCGAGGTCTGCCGCATCGTCAAGGCCAACTCCGGGCAGAGCGGGTTCGGCTTCATCCCCGTCATCTTGATGACCGCGCGCCAGGGGCCGGGAAAAATCGAGGGCCTCGAGCTGGGCGCCGACGACTTCCTCATCAAGCCCTTCGACCCGCTCGAGCTGTGCGCGCGCGTCAAGTCGATGCTGCGCCTCAAGGCGCTGCAAGACGCGCTGGTGGAAAAGAACCAACAGCTCGACCGCGCCAACAAGGAGCTGGACAAGAAGCGCCAGGAGCTGCTCGCGCTGTCGCAGACCGACCCGCTCACCGGCTTGGCCAACCGCCGCCACTTCGAAGAACGCTTGACCCAAGAGCTCGCCCGCTCCCACCGCTACCGCGTTCCGCTCTCCTGCATGATGCTGGACATCGACCACTTCAAGCGCCTCAACGACACCTACGGCCACCCGTTCGGCGACCGGGTCTTGCAGGCGGTGGCGCAGGTGGTGCAAAAGTCGCTGCGCGACGTCGACCTGCTCGCCCGCTACGGCGGAGAAGAGCTGATCGCTCTCTTCCCCGAGACCGGCCCGGCGGCCGCCCGGCGCGTCTGCGAGCGGGTGCGCACGGGCATCGAGGCGCTGCGGTTGCCTCTGGAGAGCGGGGGAAAAACGGAGCGCGTCGGCTGCACCGCCTCCATCGGCGTCGCCACCTTCCCCGTGCCGTCGATCGACTCCGCCGAGGCGCTCTTGCGCGCCGCCGACGACTGTCTCTACGCCGCCAAGGAAGCCGGGCGAAACCGGGTGGAGCAGCACGAAGAGTGACACTCCTTCATCCAAAGCCCTACTCACCCGGCCGCATTGCGTTTATAGAAGAAGGCGTG
>JBMORE010000116.1:0-13387 GCA_049322255.1 Myxococcota bacterium | reverse complement strand
AGGGCTCTCGCAGGTCGCAGCCTGAGGCCGCTCCCCCGGTCGCCCTGCTTCCGCCGGCAAGACTTGTCCACGCCTCATCGGCGTTTCCGCACTTGCTGGTCAGTGACAGCCTCACTTCGCACATCGGTGTCGTAAGGTATACCTGCTGGCAATTGCTGGTCAATTTGCTGGCTTGCGATGGGGGGTTCCTGACCCACAGCCCCGTGCTCAGCTTCACCCATCGTGGACGGGCACGTGTTGAGCTGGGTGCAGGCATTCTCCTACCCGGCGGTGTTCGCGCTGCTCGCTGCCACCGGGGTGGGGCTGCCTGTGTCCGAGGAGCTGATTCTCCTCGCCGGTGGCTGGCTGGCCGCTGGGGAGGGCGCCAACCTGCCAGTGATGTTCGCGGTCGGGTACGCGGGCCTGCTCACCGCAGACGGGCTGCTCTTTCACATCGGTAAGCGGCTGGGCCCACGTGCCGCGCAGCACCGCTGGGTGGGCCGTCTGCTTCGGCCGTCTCGCGTCGCCTGGGCCGCCAGGCATTTCGATCACCACGGGGCGCTCACGGTGTTCACCGCCCGTTTCCTCCCCGGTCTTCGTGCTCCGACCTTCTTGCTCGCGGGGATGAGCGGCATGAGCGCGCGTCGCTTCCTCGTCGCCGACGGGCTCGCCGGGCTCGTGACCGCGCCGGTGGTGATCTATCTGGGCTACCGCTTCGGGCCTCAGGTGGTGGACGAGCTGCGCTCGGGGGGAAAGTATCTACTCTTGGGCATCGCGTTGGTGCTGGCGACGGTGCTCATCGCCCGGCGGCTCATCCGCCTGAAACTCTTTCAGCCACGGCCCCAGTAGGCGCTTCGCCGCCGTCGGCGTGCCGTGGCGCGGGCTTTGCTCCGTCCCTTCGCTGCGAATGGGCGCGCTCGGTCACTATGCGACACTCGTCGAGCAGCTTGGCCCCTCCCACGCGGCGCGCGCGGTGGCGAGGCGAGCCAACCGTGCGCTCCGGGTGACTCTTTACGGTGGCGCGCACCCGTGGACGGTGCGGCGGCTTTTGAGCTCGCTGGGGAAAGCGCCTCGGGAGGCGGCCGGTCACCTTTTCGAGAGCGCCCACCCGCTGTGGTGCGATGGCTCGCGACGCGACGAGGTGGTTGCCGCGCTCGGCAGGGTACCCGGCGCCAGGGAGCGCGCCCACGCCCGGGCGGAAAAAGCCGCCCAGCGCTCGTTCGACGTTTTTGGCACCCAGGTCCATTTCGGGCCGCACGCACCGATCGACTGGAGCCTCGATGCGGCGAGCGGCATGCGCTACCCCCGCGCTCCCGCGCTCGAGCTGTCTTTGTTCACGCCTGGCCTGGACCCGAAGTTTCCTTGGGCACTCGGCCGGCTGGAGCAGCTCGTCGCCTTGGGTCAGGGCGCGTGGGTGAGCGGCGAGGAAGTCTACCGGCGGCAGTTTGCGGCCCAGGCGCATGCGTTCGTGCGCGCCAATCCGATGGGCGTCGGCATTCAGTGGGCCTGCCCGATGGAGGTCGCGCTGCGGGCAGCCAACCTCGCGATGGCGATGAGGATGTTTTCCGGAGCGGGCATGGCTGTGGATGAGGCGCTGGAGCTCTTCTGCGCGCTCTTGGACCACTGCGCCTTCGTCGAGGTTCATCTGGAAGACGGCAACGTGGTGCCCAACAACCACCTCGTGGCCGGCTACCTCGGCTTGCTTCTGGTCTCCCTCGCCTTTCCCCACTTGCCTGGAGCCACCCGGCGTACCCAGCTGGCAGCTCGGGGGCTGTCGGCGCAGATGCAGGCCCAGGTGCACGAGGACGGGTTCTCCTTCGAAGGCTCGGTGCCGTACCACCGCTTGGCCACCGAGATGTTCGCCTTGGCTCACCTCGCCGCGCGCACCAATGGAGTGGACTTAGGGAGCTCCTTCGCCGGGCGCCTGAAGCGAATGTTCTTCGCCGTCGAAGGGTACTGCTCGGAAGGGGGGAGAGCTCCGCAGATTGGCGACAACGACTCGGGGCGGGTGCTGGCGCTTTGTGACCGCGACGACCTCTCGCACGGCTACCTCGCGTCGTTGGGGGCGGCGCTCTTCGACGAGCCGGCGCTCAAACGGGAGGGTGCGCCGCCTCCCGATGAGCTCGCCTGGCTGTGCGGTGCCGAAGGCGTACAGCGGTGGGGAGCGCTTTCCTGTGCGGCGCGGCGGCGGCCGTTTTCCTCCCGGGCGGGCGGGCTGTACGTGCTGCACGGAGGAGGGCTCACCGTGGCGGTGCGCGCAGGCCCCAACGGCCAGCGCGGCCTCGGCGGCCACAGCCACAACGACCACCTCTCGTTCGAGCTGCACGTCGACGGCGAGCCGGTGATCGTCGATCTCGGCACGGGGAGCTACACCCGCGATCCCACGCTACGCAACGAGCTGCGCGCGACTGCGGCGCACAACACGCCTCAGGTGGACAGGGAGGAGATCTGGCCCTTCGACCCAGCCCGGCCGTTCGCGCTGCCCGAGGGCGCATCGTGTGAGGCGCGCCTTTCCGCCGACGCGCATACCGATCGCCTGGTGGCGTTCCACCGCGGCTACGAACGGCTGGCCGATCCCGTCTGGATCGAGCGGTGTCTAACGCTCCACAAGGAGAAGCGCGCGCTGACGGTGGTCGATCGGTTCGAGGGAGCCAAGAGGCACGATCTTCGCTCGCGCTTGCACGCGCCTGATGGCGAGCTTCAGCTGCGGGCCGCCACCCAGGACGAGCTCCACCGCGCCGGTGCGCTCGAAGAGGGGTTGGATGAGCTGCAGCCTTGGGTCGCGACCTTTGGCCGTGTGGTGGTTCTCTTCTCGGCGGGCTGGAATGTGCGCGTGACGGGCGCAAGGTACTCACCTGCCTACGGCGTCACTCGGCCGGCGGCGTGCCTTCTGGCGCAGCGAACAGGGCACCTGCCCGAACGCCTGACGTGGGTGATTTTGGCGACTGCCCCCGCTCCCTCTGGGAGAGGGTTGGGGTGAGGGGCGTCACCATGAGAGTCATGCCAAACACACTGCTCGACCGAATTCGCACGCGCGAGGCGAAAGTTGGAATCGTCGGCCTTGGATACGTGGGCCTGCCGTTGGGGCTGACCTTCGCCGAGGCAGGCTTTCCGGTGACCGGCATCGACCTCGACGCGCGCAAGCTGGCGGCGCTGGGAAGGGGAGAGAGCTACCTGCGTCACATCTCTGCCGAGCGGGTGGCACGGGCCCAAAAGGAAAAGCGCTTTTCGGCCACCTCGACCTTCGCGCGAGCCGGCGAGCTGGACTGCGTGGTGATTTGCGTGCCCACGCCGCTCACGGCAGCGCGCGAGCCGGACTTGAGCTTCATCGAGAAGAGCGGGCAAGCGCTGGCTCCCCACGTGCGCAAGGGCCAGCTCTACGTTCTCGAGTCCACCACCTACCCAGGCACCACCGAGGAGGTCTTGCGGCCGCTCCTCGAGGGGAACGGCCTCCGCGTGGGGAGGGACTTCCACCTCGCCTTCAGCCCTGAGCGCGAAGACCCGGGGAACGGGAAGTTCGACACCCGCACCATTCCGAAGGTCGTCGGAGGCTGTACGCCCTCGTGCTTGGAGGCAGCGCAGACGCTCTACGGCGCGGCCCTCGCCCAGGTGGTGCCGGTGTCCTCGACCCGGGTCGCCGAGCTGGCCAAGCTCTTGGAGAACATCTTCCGCTGCGTGAACATCGCGCTGGTCAACGAGCTGAAGATGCTCTGCGACCGCATGGGAATCGACGTCTGGGAGGTCATTCACGCGGCGTCGACCAAGCCGTTCGGCTTCATGCCCTTTCACCCGGGGCCGGGCCTGGGCGGGCACTGCATTCCCATCGACCCCTTCTATCTGACCTGGAAGGCGCGCTCGTTCGACTTCCAGACCAAATTCATCGAGCTCGCTGGCGAGGTGAATGCGCAGATGCCGCTCTATGTGGTGCAGCGCACCATGGAGGCGCTCAACACGCACAAGAAGGCGCTGCACGGCGCCAAGCTGCTCGTGCTGGGGGTCGCCTACAAAAAGGACGTCGACGATATGCGAGAGAGCCCCTCGCTCAAGGTCATTCGCCTGCTCGAGGAGCGGGGGGCGGGAGTCGACTACCACGACCCATACGTGCCCGAGCTGATGGCAGGTCACGGCATTCTGCGCCCGATGCGCTCGGTCTCACTGGGAGCGGAACCCCTCTCCCACTACGACGCCGTGCTGATCCTCACCGACCACTCGGGAATTGACTATGCCGAGGTCGCGTCGCACGCCCGGTTGGTCATCGACACCCGGAACGCCACCCGCGCCGCCGGCCGCTTTCGCGACAACATCGTCAAAGCCTAAGGTTCCCTCTCCCTCTGGGAGAGGGGTAGGGTGAGGGGCGTGCTCCTCCCATTCACTCTCACGTTCCTCCTCGCTGCTGCCCCGAGCCCCGACCCACGCCAGACGCTGCTCGACGCGATGACCGTCGAGCTGAAGCGGAACCAGTCGGACCTCACCCTCAAGGAAAACGCGCCGCCCTACTTCATCAGCTACCAGCTAAAGGACTACCAGCAGCGCGAGATCACCGCCCGCTACGGCGCCCTCTTCCAGGACGAGTCGGCAAAAGACCGCAAGCTCTACGTCGACGTGCGCGTGGGCAGCTACGAGCTCGACAACTCGATGGCCGAGGAGATGGACTTCAGCTTCTCCCTCAAGGGCAACAGCTACTTGCCTCGCAAGGACGGGCCGATCGACGACGATCCGATGGCGCTGCGAACCGCGCTGTGGCTCGTCACCGACGAGAAGTACAAGAACGCGCTCTTCAACTACCTCAAGAAGAAGGGCGAGAACGTCTACACCGTCGAAGAGCCCAACCGCCCCGCGTCGTTCTCCAAGGAGAAGGCGGAGGTCTTCATCCAACCCGCCATTCCCTTCGATTTTCACCGCGACCGGTGGGTGAGCTTGAGCCGGTCGCTCTCCGCCAAGTTCAACGCCCACCCGCAGCTGTTCGACTCGGAGGTGCGGGTGAGCGCCAACAAGGTGGTTCGCTACTTCGTCTCCACCGAGGGCAGCCGCATTCTCACCGAGGAGACGCTGTATTCGATCAACGTCTTCGCAGTCACCCGCGCGGAGGACGGCCAACTGCTCGACAACTCGCGTGACTGGTACGCGCCGCTGGAGGCGCAGCTTCCCACCGACCAAGCGATTTCCGCGGCAGTGGAGAAGATGATTCAAGAGCTCTTGGCGCTGCGGCAGGCGCCGGCGATCGACCCCTACACCGGCCCCGCAATTCTCGAGCCGGAGGCGGCGGGGGTGCTCTTCCACGAAGCCGTCGGTCACCGCCTCGAAGGCGAGCGGCAGCACAACGACACCGAGGGGAAGACTTTTCGCGGGCAGATCGGCAAACGGGTGCTGCCGGCGTTCATCTCCCTCGTGGACGATCCGACCCAGCGCACCCTCGAGGGCAAGCCGCTCAACGGTTTCTACCAGTTCGATGAGGAGGGCGTGCGCGCGCAACGAACACTCCTCGTCGAGAACGGAGTGCTCAAGAGCTACCTGCTCTCCCGCCACCCGGTGGAGGAATTCCCCAAATCCAACGGGCACGGGCGCAGCCAGGGCAACCGCAAGCCGATCGCCCGCATGGCGAACCTCGTGGTGCAGTCGAGCAAGACGGTCTCCGACGCCGAGCTCAAGCGCATGCTCATCGCCGAGGCGAAGCAGCAGAAGAAGCCCTACGGCCTCATCATTCGCGACATCACCGGCGGTAACACCAACACCTCGTCGTTCGGGTACCAGGCGTTCAAGGGCATTCCGCGCATGGTGTACCGGGTCGACGTGCGCGACGGCAAAGAAACCCTGGTGCGCGGAGTGGAGATCGTCGGCACGCCTCTCTCCTCCATCAACCGCATCATGGCCACCGGCAAGCGCATGGGCGTGTTCAACGGTTTTTGCGGCGCCGAGAGCGGCCACGTTCCGGTGTCTGCGGCCGCGCCGGCGACGTTGCTCCAGGAGATCGAATTGCAGCGCGCGCTCGAGGGGAAAGACCGGCCACCGCTTCTGCAGAGTCCGTCCGCCCGCTCCCCACTCCCCAAGGGGGAGGGTTGATCGAAGCCGATTCGTGGCAGTGGGAGAAGCGGCGGAGTTGATCGTTACGGCCACGAATCAACGCGGCGGCCAGCGCGCACGAGAGGCCGAGACCAATACGATTTTCCAGGCCCCACCCATTGCAGTTCGTCAATGTCGGGTGCGACCCCGGGGAACGTCGTTTGAAGAAGCGCGTTAGCCCGTTGCCTCTTGGCACTGCAATCTGCTTCGGTCCAGGTCACGCCATCCCGGTCTGGAATTACGAGACATCCCGAATCGGACACGGAAGCGTCAGCAAAGAACGCGGCGTCATGGCCGTGCGACTTCGCGATCAGCGCAAGTGACAGAAGAAACGGATTTCCCCGGGCAGCATCTGCGCCTGCTGGATCTTGGGGTAGTCGTGGCAAGGTGGCTGTTTCTCGCAGCATGGCCCACTCCATTGGATCGCGCTTCTTGATGCCAAGCATCCGCAATAGTTGGCCGAAGCTCATCAACGACTGATCGGGGTTGACGCTCGGCAAGGCATCGCTTGCTTCGATCCAGAGGAGCGTAAGGTCTTCTGCACGTTCAGCGTCGAGTCGGCCCGCTGCCTCCAGTTTCAGATTGACCGCTACGAATCGAGGATGCCTCTCGCCGGGGAATTGCAGCTCGGGCCGCCTCAAGCGCGGCAAAGCCAGGCGCACCCACGCCTCGAGGTCATTGTCCGAGGGTCGACCTCGAACGAGGACATTTTCGACACTGAAACCCATTGCGAAGTCCGTACCGACTGCTGCTGGAGAGATCTGATCCTTCTCGGCCAGCGGGCCATTCCCATCGAGCCTTGTGGGACCGGGCGCCGGTAGCCGCCGACGCCCGACAACAACCAACCACAAGGAGCAACGAGATAGGCGAACTGTACAACAAGATGGCTCGGGACCTGGCGCTGAAGAACCTCGCGGCGACGACGCAGAAGGAGTACCTGCGCTGCTGCTGCCACTTCGTGCGGTACCACATGACCTCGCCAAGGGAGCTGGGCGAGACGGTACCTCGAGAACCTGCAGCTCAAGGGGGCCGGGCCGGAGACGCTGAAGATGAACGTCGCCGCGCTGCGGTTTCTCTACGGGGTGACGCTGGACCGCCCCAAAGTGGCCGAGCGGCTGCCGTGGCCGAAGGTGCCGCACAGGAAGCCGAACATCCTGAGCGGTACCGAGGTCGAGGAGGTGCTGGCGGCGGTGAAGTCGCTGGTGCCGGCGATGGCGCCCACCACGGCCTACGGGGCGGGGCTACGGAACAACGAGGTGTGCCGGCTGTGGGTGGAGGACATCGACAGCAAGCGAGGCCTTATCCACGTGCGGCAGGGGAAGGGGCGCAAGGACCGGTACGTGATGCTGTCCGAGCGGCTGCTGACGATGTTGCGCGAGTACTGGAAACGGGCGCGGCCCGCTGACGGGTGGCTGTTCCCCGGGCGGGGCAAGGGGACGCACCTGCACCCGACCGCGGTGCGGTGGGCCGCTGAAGAACGCCGTCAAGCGGGTGAGGTTGAAGAAGCGCGTCACCGCCCATACCCTTCGGCACTCGTTCGCCACCATCTGCACGAGATGGGGAACGACATCCGGTTCATCCAGGTGGTGCTGGGGCACCAGTCCATCCGGACGATGGCGCGCTATGCCCAGGTGAGCAGCCAGCGCATCGCCCAGGTCAAGAGCGCCCTCGACGTGCCCGGGACGCCCAAGGGCGGCCCCCTCGGGTAGCAGGTGGTGTTCCACTCGTGCCGGAACCGGCACTGTCCCCAATGCCAGGCGCTGACCCAGGCGCGGTCGCTGGAAGGCGGCCTCCTCGAAAGGCTTCTGCCCATCGACTACTTCCACGGCGTCTTCACCGTGCCGGACGAGCTGCTCGCTGGTCTGGCGATACGAAACCGCGAGATCTTCTTCGACGCGATGTTCGCCGCGGGCAGCCAGACGCTGCTCGCGCTCGGGAATGACGAGAAGCGGCTGGGCGCCCAGCTGGGCCTCACCCACGATGGCCGGCTCGAGGTGCGTGGCGTTGAAGGCCTCGGCGACGCAGCCGATCCAGACACAGCTTGGCGGCGTCTGCGGCGGAAGCTGTACCGGACGAAATGGGTGTCGTACGCCAAGCCGCCCTTCGCGGGACCGGAGTCGGTGTACCAATATCTCGGTCGCTACACGCACCGGGTAGGCCTGTCGAACCACCGGCTCACCTCCGTTACAGGTGAGGCGGTCACCTTCCGCACGCGAGGCGACCAGACCGCCACCCTGCATCCCCATGAATTCCTCCGTCGATTTCTGCTGCACGTGCTGCCCCATGGCTACGTGAAGCTCCGCCACTACGGATTGCTCGCTCCCGGCAACGTGAACACCAAGCTCGTCACGGCCCGCTCGCTGCTTCTCCGGCTGGTCGGCATCGACCTCACCCGCTGCCAGAAGTGCGGCGGTGAGATTGCCTCGAGGCCCCTCGCCGCTCCGCCGCTCAGGGACACGTCATGACTTCGATGCCGATCCCAACCAGCGTCACGACGAGCGAGCGGCGGGGCCCGTGCGGGAAGATCTGCCCGCGAACCCAATTGCCAGGCACGTGACGGCCTACTGCACCGGGGCTGAACCCGATCTCGCTCCATCACGACCGATCGGGTTGCCGAGATCAACGCTGCCCCCAGCAATCACCGCCGCGCTTGGTGCCCAATAGCAGGGGCCGTGCCGCGGCTTCGTTCAACCCGACGTTTGCGCGGCACGCGACAGAGCGGCGGCCATGCTCAACTCGACGGTCGCCGCGCAAACGCCTATTCGTTAGAGACAGCCCCGTACGGTCGGGGCGGCTTCGGAGCGGTGTTGTTCTCGATGAGCGTTAGCGCAAAAAAGTTGCACGGTGTGCGTCATAGCAACAACAAGTGTGGCTTCGGGGCCCCCCGGGATAGGCGCGCCTCGAACGTCCCCTAGCTTCTCGGCATTGGGGTTAGGGTTAGGGAGCCGGCAGCCATTCGGCCGCGTGAGTGTCGCCTGCGTCTTGGAGGCGACGTGCGCAGCTACAGGACGTGCGGATGTTTGGACCTCGCGGCGCGATGCTCTTGCTGGCCCTGTTGTGGGGGAGCGCGGCGGTGGCCGAGCTTCGACGCGGGGAAACGGTGGTCATCCCCCAGGATCAGGTCGTTCCGGAAGATCTCTACGTCACCGGTGGCACGGTCGACATCTTGGGCCGCATCGAAGGAGACCTGGTCGCGGTCGGTGGAACGGTGAACGTGATCGGCAACGTCCAGGGAGACGTGCTCTCCGCCAGCGGCTCGACCAACATTTTCGGTGAGGTTCAGGGCAGCGTTCGCGCGACATCTGGAGAGGTCGCCGTGCGGGGCAAGGTCGGTGAAGACGTGGTCGCGGGAGCCGGTCGCGTGCTCATCGCGCCCGGCGCGCAGGTGGGGCGAGACGTGCTCGCGGGGGCAGGAAACGTGGTGCTTCAAGGTCCCGTGGGCGGCGATGTGTGGGCCGGCACCGGCGAGCTCGACGTCAACACCAGGGTGGGGGGAGACGTGCGCGCGGCGGTGGGGCAGCTTGCGCTGGGGAACGAGGCGCGAATCGAGGGAGACCTCGTCTATCGGGGTCAGCGCCCGGCGAAGCTCGCCGAGGCGGCCCTGGTTCGGGGCGACATCCAGTACACCGAGGTCGAGGCCCGAGGCGGCAGAGGCACGCTGGTGCCGTTCATTCTCTGGCTGCGCGCCATGGTCGGCCTCTTCGCGCTCGGGCTGGCGCTGGTGCTGCTCGTTCCACGCTTTTCGCAGCGCGCGGTGGGAACGCTTCCCGAGGCTCCGTGGCGCAGCCTGGGCTTGGGAGCGCTCTTCCTCTTCGCCGGTCCGCTGGTCGCCGCTCTGATCTTCGCCGTGGGGTTGCTCCTCGGGGGATGGTGGCTCGGCCTGTTCGCTTTTGCGCTCTACGGGTTGGCGCTCGTGGCCAGCTTCCCGGTGGTGGGGATGTACGTGGGCCGCTGGCTCCTGGCGCGGTTCGGCAAGGGCGGCGCGCACCTGCTCTTCGCCTTGCTCGTGGGGCTTTCGCTTCTCACCCTGACCGGAGCCATTCCCGTTCTGGGAGCGGTGGTGCTCTTCGTCGCGATGCTCTTCGGCGTGGGGGCGATGCTCTTGGCCGCAGTGCGCACCCGCCGCGCCGGCTACGCGTCCGCCGCTTGAATCTCAGAGTGTGCTTGGGCTGGTTGTCTCGCTCACGGGCGTCGCCGGGTGGGGCACGCGCTGGCGCCGGCGCTGGTGGAAACCTCGCAGCCGCACGAAGCGCCGAAAGTCGTCGATGAACGTCTGCGCGGAGAGGCCGACGCTTTGCTCGAACGCCTCGGGGAATGCTGCTCCCTCCTGCATGCGCCGGAGGACTTCGCGCACCGCAGCGTCTCCATACCGCCGGACCAGGAAGGCGAAGGTGTGGTGCGCGGCGCCGTACACGATGTCACTTTGGCCTTGGTAGAGGCTCTCGGGGTCGCCCACCGGATCGGTACCTGGATTCTTCTCGTAGTAGCGCGCCAGCTCTTCAAGCGCCGGCCAGCGGTACTCCTGATTCGCGGTGACCGACGCCATGCCTTCGCGAAACCAGAGCGGGATTTCTTTACGCGTCCACCCGGTTCGGGTGGCGGCAAGCTGGTACATCACGCAGTGGGTGAGCTCGTGCAGCATCAGCTCGTCCACCTCGGCCTGGCTGGCGCCGAAGAGGGTCCAGGTGCGGGGCGCTTGCACGAAGACTTCGTCGTAGCGGGCCCACGCCCGCAGCCACGGGTAGCCGGGACGGTTGACTGCCTCCTCGAGCAAGCGGTGGGTCGCCAGCACACGAATGGCGACTGGCTCGCGCAGGCCTCCCCAGTACGCCAGCTTGGGCCCGGCACGCATCACCGCGCCCCGAATGCTCGCCGCGGATGCTTCGCCGCCTCGTGCATAGTCGATGTCGAAGCGCCCCACTTCGGTAGTGAAGGAGGTGCGGTGCTGGAGTGCCGACAGCGGCCCCGCACAGGCGCCCAGCCCGAGCGTGGCCAGCGCGACCAGATGCCTCACGAGGCAGCCTCGCGCTGGGCGGGGACAGCTCGCCCTTCGAGGCCCAACAACTCGAGCACGAGCACGCCGACGTCGGCGACGCTTCGTAGCGAGCGGAGCGCTCCTTTGGGTAGCCCGAAGCCGAGCACCGGCACCTGGCCCAAGGTGTGACTGCGGGTGGAAAGGTCTTCGACGTTGCCATGGTCGCTGCACACGAGCACTTGCGCTCCCGCCGGCCTTTGGGCGATGACTGCGCGGGCGAAGCAGTCGAAGGTCGTCAGGGCTGCGAGCGCCGCGGGCCAATCACGTGCGTGGCCCGCCTCATCGGCCAGGTAGTGCTCGAAGAGGGCGAAGTCGGCGCCGGCAGCGGTGCGCCAGAAGACCTGAGCCGCCTCTTCGGGGGTGCGGCGGGGCACGGAGAAACCGCGGGCGTTGGCGCGCTCGCCGTCGATGTCGTTGGTCAGGCCCAGCCCGGCCCGCGCGTCGTCGAGGGTGCGCAGTGGCACGTGAGCGGCGGCGAAGGCGAGCGTGGTGGCCGAGGGACGGAGTCGGCGTACGGCTCTGGGAGGAATCGACACGTCGGCGGCGGAGGAGGGGCGGCGTGCGAGCCCCAAGGCGTCGAGGTAGCCGGCGGGGTAGCAGTTGACGAAGGTCGCGGTGCGTTTCGCCTCGACCATGCGGCGGACAATCGATTTGGCCAAAAGCAGCCCGCGCAAGGGAGGGGTGGGAAAGCCCAGCACGTGGCGCCCGATGAGCGCCGGAGCCGGCTCGCCCGTGAGTATGGCTGTCTGGTTGCTCGCCGACTGAGGGCGCCCGCGCACGCCGAAGGTGGCGTCAACGGGTTGGATCTCTCCGCCGTCGGGAAGCGCCTCTCCGGGAGCGTCGACGAAGTGCGACAAGAGCGAGCTCAGCGAGGCGAGCGGGTTGACTGCCGGGTCTTTGCGGCCAATGCCGACTCCGTCGATGAAGAGCAGCGCGACGCTCACGGCGGTCAGTGTAACTGCATTCGGCTGTCGCCCCTCACGGGGTGAGCTTGCCGAGCACGACGCGGCGTTTAGCTCCTGTGGCCGAGGGCACGTTCTGCGGCGTCCTGTGGAAGAACTCGGAAGCGAGCAGGGCAAAGCATGCCGCCTCCTTGGCTCCTTCTGGAAAGCCCAGCACATCGAGCGGTCGCACGGGCAGCGGCGCCAGGCGAGCGGCCAGGCCCTTCATCAGCACCGGGTTTCGGCTGCCTCCACCGGAGACGTACACCCCTTCGAGCGCGTGCCGGGGCAGCACCCAGCGCTCGTAGGCGCGCGCGGTGGCTTCGACGGTGAACGCGGCGGCGGTGGCGAGAAGGTCGAACGGCCGCCGTCCGAAGCGCGCCCACAGCGAGACCACCAGCTCGTCACCGAACAGCTCGCGCCCGGCGCTCTTGGGCGGGCGTCGGCGGAGAAACGGGTGGGCGAGGAGCTCGTCGAGCAGCGAAGAGATGACGATGCCTTTCTTTGCCATGCGGCCGTCGCGATCGAACGCTGCTTTGCCCCGGGTGGCCAGCCGCGCCAGCCCGTCGAGGAGCATGTTCCCTGGTCCGGTGTCGAAAGCCACCGTGTCTTCCAGTCGGTCGGAGACGATGGACAGGTTGGCGATGCCACCGATGTTTTGCAGCGCGCGCACCCCTCCCTTTTTCCGAAAGAGCACCCAATCGGCGTAAGGCACCAGCGGAGCGCCCTCGCCGCCGGCAGCGATGTCGCGCGCACGAAAATCGCTCACCGTGGCGATGCCGGTGCGCTCGGCGATGATCGCCGCCTCGCCGATCTGCAACGTGGAAGGGGTGGGGGAGAGGGAGGGCGGCAGATGCACCACCGTCTGGCCGTGCGAGCCGATGAGGTCGACGTCCTGGGGTCGAAGTTGTGCGGCGGCGATCGTGCGCAATGCGGCGTCGGCGAAGCGCTCACCCAAGAGAAAGTCGAGCTCGCACACGTCGCGGGCGGTGTGCGCAGAAAGAATTCGCTCGCGCAAGGAGCGAGGAAAGGGCGCGGAGACGTGGGAGAGCAGCTTCACCCGGGCGCTCTTGCCGGTGCCGGAGATCTCGCACAGCGCTGCCTCCGCCGCGTCGGCGCTCGTGCCCGAGATGAGGCCCACCACCCGAAGTGCGCGCTTCATGGTGCGAGCGCGAGTGTAGCCGCCCCCCTACCGGAGCTCACGAAACGTGGCGCCGAAGTCGTTCTATTCAGGGGGCTAGCCGAACTAGGGGATGTCCCTAATGGGTGAGAAGTCAGATCGCATTGTTTCCTCCGGAGCCGAATTTTCGGCCTTCGGCCGATGAGTGGAGATCGAAGTTGCGTCAACGATCGAAATTTGATCAACGCTGGG
>JBMORE010000115.1:0-13507 GCA_049322255.1 Myxococcota bacterium | reverse complement strand
TTGGCTCCGGCGACCATCGCGCCCAAGTCGAGCGCCACCAGGCGCTTGCCCTTGAGCCCCTCGGGCACGTCGCCGTCGACCACCCGCCGCGCCAGCCCCTCGACGATCGCCGTCTTGCCCACCCCCGGCTCGCCGATCAGCACCGGGTTGTTCTTGGTGCGCCGGGAGAGCACCTGCACGCAGCGGCGAATCTCCTCGTCGCGGCCGATCACCGGGTCGAGCTTGCCCCTCCTCGCCTCCTCGGTGAGGTCGCGGCCGTACTTCTCCAGGGCGCGGTAGGTGCCTTCGGCTTCCTGGCTGGTCACCCGCGCGCCGCCCCGAACGTCCTTGAGCACCGAAAGCACCCGGTCGCGGGTGACGCCACTGGCCTTGAGCGCTTCGCCGATGGCCCCCTTGTCCTGCGCCAGCGCCACCAAGAGGTGCTCGCTGGAGACGTACTCGTCCTTGAGCGCTTTGGCCTCGTCTTCGGCGCGGTCGAAGGTGCGCAAAAGCCTTTGCGACAAGGTGGCGCCGCTCTCGCCACCGCTGATGCGCGGAAGCTTGTCGAGCGCTTCCTCGACCCGCGAGGTGACCAGGCGCACGTCGGCGCCAATCTTCTGCAGCACCGGCGTGACGATGCCCTCCTGCTGGGTGAGCAGCGCCTTGGCCAGGTGCTCCGGCTCGTAGCTGGGGTGGCTGTCCCGGCGCGCGAGCCCTTGGCCTTCTTGGACCGCCTCCTGAGCCTTGAGCGTGTACCGGTCGAGTCGCATGGGCCCAAGCTAAGCGCCGCAGAGGGGTTGGCAAGCATGTCGCGACGCGTCAAAAGCCTGCGGAATTCCCGAAGAATTTCGCAAGAACCCATTGAGGCCCAGATCGATGTCGCGTATACGCCCGCGTCCAATTCGGCACCGCGATGAGCGGAACGAAGCGGGGGAGGCCTTGGAAGCACACGGCGGCTATCTGTGTCGGTGGAGCGAGGTCGAGGCCTCGCAGCTGGTTCGGTCGGCGCGCGAAGCGCTGTCGCACGACGGCGAGGCTTTGGAAGATGCGGCGCTCCTCGTTTCGGTGCTTCCCCAGCACCGTCTGGTACGCCTGGCCTACGACGGCCCCTTCACCTACGGGCGTAAAGGCGCGCGCTGGTACGAGAAGCGCCACGCGCTGGCGCGGCTGCTTTCGCGGGTCACCGGGCTCACCGTGCACGCCTACGTCTTCGACCCGGACGAGCTCGAGCAGGTGACGACCTACGGTGACGGTCGCGAGGTGGGGGGAGAGCGCCTGCGCTACGAGGACGCCGAGCTGCCTGACGACGAAGGCGCCGACTTTAGCGAGCTGTCGTTCGAGAAGCTCAAATCGAAGTGGCCGCTGGGGCATTTGGCCACGGTCTTGGGGGTGACGCGCGAGGAGCTTTTGCGCCTTCCCCGCGCCCGCACGGCGCTGCTCGAGCTTGGGCCGTCAGCCTCGATCTGCCAGCTCGATCGTCTGCCGCACCTTGAGCGAGTGAAAGTAGCGGGAGAGGAGCAGGAAGGCTCCCGCGACCAAAGCGGTCTGCCCGATCGCCCAGCCGGTGGCGAGGAACGTTCCCAACCCTTCAATCCACATCTGGGGTTGGGCACCCTCCGCCGCGGCGCGGTCGATGGCGGCCCCGGCTCGGCGGGAGATGACCGCCCACTGCGCGCCGTCGAGGGTCCGTAAAAGAGCGGTGGTCAAGGCCGTGCCCCCCAAAAGGCGCAGCATTCCCGCGCGGCCGGCGCCGAACGGCTGCAGGGTGCGCGCGGCGGCGACGAACACCAGGGCGCACGACACCGCGAGCGCGGCAAGCACCACCGTGCGGCTCTCGCGCATGGCCAAAGCCGCCCGCGCCATCGCCTCGGTCTGGGCCTTGGCCAGCCGCAAAAGCTCGGGGTCGCTCCCCGCCGGCGCGCGGACCTGCACCGACGAGAGCTCGCCCAAGGTCAACGCCTCGCTGGCGGCGAAGTAACCCACCAAGGCCGAGAGGAACAGACACCCCAGCAGGGCGTGACGAAGCGGGCGAGGCAAGAGAGCGCCCGGCCGGACCTCGGCGGGGTTCACCGCTTGCTCGCCTCCACGAAGCGAAGACGCAAGTCGGCCAACAGCCCGTCGAAGAGCTTCTCCTCGTCGGGGGTCAAGTTGCCTTGGGTCTTCTGACGCAAGAGGGCGAGCAGCTCGAGCGACTGGTGGGCGAGCACCAAGTCCTGGGAGGGTTTGCCGGTCTCGGGGTGAGGAGCGGCGCCCAGGTGGATGAGCGCGGTGGAGGCAAGGCCGAGCACGAAGGTGGTGAAGTCGATGGGTTTGAGTCCCTCGTCCTTCATCACGAACGTGTCGCCCCGCTTCTCCATCCGCTTCAAGCCTCGGCGGCTTCCTCTTGCGACTCGACGACGATGGTCTGCACCGGGGCCGCCTTGTCGGCGAGGTCCGGCAACGACTTCAAGTGCTTCTCGTAAGCCTTCTCGTCGATCAGGCCTTTTTGGATGTAGCGCGAAACCGTGCGCTTGTCGGCGGTCTGGGGGTCGATGGACTCGTGCATGGTCTCCTCCTAACACCGTGGAAATTTTGCGCGGGGGCTTATAGCAGTGGGCCCGTGAAAAACCCAAGCGCCCGCCTCCCTCCCGGGCTCTACGCGCTCATCGATGACTCGGTACGCCCCGAGCGGTCGGTGCTCGACAAGGCGGCCGCGGCGCTCGAGGGAGGGGCAAAAGTTCTGCAGCTGCGCATGAAGGCCACCCTTACGCGCGCCGCCATCGCCCTGACCCGCCAGGTGGTCGCCCTCTGTGAGCGCACCCAGGCGGTTTGTCTGGTGAATGACCGGGTCGACTGGGCGCTGCTCGCCCGAGCGCATGGCGTGCACGTGGGTGAGGAGGATGTGCCCCCGGCCGACGCGCGTCGGCTGCTGGGTCCCAAGGCGCTGGTCGGCGTCACCACCCGAAACCTCGAGGACATTCGCCGTGCCCATCAGGCCGGCGCCGACTACGTGGGCTTGGGGCCGGTTTTTGCGAGCTCGACCAAGCAGATGGCGGCGCCTCCCCTGGGGCTTGTTCGGCTCACCGCGCTCGTCGCCGACAGTCCCTTGCCGGTCGTGGCCATCGCGGGCATCGGCCTGTCCAACATCGCGGCGGTCGCGGCCACGGGAGTTCACGCAGCGGCGGTGGCCAGCGACCTCTTGGATGCGTTGGACATTGCCGCCAAGGCCCGTGAGCTCCAGCGCGCATTTCGGGCGGGACAAGACGTGAAGTAGCCTTTGCCGCAGGCATGAAGGGCCCCTTCGACCCAGTGGAGTTTGTCGCTCGGCACGGCGTAGTTCTGGCTTCAGCCAAAGGAGCTGTGCCCAATTTGGCCGAAGCTGTCGCCGGTGAACCCATCCGAGGGAGCTGGTGGAGCCACAGGAAAGGATCCGAGATTTTCCAAGCGCTCGGTGCAGTGGATGATTCGCCCGATGTGCTCTGCTTTCGCCTGGTCGATGGAAAAATCACCTTTGTCCATCGCCGTCTCTGGCCGGCCCTGGTTCGACTCGCAGATGACCTGGGAAAGGAAGCGCTCACGGCTATGAAGCAGGAGCACACCGCGACCGGCGCACACCGGAATGTGAGGACGCCATTTCCAAAGTGGGTTCCGCCCGAGGTCCAGCGGGCTGCGCGTTCAATGAGTGCAGATGAGGCGTGGACAGACCTTGGTTCTTGGGCATCAAGGGCGGCTCGGCCTCGACGGAAATGAAATGACGGTGGAGATTCTGACCATCGACCATCCAGCGGCGACTGGACGATAGAAAGCGCCGAGCCCTTTTTGAAGTGGCGCTCCGGGGCAAGACGTAAAGTAACCTTCGCCACCGATGAAACACCACGGACACGCTCGGCGCCCGAGCATCGGCATCACGCCGGATCTCTCCTCCCCGCAGCCAGAGCAGACCGCGCCGCGCTACGAGCTCAAGACCGCGTACGCCGATGCGGTGCAGCGGAGCGGGGGGCTGCCGCTCATCCTCGCGTACGCCGATGACCACGGGTGCATCGACACCTACCTCGATCGCATCTTTGGTCTGGTCCTCACCGGAGGCGCCTTCGACATTCCCCCCGAGGCCTACGGCGAGACGCCGCGTGAAGGGCTGGGGCCCCTCAAGCGGGAGCGCACCCAGTTCGAGACCGCGATGCTCCAGGGCGCGCTGGCCCGAAACCTCCCGGTGCTGGGAATTTGCGGCGGCATGCAGCTGCTCAACGTGGTGCTGGGGGGCACGCTCTATCAAGACCTGGCGCGCGAGCTGCCCACCGCCAAGTCCCACCAGCAGGAGCACGATCGCTCGCAGCCACACCACCCGGTGGAGGTGAAGGAAGGCACACGCCTGGCGGAGGTGATGGGCAAGGGGCAGGTGATGGTGAACTCCACCCACCACCAGGCGGTGAAGAAAGTGGGTGAGAAGGTGGTGGTGAGCGCGCTCGCCCCCGACGGGGTGGTGGAAGCGATCGAGTCGACCGCGCACGCCTTCGCGGTGGGAGTGCAGTGGCACCCCGAGCTGCTCGTGAACACCGTGCCCGCAAACCTCGGCCTTTACCGCGCCCTGGTGAACAAGGCGAGAGACGGTCGGAGGTGAGGCCCCGGGTGCTGGTGCTCGCCGGGCTCGAGCCTTCGGGCATGGCCGGGCTGTTGGCAGACCTCGCCGCCGTCGATTGGCTCGGGGGACGGGGGTTGGGCGTCGCCACCGCTCTCACCGCGCAGGGAGGGAGATTTTTGTGTCGGCCGGTGCCTCCCACCGTCGTCCGCGCGCAAATCTCGGCCCTTCAGTCCACCGGCCCCATTCACGCGGTGAAGCTGGGAATGGTCCCCACCCGGCAGGTGCTGAAGAGCATTCGCCAGGCGCTCCACGGGGTGAAGGCGCCCTGGGTGGTGGACCCGGTGGTGCGCACCTCGCAAAAGGAGCGGCTCTCCTCGCTCTCGCGGCGCGACTACCTCGCCCTCGCCTCGCCGCAGGTGGTGCTCACCCCCAACCTCGACGAAGCCGGCTGGCTTTTGGGAACGCGACGGGCGCTGCGGACGGTGGAAGCGGCCGAGCGCGCGGGGAGGGCACTGCTCGACGCCGGGTTCGGTGCGGTGGTGGTCAAGGGCGGCCACTTGCCGCATCGCCCGGTCGACGTGGTGTGCACGCCCCAAGGCTCGCTCTTGTTGGGGGCCACCCGGCTACAGGGACGTACACGGGCGTACCGCGGCACCGGGTGTCGCTTCGCCTCCGTCATGGCGGTGACGCTGGCTCGGGGCGAGGAGGTGTCGACGGCGGCGAAGCTCGCCAAGGCCCAAGTCCGAAAATTTCTGCGGCGCTCTATACTGGGAGCCCGTCATAGGGCCGAATCCTCATAGGGAGCCCGTCGTATGAACTCGCTCAAGCTGTGGCTGGTCGCGGCGGCTTTTTCCGCCGCGGTGGTCTCCGGCTGCTCCTGTCCCTCACCCGCCACCAACCCTGACCCCAACCCGGAAGAGGACGGCGGTGGTGGAGGAGGTGGTGGTGGCGGCGGCGGAGGCGGAGGCGGCGGCACCGTGGAGCAGGACGGGGGCGGGGTAGACGCCGGAGTTCAGGTCGACCCCAACGACCCCAGCAATGCCACGCGGGACAGCGACTGTGACGGGCTGAACGACGCCGAGGAGTTCGGCACGGTCTACGGCGGCGGGAAGCGGACCGACCCGGCCAACCCCGACTCCGACGGTGACGGCATTCTCGACGGGATAGAGCTGGGCCGCACCACCTCGGTCGACCCCAACTGCCAAAGCTTCGCCGGCGACGCCGACCCGGCGAGCACCACCTTGCCCACCGAGGCCGACTCCGACGCCGACGGTGTGCCCGACGGAGTGGAGGACGTGAGCAAGAATGGGCAAGTTGACTCCGGCGAGACCGACCCCAACAGCCCCGACTCCGACGGCGACGGGCGCTCCGACGGACAGGAAGATGCCAACGCCAATGGCGTGGTGGACCCGGGGGAGACCGACCCGCGGCTCAAGGACACCGACGGCGACAAAATCAACGACGGGGTGGAGGTGAACGTCACCCTCACCGACCCGACCAAGGCCGACACCGACGGCGACACTTGTCTCGACGGCAACGAGGACTTCAACCAAAACGGGGCGGTCGACCCAGGAGAGACCAACCCCAAGTTGTCCACCGACTGCGGTCCCACCAACGTGGTGGACACCGACATGGATGGCATCCCCAACAACATCGAGGACGCCAACGGCAACAACGCCGTCGACCCGGGGGAAACCAACCCCAACCTCGCCGACACCGATGGCGACGGCCTCAACGACGGCATCGAGGACAAGAACAAGAACGGCCGCGTCGACGTGGGCGAGACCAACCCCTTGCGGGTCGATTCCGACTGCGACGGTCTGGTCGACGGCCCCAACAACGCGGCGATGGGTTGGTTGGGTGAAGACCTCAACACCAACGGCCAAGTCGACGCCAACGAAACCGACCCGACGAGGTTCGACACCGACGGCGATGGCATTCGCGACGGCATCGAGCGGGGCGTGGCGACCAACCCAGACGCCACCAACTGCCCAAGCTTCGTCCCCGACGCCGACCCCACGACCACCACCGACCCCACCAAAGGCGACTCGGACAACGATGGGATCGACGACGGCGCCGAGGACACCAACCAGAACGGGCGCGTCGACCCCGGCGAGCTCAACCCCAACGACGTGAACGACGGGGGAGGGCCCGCCGGCAAAGTGTGCACCGCGGCCAACCTGCGCCCGGTGGTCTTCCGCGCCGAAGGGGTACCCGACATTCGCCTCGGTCTGCCAGCCACCTTCAACGAGATTGCCACCATGACGGTAGGTGCGCAGGCGCGCGGGCTCATCGGCTATGACGACACCCGCAAGGTCGCCTTCATCGCCTTCAAGCAGGCTGCTCCCGGTGGAGCCACCAACCCCACCGCCGACGAGGCGGCCCTGCGCGGCACCATCGGCGGCGAGGGAGCCCTCTCCAACGTCACCACCCAAACCTTCACCACCTGGGACATGATGCCCGCGCTGCAGGCCTTCTACCAGCAGGCGAGCAACGACGACTTGAAGACCCAGGCCAACGACTTGGCGCTGACGCTGGTGGGCGCAGGCGCCGGGGCGCTGCAAGGGCTGGCGGGTGTCACCGGGCCCTTTCAGCTGCAGGCCGAGTACGTGCACCGCAGCAACCAGTCGGTGGTGGTGGTGCTCGCCCTCACTCCGCAGGCGATGTACGCGGAACCGGGCATCTTCACCGTGAGCGACACTGCGGGCGGCTCGGCCCTGGCGCAGTTTGGCGATGCCAACGCGGTGCAGTGCGAGGCCTTCGCCCCCGGCAACAGCAAGGTCGACTTCCTCTTCGTGGTGGACGACAGCTGCTCGATGGCCAGTTACCAGCAGGCGCTGGCCAACTCCGCCAATGCGATGGTCGCCAGCCTGAACAACTCGTCGCTCGATTTCCGCCTGGCGCTGATCAGCACCGGTTACTCCAACGGCGGCAACAACCAGGGCGTGATGCGCGGCTTCTCCCGGAACGTGAGCCAGTTTCGGGCCTGGCTCAGCCAAGGCTCGACGTGCAGCGGCGGCAACTGCACCATCGTCATGCCGGTGGCGGCGTGCGACTCCAACGGCTCGGCGCCCAACGGGGCCAACGGCGGGTGCTGGCTCGGCGCCTCCGGCGGCGCCGAGTGGATGCTGCACTCGGCTCGAAACGTCATCAACTTCATCAGCCCCGCCTCGGCCACCGAGGTGGTGAACAAGGTTCGCGATGGCGCCACGCTGGTGGTCATCGGCTTGGGCGACGCCGATGACCAGTCGGACGGCCAATCCAACTCGACCGTCCAGAACTTCATCGATTTCTTCAACAATACCGGCACGACCGCCGGGGTGACCCGCAACAACCTCAATCAACGAATCGTTTTCCACGGCATCGTGTGCCCTGCCGGCCAGAGCTGTGGCGAGACGCAGCGCAACCCACAGCGCCACGGACAGGTCATCACGGCCACCGGAGGCGTGCGCGGGGCGATCAACGGCGGCGCCACCGCCATCTCCAACGCCATCGACGCGATCGTGAATTCGACGATCGCCGCCGCTGGCAAGCAGATGCTCAAGCCGCCCATCGGCGCCTCGGTGAAGGTGGCGATGGACGACGTGCTCGACGCGGCGATGTGCAACAAAGACGACTTGCCTCGCAGCCGAGTCAACGGGTTCGACTTCAGCGGGGTGAACCGCACCATCTCCTTCTTCGGCGCTTGCCGCCCGGGGACGGCCGTCAACAACCGCGCCGCGGTCTCCTACCGCTACTGGATCGAGGCCACCCCCAACCCCGACGGCAACCCGCCCCCGTGCATCAACGACCCCGACTACGACGCCAACGACCCCGACTTCTGTCGCGGGCGGCTGGCTTGCAACCTGACCGCCGACGTTTGCGAGTGCCCCGCCAACTGCGGCGGCACGCCACCCCCGGGCCGGGTATGCAACACCAACAAGCTGGTGTGCGACTTCGTCTGCACCCCCGACTGCGGAGGCACCTGCTCCGGCTACCAGACCTGCAACACCACCTCCTGCGCGTGCGAGTGCGTCGTCAACGCCACCTGCGCGCCTGGGTACACCTTCCAGAACGGTGGAGGGGTGTGCGGGTGTGTCTGCGACACGGCAGCGCTCAACTGCGGGCCGAGCTACGACGCCAATGCCACCAGTTGCGCCTGCGTGTGCAAGCCCGACTGCGGCGGGTGCCCGCAGGGCCAGAGCTGCAACACGTCGACCTGTGCTTGCGGTGGAGGCATCAACTAGCGATCGGCGCGAGACCGCGCCATTCGAGGGAGGGGAAACATGCGGTACGCGTTCATCGCCGCCGGGGCACTTCTTGCCGCCACCGCCTCGGCGCAAGAAGAAATGGAGACGACGGCGCCGTCCTTCGACCTGCCTCGCACGGGGAGCTGGCAGGTGTTCTTCACCTCTCCGCCGGTCGCCACCCAGAACTACGCGGCCGGGTTCTTCATGCCTCGCGGGCTGGGGCTCAACTTTGGCTCGGTGGGCGGCAGCGGGTTCACCCAGTTCGGCTTCGGGCTCAACGGAGGTGCGGCCTACTCGCTCACCGACCTCGTGGCGGTGGGTGGGGCGGTGGCGATTGACGTCGGCTCGACCACGTTGGGGTTCGGGACAGGTGCCACCGCGCTGCAGTTCCTCCTCGAGCCAGGGGCGAAGCTGAACCTGTCCAGCAAGCTCGACTTGGGCCCGCGCTTCAACCCCTTCGTGTGGGCCGGGCTGCCCATCGGGGTCACCGGCACCAACTTCGCCAGCGGAGCGACCTTCGGGCTCGACCTCGCGGCCGGGGTGGAGGTTTTCGTCGGCAGATCGTGGGCGGTCAGCTTGGCGGTGCCCCTGGGGCTGTACTTCACCGCGTCGACGCCCAGCATCTTCCTGGTCAACGTGGGCTTTCAGTACGGGGTGGCGGTCTTCTTCTAGCCTTCAATTGCGGGGCGGTCGGCTGGCCTCGGTGCCCGTGAGCTTTCGATGGGCGTCGAAGTACAGGTACCAGGCCTGGCTTCTTCCATCGGAGTACAAAAGCACCGGCCCACCGCGCGCGTTCGCGGCCACGCAGGGAAACTGCGACGCGCAGGCGAAGCTTTCGGCGGTCCACTCTCGTGTGGGTGGCCCCAGTTGCTCGAGCACCAGCGTGAGCGGTTGTCCCACGAGGTTCTCCACCTTCTGGGTGTGCAGCCAAGGCATTCCCACGAAGAGGGCCAACGCCCACAAAAGCACCAGCCCCCCGAGCACGGCGGCGGCCAATTTGGACTTGTTGAGCGCCACGGTCAGCTTTCGAAGAGGAGCTTGTCGGGTGTGTCACGCAAGGAGCGAAAGACGCGGTTGGCCTCGCGCAAGAGGTCTTCGCTGGAACGCACCCGTTCGTGGGGAAAGACGGCGCCACCCACCCGCATTCGAACCTCGACCGCCCCTTCGCGCCCTTGGGCGGAGAGCGCGCCCACCAGCTTGATCAGCCGCTCGCCGGCGTTGCGCGCGCCCTTCAAGTCGGTCTCGGGCAAAAGAATGACGAACTCGTCGGCATCCATACGGAACAGCCGGTCGGCGCCGCGAAGGCTGCCGCGGATGTCGGCGGCCATCTTCCCCACCAGCTCGTCGCACTTGTCGCGGCCCAGCTGGTAACGCAACGCCTGGTAGTCGTCGAAGCCGAACATCAACGCTGCCACCGGGCGCCCGTACCGCCGCGAGCGCGCAATCTCGCCGTCCAAGCTGGCTTTGAGCTGCGAGTAGGTGCCGGCGCCTGTCACCGGGTCGAGCGCGCGCAGCTGGGCGAGCTCCTCTTCGGCCGCCATCAGGCGCTTGCGGTAGTCGCGCACCATCAGCGCCGAGTTGATGCGCGTCTGCAGCTCGATCAGCTTGAAGGGCTTTGTGACGTAGTCGTCGGCGCCCAGCTCCATGCCGTGAATCTTCCCGTCCATGTCCCCCATCGCGGTGAGGATGATGACCGGCAGGTCGGCCCATTCGGCCGACTCGCGAATGGACTTGAGCACCGAGAACCCGTCTTTGCGCGGCATCATGAGATCCAGCAGGACGAGGTCGGGTTTTTCCTCCACGAGGCGCGCCAGGGCGTCGACTCCGTCCTCGGCCAGACGCACTTTGAACCCCGAGGCCTCGCACAGGTCGCGCAAGAGGTTTCTGGTGTGCTCGTCGTCATCGACCACCAGAATCAGCCGTTCGGGCGCGACGGTGCCACCGCTCATTGCCAGTCTCCCCGGGCACGGCTCTCGAAACGAGTGAACTCGGAGAGGAAGACCAAATCGATGGTGCCGATGGGGCCGTTGCGTTGCTTGGCCACGATGAGCTCGACCGGAATGGCGCCGGTGCGGCGCTCGCCGTCGCCCTCTTCGTCACCCTCGTCGCGGTGAATGAACAGCACCACGTCGGCATCTTGCTCGATCGCCCCCGACTCGCGCAGGTCGGAGAGCATCGGCCGGCCGCCTTTTCGCTCCTCCACCTTCCGGTTGAGCTGGGAGAGGGCGACGATCGGCAGACTCAGCTCTTTGGCCAGCGACTTGAGGCTGCGGCTGATCTCCGAGACCTCGAGCTGTCGGCTCTCCACCCGGCCCTTTTGGTGCATCAGCTGAAGATAGTCGATGACGAGGAGCCCCAGCCGCTCATCTTTCTGCTTGAGGCGGCGCGCTTTGGCGCGCAGGTCGAACGGCGAGAGCGCGCCGGTGTCATCGATGTACAAAGGAGCATTCCACAGCTTGCCGGCGACCTCTTGAAACTTCTCCTCGTCGTGGGCGGTGAGGCGGCCGCCGCGCAGCTTCTTCATGTCCACCCGCGCGGTGGAGGCGAGCAGGCGCATGAGCAGCTGGCTCGACGGCATCTCCAGCGAGAAGATGCCGACCGCGGTGTTTTCCCCTAAGGCGGCGTGCATGGCGATGTTCATCGCCAGAGAGGTCTTGCCGATGCCGGGGCGCGCCGCGAGGATGACGAGCTCCCCCGCGTGCAGGCCGGTGAGCTGGAGATCGAGATCCACGTAGCCGGTGGACAGCCCGGTGACGCCCGTCGAGGACAGGCGCATCTTCTCCAGCATGTCGAGGGTGGGCTCCATCAGCTCCCGCACCGGGAGCAGGTCTCCCACCCGCTTCTTTTCCGCTACTTGGAAGACCAGGCGCTCTGACTCGTCGACCAGCGCCGCCAGCTCGCCGCTGGGTTGGCTGGCCAGCTCGACGATCTGCCGCCCCACCTGGGCCAGGCGACGGCGCAGCGCCTGATCGCGGACGATTTCTGCGTAGTGCACCGCGTTCTGCGCGACGGGCACCACCTGGTCCAGGCCCATCAGGTAGGCCGGCCCGCCCACGCTGGCCAGCTGGCCGCGGGTCTTCAGCTCTTCGGAGAGAGTGAGGTGGTCGACTTTCTTCGCAGCCGCGTCGAGGCCCAACATGGCGTCGAAGATCTGCGCATGCGCGGGTGCGGAGAAGTCGTCGGTGTGAACGACCTCGGCGACCTCGGTGATGACGCTGTTGTCCGCGAGCACGGCGCCCAGCACCGCACGCTCGGCGGACAAGTCTTCATGGAGCCTGGCGCCCGACGCGGCGGGAGCGTTCATGGGCGGAAGAGTGTAGCGCCTACCACGCCACTACGGCTGCGCTTCTGGAACGACCTCGACCTTGACGGGAACCGTCACCTCGCGATGCAGGCGCACCTCGACGTCGAAGGTTCCCACCGCCTTGATGGGCTCGGGCAGGTGAACTTGCCGCCGCTCGACTTTGAGGCCCTGCGCCACCAGCCCCTCGGCGACGTCCAACGCAGTCACCGAGCCGAAGAGCTTGTCCTGCTCGCCGACCTTGCGAGAAATCTTCACCACCGCGGAGGAGAGCTTCTTGCCCAGCTCATCGGCCACCCCTTTGAGCTTGGCTTGACGGGCCGAGATGACCACCTTCTCGTGCTCGAGCTGGCGAATGTTCTTCTCGTTGGCCAGCACCGCCAGCTTCTTGGGGAGCAGGTAGTTGCGGCCGTAGCCTGGCTTGACCGACACCACCTCGCCGGACTTGCCCAGGTTGTACACGTCTTCTCTCAGGATGAGCCTCATGGTCTAGCTTCCGAGCACGATGTAGGGGATGAGGGCCAGCCCGCGCGCGCGCTTGATCGCGGTGGCGATCTGGCGCTGGTGCTTGGCGCAGTTGCCGGAGATGCGGCGGGGAATGATCTTGCCGCGCTCGGTGACGAAGTACTTGAGCGTGGCCTGGTCCTTGTAGTCGACCTGAACGCCCTTCTCGGCGCAGAAGCGGCAGACCTTCTTGCGTCCGAAGCCGGCGCGGCCGCCGCGCTTGTCCTCGTCTCCCCGGCCCTCGCCGCGGTCCGCTCCCCGGCCAGCGCCGCCAGGCCCACCCGACTTGTCGAATTCGGTTCTCATCGGTTTCCTCGCAAAAAAGTGAAACGAAGGAAGGCGTTACAAGTCCTCGCCGGTCTCTTCGTCGATGTCGCCCACCGACTCGTCGGGCACGCCGCGGAAGCTACCCTCGCGCTCTTCTCGATCCGCGCCCGGGCGGCCTTCGTCGACATCGCCCGCCATCTTCACGTCCTCGAGCACCTGGCGGGTCTGGGGGTCGACCTCCTCCGTCAGCCGAACCGAGAGGAAGCGGGTCACCTCGTCGAAGTTACGGAGGTTGCGCTCCACCTCGGCCACCAGCTGGGTGCCGCCCAAGTAGTGCCCGTGCACGTAGATGGCGCGCGGGGCCTTGGCGAGGGGGTACATCGTTCGCTTCTTCCCCCACACTTTGAACTGGAGGAACTTGCCACCCTCGCGGTTGACGATGCCTCGCACCCGCTCCTTCACCTGATCGACTTGGTCGTCGGTGAGGTCCGGCTTGACGAGGAAAATCGTTTCGTACTCGCGCAGGCGCTTTTGCGTCTCGGCCATTTTTCTTCCCCTTGGGTTTTGCCCGGCGGCTTTGAGCCGGCGAGCGGGGTGACTGTGGAACCTGAAAACGAAGGGGGCGCCTTGTAGAGTCCTTTCGACGGCGGTGTCAAGCCTCGGTCTGCC
>JBMORE010000114.1:0-13609 GCA_049322255.1 Myxococcota bacterium | reverse complement strand
CCCTCTGGGAGAGGGTTAGGGTGAGGGGCAATGGTTGACGACACCGACCTGGCGATCGCCCTCAAGTACGACAAGGAAAAGGACGGCGCCCCGCGGGTGATCGCCAAGGGCATGCGCCTTCGGGCGGAAAAAATCCGCGAGCTGGCCAAACAGGCCGGGGTACCCGTGATGCGCAACGTCGGCCTGGCCAACGCCCTCTACCGAGTGGAGGTCGGGCAGGAGATTCCCGAAGAGCTCTACGACGCGGTGGCCGAGGTCTTGAACTTCGTCTACGCGCTCCAGCAGGAGCAGGTCGGCAAAAAGTAGCGATATAGTGCTTGGTCGCGCATGGCGAAAATCAACCAACAGCCCCCCGCACCGATGTGGCCCTGGGGAGGCCCCCGAAGCGTTCGCGAGAAGCTGGTCGACCCCGCCCAGCTCGAGCGCAAGAAGAAGGCGGGCAAGGGCGACCCCAAGAACCCCGCGCTCGCCTCGGCGGCGCTGCTCGACTTCATCGGTCCGGCGCACTCCTCCGAGGAGCTGCGCTTGCCCATGCCTCCCCACCCCGAAGGCCACGACGCCGACTTGGAGGGCTTCACCGATCGGCCCCACCTGGCCTCGGTGGCCGAGCGCAGTGACCCCGAAGACCGCCGTGCGCTCGAGCGAAGTCTGGCCAGGGTCAACGCGCCGGCCGACCGCGTGGAGCGGCTCAAAGCGCTGCTTGGGCGGGAGGCGCAGATGCTCCAGCTGGTGGGTCAGCTGCGCCAAGAGGTGGAGGAGATTGTGCGCCGCATGCGCGAGGAACAAAGCTCCGAAGGTTACTGATGCCTGCCCCCGAGCCTCCCAAGGACGCCAAGCTTTTGGCCCTCCTGCAGAGGTGGGCCGACGGCAAAGCCACGCTCAAGGACGTGCGCGGCTACTCCGACGAGGAGCTGTACGCCGTCGCCCGTACCGCTTACTTCTACTTCTACCAAGGGCGCGTCCAAGAGGCGCGCACCCTCTTCCAGGGGCTGTACGCGGTCAATCCGCTCGATCCGTACTTTGCCAAGGCACTGGGAGTCGTCGAGCTCGCCGCGGGCAACGGGCAAGGGGCGCTGGCGGCGTACGACGTGGCGGTCAAGTTGGCGCCCAAAGACACCTCGGCCTATGTTGGCCGCGCCGAGGTGAAGGTGGCCATGGGTCAAAAAGCCCAAGCGCTGGAGGACTTACGGCAGGCAGCCCAGCTGGCTCGGTCGGACGATGTACAAAAACCTAAGATTTCTGCGATGTTAGCCGCGCTTTCCCGGAGGTAGGCGCCAGGAAGCAACCGGAGCGAGGGTGCCCCGATAATTTTCTTAGCAAGTGGGGAGCGGCTCTCCTCACACACACGGAGGTTACGACAATGGGATTTCTAGGCTCGATTGGAAAGATTGCGAAGAAGGTAGTGAAGTTCTCGATTCCGGTGGTGGCGACCGGCGCGGCCTTGGGTTTGGCCAAGTCGGTGCTCAAGGGCGTGGTCGGCTTTGGAGGCGGCTCGTCCTTCATTCCGAACGCCAGCCCCAATCTCCTGCAGCGGACCGGGGTTTTCGGCGAGTACATGAGGAACCCCGTGGCTGTGCTGGGGAACAAGCTGCTCGGGGGGTTGGGCAACACTCTGCAGGGAATGTCGAATGCCCTGCAGGGCGTCGCCGACCGGCTTCGCGGGGTTCACACCGTCGATCAGGTGTTGGACCGTAACGGCTACCCGCTGACGGTTCCCGGGTTCTACGACCGGTTGCCGTTCGGTGCGCAGTACGGCCAGCAGATCTACAACGGGATGGGCCAAGGGGTTTATGGGTATCCACCGCCGGTCGCCTACGGCCCGATCGTGGGGGCTCCGGTGAACCCTATTTCGACCCTCCCCGGGAGCATGCAGGGTTACGCGGTCGGCAGCGCGTCGGCGGCGCAGGTCGTCAACAGCCAGGCATTGCCCGGGAACAGCGTGTTCAACCAAGTCCTCAACGCGCCGCTCTTCACCGGCCAGGAGTTGGATGACTTCAATAAGCTCAAGCCGGAGGACCAGGCCATGATGCGGTTGCAGAGGTCCCAGCAGCGCTACAACCAGATGCTCACCCTGTTCACCAACCTCATGATGATGGACCACGAAGCGAAGATGGCCATCATCCGCAACACCCGCGGCTAACGTTTCGGTTGCTTTACACACTGGAATTCGCAGAGTAAAAACCAGGGTGCCTTCCACGAGGGAGGCACCCTTTTTTCTTCCTTCTTGAAGAGGCGTCATGGCCAAAGATTCGAATCCGGTGGTTCCCGGGAAGGACCCTGCCTCTGGCAAGACGGAACAGCCCACTCCCGGTTGGGAGAAGGTGCTCTACGATCCAAAGCGGATCGAGAAGTGGGTGCGGGGGGAGATGACTCTCCAAGAGCTGCACGCGGTCTCCGGGCCGGAGATGCTCGAGCTCGCCAAGGCTGGCTTTTCGATGTTCCAGCACGGCATGTTCAACGACGCGAAGGTCGTCTTCGAAGGGCTCAACGCCCTCGACCCCAAGGAGGCCTACTACCTCACGGCTTTGGGCGCGGTGCACCTGATGCTGGAGGATCTAGAGATGGCCGAGCGTTGCTTCAATGCCGCCATCGAGCTGGACGACAAGGAGATCGCCTCCTACGTGAACCGCGGGGAAGTCTTCTTGCGCCAGGGAAAAATTCTCGAAGCCGCGCAGGATTTCAAGAAGGCGGTCGAATTGGACCCTGAGAACAAAGACCCCTTGACCCAGCGGGCGCGCATTCTCGCGGCGGCGGCCCTCGAAACCCTCGAGGCGGCGGAGGAGCAGGCGAAGAACCAGGGGAAGGCCAAGAAGCCGGCCTCTAAGGGTGGAGCCAAGGCCGCTGGCAAAAAGAAGTAGCGGCCCGTTAGGCCGGACATGGCGATCGACGACCCGGTCGGCAAGAAAGCAGCTCGCGTACCGGTCTTCTACTTCCCCAAGCGTGCGAAGGCGGTGTTGGCCCGCTCGCAGACGCTCACCCTTCCCGAGTTCCGTCTGGATACGAACGAGGCCGAGCGCGTCACCGATCCACTCGGAGTGCCGGCCGTCCCCGAAGCTTCGCCGCCGTCGGCCTCTCCATCGCCCAAGCCGAGAAAGGGCGGAAAGAAGAAGGGGAAGAAAGACGGCAAGGCCGCCAAGCCACGGGGGCGGGAATTGACCCCGACCCAGGTGGCCGAGATGTCGCTCTTGGGCCACCAGCTCTTCGAGATGGGGCGCCTCGACGAAGCACGGGTGGTCTTCGAGGGCCTGGTGGGACTGGGCGTGAAAGACGCATTTCCCCACACCATGCTGGGGACCATCTACTTGGCGCTCGACGACCAAGAGCGCGCCCTGGCGCTCTTCGAGGCCGCCCTGCAAGTCGACCGCAGCGACCTGGCGGCCCTGGTGTACCGAGGAGAGATTCGGCTCAACCGCGGCAAGGTGAAGCCGGCGCTCGAGGATTTGAGCCGAGCCATCGAGCTGGGGCTGGGCGACGACCCCTTCGTGGAGCGCGCCCGCCGGCTGATGGTGATGGCCCAAGAGGTGCTGAAGCGGCGCTAGCCCAGGTCTTCAGCTAGGATGACTCGCTCCATGGCTGCCGGCGGCTCCTTCATCAACCGCTACTCGGACATCGTCCTGGCGATTCTGGTGGTGGCGATCGTCGGGATGATGATCGTCCCGCTGCCGACGGTCCTGATGGACCTGTTGCTGACACTGAACATCAGCCTCTCGGTCATCATTTTGCTCATCTCGCTGTACGTGCCGCAGGCGCTGCGGTTGTCGGTTTTTCCCACCCTCTTGCTCATCACCACGATGTACCGGCTGTCGCTCACCATCTCCACCACCCGGCTCATTCTTTTGACCGGCGACCCGGGTGAGGTGGTGGTGGCCTTCGGCAACTTCGTGGTGCAGGGCAACTACGTGGTGGGCACGGTGATCTTCGTCATCTTGGTGGTGGTGAACTTCATCGTCATCTCCAAGGGCAGCGAACGCGTGGCCGAGGTGGCCGCCCGCTTCACCTTGGACGCGATGCCCGGCAAGCAGATGTCGATCGACGCTGATCTGCGCGCGGGCGCCATCGACATGGAGGAGGGCAAGCGCAAGCGTCGCGACTTGGAGCGCGAGAGCCAGCTGTTCGGAGCGATGGACGGCGCGATGAAGTTCGTCAAGGGTGACGCCATCGCCGGCATCATCATCACCGTGGTGAACATCGTGGGCGGGTTGGTGATCGGCGTGATGCAGAAGAACATGGCGGTCGCCGACGCGGCGAAGAAGTACACCCTGCTCACCATCGGTGACGGCCTGGTGGGAATGATTCCCGCGCTGCTCATCTCCACCGCGGCGGGCATCATCGTCACCCGCGTAGGTGGCGAGGAGGAGGGCGCCCACCTGGGCAAGGACGTGGGCACCCAATTGACCGCCTACCCCAAGGCGATCGCCATCGCGGCCGGCATGTTGGTGGTGCTGGGGCTCATCCCCGGGCTGCCCACGGTGCCCTTCATCCTCTTGGGCGGGGCCGCCGGCACCGGCGGCTACATGATGCTCCGCAAGCAGAAGAGGCTGGAGAGCGGCGAGCTGGAGGAGAGCGCCGAGGGCGAGGGCGGCGAGGCGGGCGCTCCGGCGGCGGTGGAGCCAGGCCCCAAAGAGCCGATCAACCCCGACTCCGAGCTCTTCATCCCCGTGGTGACGCCGATCGTCCTCGAGGTGTCCGACGCGCTGGTGTCCTACGTAGACTCGCGGCAGGACGGCGGCCGCTTTCTTTTCGAGCTCATTCCCTTCATGCGCGACGGCTTGTTCGTCGAGCTGGGGGTGCGCTTCCCCGGCGTGCGGGCGCGCGGTAACCCGGGGCTGCCCCCCGGGGCGTACCAGATTCAAATCAACGAAGTGCCGGTGGTGACCGGGCAGGCGACGCTGGGGCACATCCTGGTCAACGACACGGTCGACCGCCTCAAGCTGATGAACGTGCAAGGGTTCGAGGCGGTGAACCCGGCCACAAGGCAGCCGGCGGCGTGGGTGCCCGAGCAGCACAAGGAGATGCTCGAGGCGGCGGGGCTGACCACCTGGGACGTGCCGGGCTTCATCATCCTCCACCTGGCGGCGGTCTTGCGGCGCAACGCGCGCGAGTTCGTCGGCGTGCAAGAGACACAGTCGATGCTCGACCAGCTCGACAAGGCCTTCCCTGCCGCGGTGAAAGAGGTCATTCCCAAGGTGGTGAGCGTGCTCAAGCTCACCGACATTCTGGGGCGCTTGGTGGAGGAGGAAATCTCCATTCGCGACCTGCGCGGGGTGCTGCAGGCCCTCGCCGAGTACGGTTTGGTCGAGGCGGACAACGTGATGCTCACCGAGCACGTGCGCGCGGCCCTCAAGCGCTACGTCTCCTACAAGTACGCGCGGGGCACCAACACCTTGGTGGTCTATCTGCTCGACCCACAAATCGAAGAGGCGATTCGCAGCTCGATCAAGCGCACCTCCTCGGGCACGCACCTGGCGCTCGAGCCGGACATCGCTCAAGAAATCGTTCAGGCGGTGAAGAACGAGTGCGGGCACCTGCCCCCCACCGCCCAGCGTCCCGTCATTCTCACCGCGATGGACATTCGTCGCTACGTGCGGAAGCTCTTGGAGTACGAGTTCAACCCGCCCTTCTCGGTCGTGAGCTACCAGGAGCTCTCGCCCGACTTGAACATTCAGCCGGTGGCTCGCATCAGCACCCGCTGAATCCCTCTCCCTCTGGGAGAGGGTAGGGTGAGGGGCGCGCCTACGCGCCTACGCGCCGACGAGCACGGCGATCACCAAGGCCAGGGCGAGCAGGGCGAAAACACCCAGCGCCACCAGGGGAATGAGGGCCTTTTTGTCCCCGAGCAGGGCGGGGAAACGTCCAGCGCTCTTTGGCGCCGCATCCGCTTCGTCTGGAGGCTCTTCCGTCTCGGCAGGGGCAGCCTGGGGCGGCTCGGGTTCGGGTTCCGGTTCAGGCTCGGGTTCTGGCTCCGGTGGCGACTCTTGCTCTGGGGGCGCTTCCGGCTCGGAGGGCTCAGGGTCGGGAGCGATGGTCGGCTCTTCCTCGTGGTGGGTGGCCTCGTCATCGTCGGGCAGCACCACCGGCGCCTCGCGCACCTCGGTGGGGTCTAAATAGAGCAGCCGGATACCGCCGACCGCCAGCTCGTCGCGGTCTTTGAGCGTCTTGCGCGTCACCCTCTTGCGGTTGACGCGGATGCCGTTGCGCGACTCGAGGTCCTCGACGTGGGTGCCCGACCAATCGCGGCGAATTTTCGCGTGCCGCCGGGAGACCAAATCGTCCTTGAGCACGATGTCAGCGGTCTCGTCGCGGCCGATCACCAGCTCCTGCGCGTCGCTGACCTCGATGCGCTGACCCTCTCGCGGGCCGTTCATCACGCGGAAGTAGGGGCTCTCGCCGCCGGCGGCCAGCCCGCGCATCACGTCTTTGACCACCTGGCGCGCCACCAAGGCGCTGCTCACCCCCGCCTGCGCGCCCTTGGGAGCGTCCGCCACCCGGTCAAAGGTGAGGTCGAAGATGGAGATGGCGATGACATCGCCGTTGCGCAAGAGACGCTTTTCGCCCTTGGGCAGCTTGCGCCCGTTGATCTGCGTGCCGTAGGCGCTGCCCAAGTCCTCGACGAAGAACAAGGTGCCGTCGCGGGAGATGCGCGCGTGGTTGCGCGAGACGGCTTGCTGGGCGAGCACCACCTGGCATGACGTGTCGCGGCCAATGGTGATCTCCCCCTCGTCGAGGATCACCTCGGCCGGCTCGTCGCCGCCGGTCTTCTGCTTGACCAGGAGCCGAACGCTCATGAATTCCTAGTACGTCGTCGAGGAGACGTACCGCTCGCAGCTCTCCACTTCCTTGGGGTACTCATCGGCCAGCGCGACTTTGAGAAAGTTCTTGCAGGCGATGAGGGCTTCTTTGTCGCGGCGCTCCTCGACGAAAATCTGGTGCAGACCCCAGTGACAGGGCGCATAGCGGTTGTCGAGCTTGACGCATTTTTTGTAGGCGCGCTCCTCTTCGTTGCGCAGCCCCTTGTCGCGAAAGTCGCGGGCCTGGAGGAACATGCCCTCGGCGGTGTTCTCCCCGGCCAGAGTCTTGCGCGCGTCCTCCAGCCCGGGCTTTTGCAGCGAGGCCTTGCGCTGCACCACCGGCAGGCCGTTGCGGCATTGGGCGTTGTTGGGGTCGGCCTCGATGCACGAGGTGAAGGCGTCGACCGCCTCGCCGAACTTGCCCGCTTCGGCGTAGGCGTTGGCGAGGTTCATCCACGCGTCGGCGTACGCCGGGTCGAGCGCCACGGCCTTTTGCAGCTCTTCCACCGCCTCTTCCAGCGCGCCCTCCTCCAGCGCCAACACCCCCAGATAGTGGTGGGGGTCGGCGAGGTTGGGGTTGATGGCCACGACGGTGCGCAGCTCCTTTTTCGCCTTGTCCTTCTCGCCCAGCCCGATGAACGCCAGCGCGAGGTTGTAGCGGGCCTCGGTGTAGTCGGGGTTCACCTTCAGCGCCCGCTGGAAGTTGTCGTGCGCTTTCCCGTACGCGTTGTTCTTGTAATAGACGTAGCCCAAGTTGTTGTAGGCCTGGGCCTGCTCCTGGTTGTAGCGGAGCGCCTTGATGAAGTGCTCCTTGGCGACATCCTCCTGCCCGCGACGCAGGGCGATGAGCCCCTTGTTCACCCACAAGTCGGCATATTGAGGAGAGAATTGCAGCCCGAGGTCGCACTGCACCTCGGCGCGGGTCAAGTCGCCCTGGCCGACGTAGATGGCGCACAGCTCGTTGGCCTCGAGCGCGCGCGGGTGCACCGGAGGAGCGCTGAGGCAGCCCGCCCCCAAGACGGCGGCAACCACGGGAAAAGCAAGCCGCATGCGCAGGAAGTGTAGCTGATTTCATGAGGTTAGGGGGCTACGATGCCGGGCCATGCGATTGCTCGTTGCCGCCCTCGCCCTTCTTTTCACGCCCGTTGCCCACGCCCAGTTTTCCAACCGCTCGCTGGGCGTCTCGCTGGGGTACATGAGCATGAACGCCGACCCCCTTTTGGAGTGGGGGTTGCCTCTTGCCTTGGAGAGCTCGCTGTACATCGAGAACGGGTTCGAGGCGTCGATGCGCGTTCCCTTGATGCTCCTCACTGAAAAGCTGACCCGGCGACAGGTGATCGCTGCCGGAGGCAACCTCGGGGTGCGCCACCTCTTCAGCGAGGAGCAGCTTCGGCCCTACGTGGCGGCCGACTTGGTGTTCCTGCACATCTTCCGCGACAACGGAACTTCCAACTTCTTCGGGCTGGGGCCCAACTTCGGTGTCGACTATTTCGCCGGGGACACGGTGTCGCTCGGCGCGCGTGGGTTTTTCAACCTGTACATCGCGCTCAACGAGCCGCTGCGCACGGCGCTGGGGGCGCAAGCGGTGGTATCGACCTACTTCTGAAACGCTCGCCGGTGGGGTTGACTTTTCTTCCCCGCGCTCGCCGCGGCCACCAGGAGCACCAGCTTCTCGTCGGAGAGGTTCTCCGGCTTGTAGAAGCCGTTGTCTTCCTGCAGCCTTTGCGAGAGAGCGGCGAAGAGCCGAAGGCGCGCCTCCATCCCCAGCTCCTCGCGGCGAATGGCGGCGGAAAAGAGCAGCTCTTCCTCCTCCGAAGTGAGCTTGGCGACTTTGAAGTGGAAGTCGAGGTCGGCGAGCAGGTGCGCTTCTCCTTCCGGTCGGGCAATCGACGCGGGAATCTTCAGGCGCCGCTCACGCACCACGATGGTGCCGGCCAGCATGTCGCCGAAACGTTGTTGTGAGCTCGAAAAGAGCGCGGCAGCGCCGCCCACCAGGTAGAACAGCGGCAGCCGATCGACGGGGCGTGCGAGGTTGCGTAGCACCGCGTGGTAGAAGCCGATGCGCACCCCGCTCTCCTGAATGACGCGCAACCCAAAGGCTTTCTTGCCAATGGTCTGACCGCTCCACACCGTCTCGAAGAAGATGGCGTAGCCCCAATCGACCAAAAACCAGACGATGAAGCCCAGGGCCGAGCCGAAGCCGGGGAACGCCGCCATGAGGACGCTCAAGGCCGAAAGCACCGTGCCCGCACCGAAGACGACGATCACCGAGTCGAAAAGCCACGCGAGAAAACGGCTGTAGAGCCCCGCGAGGACGAAGTTGAACTCCACGTACTCTGGGGTGAGCACCGTATGGGTCGCGTCGAGAGTGGAGGCTGCCGGCGCCATCTTGAGCGTCGCACTGTAGCCGCATTTGGCTAAGCTTTCGCTCGTGGAGCTTCCCGAGCTCATCGACGCCAGGCGCCCGCGCTGGTCGGCCCTCGAGGCCTTGCTCGACAAGGCGGAGATGACGGGCCTCAAGACGCTCTCGCTCGATGAGGCGCGGCAGCTGTCACGGTTGTACCGCGGAGCCTCCTCCGACTTGCTCTGGGTGCGCGCGCGCGCAGGCTCGGCCGACGTCAGCGAGTATTTGAACGACCTGGTGGGCCGCGCCTACGCCATCACCTACCCGGGGCGGCGCCCGAGGCTGGTGGACGTCGTACGCTTCCTCACTCGCGGCTTTCCCGGTCTCTTCGCCCGCGAATGGCGCATGTACGTGGCGGCGCTGCTCCTTTTCGTGGGTGGTTTCGGGTTCGGCTACGCGGGCATGATGTTCGACCCTGCCGCGGCGCACTACCTGGTGCCGCAAGACCACCTCGAGCTCGACCCGCTCGAGCGCGCCCAAGACGAAGCCAAAGGCGACACCGCGTCGGTGCAGATGCAGGCCGCCTTCTCCAGCTTTCTTTTCACCCACAACATCCAAGTTGCCTTTCTCGCCTTCGCGCTGGGCATCACCGTGGGTGTGGGCACCGCAGTGATGCTGTTTCTCAACGGCGTGCTCATCGGCGCGCTGGCGCAGGTCTACGCCGCCAAGGGGATGACCGGCTGGTTCTGGGCCTGGATTCTCCCCCACGGCATCCCGGAGATTTCTGCCATCTGCATCGCCGGAGCGGCGGGCTTGGTCATCGCCCGCGGGCTGGTGGCACCGCAGGGGCTGCCACGTCGAAAGTCGCTGCGCAAAGAGGCGACGGTCGCCGTGCAGTTGCTCTTGGGGACGCTGGCCCTCTTCGTCCTCGCGGGAATCATCGAGGGCACCATCTCGCAAATTCACCCGCCCAAGCTGCCGGTGTGGTTCAAGATCAGCTTCGCGCTCATCGTGGGAACAGGCGTGTACGCTTATTTGTTGTCGGCCCTGTTTCGGAGGGATTCGCCGACAGCGACCTGAATACTTCAACGCGCCAGGAGGTTGGCGAGCACCGCGAGGACGCCGCCTACGAATCCGAGCGCGCCCAGGACGATGCCGGCGATTGCCAACCCCTTGCCGCTCTCCTGAGAATTTCTGTCGATTTGTTTCATCGCCAGAATGCCGGTGACCAGCGCGACGACGGAGGCGAAGGGGATACAGCAGAGAACGCCCGACACCAGCGACACGATCGCCAAGGTGTTGGTCTTCTGTCCCTGAGGTTTCTGTGGCCAACCTTCTTGCGGAGCCGACGGCACGGGCCACGCCGGCGCAGGGGCTGGCCCAGGGGCGGCTGGCGCGTCGAACATCGCGGTGCAGGCCGAGCACGTCACCCGCGCTCCGGGAGAGGCCGCTTCGTTGGGCTGACCACAGTTGGGACAAAAAAATTTCATGAATGTGCTCGTGTGACGCGCCGCGGCCGAGTACCTACACCAATTCAAGCGCGAAAAAGCCACCAAAGTGGCTCTTGTCGCAATCCGAAAATGGTACAAAGAAAACGCGCGAGCACGGTTCTCTGAGGCTGCCGCGTCAGCTGTACCAAGGTCCTAAAAGGGGTCAAAGGAGGAGAGGTATGGGATCTGCCATCGGCGGGAAGTGGGCTTCGATCTGTCTACTCATCTGCGGGTTGTTCATCACCACGGGTTGTGGTGAGCCGGTCTCACCCAAGTCGGTGGCGAGCCCAGATCCGTTCGGGCTCCCAGGGAACCGCTCCCACGCCCCACGCGAGGTCTTGGTCAAATTCAAGCCTTCTGTTCCTTTGACGGCCAGAGCGATGCTGCACCGGCAGCGGTCGGCGTCGGTCATCGCTCGCCTGGCGCCGCTCAACGTCGAGCGAATTCGCCTCGCCGATGGTGAGACCGTCGAGGAGGCCCTCCTGCGTTACCGCGGCAACGCAGAGGTCGAGTACGCCGAGCCCAACATCCGGGCGCGCGCCAACCAGCTGCCCAACGACCCTCGCTTCTCCGATCAGTGGTGGCTCAACAACACCGGCCAGACGGGAGGAACCCCGGGAGCAGACATTCACGCCCCAGCGGCGTGGGACGTCTCCACGGGAAACCCGCAAGTGGTCGTCGCTGTGATTGATACCGGTATCGACTGGACACACCCGGACCTCGCACCGAACAGCTGGACGAACCCGAACGAAATTTCCAACAACAGCATCGACGACGACGGAAACGGCTATGTCGACGACGTGCGAGGTTGGAACTTCGTCTCGGACAACGCCGTTCCCTTCGATGACAACAGCCACGGCACCCACGTCGCCGGTATCGCCGCCGCGGTGGGCAACAACGGGGTCGGAGTCGCCGGCGTGGCGTGGCAGGCCAAGCTCATGCCACTCAAGTTCCTGGACTCGGCAGGGGACGGTTCGATGTTCGCCGCGGCCAGCGCGCTCACCTACGCGGCTGACCACGGCGCGCAGGTTGCGAACAACAGCTGGGGGTGTGACGTCACGCCGTGCTACTCGCAGACGGTGGAAGACGCGATTGCGTACGCCAAGACCCGCGGCATGCTCGTCGTCGCCGCAGCGATGAACAACGGCGCTAACAATGACGCGGCGCCGACGGTGCCCTGCAACTCTGCGCAAACCAACGTCTTGTGCGTGGCCGCCACCGCCGACAACGACAGCTTGGCTTATTGGTCGAACTACGGGGCGGGCTCGGTGGATTTGGCCGCACCCGGCACTGGCATTCTTTCCACCATTCCGGGCGCAGACTACGGTGAAAAGAGCGGCACCTCGATGGCCACGCCGGCTGTCTCGGGAGCCGCCGCGTTGGTGTGGGGAACCAACTTGGCGCTCACCCACGAGCAGGTGAAGGCGTCTCTCTATTACAACGTCGACGTCGTCGCGTCGCTCTCGGGAAAGTGCGCCACCAGTGGGCGGTTGAACGCGGCCAACGCGGTGACCAACCTCTATGCGGGCGCTCCCGATCTGGTGGCCACCACGGTCAGCGGGCCTGTTCAGGCATCGCCGGGAGAGACGATTTCGGTCTCCGACACCGTCGTCAACCAAGGAGGGGGAGGGGCCTCTGGCTTCTTCGTGGGTCTGTATTTGTCACCCGACCCCGTCATCACGACGGCGGATACCGCGCTGACCCAACGCTGGGTCAACAGCCTGGCGGCGGGCGCTTCGAGCAGCGCCACCACGTCTGTCACCATTCCGCTGACCACCCCCACCGGTACCTACTACCTGGGCGCGATTGCCGATTCGTCGAGCTACCTCGTGCAGAGCAGCACCGCCAATGACAGTCAGGTGAGCAGCTCCTTCTCCGTCAGCCCGGGAGCCGACTTGCAGATGACTGCGGTAAGCGGGCCCACCAGCGGCGTGGTTGGCACATCGATCAACGTCTCCACCACGGTGGCGAACAACGGGACGTTTACCTCCACCGCGTTCTCGGTGGGCATCTACCTTTCGCCCGACCCGGTCATCACCCTGGCGGATACGCGCCTGGGCACCCGGTCGGTGGGCGCGCTGGGCGCGGGAGCGAGCGACACCGCCTCGACCTCGGTGGTCATCACCCCCGGCTTGACGGGCGGCACCTACTACCTGGGCGCCATCGCGGACGTCGACAACGCCACCCCCGAGTCTGACGAGAGCAACAACAGCCTTGCGGGCAACACCATCGCGGTCGCCGAGGTGGGGCAATCGGACTTGGTCGTGACCGCCGTGAGTGGGCCGGCCGCCGCCAACCCCGGAACCAGCATCTCGGTGTCGAACACGGTCCTCAATCAGGGCACGACGCTGTCGGGTGGCTTCTTCGTGGGTATTTACCTCTCCACCGACGCCACCATCACGACCTCCGACACCCTCCTGGGCTTACGGTGGGTGGCTTCGTTGGCGGTCGGCACGTCCAACTCGGCGGCGACTTCGGTCACGATTGCCTCCAGCGTGCCTGCGGGGAACTACTACCTGGGAGCGATCGTTGACTACGCGTCCTACGAGGCGGAGAGCGACGAGGGCAACAACGCCCGTTTGGGTAACGCCATCGTCGTCGGCAATCCCGGTGCTGACCTGGTGATGACGGCGATCAGCGGCCCGGCATCCTCGGGTCCGGGAATGGTTGCTTCCTTGTCGTCGACCGTCCGAAACCAAGGCAGCTCCGCCGTGGGAGCTTTCTACGTGGGCTTGTACCTGTCCACCGATGCCGTCATCACCACCTCCGACATTCGGGTGGGCACGCGCTACGTCGGCAGCCTCGCAGGCGGAGCGAGCAACACCGCGACCGTCAATGTCACCGTTCCCACCACCGTGGCCATTGGCAACTACTATTGGGGCGCCATCGCCGATTACTCAGCAGCCATCGCCGAGGGCAACGAGACCAACAACGCCATGACGGGCAACGCCGTCGCCGTCAACGGCCCTGATCTCGTGGTGACCGCC
>JBMORE010000113.1:5674-13638 GCA_049322255.1 Myxococcota bacterium | reverse complement strand
GGCCCGAAGCCGGTCGACGGCATACCGCGTAACGCCCGTCATGCCTCTGCCCCCAGCAACCGCGACTCTTCGAGCACCAGGAGGAGCGCCGAGTCGAGAGCCCCCAGCGTGGCGACGGCGTCGTGGGCGGCCTGCGCCAACAGGGGAGGAAGCCCGGAGAAGGCCTCCCGAGGAATCTTCCTCACCCCCAGAACCTCGTCGAATGACAGGGCCACCTGGCGCGGCCCCGCCCAGACGGTGACGAACCGCCCGGGCGCACTGTTCCCTTCACCGCCCAGCAACAACCGCGTATCCACCACCGGCAGGGGTACACCGCGAATCATCGCCAACCCGCGCACGAAAGGAGGCGCTCCGCCCAGCGACTCCACGGGCAAGGGCCGCATGGTTTCGACCACGTGGCCGAGCCGAAGCGCGCAAAAACGAGCCGCCGAGCGGCACACCAGGAAGGACTCCGGCTGTTCCGTTCTCGTTTCCACGCCGGGCACGCAAGAGAGAGGAGTCGCGCTTAACCCGGCTACCACTACTTAGTCAAAAGACACTTCTACCCGCCCGGGCGCGCGTCCTCAGGCGACACCTTGGGCGGCGCCGTTTCCTCCGCGGTGGTCGCAGCGGCGGGGGGAGCTTTCACCAGGGCAATCTCCAGCGAGAGCTCGGCTTCGGTGCGCCTGGCGAAGGCGGCCAGCTCGGCGTCGAGCGCGCCCATCGAGCGGCGCAGCGCCGGCCAGAACGGGTGCTCCGGGTCGGCGTCCTTCACCAACCCCCGCGCGAGCAGCGCGGTCGACGCCTTGGCTTCCGCCTCGCTCGCCCCGCGCATCGCCAAGAGCAGCTCGTCGGGAGCGGAGCGGGCCACCTCGGCCAGGGTCTCTGCCATGGGCTCTTGCGCCGTCTCGTCGGCCACCGCCGCCCTCGCCACCTCGAGCAGCCGGCCCAAGGCCTCGAGGTTTCCTCCCGAACCCAGCTCGGCGAGCGAGGCGATGCCCGGCACCTCCTCGGACAGCGCGAGGGCCACCTTACGCAGCCTTCCGTAGACTTCTTCGGTGGCGGCGAAGCTGTCGACCAGCATGCGCGCCCCCAGGTAGTCCTGCGGGTCGGACAGGTAGAGCGCCTCGGCCACCACCGCGCGTACCGCCGGGTCTTTCTCGTTGCGCCAGGCGGTGCGCAGGAAGGAGATGTTGCGCTTGTCGCCCTGCCGCCCCATCGCCAGGTAGGTGCGGGAGCGCGATTTCAACTCGTCGATCGGCCCCACCACCGAGGAGGGGGTGAGCGCCGCCACCGCGCTGTCCGGCCCCCGGGCGCTCCCGGTGGAGGCCACCATCGCCCCCAAGGCGTCGATGTGCTGCACCACCGTTCCCGCCCGTCCGGGGAAGTCGTTCACCACCACCGAGAAGGCGAACAGCTCGTTACCCACCGCCTGCACATAGCCGGAGAGCGCCGAAACGTTCTCCAGGGTGCCGGTCTTCGCCCGCAGCCGGCCGACGGCGTCGGAGCCCTCGAAGCGGTACCTCAAGGTGCCGTCCTTGCCGGCAATCGCCACCGCCGAGAGGTATTCCGACGCCAAGGGGAAGCGGCCGTACATGTGGCGCAGCACCTTCACCAGCTGCGCCGCCGAGAAGCGGTTGGTGTCGTTGAGCCCCGAGCCGTTCTTCATCACGTAGGAGCCACGCGCCAGCCCCACCTCCTTCTCGAGGAACTCTTCAATCACCTCGATGCCCTGGGCGGTGGAGCCCGGCAGCCCCTTCACCTCGGCGCCCAAGGTCTTCACCAGCTGCTCGGCGACGAAGTTGGAAGAGTGCTTGTTGAGCCGCTTGAGCACGATGTCCAGCGTGTCCGACTGGGAGACGTAGAGCATCCTCGCCGCAGGGGGCACCGTGCCCGGCCTGACCCGTTTCACCTTCACCCCGCGCTGCGCGAGCATCGCCTTGAGGGTGTGGCCGAAATAGAGCGCCGGCTCGTCGATTTTCTTCCACACCGACCAGGTGCCCCGCTCGAAGGGCACGCTGCCGCGCACCTCGATGCGCTGCACCCCCTTGTCCTTGTCGAGCTTGGAGCTGACCGCGAAACGGCGGAGGTGCCGTTTGCCGGTGGTGAGCGAGCTGTCCACCACGAAGTACTCCGAAGGGGGCTCGAGCTCGACCGCTGCCTTGGCTCCCACCGCGTTGCCGGGGCGCAAGTAGACGCCGATGGCGTTCCAATTGAGGGACAACGCCCCGGTGGGAGCCATGTACGAGCGGTCGGAGCTCTCCTGGTCGTAACCAGGGGCGAGCCGCTCGGCGTCGAAGTAGCTGTCGTCGACCACCAGCTCGGCGGCCTCCTTGAGCCCGGTGTGAAGCAGCTCGCCTACGATGCCGTAGAGCCGCTCGGTGGTGAGGGTGGGGTCACCCTTGCCGCGGACGTAGAGCACCTTGGTCTTGCCGTCTTTGAGCGGCTCGTCGGTGAGCAGCTCGGTGTCGAAGCGGAAGTCGAGCCCCAGCCGGGCGAGCGCGACGGCGGCGGTGACCAGCTTCACGTTGGAAGCGGGGTTGAGCAGCTCGTCGGCGTTTTGGCCGAACACCACCGCGCCATCCTCGAGGCTCACCACCTGAGCGCTCACCCGCGCTGCCTTGAGCGAGGAGCGTTGAATCGACTCCACCAACGCCTTGCGCAGCGCCTCGCGCTCGCGGGCCTTGGCGGCGTCGGCCACGGCGGAGGGCGCCCCAAGACTCACCACCAGCACCAGCGCCACCGCGGCGCACCGCGCAAAGAAAGCCATGCAGCGAGGATTATGGAAGGCCGCTCACGTGGGTATCAAGGCGCACGTACCCTCTCGATGCGCTACATTCCGCTGCCTTTCGACAAGGAGGGAAGAAATGTCCGAATCCATCGAAGTGACACGGGTGCTGCCGGCCTCGCCCGAGCGCATCTTTCGTGCGTGGCTCGACCCCAAGGAGCACGGGGCGATGTCCGGCGGGAAGGCCACCGCCGACGGCCAGGGCGGCTTCACCGCGAGCGACGGGTACATCACCGGCCGCACGCTGGAGTCGGAGCCGTATCGCCGCATCGTGCAGGCCTGGCGCACCACCGAGTTCCCCGACGGCAGCCCCGACTCGCGGCTCGAAGTCTTGCTCGAGCCGGCGCAAGGGGGCACCCGGCTCACCTTGCGCCACGACAACCTCCCCGACGGGCAGGGCCACCGCTACCGCGAGGGCTGGAGCGAGTACTACTTCGACCCGATGGAGCGCTACTTCGGCTCCCCCCGCGAGCGCTGGGCCGCCGCCGGAGAGACGCTCTCCGATGCTGCCGAGCAGGTGAGCGAGGCCTTCAGTGCCGCAGGGGAGCAGGCCAGCGAAGCGTTCGACGCGGTGTCCGCCCAGGCGAAGAAGGCGGCGAGCACGGTGCGCGGGTTGGTGAAGAAGGCGTCGAAGCAGCTGAAAGCAGCCCAGAAGCGAGCCGCCCAGGCGGCGTCCCGCGCGGCCAAGAAAGTGCGCCCCAAGAAGAAGGCGGCGAAACAGGCCCGGCCGAAGAAGAAAGCGGGGGCGAAGAAAAAGCCGGCCCAGAAGAGCCGCCGGTAGTGCGCGCGGTGGTGCAAAGGGTCTCCTCCGCCCAAGTGACGGTGGAGGAGAAGGTGGTGAGCGAAATCGGCCCCGGCCTGTTGGTGCTCTTGGGAGTGGGCAAGGGCGACACCGAGGCCGACGCGGCGTGGATGGCCGAGAAGGTGGCTTCGTTACGCATCTTCGAGGACGAGGGAGGGAAGATGAATCGCTCGCTCCTCGACACCACGCGCGCGCTCTTGGCGGTAAGCCAATTCACCCTCTACGGCGACGCGAAGAAAGGCCGCCGTCCCAGCTTCATCGAGGCCTGCGAGCCCTCCGAGGCCAAGCGGCTCTACGCTTTTTTTTGCGAAAAGGCGCGCGCGGCAGGGCTGTCGGTGGGCGAGGGGGTGTTCGCCGCGGACATGAAGGTGGCCCTGGTCAACGACGGGCCGGTGACGATTCTGTTGGATACGCGGGGTTGAACCAGGTCAGCGCCCCTCTTCGCCGACGTCGGCGTGCTCCAGCGGGGAGCCGTCGGCCATCGTTCGGCCGCGGCGGGTGATGATGGCGGTCAAGCCCTGCTCGCTGGTGGCGGCGTCGCGAACCATGCGCGCCAGGGCGCCAATCTCGCGAATCCAGCTACTGGAGGTCGGCCCCAGCCCGGAGAAGGTCACTGCCAAAAGCGGCGGCGTCTCGGTGTGGCCCAGCCAATAGTCGAGGACTTCGTGGGTCTCGGGCGCTTCGACGGGGGCGAGGCGTTTCTTTTCCCGCCCCAAAAGGCGCGAGAGCTTGTTGGGCAGCTGCGCACCCCAGGCGTTGACCACCTCCATTGGACGCCAGCTCCAGTCGGCGACCACCACCCCTTGCGCCGGGCGGTACTGCGCCTGCCCCTGGTTGGGCAGCACCTGGTCAGGGGGAAAGGCGGGCACGGGGTTCCAGCTGCCGCAGACCAGCGAGGCCAGGTCGAAGTCCTTGCGAGGTTCTTGGAGAAAGCCCCAGCGTGACGCGGCCGCCTGCTGGGGGTCGTCGTAGGGGTAGCCGGGGTCCTCGAGCATCAGCGCGAGGTGGAGCGTCCCCTCCCAATCACCGGCGTAGCCGGCGTACCCCCCGCCCATTCTCCAGCCGTCGGGGTGGAGCCGCCACTCGTTGAAGAGCAGCTGGTACACCGACTCTACCCAGCAGTCCTCGTCCAGGCTGAAGAAGCTCCCGGTGATGCCGCTGTCGTAGAGCGCCTCCAGCCCCACGCGGGTCTTCTCGTCGCCGATGGCGGACAGGAGCACCTCGAGCCCGCCCACCGCGTCGACCACCCCGCGCTCGAAGGCGGGAAACACCACCTCGCGCAAGAAGCGGTCGTTCACCGGGCGAATGACGACTTCCATCGTTTACGCCTTCGCGTCTTCCTGGGCGATGAGCTGGTAAATCTCCTGAGCGCTTGGGGCCTGCAGAATCGCCTCGCGAAAGCGGGGGTTCTTGAACAGCCGGCTGATGCGGGCGAGCGCTTTCAGATGGACTCCGGCGGAGTTCTCCGGCGCCACCAGGGCGAAGAAGAGCTGGGTCTTCTTTCCGTCGATGGCGTCGAAGTCGACCCCTTGGCGTGACACCCCGAAGGAGGCGACCAGCTGCGACAGGCCGGCGAGCTTGCCGTGGGGAATGGCCACGCCCTCGCCGATGCCGGTGGAGCCCAGCTTCTCTCGCTCCTGAAGCACCTCCACCAGCCGCTCGGGGGGGAGCGTGGGGTGCGTCTTGGAGAGCGCGGCGCACAGCTCTTTGAGCACCTCGGGTTTGTTCTTCGCGGCCAAGCCGGGCACGACCGCTTGAGGGCTCAAGAACTCGGCGATCTTCATGAACGAAACACGGGCCTTTAGGAGAATCGAGGCGCACTTACTCCCGGGCCAGGTGGATCGCAAGGGAAGTCGAGGCGGTTGGTCGGCTGCTCGTGGTGAACTACATTGAGCGCGCCTTGAAACACGTCCTGTGGATTGTGCTGGCCGCCTGCGTGCGCTCCGTCCCGCCGTCGGCGCCGCCGCCTCCCGCTCCGACTCCCACCGCCCCCGCCGTGAAGGTGGCTCCACCTCCCCTCCCCCTGGCCCCGGTCGCTCCCACCGGCCCCGATGTGGAGGCGCTGCTCGCCCAGATGTCGCTTTCGCAGAAGGTGGGGCAACTGATGATGGTCGGCTTCGCCGGCACCGCGGTGGACGAAGACATCGAGGCGTTGGTGAAGGACCGCCAGGTGGGCGGGGTGTGCATGTTCAAGCGCAACATCGTGAACGCGGCGCAAATCGCCCGACTCAACGACGAGGTGCGCGCGCTCCTGGCCGACTCCGTTCCTCCCTTCATCGCGGTGGACCAAGAAGGCGGCAACGTGGTGCGCATCGCCGACGGCAACGTGGTGCTCCCGGGGAACATGGCGCTGGGAGCCACCCGCTCCGCGCAGCTCGCCTACCAGGCGGGAAAGGCCCAAGGAGAGGACTTACGCCGGCTGGGCTTCAACATGAACCTCGCCCCGGTGCTGGACGTGAACCTGAATCCCAAAAACCCGGTCATCGGCATTCGCTCCTTCGGGGACGAGGTGGAGCTGGTGGCCAGGTTCGGCGCCGACTTCGTGCGCGGGCAGCAGGACGCCAACATGGTGACGGTGGCCAAGCACTTTCCCGGCCACGGCTCGACGGAGGCCGACAGCCACAAGGCGCTGCCGGTGATGAAAGAGACCGAAAGCGAAATGCTTTTGCAGATGGAGCCCTTCCGGGTAGCGGTGGAGGCGGGCCTCGACGGGCTGATGACCGCCCACGTGGCCATGCCCAAGGTGACCGGCGACGACCTGCCCGCCACCCTCTCCCGCCAGGTGCTCACCCACCTGCTTCGGCAACGGCTGGGCTTTGGGGGCCTGGTGCTCACTGACGAGCTGGAGATGGAGGCCATCGCCAACCGCTACGGCGTCGGGCGGGCAGCGGTGATGGCGATTCAGGCCGGGGCGGACATGGTGCTCATCCCCTGGCGGCCGGAGAAGAAGACCGAGGTGTACCTGGCCTTGCTGGAGGCGGCGCGCAGTGGAGCGCTTTCCGCCCAGCGGCTCGACGAGACGGTGCGCCGCATCCTCACCGTGAAGGTGAAGCGTGGGCTGTTCGAGCCTCCTCCCCCTCTGGCGGAGCGGCTGGCCCGCCTGGGGTCCGACGGCAAGGTGGCCGAGCAGATCGCCCAAGCGGCGGTGACCCTGCTTCGTTGGGACGGGCGGGTGCTGCCCTTGCGGGCGTCGCAGAAAATCGTGGTGGCCACCGCCGAAGGAGCGCTGGCGCGGGCGATTTCGGCGCGCGCTCCGCTCGCCCAGGCCTTGGTAGTGCCGGCCTATGCCTCGAGCGCGGAGCGAGCGAGGGCACGGCAGCGGACGCGTGAGCTGGCCGCCAGCGCCGACGTGGTGGTGGTGGGGGTCATCAACTCGCGCCAGCTCGAGCTGGTCACCCTGGCGGCGTCCACCGGCAAACCGGTGGTGGCGGTGACCATGGGGCTGCCCTACCTGGGCGAGCAGGTGAGCGAGGCCCAGGCAGTACTGGCCACCTACTCGTACCGGGAGGTGTCAGCGGCGGCGGCGGCGGCGGCGCTCTTCGGAGAGATTGGCACTCCCGGCAAGCTGCCGGTGCGCTTGTCGCGCTACCCGTTCGGGCACGGGGTGGAGCTGGCGGGGCCTACCCCTTAGGCCCGGCATTGCCATCTGTTGCCGGCGAGTCGACACTCAATTCGTGGGCGCCCCCGCTGAACCGATTGTGCTTTACGATGGCGAGTGCGGCCTGTGCAGCCGCTCGGTGCGCTGGTTGCTTCGGCACGAGCGAGACCATGAGCTGCGGTTCGCACCGCTGCAAGGACCGACTGCCTCAGCGCTGCGCGCGGTGCACCCGAACATCCCCCTGGCCCTCGAGTCGGTCGTCTACATCGCTGGCGGCAAGGCGTACCTGCGCAGCAAGGCGCTCCTCCACGCGGCGCGGCACTTGCGGGCGCCCTGGCGATGGGGCCACGTGCTGCGCTGGCTGCCCGCGTTCTTGCTCGACCTCCCCTACCGGCTGCTCGCGCGGCTGCGCCACCGCATCTGGGGCACGACCGACCGCTGCGAGCTGCCCGCGCCGGAGCAGCGCGCGCGCTTTCTGCCCTAGCCGGATGGTTCTGCCTCCCGGTGGCGTGGAATCGTTCGCGCGCATTCGTCTGCCAGGTTTGACCTGCGCTGGGGGCGTCCCTAGCAACTTCCGTGACCTCCCCGATGATCTTCGAGGCGTTCTTTGCGGAGCTGAAAGCGGAGGTTTGCCGTGCATACGGCGATCGGCTTGTCAGTCTGGCGGTGTTCGGTTCGGTGGCGCGCGGCACCGCCCGGCCGGACTCCGACGTCGATCTGTTGATCGTCGCCGATTCGCTCCCCATGGGACGGATGCAGCGGGTCCGCGAGTTCTTGGATGTCGAAAAAGCGCTCGA
>JBMORE010000113.1:0-5574 GCA_049322255.1 Myxococcota bacterium | reverse complement strand
ATGCTCCGCGCGGTTGGAGTCGAGCCGCCGAAGTGGCACGACGTCGGTAAGCTGCCTCACTTAAGACCGGGGCGCGGCTACCCCGCCTTGCGGGTCTGCTCCCTCACCGCGCTGGCCTCGATGAGGCCGTAGTGCCCGTCTTTACGGCGGTACACCACGTTCACCTCCTGCGAGGTGGCGTTGGTGAACACCAGAAAGTCGTTGTTCATCAAGTCCATCTGCATCACCGCCTCCTCCACCGTCATCGGGTGGGCGAGGAACTCGTTGGTGCGGATGATGCGGGGGCTGACGTCGGTGGCGCCTGGGGCTTGCTCGGGGTCAGGCACCTGGACGATGTCGTAGCGCACCTTCACCTGGCTCAAGAGCTCTTGCCGGTGGTGCACCCGCTCGCGACCGTGGTGGTGCTTGAGTCGCTCCTTGTAGCGGCGCAGCTGGCGCTCGATTTTGTCCATCGCCAAGTCGATGGAGGCATACATGTCCTCGCTCTTCTCCCGCCCGCGCAACACCCAGGAGCCGGAGTGAATGGTGATGTCCGCCATGTTCAGGTGGCGCTCGTGGGTGAGCACCACGTGCGCTTCACCGGTGCGGTCCAGGTACTTGTGGGCCCGCTCCACCTTCTCGCGCGCGTAGTCTTTGAGGGAATCGATGGGTTCTATGTGGCGGAAGGTGATGTTGAGCTGCATGCGTGGGTGCCTCCGGGGGTTTGCGGGAATTCACGTCCAAGCGCTGCGGAGATGATCTGAGTCAACAGCAGGCAAGAATGCAACCCCTCACCCCCACCTTCTCCCAGGGGGAGAGGGGGCACTTTTCAGTAGTAGCGCTTACGTTTGCTCGAGGGCAGCACCCCCAAGACCTCGCGGTACTTGGCCACCGTGCGTCGGGCAATCTCGATGCCTTGGGCGCGCAAGAGCTCGACGATTTTCTGGTCGGAGTAGGGGTTCTTGGCGTCTTCGTTGGCCACCAGCTGCTTGATGTGGTTCTTCACCGCCTCCGAGGCGATGTCGTCTCCCGAGGTACGGGCGATGGAAGAGTTGAAGAAGTACTTGAGCTCGAAGATGCCTTGCGGAGTGTGCACGTATTTGTTGGTGGTCACCCGCGACACCGTCGACTCGTGCATGCCAATGTCCTCGGCCACGTCGCGCAGGATGAGCGGCTTTAGGTGCGCGATGCCCTTGTCGAAGAAGTCGCGCTGGAACTTCACGATCGACTCGGTGACTTTGTAGATGGTCCGCTGCCGCTGGTGAATGGAGCGGATGAGCCACATCGCGCTGCGCAGCTTCTCCTGCACGAACTCCTTGGTCATCCCCGGAGCGATGCCGCCGTTCTTGAGCGCGTTGCGGTAGGTGTTGGAGATGCGCAGCTTCGACAGGCCGTCGTCGTTGAGCACCACCGTGTACTCCTCGCCCAGCTTGTAGACGAAGACGTCGGGGGTGATGTACTGCGCGTCCTCCCCCGAGTAGTTGCGCCCCGGCTTGGGGTCGAGCTTCGGGAGGAGCTTGGCCGCCTCCACCACCTCCTCCAGCGTCACCTTGAGGTCCTTGGCGATGGCCGGGAGGTTCTTCGACTCCAAGAGCTTCATGTGCCGCTTGATGAGGGTGCCCAAGAGCGGGGCCGCCGGGTCTTTGAGAAAGCGGCACTGAATGAGCAGGCACTCCTGAAGGTCGCGCGCCCCGCAGCCTTTGGGGTCGAGCTCCTGAATGCGGCGCAGCGTCTTCTCCGCCAGCCAGGTGGGGACGTCGGCCTCGTTGGCCAGCCGGATGAGCGGGTCGCCCTCCACCTCGGGAAGCTTGAGGTACCCCTCGTCGTCGAGGTTGCCGATGATGAGCGAGGCCACCCGCCGCTCCGCCTCGTTGAGCTTGAGCATCCCCAGCTGGGCCACCAGGTGCTCGGTCAAGTCCTCCTTCTTGACCAGGTTGGCTTCAAAGGAGGGCAAGTCGTCGGTGGCCACGCTCCCCTTGTTGGAGGGGGTGGTCGGCTCGTTGAATTGGTAGCTGTTGAGGTAGGCCTCCCAGTCGATTTCCGCCGGGCCGCCTTCCTCCGGCTTCACCTCCTGGGCCACCTCCAGCGCCGGAGCCTCCGCCCCTGGAGGAGGCTCCAGGTTCTCCGCTTCCAGCGAGGCCTCGCCCGGCGCCTTGTCCGCCAGGTCGCCCTCCACCGTCTCGTCCGGCTGCTCGAGGAGCGGATTTTGCTCCATCTCCTCCCGCACCTGCTCGAGCAGCTCCATGCGCGACAGCTGAAGCAGCTTGATGGCTTGCTGCAGCTGCGGGGTCATCACCAGCTGCTGCGAGAGCTTGAGGCTCTGCTTGAGCTCCATCCCCATTAGGCGCCTTCCATCAAGAGTCGTGCCAAGCTAACAAAGCCTCCCGAAGACGTCTATGCCGCTGGATGATTTCTTAGGTATTACAGGGTGTTGAACGAACGACAGTCAGCCGCCCAGCACGAAGCGGTCGCCCAAATAGACCGCCCGGGCTGCTGCCGAGGAGGCAAGCTTTTCGGGAGTGCCCTCCTCGAGGATTTTCCCCTGGGCGATGATGTACGCGCGATCACAGATGCCCAAGGTGTCGCGCACGTTGTGGTCGGTGATGAGAATGCCCAGCCCCCGGGACTTGAGCTGGGAGATTTCGCGCTGCAGCTCGCCCACGTTGATGGGGTCGACGCCGGCGAAGGGTTCGTCGAAGAGAATGAACTTGGGCCCGGGGATGAGGGAGCGCGCAATCTCGGTGCGCCGCCGCTCTCCCCCGGAGAGGGTTTCTCCCAAGGAGTCGCCCAGGTGGGAAAGGCCGAACTCGGCCAAAAGCGCGTCTGCCGCGTGCGCGCGCGCCTTCTTGTCCAGCCCCTTTTGCAGCTCGAGCACGGCGAGGAAGTTTTGCCGCACGGTGAGCTTGCGAAACACCGACGCCTCCTGGGGCAGGTAGCCCAAGCCAGCGCGGGCACGTCGGTGCATGGGCAGGGCGGTGAGCCTTTCCCCGTCGAGCCACACTTCGCCGCCGTCAGGCCGCACCAATCCCACCACCATGAGAAAGCTGGTCGTCTTGCCCGCGCCGTTGGGCCCCAAAAGGCCCACCACCTCCCCCCGCCGCACCTGGAGGGACACCCCGTCCACCACCTTGCGCGCGCGGTAGGCCTTGGTGAGGCCCTGGGCGACGAGGGTGCCCGGCTCACTCACCGCTTCTCCTCCAGCACTTCGGGCTCGAAGACGGTCACCGCGTCTTGCACCTCGAGGCGTTCCGTTCCCACGGTGAGCTCCACCCGCGAGCCCTTCAAGTGGTTCTTCCCCTGGCGGGCTTGGGGGTTGCCGGTGAGCACCAGCACCCCGCGCCGGTTGTCGAAGTCGGCGCGGTCGCCTTGGGCCCAGCGCTCCCCGTCCTTCACCTCCACCCCGCGCAAGGCGGTCAGGCGGGTGACCTCTTGCGCGCCGCCCTCGGTGTAGTGGGCGATGAGCTCTTCGCTGAAAATCTCGGCGGTGCCGCGCCGCGCCCGCACCTTGCCCGACCACACCGCCTGGTTCTTCTGACCCAAGAGGGTCAAACGTTTGGCGTCGATGCGCACCCGCTCCTGCTTGGTCCCCGCCACCGGTGCGTCGGTGAAGAGGGTACGGGCATCGTCCACCTCGAGGAGGTCGCTGCCCACGGTGAAGGTCACCTTCGAGCCCTCCACCTGGTTCTTGCCCTGCCGCGCCTGGGGGGCGCCGGTGACCACCAAGACGCCGGTGAGGTTGTCGAAGTCGGCCCGCTCCCCCTTGGCCCAGCGATCGCCATCGGTGACCTCCACCCCCCCGGTGGCCTCGATGCGTAAGATGTCCTGGCCCCGGTAGAAGACGTGAATGCGCTCGCAGGTGATGGTCGCGCTGTCCCGTTTGGCCCGGGCGTGGCCGGAATAGATGGCTTGGTTCTCCTTGCCCAGAATCTCCAGCGCGTCGGCGGCCACCTCCACCGGCCGGGCGAGCGCACGGGGAGTCACCGCGGGGCCCGCATCGGGTGTCGAAGCCAACAGCAAGAAGAGAAAGGGTGTCACCCAGGGGAATGGAGTGCTCAGAAGCCGGGAGCGGGATCGGGAGCGGGAGCGTTTGCGGGAACGGGGTCGGCATTCGGGTACGTCGCACGCGACCGGACACGTGCCCCGCCATCGTGAGCCGTACGCGTCCCCGATACCCGGGAACGCTCCCGCTCCCGCTCCCGCTCCCGGTTGTTCAGCCAGCGCTCGAGTCACCACGCCCCTCCAAAGCGGCTCGTCACCCCACCTGTGAAGCGGTACCGCTCGGTGGCGAAATCGAAATCGAAGCCCTGGGCGGCGAGCGAATAGCTCGGCCCCTCGAGCTTCACCGGGAGCTCCCCTTCCGCACGTCGGGCCTGGCCGTCGAAGCGGGCCCGTTCGGTCTTCCCGGTCAGCCCCGCAGAGGTACGCACGAGCACTCCCCCACTGCCTTCCGCCAACCGCGAAGGGAGATGGCCGTTCATCTGTGGGGCACGCAGCTCCACCCCGGAAAACGATGTGCCCGGAAAGCTCAGCGCCACCTCGGTGGCGGTGAAGTGGGCAGTGGAGCGGTTGTAGACGAGCTTGGCCGCACGCCCGAAGGAGACCAACTCGGCGTCGCGGAAGGTGCGCATGCGCACGCCGTAGAGGGTGACGTGCGGGGGCAGCGCTTCGACGGAAGGAGGCGGCGGCACCCCGCAGGCGGTGAGGGCGAGCAAAGCGACGGCGGCGAAGCGCAACATCACGGCTCCACCATAGTCGGCCGCGTCTTCCAGCGCTGGTGCATCCACACCCACTGCTCGGGAAACCGGCGAATCGCCTGCTCGATTCCTTGCGTCAGCGCCGCAGTGAGAGCGTGAACGTCGCGCTCCCGGTCGCCGCTGTGGGAAAGCCGCACCTCCTGCAAAAAGAGGCGGTAGCGGCGGGAAGCGACGCGCTGGCAAAAGCCCAAGACCACTGCCGCCCCGGTGCGCAAGGCCAAGTCGGCGGCCGCCCGCGGAGTGGAGGCGTCACGGCCGAAGAAAGGCACGAACACCGACTGCACCTGGGTGTCCTGGTCGATGAGCAGCCCGAGGATTTCACCCGCCTTGAGCGCCCGCAGCATCTGCTTGGCGGCGCCGTCTTGCCCACGCCAGATGCTCCTCAAACCCGCGGAGGAACGGAACCGCTCCACCAGCGCGGTGAGGCGCGGGTCGGTGGTTTCCTTGGCGATGGTCTGACAGGGAAAGCCGGCGAGGGCGACGCGGCGGGCGAGGAGCTCCCAGTGCCCCACGTGGCCGGAGACGAACACCACTCCCCTGCCCCGCGCGAGCGCCGCCTCCAGCACCCGGCGGTCGTCAGCGGACCACTCCACCCAAGCCTCCATTGCGGCGTCGAGGCGCTCGATGCCGCACAGCTCGAAGGCGCAGCGGCCCAAGTGACGAAAAGAGGCGCGGGCCACACGGGTGCGCTCGGCGGCCGAAAGCTCGGGGAAGGCGATGGCGAGCGAAGCCAGCGCTTTTTTCCGCTCGCGGGCGGCGAACAGAAACGCCAGCGTGCCGAAAAAATCTCCCAGCCACGAGGCAAGACCCAGCGGAAAGACACCGACCAGCGTAAGCACGC
>JBMORE010000112.1:0-13705 GCA_049322255.1 Myxococcota bacterium | reverse complement strand
CTAGCTTTCGAGCGGCAGCTCGAGCGTCTCGTTCTGACACAAAGGGTATACGTGCCCTTCGACGCCCACTTGAATCGGCGCCGCCCCCGCGTGCACCGCGTGAATGATCAGCCGCTGGGAGCTCAAGGTCACGTCCATCGACTGCCCCCGGTAGCTCACGTGGAGCCGCAGACAGTGCACCTGGTCGGGAAGCGCCGGCTCGAACCACAACACCTCTCCGCGGGTCACCAGACCGGTGTAAGCCCGCTGCAATAAATCCACCGTGCCGGCCATCGCGCCCAGGTGAATGCCCTCGGCGGTGGTGCCTCCCTGCACGTCTGCGATGTCACTTTGAAACGCCTGCTGCAAAAGGGCGAAGGAGCCGGCCCGGTCGACGCGCGCCAATACCCAGGCATGCACCACCCGGCTCAAGGTCGAGCCATGCGAGGTGCGAGCGGCGTAGTAGCGAATGTTCTTGGGGATGGTGTCTCGCTCAAAGGGGTAGCCGAGGCGGGCGAAGAGCTCGGCCAGCTCAGTGGAAGAAAAGAGGTAGAAGAGCATCAGCACATCGGCCTGCTTGGAGACCTTGTAGCGGTTGACGCTGTCGCCCTCGGCCTCGAGGATGCGGTCGAGCCGCTGAATGTCGCCGTAGCGCTGGCGGTAGCGCTCCCAGTCGAGCTCGGCGAGGTCCTCGTAGCCCTCGAACTGGCTCAAGACGCCGTCTTCGTGGAAGACCAGCTTCATTCGCCGTGAGACGTCCTCCCACCGGGCGAGCTCCTCGGCGGAGAGGCCCAGGCTCTCTTTGAGCGCCGCGGAGCGCTCTTCGGGGAGCACCGCGAGCACCTTCGGCGCGTGCGACAGCACCCACACCGCCATCAGATTGGTGTAGGCGTTGTTGGAGACGTCTTCGTGGTACTCGTCGGGCCCCATCACGTCGCGAAGCTCGTAGCGCTCCGAGGCGAGATCGAAGGTGGCCAGGCCGGCAAAGAGACGGGCGATCTCCAAAAACATTTCGGCGCCGAAGTAGGCGAGAAACTCGATGTCTCCGGTGACCTGAAAGAACTTCCAGACGTTGTAGGCGATGGCCGCGTTGACGTGCACCTGCCGCCAGGTACGGTCGGGAATCCATCTGCCCGAGCGGGGGTTCAAGTGGAGGCGCTGGCTCTCCTCGCGGCCGTTGCTGCCGCTCTGCCAGGGGAAGAGCGCCCCCGTCAACCCAGCCTCCTTCGCCGCCGCGCGCGCCTGGGGCAGACGACGAAAACGGTATTGGAGCAGCGCACGGGTTATCTCCGGCACCCGCATGTTCAAGAAGGGAAAGATGAACAGCTCGTCCCAAAACACGTGGCCGCGGTAGGCCTCCCCGTGCAGCCCGCGCGCTGGCACCCCTACGTCGAGGTCGATGATGTTGGGCGAGGTGGTCTGCAAGAGGTGGAAGACGTGCAGGCGAATGACGAGTTGATCCGGCTCGGGTCCCGCGGTCTGCGCATCGAGCCGCATGTCGAAGCGCCGCCACAGATGCGACCAGCTCTTGCGATGTGAGTCGAGTAAGACGCCGAAGGAGGGCGCGCGGGCAAGGGCCGCTTGCGCCTCCTGACCGCACTCCGAGATGGCGTCGTCGCGCGAGGTGTAGAGCGCCACTACCTTCTCCAGCGTCACCGGTGTTTGGGGAGCCATCGGCACGGTGAGCTCCTCGGCGACTTGCGCCTCACCGACCACCACGCGCCGCGACGGCAGCAAGGGTCGTTCGCGTAAGCGCGCTCGGGTGCGGGCCGCCAGCGCCACCCGTAGCTCGGACTGCACCGTCTCCACCTTGAGGAAAACGCCCTCCTCGGGCAGACCACGGGCCTCGCACACGCGCAGATGTCGGCTCGCCAGCGCGCGGTAACGCTCGACGTTCCCATTGGTCACCGCGCCGTCGAGACCTGAGCGCACCACCAGCGAACCCGACCAGTTCTCCACTTCCAGCGTCGTCTCCAGCGCGGCGAGGTGCATCTGGCGCATGTGCACCAGGCGGCGCTGGTGAAGCCGCAGCCGCCGGCCGCGCTCGTCCTCGAAGGTCAACGTGCGGACCAGCACCCCGCCCAGAAGGTCCAGCTCCTGGCGAAAGGCGCGCAGCCCGGGCCCGTCGAAGGAAAGCCAGGCTCCGTCCTCGAAGCGAACTTGAAGGGGAAGCCAGTTGGGCATGTTGACCAGGTCTTCGTTCTCCACTTCCCTTCCTGCCACTTGGGAGACGAGCCGGTCGTAGCCGCCGGCGAGGTAGGTACCGGGATAATGCACCCCATCGGCGCGGGCCTCGGGGGCGGCGCCGCGGGTGGCGAAGTAGCCGTTGCCCAGCGTGCACAGCGCCTCGCGCAGCCGCTCTTGCTCGGGGTCGAACCCCTCGTAGACCAACCTCCAGCCGGTCATGGAGAGAGCTCCGCGAGGTCACGTACCACCACGTCGGCGCCCGCTTGCAGAAGAGCCTCGGCGCTCACCGCGCGGGCCACCCCCACCACCTGGCCAAAGCCACCGCGCCGCCCCGCCTCTACCCCAGCGAGCGCGTCTTCCACCACCGCGGCGCGTTCGGGGCGCACCCCCAGCTGCCGCGCCGCCTCGAGAAAGGTGTCGGGAGAGGGCTTGCCCGAAAGCCCTTTCTTCGCCGCGAGCACGCCGTCGACGACCACGTCGAACAGCTCGGCCACCCCGGCGGCGCGGGCGATGGGCAGCGCGTTCTTGCTCGAGGAGACCAGCGCCGTCTTCACTCCTCTCGCGCGTAGGCTGCGCACCTGCGCCAAGCTGGAGACGAAGACCTCCACTGGGCTGCGCGCCAGCAGTCGGTGGAAGAGCTCGTCCTTCCGGTTGCCCAGGCCACACACCGTTCGCTCGCCCGGCGCGTCCTGCGGCGTCCCGAAGGGCAAGACGATGCGGCGCGAGCGAAGGAAGCTGTCCACCCCCTGGTAGCGGGGCTTGCCATCGACGAAACGTTGGTAGTCGGAAAGCGGGTCGAATGGGCGAAAGGCTTCTTTCCGCTCGGCCGCTCGCCGAGCCAGGAAGCCGTCGAACAAGGCCTTCCACGCCTGCGCGTGCAGGTGGGCGGTGTGGGTGATGACGCCGTCCAAATCGAAGAGCACGGCATCGACGTGAGCCCAAGTCGGCATGCGCCAAACCTGGGCACCTCGGAGAGATTGGGGAAGGTGCCGTGAACGGGTCCACGCTGGCGGCACTCGTTGGGGGATGCTAGGGGGCCTTCAGCGTGACGCAAGGAAACAACGGCCGCTGCCGCATCGTGCTCACCGGAGGCCCGGGTGGAGGCAAGACCACCGCCGCCGACCTCTACCGCCGGGAGCTCGGCGAACAGGTGGTGGTGGTACCCGAAGCCGCCACTTTGCTCTTCACCGGCGGCTTCCCCCGCACCGGTGACCCCGAAGCCCTACGTTCGGCCCAGCAGGCCATCTTCCACGTGCAGCGAAACCTCGAAGACGTGCAGTCGGCCTGCTACCCCGACCGCGTCCTTTTGTGCGACCGCGGCACCGTCGACGGGGCAGCCTACTGGCCGGGCAGAGGCGAGGAGTACTTCCACCAGCTGCGAACCACGCTGCAGGCCGAGCTGGCGCGCTATGACGCGGTGCTTTTCTTCGAAAGCGCCGCCGTCGGAGGTCTTCGCATCGAAGGCGGCAACCTCGCTCGCATCGAAGACGTGGCGACCGCCGCCGCCCTCGACGAGCGGCTACGGACTTTCTGGTCGCAGCATCCGCGGTTCATCTTGGTTCCTCACCAGCGCTCGTTCTTGAAGAAAATCTCCGATGGGCTGGGCGCGCTGCACGAGGTGCTCGAACAGCTCGGCCGAACAGGGTGAGCCACCATCGCCCGAGCGACCCCAAGTCGCGCTAGGCTAGCGGCCCGCATGCTCGACCAGCTCCGGCCACGGCTGCTCCCCACCGCCGAGGTCCGTCGGCGTTCCGACGGCACAGAGGGAATTTACGATGCCGTTTCTGGGCGCTCCTTCGAGACGGCTCCCGATCAGTCGAACTTGGTGCAGTTCTTCGACGGTAGCCGTTCGCTTTTGGAGATTTCCGCCGAGCATTTGAATCGCTACGGGTTCGTACCCTTCGCCGCCTTGACCGACCTGGTGCGCGCCCTCGCCGAGGCCGACCTGCTGGAGAACCCACCCGCGAGCCTGCGCCACGGAGGGATGAGCGCTACCCCCTCGTGGACGGAGTTGCTCGCGCCGCGGGTGCTCTTCTCCACCCGCGCCTTCGCTCCCACGTGGTTTCGGGCCATCGAGGTCTTGGGCTGGATGGCACTGGCGGCCTATTTCGCCTTGTGGCCGCGCGCGGCCTTGACCCCGCTCGATGTAGCGCTGGTTTACCCAGGGGCGATGCTCGCCCTCACCTTGCGTGACCGCTTCAAGGCGGCGGCGTGCGGCCTGTTCGGCTTTCCCCCCCGCCGCACCCGAGCGTTGCTCGCCCTGGGAGTGGCGTACGTGGTTCCCGACCACGCCAACGCGGTGCTGATGGACCGCCGCCCACGCCTGCTTGCTCATCTGGCCGCGCTGGCCGGCTCGCTGTGCGCGCTGGCGATTGGCCACCCGCGTCCTGGGCTGTGGGCAGGGGCGTTCGTGGTGCTCTTGGCTGACCTGTGCCCCTTCATCCGCTCCTCGGCGGGGACATTGCTGGCCACCTTGGCCAACCGGGTGGACCTGCGCGAGCACGTACGCGCATACGTCGGCCGTCCCCTGCTCAAGAGCCTGCGCTCCTTCAAGCTGCCGCGCGCCGAGCGCGACCTCTTCTTCACCGCGCTGTTGTCGATTGCCTGGGTCGTCACCGTCGTCTACGTGGTGGTGGCGCTGGGGCTGGACGCCGCGGTGCGCCTCATCGAGGTGGGCATCGACGGTACGGGGGTGTCGGCGCTGCTCGCCTACGCCGGCGCGGGAGTGCTCTTCACCATCTGCCCGCTGCTTCTGCTCATTCTCTTGGGGCTGGCGTTGGATGCAGCCTTCACCTTCCTCTGGACCCCCGACGCAGGAGGCAAGCGGGCGGGTGGAGCTGCCGACCTCGCCGCCTTCCGCGCCATCCCGCTCTTCTCCAAGCTCTCCGACGCCGATCTGGCGGCCATCGCCGCTCACTCACGTGAAGTCACCTACGATGCAGGGCAGACCATCGTCGAGCAAGGGACGGGCGGAAACACCTTCTTCTCCGTCCGCTGGGGCGCGGTGGAGGTGGAGCGCCAAGACCCGGCGGGACGCACCCGCGCAGTGGCCCGTCTAGGGCCGGGTGACTGCTTCGGCGAGACCGCGCTGCTCCAGGGCGGAGTGCGCACTGCTACCGTGCGCGCGCTGGCGCAAACCACGGTCATCGAGCTGGCAAGTGAGGCATTCGACAAGGTCTGCGCCACCGTCGGCGGGGTGGACTTCGCCACCGTCCTGCGCGCCGCCACCGCCATCGGCAAGAGCCGGCTGTTCAAGGATTTGCCCACCGAGCGGCTGTCTTCGCTGGCGATGAAGTTTCTGCCCCGCACCGTCGCGGCGAGCACCGACGTGGTGCGCCTAGGTGAACCGGGCGACGAGTTCTTCCTGGTGGGCAAAGGCCAACTGGAGGTGCTCGACGCCGCGGGCAACCGGCTGGGGCAGCTTTTCGACGGCGACCACTTCGGGGAGATTGCCCTGCTACGCAACGTGCCGCGCACCGCCACCGTGCGCACCCTCACCGACTCCCTGCTCCTGGTCCTCTCGCGCGACGTTTTCCTGCAAGCGCTGGGAGCCGACCTTGCGCTCTCAGCGCGGGCCGAGGAAATCGCCGAAGCAAGGGTGAGCGCGACCACCGAGCCCAGCCCCACCTAGCGAACGCCGCTTTATAGCGTGGCGTCGCCCCCACGCTCGAACGGAGCGAAGACCGGCGCACCCCACTCCAGGGACGCCTCGGCGACGTTCAAGCGCTCTTGCTGCGCCTCATCGAGCTCCACTGCCACCACGATGGATAGGTCCGTCATGTCCGGGCGGCCCGCGGCGTAGACGGCGCAGCGCTGATACCGAGCCCAGCGGCCGTTCTCCATGCGCACCAGCTCGCCGACGTTGGCCATGAACAACCCCCTTCGTGGTGCAAAGAAGATAGGGCCTTCGACCGCCCACGTCATCCTCGATGGAGGGCTGTTTGGAAAATTTGTAAATTTGCCGCCTTGTAAATCTGTTTACTTACGAAGCAAGCGCCGCCGGGTGGCGCAGCTGAGGCGCGGCAGAGAGGAACTTCAGTTCGGGGTGCTTCTCTTCGGCGTGCCGCAGCGCCCAGTCGTCACGGAAGAGCACCAACGGCAGCCCATCGCGGTCCTGCACTGTCTGGCGATTGCCTTCCCAGTCGAAGCTCTTGGGGTCGAAGGCTCCCACCACCCAACGCGCGTGCGAGAAGGGCAGCCGGTCGAGAAGAATGTGGGCCCCGTACTCGTGCTCGATGCGGTACTGCAAGACCTCGAACTGCAGCGCGCCCACCACACCCACCACAGGGTCTTTCATACCCATCTGCAGCTGCTGGAAGATTTGCACCGTGCCCTCCTCGGCCAGCTGCTCGAGGCCCTTCTCCATCTGCTTGCGACGCAGCGGGTCCTTGGCGCGAACGATGGCAAAGTGCTCCGGGGAGAAACGGGGTACCCCCTCGAATGAAAAATCGTCTCCCTCGGCGAGCGTGTCGCCGATGCGGTACTGCCCAGGGTCGAACAGGCCGATGACGTCGCCCGGCCAGGCGTCTTCGATGGCGGTGCGCTCGGCGGCGAGGAACTGGCTCGGCTTGGCCAGGCGCACCTCCTTGCCCAAGCGCGAGTGAAAGGCGCTCATCCCTTTGGTGTAGCGACCGGAGACGACGCGCAAAAAGGCGATGCGGTCTCGGTGCGCGGGGTCCATGTTTGCCTGAATCTTGAACACGAAGCCCGAGAACCTGGGGCGGGTGGGCTGAATGAGGCCGGTGTTGGCCTTGCGGGGGGTGGGCGGCGGGGCCAGCTCGAGGAAGGCGTCGAGGAAAGGGCGTACCCCGAAGTTGGTCATCGCGCTGCCGAAGAACATCGGGGTCAGCTCGCCCTGCTCGACCTTCTGTCGCGAAAACTCGTCGCCGCCGACGTCGAGCAGCTCGATGTCCTCGGCGAGCTTTGCTCGCTCCGCCTCGGAGAGCACAGCGACGAGATCGCTCGCCCCCAAAGGCACCTTTCGCTCGTGGACCTGGGTCTCACCGTGGCTTTGGTTCGCCTCGAAGAGGTGCACCACCTTCGAGCCGCGGTCGTAGACGCCGCGAAACTCCGGCCCGGAGCCGATGGGCCAATTCATCGGGTAGGCGCGAATGCCTAAGACCTGCTCCAGCTCGTCCATCAACTCCAGCGGCGCGCGGCCGTAGCGGTCGAGCTTGTTGACGAAGGTGAAGATGGGAATCTGGCGTAGGCGGCAGACTTGGAAGAGCTTCTTGGTCTGCGGCTCCACACCCTTGGCGGCATCGATGAGCATCACCGCGGCGTCGGCAGCGGCCAAGGTACGGTAGGTGTCCTCGGAGAAGTCCTGGTGGCCCGGGGTGTCGAGCAGGTTGACCGCGTGGCCTTTGTAGGGGAATTGCAGCACCGACGAGGTGACCGAGATGCCACGCTCTTTCTCCAGCTCCATCCAATCGCTGGTAGCGTGGCGGCGGGCGCGGCGAGCCTTGACGCTGCCGGCGAGGTGAATGGCGCCGCCGTAGAGAAGCAGCTTCTCCGTCAGGGTCGTCTTGCCCGCGTCGGGGTGCGAGATGATGGCGAAGGTGCGCCGCCGCGCGACCTCCTTCTCGAGCTCGTTGGCCATGGAAGAAGGTCTTCTGTCTAACGCCTACGTCAGGGAATGTCTTTGAAGACTTCCTCGGAGTGGATGCTCTCGTTTCCACTCACGTCGTAGGCGGTCACTGCGAAGAACGCGCGACCACTGGGAAGCGCGGTCAATTCATGAGTGGTGACGTTTCCCACGTCCACGTTTTGAGTGTAGGCCGCCGAGGCGGTGCCCCAATACACTCGATAGCCCGCCAGGTCGGTCAGCGGAGTGCCGTCTTCATTGGTGGTGGGCGCGTCCCACGACAGGAGGGCATTCCGGTTCAGAGTCTCGCCCCCACCGCCCCCTCCTCCACCGCCTCCACCCCCCCCTCCTCCTGTTCCAGGCTGAGCACAGCTCATCACCAGGAAGAAACCAACTCCCCAAAAGCACTTTGCCAAGGCGCGCATACCGACCTGCCTCCAAAGTAGGTAGATGGCTCTCACGTTACCAGATTTCCCATCACAGACGACAAGGCCGAAGGCCCAGATGAGCCTTCGGCCTCGAATGAACGGCGCAGACGGGCTGGGTTACTCGCCGCTGCCGCTGGGCATCTCTCCCGGAGGAGCGATGTCACCTGCTGGAGCCTCGGGCTCGAGGGAGAGGTCCTCGGCGTTCTCGGGAGGCAGCTCCTCACGCTCCACCTCACGCTGGCAGTTGGAGAGCTGTCCGCGCGTCTCCACCACCTGGCAAGTCAGCGGCTGCCCGCGGTCGCACACGCGGAGCACCGCGAAGCCCTCGTTCTCCTGCGCGTCCCAGCAGGCGCTGCCCACGTACACCTTGCCCGCCGGCACGTCGCCGCCGGTGGCGAGGACGTCGGCTCGTCCGCCGATGCCAGGAATGTAGCGCACCCGGCTACGCACGAGCTCCTTGGCGTCGGTGGTCTTCACCACGTTGCTAAAGCTCGCCATCCGAACGCGCGTGGCGCGGGAGGGCATCAGGCGATGGCCCACGAAGGCGGCGTTCACCGGCTCGTGCACCGAAGCATCTGGGGTGAAGCCCTTCAAACCGTAAACCAGGGTCTTCGTGTCGCCGACGTGGGCGAAGCCACACAAGAGCTTGCCCTGGCCCTTGGTCGCGCTGTCCACCGCCTTCAAGTTGTCCAAGTCGATGCCGATGACGCCGCGGCCGCGGTGAGGCAGCTCGCCTTTGGTGAGGGCTCCGGCGGCAATCGCCTTGTAGGCCGAGTCGTCGGCGCCGAGCGGCTTGGCTTGGAGCAGCCACCCGAAGCGGACTTGCGTCTGTCGCTTGATGGTGAACCGGTAGGTGGCGTTGCCGCGGTCCTTGGGCCCGTAGACCTTGGAGTCACCGGGCTGCGTCTTGCCCACGTTGGCCGCCACCAACTCGGCGATGGGCTCGATGGCTTTCTTGACGTGTGCGTTCAAGTTGGCCACCGCCTCGCGCGCGTTCTTCAGGTACTCGGGAGCGTTCTCCCCCAGGCCCTGCTGTGTCGTGCCGCTGAGGGCCGCGCCTTCCGATGCCGCCCCGGAAATCTCCAGCGACAGCCCGTCGAAGTCCGGCGTGGCTTCGGCGAACGAATCATCTCCTCCCCGCCCACACCCAACCACCGCCAACAGTGCTGCTCCCAGAACGACTGCTCTCACTTGACGCATCGCTTCACTCCCTTGTGTTGAGGTTCGGCCCACTGGCCTTTCTCAACCCGGGGGGCGGGCGTTGGTTGCGGGGGCCCTCAAAAAAACCTGCGCCAGAGCCACGAGAGCGCGCCCAGGTAGAACAGCCCTCCCACCACCACCAGGAGCGCACCGAGCGCCACCAACAAAAGCCCGAGGGTCTTCGATTCCATTAGCTGCTCGCCGACGTGTAGCGGCCAATCGACCGCAGCCAAATGAAACGGGCGATGGCCGCGAAGACCAGCGCGCCCAGCACCGCCACTCCGAACGCGGCGCCCGGCAAACGCCCGAGCAACGCCTGCGCCGGGTAGGTGGTCATCAATGCCAGCGGGATGACGAAGGTGAACACCACCTCGAGCAACCCGCGGAAGATGGTCGCCGGCCAGCGTGCGGCATCGAATACCGAGTCGAACAAGTAGACGAGGTTGTCGATCTTCACCACGTAGAAGGCCGCGCTCACGGTGAGAATCCACAAGCTGTAGAGAAGCAGCGTCGACGAGGCGAGCAGGCCCACCGACAGCACCGTGCCGGAGACACTGGGCGGGCGGCCGATGAGGTGAAAGCCGTAGGCGAAGATGGCGAAGGCAGTGACGATGCGAGTGACCGGCCACAGCTCGAAGCGCGAGGTGGAGACCAAAAACTGGGCGTCGGCCGGCTTGAGCAGCACGAAGTCCAGCGTGCCCTTGCGGATATGGTCGACCACCGAGACGAGGCTGGGGCTGATGGCTCCCTCGATGATGCCCCGCAGGAGCACGAACCACCCGGTGACCAGCAGCGCCTCACCGAAGCTCCACCCGGCGAACGAGCGTCGGTCTTGGAAGACCACGAAGAGCGGAATGAGCGCCGCCGCGGTGCGAAACACAGAGACGACTCCGTCGATGAGAAAGTCGGCGCGGTATTGCATGGCCAAGAGCGCCGACGCGCGAAGCTGGGTGCGCAACAGGTGGGCGTAGCGTGTCAACTTCACCCTCCGAACGCGGCGAAGCGCCGAAGCCCCGCGCGCCAAGCGAGGACGGTGGCCGCGAGCAGGGCGCTCACCCACACCCACTGGCCAGCGAGTAGCAAAAGCGCTCCTTTCCAGTCGTGCAGCCCGGTCATCACCTCGACGGGAAGACCGATTTGGTAGCGAAAGGGCAAGAGGTTCACCGCGGTCAACGCCCAGGGAGGCAACAAGTCGAGGGGGAAGAGGTACCCAGAGAGCACCATGAACAGCATGAACCAGACTTCCATCACCTTGATGGAGCTCTGCATGAAGAAGCTCAAGGTACCTATCGCCGCGCTGGCCAAGAAGCTGATGAGAAAGCCGCCGACGATGGACAAAAACCAGATGGCCCACATCCCCACGGTGCGCGGCAGCGCCTGCTGCCCCACCAAGGCGATGGCGAGAAACGCCACCGGCACCGCCACCACCAGGCGCATGGGAATCGCCGCCAGGTGCTCGACGCCGTAGGCAACCAGGGGATGAAAAGGCCGCAACAGCCGCTGCGCCAACGTGCCCTGCCGCACCTCGTAGTTGAGCTGCCAGGCCACCCAAGTGCCGGTGAGCTGGCGCACGATGAAGGTGGCGAGGAAGTAGGCGACGAAGTCTTGGCTGTCAAAGCGGCCCACCGGAGCGTCGCGGGCCACTGCGGTCCACAGCGCCATCATGATGAGTGGCATGGTGGTGGCCAAGACCCACACCAACATCTCGGCGCGGTAGGCCACCGCCTCGGCCAGCCCCACCCGCATCACCGTAGGCAGCGCGCGCCAAGTGGAGCGAACACTCACGACGCCGCCTCTTTCTGGGCAGCCCGGCTGCGCGCGAACAGCTCGCTCATCACCTCCTCCAGCGGAGGGTTCTCTACCGTGAGGTCTTTGACCGGTAGCGTGGAGAGCGCGCGGGTGATGGTGAGGTTCATCGCCTCCTGCGAGACTTGAAGCACTGCCTGCGCCGGCTCGAGCGACACCACCTTGCCCAACGCGGCGAGCGCCGGCCGTTCAATCGGCTGCGTGAGGTGAAACACCACCCGCTTTTCTGGGCGCATGCGGCGCACCAGCTCGTCGAGACGACCATCGTACGAAAGCTGTCCCTTATCGATGACGATGACCCGCGGGCAGAGGGCCAAAACGTCGTCCATGTAGTGACTGGTGAGGATGAGCGTCGCGCGGTGGCGCTCGTTGTAGCGCTTGATGAAGTCGCGCATCGTCGCCTGCATCGACACGTCCAGACCGATGGTCGGCTCGTCGAGGAAGAGCAGCTTCGGCCGGTGGATGAGCGCCGCCGCCAGCTCGCACTTCATCCGTTCGCCCAGGGAAAGTTGCCGCGTGGGCTTTTGCAACAACTCGCCCAGCTCGAGCAGCTCGGTCAGCTCCGCAATCGTCTCCTCGTACTGCTTTCGGGGAACATCATAGATGGCGCGGTTGAGCTCGAAGGTCTCCTGTGGCGGCAGGTCCCACAGAAGCTGCTGTTTTTGCCCCATCACCAACATGATTTTTTTGAGGAACGCCTCCTCGCGCTTTTGGGGCACGTGACCATCGACGGTCACCTCGCCCCCGCTGGGGTGCAGTAGCCCCGAGAGCACCTTCAAGGTCGTCGTCTTCCCCGCGCCGTTGGGGCCCAAGAAGCCCACCCGCTCCCCTGGCTGGATGTCGAAGCTGATGCCATCCACCGCTTTCACCGTGGAGTAGGTGCGGTGGAAGAGCGCTCCGAAGGCTGCCTTGAGACCGGGCGGCCGCTTGTGGACCTGATAGTGCTTGCGAAGGTCGCGAACGGAGATCATCCAAGTGTGGAATTAACGCGACTTCCTCCCAAGCGCGACCCTTGAATGCAGGGCTTGTGAGCGCCGGACAGGACAAAGACCTCGAGCGGTGGATGAAACGGCTCATCGCCGTGTGGCGGCGCGAGCGCAACCGGAGCGCTGGCCCTCCCGACCGCCTCACTTCGCCCGAGGTGAAGGAAGTCGCCGCCGGCATTCGCCAGCTCTCCCTCGGCCTCACCCGCGAACGCTCTCTCGCCGGTGCAAAGTACATGGATGACCCCCGCCTGTTGGGTGCGTACCTGCTCTTCTACTGGCCGGTGAGCTACGCCCAAGCGCGGCAAGTATTCGGCGAGCTCACCTCGCGGCCGCGTGCGGTGCTCGACCTGGGCAGCGGGCCTGGTCCGCTGGCCTTCGCTGCTCTGGATGCCGGTGCCGCTGAAGTCATGTGTGCCGACCGAAGCCAGAGGGCGCTCACCCTCGGCCGCGAGCTTGCCGCCGAAGGGGAGGAAGCCCTCGCCTCCCGCCTGTGGGACCCCGAACGCGGCGGCCATCTGCCCGAGGGCACCTTCGACGTCATCACCATAGGCCATCTGCTCAACGAGCTGTATGGCAAGGGCTCCGATGCGGTGAAGCGCCGCGCGGAGCTTTTGGAGAGCGCGCTGCAACAGGTGAAGAAGGGCGGCTCAGTGGTGGTGCTCGAGCCCGCCTTGCGTGAAACCTCCCGGGCGCTGCTGCTAGTGCGCGACGTCCTGGTGGCCCGAGGTTACGCGGTGCGCGCACCTTGTCTGTGGCGGCACGCCTGCCCTGCGCTGGTGAAGGAGAGCGACTGGTGCCACGCCGAGCGCGCTTGGCGCATGCCTCCCGTGGTCGAGGAGCTCGCGCACGCCGCCTCGCTCCACAAGGAGGCGCTCAAGATGAGCTACCTCATCCTCGCGCCCAAAGGCGAACCGTGGAGTGAGCCTCCCCCGGGGAGAGTCTTTCGCATCGTCTCCGAGCCATTGGAGGGTAAGGGCCGTCAGCGCTACATTGGTTGCGGCCCCGAAGGGCGGCTGGGTCTCGCACTGCAGGAGAAACACCGCACCGAAGCCAACGCTGCCTTCTTCCGCCTACGCCGTGGCGACGTGGTACGCGTGACTGAGACCGAAGAGAAGGGCGACGGAATCGCGCTCACCGAACGTTCGGAGGCGGCGGTCATCGCGCTCGTGGGCCGTCCACTGCCGCGCCAAGACGAGAGCTGAGGCGAGCCCAAACCACCGGACGGTGAATCATTGGGCCAAGGCATCGCCACAACAGCCTTGATGAAGCATCGTATTACTTCCAGCGCCGCCGAATCGACTTCGACGACGCCCCCGAGCCTCTCCGGTGCCGCCCGAACCACTTTGACGCCGCTTCCAAGCACTCCAGCGCCGCCGAATCGACTTCGACGACGCCCCCGAGCCTATCCGGTGCCGCCCGAACCACTTTGACGCCGCTTCCAAGCACTCCGGCGCCGCCGAATCGACTTCGACGACGCCCCCGAGCCTATTCGGTGCCGCCCGACCATTTTGACGGTGCTTCGGGCACTCGGAATG
>JBMORE010000111.1:0-13710 GCA_049322255.1 Myxococcota bacterium | reverse complement strand
TCCATGCTCGCTGCTGATGCCCCCGCACATCGTCACGAGACGTGTGCTCGCTCGCCGCCCTCGACCAGCTTCTCGCAGCCTTTCAACCGCGGATCCACGACCGTTCTGGCTTTGCGCGAACACCACACCCCGCACCAAGGCCGGGCGTCTCGATGGGGCCCGGCGTCCCGCCGCTCGGCTCGCGGACAATCTGGGAGTCACTTCTTCTCGCCGGTACCTGTCGGCCATGGCGCCATCGTCGCACCAACGACTTCGATTTCGGCACTTCGCCATCCGTAGACCGTAATCAGGTCTGTTTCGTACTGTAGATCGATAACTCCATTTGATTGTGGATCTGCATTTGGCTCACCGACGATGGGACCCGCGATGACTAAGTCAACCTGTGCTCCCGGTGCAATACGGTAGTACTCGCCCCAGGGCTCGACTTCGAGTCCGATCTCCCTATCGCCTTTGTTCTGGAGCCGCACGGTGACTTTCATGATCTCACCACCACCGCATAAAGTTTAACGACAGCCTGCGAGCGACTTGTGACACACCGACGGTGCGGGTCCGGCGCCACTCGGTCTCGAACTGAGTCCCGTTGATGATGGCAACCCAGGAATCCCCACGAGCCCTGGGGCAGCGTTCATAGATGTCCCACCGGTCATCTTCTTGATCAATTCATCGAGGTAGGGAACGCGCTTTCCGGCTGAAGGATTCTCAGGGAACTGCTTCGCGATCTCCTCGTAGAACTTCTTCCACTTCTCCAGAATTTCTTTCGTCACACCTTTCTTGGCGAGTTCCTCAGTCGTTGGCGGCGGCCCTCCAGGGTTACGAGACTTGGGCCACTTCAGAAGTTCACCGAGATCACGCTCCGTCATTCCCGGTGGTAGCGACGGTTTGGGCGGTTTGGCAGCTTCGATCGGCGCCGGCGACCGCCCAGCGGGGAACGATGCTGGGACACCGCATGGGCCATAACAAGCGTTCGGTTCCTCAATCGGCGTCGGAGCCGGGCTCGGCCCTGGAGTGTACAGCGGCGATCCACATCCCGCGCCAGTGGTGCAGTCTTGGCTACCTGTGTAGAGCAGCACATTGAGGATGAGGGCCGGACTCGAGACGAGCCCTCGGAGCACGCTCAACGCCGCCGCTCCCCAACCAGCCGCCGCCGTCGTGCCAACAGCGGCAGCTGAACCTGAGCCAGCGGCTGTTGCAACCGCAGCCGGTGCGACCTTGGACACCACCGTCGGGGCCTGCGTGCTCAACTGCTTCAGCACCTGCTGCGCCACGATTGCTTCGGTGGCCTGCGCGCCTGCACGCACCTCGACTCCAACCAATCCAAATGGATCGCGCTTGTTGATGGGGTCGAAAGCGACGTAGGCGTAGAGGTTGAAGGAGTCGCGGTAGCCGATGGCGTCGTGGGAGAGGAATTCTCCCAATTCAGGCGAGTACCAGCGGTTTCTCATGTAGACGAGGCCGCTTCTGTCCGACTTCCAGGCCGAGGCGAAGCTAAAGGGCATTCCAGCAACGCCGGGACATACCTGGCCGGTGCCTTCTTCTTCGCACAGGAGACTTCCCGCGGCGTCTCGGCGCAGGACGCGCCCCTCGGGCGTGTACTCGGCCCGTTCCGTCAGCTTCCCGTCGGCGTCACTCCAACTGGCCACCACCGAGTTGCGGCTGTCCACCAAGGGCACATGGGTGCCTGTGCCGCCCGCCACGTCTCTCCACCCGACGAGAGAGTCGATGCCGGGGCCCCACCTTGCCTCCCACGCCAAGCCTCCCTGGCCGTCGAAGGAGGCCACCATGTGCACGCCGTCGTAGAGGAAGCTTTCGTCGACGCCGCTGCCGGTGAAGACGGCCACCATTCGCCCAAAGTCGTCGTAGGCGTAGGCCTCCTGCACTGCCCCAGTCGGCGCCCGCACCACCGCCAGCTGGCCCCGGGCGTCGTACTCGAAGGTGCGCACTCCATCGCTGGCAAGGCGCCCCTCGGCGTCGTGGGACAGAATGCGTCCCTGCCCATCCACCGTGGCCGTCTGTAGTTGGTGGCCACTTCCCCGGCTGCCCTGCCACCTCGTCTGGCTGGTGACTTCGTGGGAAATGGCCAGCGTCCCGCCCACCGTCGCCTCTCGCTGGTATCTCCACGCGTCCGAAGCGCTTCCCAGTTGCTGCACCTGTTGCGTCGTCACGAAGTGGGTGAAAAGGCCCGACGTCGACACTGCGCTGCCGACGCCTGGGTGCTCCCACGTCTTCGTCAACCGGGAGAGCTCGTCATACGCGTAACCTCTCCAGGGCTTTGGGTGTGTCGCCGGCACCCGCGAGCCGCCGGCATTCAACACCGGGTGGCCATAGCCCCACTGGAGCGACGCCACCCGCCCCATTCTGTCGCGCAACGTTTCAATTCCAAGCAGCGGCCCCGCGCAGTCGCCAGCGCTCCAGCTGCCTCCGCAGTAGGAGGCGCCCTCCGCCGCATTCACCGGCTGCCCACCGGGAAAGACGTCGAGGGCGCGGTACTCCAGGGTGAAAAGCTGCCCCAGCGCGTCCAACGTGCGCTTCTCTCGAAATGGGCTGGGCTTGTTTGAGAGGCGCTGCGTCCTGCCCAGGTACCACTCCCCTTGCCAGGCGAAGGACGTCCCACGCCCCAGCACGTCCATTTCCGACAGCCGGCCCACCCCATCGAAGTGCTGCGTCCAGCTGGACGAGGCGAAGGGGCCCGGCAGGAGGTAGCCGTTTTGCCGCTGCCAGGTGTTTTGTGCCGAGAGGCTCCAGGCGGAGGAAACCTCTCTCAACGCACCACCGCCTACCCGCAAACCGTCTGTCGCCACCCTTCCTAAGCCGTCGTAGGAGAGAGTCTGGCGCACCGTCCGGGCGCCTTCCGCCAGCCAGGAGAGGGCGGGGTTGTAGTTGGAGGCGCTGACGACTCGGCCCAACGTGTCGAAGGCCCTCTCCGACAACAGTTGCCCGCCGGGAAGCAGCTTCTCCACCACCGCGTCGCCCCGGACGTCGTACTCGAAGCCAATGGTGGAGACGCCACTCGTCCGCTTCGACAGCCTCCCCAAGCTGTCGTAGTCGAAAAAGACGTCCACCGTCGGGCTTCCCTCCACCACCCGCCTTCGCACGTCGCCCAACTCGTCGCGGAATATCTGGGTGACGTACCCGCTTGGGTCCACCACCCGCTTCGCCTGCCCGCGGGAGTCGTACTCGTACGTCGCTATCTCGAAGCCGCCCGGCGCGGAAGAGGACTCCTCCCTCACCTCCTTCGGCCAGCCCAGGAAGTTGCGCGTCACTTGGGTGAGGAAGCCCTCGGGGTTGACTACCTCCCGGACAAACCCCGCAGCAGTACGCCGGAAAACCCACGCGCGCGTCTGCGCCCCGCCTCCTTCGGTTTCCTCCAGCGGGTGCCCGAGGGCATTCAACGTGCGGACGAGGCTTGTCGCTACCCGTGCGCCCGTGTCGTCGATGCGAATGCTGCTTTCCGTCTCGATGTGCGGCGCCGGGCGCCACGTGTAGAGACTCTGGTTGCCCGCCCCGTCCACACTCCACAACGGCCGCCCCTGGAAGTCATAGGTGGTGAAGGACTTCGCCAAACCAGTGGCTTCGACGGCGAAGACGCGCCCCTCCTTCGTCAAGGAGTACTTCGTCGTGGAAAGGCCGTTGTCCCCCCTTTCCACCAGGCGCCCGAAGACGTCATACGCGAGGTACGTCTCCCACGCCGGCGCACCGCCCGGAAAGCCATAGGCCGCCGCGTCCTGCTTATACCTCGAAAGGACGTCCCGGCTGGAGTAACCCAGCTGCCAGCGGTAGCCGCGCTTGTCGGCGTACTCCTTCAGCCGCCGCAGGCCGTCGTAGACGAAAAATTCTTCCAGCCGCTCGAGCGGCTGCGCTGAAGACAGCCCGTACTCGACGCGCTCGATGTTGCCGTCGTCGTTGTAGGCGTACGCAACCCTCCGGCTGGCTGCCGTGGCCGACGAGGGCCGCAGCGTGGTTTGGCTCGGCAGCTTCCTCTCGTCGTAGGAGTGCTGGGTAACGAGGCCTTCGCTGTCCTTGGCTTGGAAAAGCTGCCCCTCCGGGGTGTAGGCGTATTCGGAGGCGACTCCGTTGGGCGAAGCGAGAGTCCCGTTACACCCGCCTGCTTCGGTTTCGGTGCACTCGAAAAGCAACTGTCCTTCGTCATCGAAGCGGCGCTCGGTGTCCCCCAACGGGTTTCCCAGCTCGTCTTTTCGAAGCGTACGGATGGCGAAGCCGTAGACGTCGTACTGATGCTCCGTCTGGTTGCCCAGCACATCGGTGACGACTCTCTCCCGGCCGTCGGCGTCGCGCACCGCGTGCATCGTCCCGGTGGGAAGCCAGGTGTGGCGCACCTTCCCCAGCACCGAGTAGCTGAAGGCCGTCGTCAGCGCTTCGGAGGCCCCCGCAGCCCCCGAGGCAGCGAGTATTTGGTCGATGGCCGCCTGGTGCAGCCCCAAGCCGGCCAACTCCGTCGACGGCGAAGAGCAGTTTCCACTCAGCACCCATTGGTACGGCCCTCGGAGTCCCTGGCAGGGCGCCGCAGATGGCCCATAGGCGAGCGGGTAGCTTTCATCCAGCCTGCGCACCTGAATTCGCCCGAGGAAACCTCGGTTGGAAGAAGAGACATCGGCTGACGCGGGAGGTGCTGCATTCCCATACGGCGCGGCCAGCGAGTAATAGTCGAAGCGGACGGTGCTGCCGTCCGGGCCTTTGATGCTGGCAGGCTGCCCGTGCGGTGCCCACGTATAGGTGTAGACGAGGCTGTCGGACGAAGTCGGGGTTTGCCGCTGGGTGACGCGCACCACCGCGCCGCGGGCCTTGAGGTGCTCTAAGCCAGGAGGGTGCGCAAAGCCCAGCACCCCGTCTCCGTTGAGGTCTACCTTGGCGAAGGGCACTGCCGGCAGCGAGGCAAAACCGAAGGGCGCCAGCGCCAAGTACACCGGCAAGAGCGACTTCGAGTCTCCCAGGGGCGCGTCGGGGTCCAGTTCCTGGTAGTCGTAGTCGTAGACGACGCTTCGGTGGATGGTGGACGACTGCGGCCCCAGCGCTCCTTCTTGGAACGAGAGGACTTGCTGGAAGAAGGGCTCGTAGCTGTACTGCTGGAAACGTCCCACGCTTTGGCCCACCGCCAGCGCGGGCCCCTCGGCGACATCCGTCACCGAGCCGCCCTTGGGGCGCTCCTCGACTCGCAGCAGGTGCTGGCGGCGCACCCAGAAGGGGTACGTCAACTTGGTCATGTCGATGACGAACCCGGTTTCATTGTCGTGGTACTCGAAGCTTGTGTAGCCCTCGGTCGCGCTCCACGACGGCGCGCGCGTGGGGCGCCTGTCCTGAATGACATTCCCGTCGGCGTTGTAGACGCGTTCCTTGAAGAGGTAGCCGCCGCTGCGTTCCGCGAGCGCATCGACCAGCACTTGTCCGCGGTAGTTAAGGCCGAAGTAGCGGGTATCTCCATCGCGGTCGATGACCTTGCTCCAGGCACAGATGCGGTTTGCGTCCTTGGCGATTCGCTTGCGTCCACCGATGACGCGAGAAACCAGCGCATCCCTCTTATCGCTGGTCGAGGAGTCTGCCTCTATCTTGCTGACGAGCTCGTTGTGCGTCGGGTCGGCCACCTGGGCGAAGGCCAGCGCCTCGCAAGAGAGCGCCGACCGTTTCAATCCATCATCGGGACCGGGCATTGACGCCGCCTCGAAGTAGAGGAGCGACTTCCGGTAGCCCGGGAGCAGCTTCCGTCGTACGTCGACCAAGTCGAAGCGGCAGGCCAAGCTGGAGGCAGTATTCGGCCCCGCATGGAACTCCGGCGGGTGGAAATTCGAGCCATCCTCCACGGGGTAGCGACTCTTGATGGCGGCGGGAAGGAGCGCGTCCGTCTCGTCGCCTCCGGAGGCGATGCCTGCGGGCCGGTACTCCATCACCATCCGCGGCAGCTGGCTCTGCCAGTTGAAGGCCAAGACATCCGGCGGCAGCTTCGTCACGTCCTGTGTCGCTTGGCTGGCGCCGTAGCGCTGGGCCAACACGCGGTCGAATTCGATGGAGAAGGGGTCGGCGTCGTAGCGAGTCTCCGACTCGACTTTGCCGGACGTCGTCACCTGGATGATGTTGTCGGCGACGTCGGAGACGTACTCGTTGGCGGCCTCCCGCGCCAGGAGTGCCGGGTTTCCAGGCAGGATGGTGAGTTGCGGTGTCCCCTTGGCGCAGGGGCCGGGCTGCGTCGTGTACGCGCAGCCGCGGAAGGTGGCGTAGTAGTCGAGGTAGCGGCTGTAGACGTCCTGCTCGTTTTGAGGTGAGTACGACGGTGCGGAATTCTCTGGCCACTGGTAGGCGAAGTCGATGGTCCGAGCCGGCGCCGCGAGGATGTCGACGTGGCTCGCCGACGGAGAGTCTTGCCGCGTCACCTTAACGAGGAACTGCTCGCCGAGCAGAGGGGGATGGTTGGCCGGCTTCCTGTAGGAAAACTCGGCCTTCGTACCGGCGGGCCCCCGCACCTCATGGAGCAGCTCGACGTGCGGCATCCCCTCGATGCCTTGGCTGGAGAAGAAGCTCGCCGACGGGGCCTGGTAGTAGGTGAATTGGAGAGTCCTGCCGGTGTCGTCGCGTATCTGGCTTGGCCGCTGGGCGTGGGCGCCGAAAGCTTGGCGGACGCGCGGGCCCGTCCGCAGCAAGGCGAGAAAGTACTCGCGGGCGTAGAGAAGCCGCTGCTGAACGGCCGAATCCAGCAAACTTGAAATCGGGTAGGTGGAGGCGGTGACTTGCCAGGCCGGCGAGACGGCATCGGGCCGTGCGCCATCGCCCACAAGGTACGCCAAGACAGCGCACTTGTCCGAGTACACCTCCGACTCGGCGCAGTGGTGCGCATACAACTCGCCCAGCGGCGTCTTCTCGTAGTCGATGGTAAACCCGTTGCCGAAGCGGTCTCTGTCCTGCCGGAGGTAGCCGTCGGCATCGAAAAGAAGCATCGAGCCATCAGCACGGCGCAGCGCCCAGCCGCCCTGCGGCTTGACGACGGCGACAGTGTCTGTGCTCCCGGCTTGAGGCAGGAAGAGCCCCGTTCCGTATTCGGAGTAGAAGAGTTGGGGTCCTCGATCTCCCTCGTGCAGCAACAGACACGTAGGCTCCAGCCGCGTTCCGAAGCAGTAGGCGGGCACCCACGAAGGTGCGATGCCCTCGCGCAGCACGACGAGCCGGACGTCCCAGTTATGGGTCCAGTTGCTTCCGAGCGTGCTTCGGCCCCCGCCGCGTGAGTTGTACGCCCGTCGGAATTCCAGGGGACGCACTGGTCCATCGAAAGACAGGTCAGTTTGCTGGATGTCGAAGCTGCCGTCCCCAAGAAGAATTGGGTCGCCAGCGCCTCCGGGACCTTTTTGCGCTACTTGGCTTGGATTGGTTTCGGGTGGAGCTTCTGGCTCAGGCGGAGTACCGGTGTTCAGCCCTTGCTCATCCGGAACCGGCGAGACCTCATTTGTTACGACCGGCTTGGCCGGACAAGTCACGCCAGCGCAGTCGGTACCCTGGCATATGCATTGCTCGTCGACCCAATGGCAATGGCAGAGGACTTCTACTGTTGTTCCGTCGCCGGTATCATTCGCCGCCAGGTTCGAGTCGAACCACACCCTCTCCGCAAACTCCCTGCACTGTCCTGTCGCTCCCGTGTTGTCGCACTCGGTGCAGACGTCGGCCTTTACAGTCGCAGTGCCTTTCTGTCCGAGCGCGACCTCCCCGCAGACGCAGTTGGCGCCGCAGCACTTTCCCCCGAGTTGGCTGCTGACCAACCCCGCCTGGCCGGCGCAGCCGCTCGTCAGGACGTTGAACTTCATTTGAAAGTTTCTGGCTTCCCTCAGCTCCGCGCTGTGGGGGTTGCAGAGTTCGGAGCCCTCGATGGTTTGCATCAACGCGCAACTGGGAGGCAGCCCGCTGGCGCTCCACGTCAGCGCTCCGAAGTTGGGGCTCCACCCACCGCACTCAGGAGGAGGGTCTTCCCACAGCCCGTACTTGCATGAGTCAGCCACCGGGGGACCCAATGGAGGCGCGATGCGCGGCTCGGCGGGGCCACAGGCTTGGCTGCCTCCACCACCCCCGCCATTTCCGGGCGTCAGGTAGTCAGCCGGGTCGCACAGCGGCTGCGCCTGGGCGCACAACGGAAAGACTTTGGCCAGGCATGAGTAGCTGAGGGACGGAATGGTGCCACTGGCTTCGGGAGAGCCGTAGAACGCCAACTCCGTTGGTCCCTGGGGCACACCTCCCGGCAGCACCTCTTTCGTGTCATAGGAGAGGCAAAGCCCTGCGGGCCCGCACCCTCCCGGCCCGCCCGGACTGGTTTGCGCGCACTTCTTCGGCTCTCCACAGCACCCGGAAGCTGGCGCGGGCCCGATGCTACTCACCGCCACGCCTTCGACGGCGCCAATCCACGGCGCGCTTCCAGAAAGCTTCACCCCGGCGACGAAGTAGTCATCCGTCTCCACGAAGCGCCCGGCCCCGGAAGTCTTCGGGTTTCGCGCCACGATGAAGACTTGGCCGCTGAAGCTTTGCGGCCCTCCCACGGTGTGTAGCGCCCCCACCCAGCCGAGCGCCGCGGAGTCGTTGCCCTTCCCGGCCACATCGACCGCCAGCGACTTGGCGGCGTCATCCGCCGGTGCAGGGTGTCCCGAAGCGAGCGCCGCCCGGAAGGCGCTCTCGGGGATGATGAGGACGCCTTGGGCGGTGGGCACGACTGCTTGCGCCACCTCGATGAGACTTGTCCCCGGCGCCGCGGCCGGAGGGCGAAGGACAACAGGCGTCGCCACCAGCATCACCGTGGTGACGACGTCCACTTCGTCGAAGACGCAGCCTCCCGTCGAAGTCGTCGACAGGCAGCCGCTGCTGTTGCCACCGCCCGCCCTCTGTCTCACCGCGCGCATCGTGGTGACGGAGGCATAGACTCCCTGCGGCACCACCACGCCCTGGGTGTCTTTGCCGTCCCAGCCAATGTCGTGGCTGAAGGCGGCGGGGGAGTTGCCGGAGCCAAAAGTCAGTTGCTGTTGTGCAGAAAGCGTCCGGACGAGGGCGCCCGTCGCCTGCGAGTACACCCGGCGCGCAAGAAGCAGGAAGTACGTGGAGGCGCCTCCGCCGCTGGGCTTCGTCATCGTACCTTCGAGATGCAGGGTATTGCTTTCGCCCGCGTTGGGCTCGAAGGCGTCCGGTGCGTCGTACACCGACGTCAGCTTCAAGTGGCCGGCAACACCCGTCGGCGCCCTCGTCACCGTGAAGCTGACAGGTGCGCTTGCGGGCGAGGTATTTCCCGCGGCGTCCGTGGCCCGGGCAATGAGGGTGTGTGCACCGGCCGCAAGCCAGGGGACTCGAAGGGAGAATTGCCCTGCGGCATCGGCCATTCCATCCACCAACAGCGCGGCGCCCTCCTCGAGGTGCACGCGGGCATTCGCCTCGGCAGTCCCCACCCCCAAAAGCGAAGACTCGGCAAGGGTTATGCCGGGGGTGGGAAAGACGAGGACAGGCGCGGAGGGGGCGAGGGTGTCGATGGTGAATGTCAGCGGCGCCGAGTCAGCCGACACCGCCCCACCCAGCGACGCCTTGGCGACGACGGTGTGCGCCCCTTCGGAAAGGGACACCGTGGGGACGACTTCGAATCGCCCCGCGGAGTCCGCCGTTGCGCTTCCGTGGGTGACTCCACCCTCGCGCACTTCGACGGTGGCTCCAGCGGCTGCTGTCCCGGCAAACGTCGGCGTCGCCGTGGCCAGCAGGGCACCCGGAGTTGGCGAAGTGAGGAGGGGCGCGGCCAATACCGGAGGAGAGGTGCAGCCGGGCGTCCCGCCCGCCGTCCACGCGGATGCTTGTCCGTAGGGGTAGCTGTCGACGACATCGGCGCGGCTGGAGTCGACGCCAGCCAAGAAAAGCGTCCCCGGACAGGAGCGCCCCCAATAGTTGCCTTGCTGGAACGTCGGCGAGGCGGCCCGGGTGTCGGACAGCTCGATGGCGCCCGCGGCGTACACCTGCCGAGTGCTGTTGCCGAAGAGGTTGTTGTGGAAGACGACGGTGGTGCCGCCCAGAAGCACCAAGCCTTCCTGGTTGCTGGTGAGGGTGCTGGACTCCACCCGGCTTGGCCCCGGGCCATCCAGTCGAATGCCTCTGTTTGCGCCCGAGACGAAAGCCGCCTCCACTGTGGCATCGGAGTCGAAAACGGCGGCGATGGCGCTATCGAACGCCGAGGCCTGCGTGACGGACACACGCTTGAGGGTGGCGCCCGGAGAGTTGTCGAGGATGACGGCCCCCACTGGAGCAGACGCCCCTGGGGCGAACAGCGAGCCGTCGACGGAGACGTCCTCGAGGAAAAGGTTGGTGACGAAGGCCAGCTCCGTGGCCGTCGAGAGTGTCTTGAAGGTGGTGTTTTTCAGCGTCAGCGCGTCCATGTTGTCGGTCCGGACGCCGAAGTCGAAGCCGTCGACGCTGCTGTCCTGGACGGTGATGCCATTGCCGTGCAGCGAGAAGGCGACATCTCCCGGCGCGCTGGGAGGCGCCGAGACATCGACCTTTGAAATGAACAGCCCGTGCGCCACCGACGCCAAAAACCCGAAGTCGACGTTGGTGATGTTGCAGTTGCGCACCTTGACGTTCGTACGCGTGATGACCGAGACGCCCGCAGACTGGCGGGTGGCGCCACCAATGGTGTGGTTTTGGCCCGTGACGGGGTTTTTGCAGTCGAGGGTGAGGCCGTCTTGCTGGATGTAGATGGGCGGGGCCGTCACGTCCTGCGTCAGGGCACAGGTGGAGGTCGCCGAAGTCCAGATGCCCAGCGGAGGCACGCAGCTGGAGGCATCGAGGTCGATGCTGCCGTGCGTCGCCATCAACACCAAGTAACGGCGGCCCGCCGTACTCTCGGAAGTCTGCAGCTGCCCCGAGGCATCCGCCAGCACCGCGACAGGAGGCCCCTGGCCGTCCCGCAATAGGTGGTACGTCAAACTGGGCCGAAGGCCGGAGATAGTGAGCGTGACGCTCGAGGCCGAGGCGCCGGGAGCTGCCTCGACGGCGATGAGCAACGTCTGCCTGCCGCCCATTGCCCACAGCGCCACCGGGGCGGAGGCTTGAATCCTCGGGTTGAGGTTCGGGCAGTTGGCTAGGGGGAAGTCCACGCCAATCCCGCTGACGAGGCAGGGAGACACCAGGCCAAAGAGGCTGAAGTGAGTCGTCTCGCCTTCGATGACGCCGGGCTCTGGGAACGACGTCGGCAAAAGCCGCCACTTGCCGCCGGCCAGCGTCGCTACCCGCAAGCTGCTGGGCGCCACCCCTCGAGGAAATTTCGTCGTGTCCGGCTTGAAGCGAATGCGCACCGGCTCTTGAAACTGCATGCCGTGCGGCCCCATCTCGACGACAGGCCCGACAGCGCCCGGAATTGGGTGAGGAAGCTCCCGAGCGGTGATGCGAGTTTTCGCCTCCAGCGCGCTCTTCGGGACGACAAGTTGGGCTGTCGGGGAAGAGCCAGGGAGCGCCGATGCAGCCGCAAGCACAGCCCCACCCGGTCCAATTTCGAGTTCCCCAGGCGGCTTGGCTGGCTTGCGCTGGCAGGCGGCGAGAGTGCCAACGGCGGCGAATACAACCAGGAGCCACCGCCGCCCGCTGCGTCTTTTGGTGTCCATGGGAGGCCCCTCCTCAAGACAAACCCGAAGTGTGAACGAAGGCAGGACTCCGCTTCAATGTAAGAAGCTGACTACCCGGAACTGACGGTGAGTCTTTCCGTCCCGTCAAGCCCTAAGTAGTCCTTTTAGACCTTACTCCTTCCGTCGCTTCAGCCGCTGGTACTCGTCCCAGTCGGCGCGGGCCTTGGCGAGCAGCTCGCGCACCTCTTTTTCCAGCGGGGTGGTCGTTTCCACCTCTTCTGCCTCCACCGCCACTTGCCCCTCGCTGCCCACGGTCGGAGGAGACGCGGAGAGGAGGTTGGTCAGGCCGGGGTAAGTGGTGACGCCGCGGGCGATGAGCACCTCGGTGAAGTCACCGTGGGCGTTGCGCTCGGGGGTGTTCCAAGCCAGGCGGATATGAAGGTCGCCTCCGAAGCGCACCATCAAGGCGCCCAGGACGTTCTGGAAGAAGTGGCCGCGCTCGTCGTTGTTGAGGAAGATTTCGGTGAGCATCGCCTCGGCGCCGATGGGGCGAAAGCGCAGGTAGCTGTCGGCATCCTCCACCGAAACCATGAAATCTCCCTCATCGGTATCAACGGTCAGCCGCAGCTCACGGACTTGCTGGGGCAGGCGCCGAATCTCCTCCGGAGGCACCTTGAGCCTGAACGAAAGAACCTCCGCCGTCTCGATACGGGGCTTCATAGGAGGTCGGAGCGAGCCTACAGCTCCACTTTCTTCTCCGAGTGGCTCTGTCCGTCGTACCGCAGCATCAAGCCTTTTCCCTCCGACTTGGTGACGAGGTTCACCGGCCGGCGCCACAGGGTGCCTAGATTCTTCAAGGTTTCCCGCGCGTAGTCTGCCTTGAGATCTTGCCCGTCGTGCCGGTGAGAGAGGAGCAGCTCGCTTCGGTTCTCGAAGTTTCCGTCGATCACCTCGATGACCGGCTGCCCGAAGTTGGTCAGCTGTTGCAACAGCTTCGCCTTCACCTTGCGGAATTCGCGGTCGAGAATCTCCCACGAGTTTCGTTTCTCGTTGAAGCCGTAGACGAACAGCTTCTGGTCGATGGCGAACTCAGGGGTGAGGAAGGTGTCGATGAAGGTGACGTCGTTGTAGTGCTTGCGCACCTCGAAAATCTTCTCGCGGCCGGCGCCCAGCTTCTTGTCCCAGGTGCGGCGGGCGCGCAAATCGTCGCACTCGTCCCACTCCTTGCCGAAACGGCCCTTGTTCCACCGGTCTTCGATGTCGCGAAAGAGCTCGATGCCCAGCTTGTAGGGGTTGAGCGCTCCCGGGCGGGTGCCCATGGTGCCCGAGTGGTGATCGGCGTAGTCGACGATCTCGTGATCTTTGAGGGCGCGGGTGGTCATGATCGTCGAGTGCCAGTAGCTGGCCCAGCCCTCGTTCATGATCTTCGTCTGGCCCTGGGGAGCGAAGTAGTACGCCTCCTCGCGCACGATGGAGAGGACGTCGAGCTCCCAGGGCTCCAAGGGCGCGTGGTCGAGGAGGAAGGCGAGCACGTCGCGCTGCGCCCGCTCGGGGAACTTCTTGAGGCGCGCCTTCTCGTCCTCCACCTTCTTGCGCTGTGACTCCAAGAACTCAGCGGGGTTGACGTAGCCGCGCATGTACTCGCGGTCGACCTTGAAGCCTTCGATGCGCTCGTTGCTGTCGAGCTCCTCCTTTGCCCGCTTGGGGTCGGGGGCTCGCTTGATGAACGGCGAGTGCTGGTCGATGAGGTTTTCCAGCGACAGCGCGCGGTCGATGAAGTCCTCCACCTTGTCCAGGCCGACCTTGTCCACCCAGCGGCGCACGCGGGTGGCGTGGTTGCCCATCTCGTCCATCATGCGGCGGTTGGTATGGGCGAAGGAGAAGTTGTTCTTGAAGAAGTCGCAGTGCCCGTAAACGTGGGCCATCACCAGCTTCTGGTCCACCTCGGCGTTCGACTCGAGCAGGTACGCGTAGCAGGGGTTGTTGTTGATGACGAGCTCGTAGATCTTCGACAGCCCGTACTCGTAGCCCTTGGAGAGCTGCTCGTACTCCATGCCCCAGCGCCAATGGGGGTAGCGGTTGGGAAAGCCGCCGTAAGCGGCGACCATGTTCAGCTCGTCGTAGGAGAGGATCTCGAAGA
>JBMORE010000110.1:0-13873 GCA_049322255.1 Myxococcota bacterium | reverse complement strand
TGTTGTGCACCGGGAAGTCGACCGCGCTCGCGGAGGACTGAATCACCGGGAGCGGAGGGCCGACAGGCAGCCGGCGGGCGAAGTCAGCACGGATGGGGCCCAGGGGGGTGCGGTAGCGCAGGCCGAAGCCGGCGGCGAGGAGCAGATTCCGCGAGTAGTACGCGGGGTCGAGGGCGTCGAAGCTGCCTGGGGTGACGAAGCCGCCGTCGAGGAAGGTGGCCAGCACCCAGTCTCCCCCGAGATGGTAGCGCAGCTCGATGGACGCCTCGAGCACGCCGTTGCCTCCGATGGGGAGCGTCTCGCCTTCGTCGGGCTTGCGCTCCAGCGGCACCGCGAGCAACGGTGACAGCCGGCGGTCGTTGAAGCCGCGCATCGAGGCGGCTCCTCCGGAGAAGAAGCGCGAGACGATGGGACTGGGCGCCCCGGCAGCGGTGAGCAGCGAGCCGATTTTCAGCTTGCCCGCAAGGGTCAGCCGCTGGTCGTCGAAGAAGCTCACGTACCCCCGCGCCTCCGGCTGCACCCGCACGAAGGAGAAGGCGCCGCCCAGTGGCCCGCCGCCCTCCTGCAGCGAGAAGGCGAGGAGGTAGCCGCGGCGCGGCTCCAGCCGGTCGTCCCGCCGGTCGAGCTCGATGGTTTGCTCCAGGTACGAGAGTACACACAGCGTGGGGCAACCGAAGGTCACCGCGGGAGAACGGCCACCTAAGGGAGTGGGGGAGGAGAGCCAGTACAGCTCGAGGTTGTAGGAAGGGTAGACGGTGACGTCGGTGCGTGGTCGCCACACCACGCCGGCCTTGTAGCTGCCGCCGATGAAGTTGTACGCGGGCTCGATGCCGCTGGAGAGCTCGAGGGAAGTGGCGAACGACAGCGCGGGCGAAAACAGCCGCGGTTGCTCGAGCTCGGCCACCACCCGGGTCACCGGGCCTGCCTGGGTGCTGTCTTTTTTGCTCAGCACCGAGACTGCGTCGGGGAGGAAGGCGTAGCCCAGCTTGCCGCGCACGGTGAGGCGGCGCAGCCCGCCGAGGAAGTTGCGGTCGGTGTATTCGCCCACCAACCGCACGTCCTGCCGGGTTTGGTCGAAGCCGAAACCGAGGCCGGCGCGCCGGGTGTGGAAGGGGGCCTCGCGCACGTCGACCACCACCGGCACGGTGCCTGCCGCGCGCTCCGGCGAGCTGCGGGTGACCTTCACCGCTCCGAACACGCCCATCTGAAAAACGCGTGCTTGCGCCTTGGCCAGCGCCGATTCGTAGTACCAGTCGCCAGGCTGGAGCTCGGATTCCACCTGCTCGACGACGCGCTTGGGCGCAACCCGAGCACCGGCGTTCGCGGCGACGACGATGTTGCCGAAGCGATAGCGGGGGCCGCTCTCCACCTCCAGCCGCACGTGGGCGCTGCGCGTGGCCACGTCCACCTGCGCCTCCCCGTTCACCACCGCCTCCACGTACCCCAGCTCCCTCAGGCGCGCGGCGATGGCTTCTTTCACCCCCACCCAGTTCTCCTCGAGGAAGACATCGCCCTCGTTGAGCGGCAGCTTCTCCAGCGCGGCGGCGCCGTGCTCCGGGGGAAGCCGGTCGAGCCCGCGCACCTCGACCGTTCGCAGCACGGTGGCCGAGCCCTCGTCGACGCGCACCCAGAGCTCGACGCCATCGGCAGCAAGCTCCTTCACCTCCTCGTCGAGGACGCGGGCCTGATAGTAGCCGCGCGACTGGTAGAGCCGTTCGATGCGCCGCAGGTCGGCCTGCCAGGCATTGGGGTCGAAGCGGTGCTCCTCTCCGAAGATCGGCACCCACGCGGGAAGCCAGCTCGACTCGGCGGTGAGAATTTTCTCCTTGAGCTCGTCCTCGTCGACCTGGCGGGCGCCTTCGATGCGCAGCCGCTCCACCCGCGGCCCTTGCGCCTGCTCCTCCACCGTGGCGCACGCAGCGAAGAGGCCCAGGGCGAGCGCCAGCCATGCCGGCAAGCGGAACACGGTCAGTTTGTAGCCCAGATTCCCTCTCCCTGTGGGAGAGGGTGAGGGTGAGGGGCGTGAGTTTACCGTCCAGCTGCCTCGGTGATCCGCGCCAGCCGCGCGGCGGCGGCTCTGGTTTCTTCGCGTACGAGCAGCTCCTCCACCACCTGGTCTATGCGGTAGCTCCAGTTGGCGTCGGTCATCGAGCCAGGAAGGTTGATGCGCTCGCGGGTGCCCAGAACGTCTTGCCAGGGCAGCACACACAACTCGCTTCTTGCGTTGAGGGCCGCCTGGAGCATCGCCTCATGCACCTCGGGGGTGAAGTTGGTCGGCGGCGCTCCGGTCAAGCGAGCAAGCTCGGGGTAGCCGCGGGCGGTGGCCTCGCGCTCGACTGCAGGCACCGTCTCCCACCACTCGGCGAGGGTCTCGGTGTCGTGGGTGCCGGTGGTGGCCAGGGAGGAGGCGGGGAAGGTGCGCGGGTCGCGATAGACACCCTCGTCGCGCTCCCAGCGCAGAACCCGGTACCCGGGCAGACCCAGCTGGGCGAGCTTGTGACGCACGAACGGGGGGATGACTCCCAGGTCTTCGGCGACGATGCCCGCCTCCTGCGACAGCAGACGGAAGTTTCGCTCCCCCAGCGCCTCCTGCTCCTTTTCCCCGGAAGGAATGAAGCGGCCGGTGGGGGTCTTCTCGTCGCGAATCCACTGGCGGAAGTAGCCCACCGCGTGGTCCACCCGGCGCAGGTCGTAATACGAGGCTGCTTTCTTCGCGCGGAAGCGCAGCCAGGCGTAACCGTCTTTTTCCATCTGCGCGAAGTCGAAGTAGGGCAGGCCCCAGTCCTGTCCGGTGGCGGAAAAATCGTCCGGCGGCACTCCCAACCGAGCGTCGCGGCGCAAAAGGGTGGGGTTGGCCCAGCAGTCGGCGCTGTCCATGCCGATGATGAAAGGCTCATCGCCGCACAGGAGCACCCCGCGGGCCTTGGCCTGCGCGCGCACTTTCTGCCACTCGCGCTCCGCGACCCACTGCAGCCACTTTTGAAAGCGCACCGCGCGGGCGAGACGGTTTTCCTCCTCGGCCAGCGCCGCCGGCTGGCGTTCTTGCAAGGCTTCGGGCCACTCCCACCACGCCTGATGGTTCCGGTCGGCGGAGATGGCGGCGTAGAGCGCGTAGGTGTCGAGCCAGGCGGCTTGCTCCTCGACGTAAGCCTGCAGCGCGGCAGCGCGCTCATCGCCCTTCTTCCAGTGACGCTCCTCGAACACCGCGAAGCTCTTGGCCAGCGCCGCGCGCTTCAAGGGGAAGACGAGGTCGTAGCGAATGCGCGTCGAGGCGCGTGCCTCGTCGAGCATCGCCCGCTCCTGGTCGCTCAGGCCGGCCACCCCCCCCGCCTCGATGAACTCGGGCATCGCCGCCACGTCGATGAACAGCGCGTTGAGCCCGAAGGCGCTGCGGGTGGCGTAGGGGCTGGTGTCACCGGACGCGGTGGGAAGCAGCGGCAAGAGCATGAGCAGCCGCTGCTTGGCTGCCTGCATCCAGGCGAAGAGGCCGTCGAGCGCGCCGAAGTCGCCGATGCCAAAGTCGGTGCGCGAGCGTACAGAGAAGAGCGGGAGAAGAATGCCCGAGACGCGGCCGGTTTGAAGCATGCTGTGGGGCCGACTTAGCAAATGGCGATGCGACTTCCACCTCACTTCTACGCCCGCCCCGCGCTGACGGTCGCTCGGGAGCTGTTGGGGAAGACCCTGGTGCATATCGACGGCGGCGAGCGTCGCTCGGGGCGCATCGTCGAGGTCGAGGCGTACGTCGGCGCGCACGACTTGGCCTGTCACGCTTCCAAGGGGCGTACGCAGCGTACCGAGGTGCTTTTCGGCCCGCCGGGGCGCGCCTACGTCTACCTCATCTACGGGATGTACTACTGCTTCAACGTGGTCACCGAGCCCGAAGGGGTGGCCGCCGCAGTGCTGGTGCGCGGGCTGGAGCCCCTCGAGGGGATTGCCGTCGGAGTGCGCACCGATGGGCCGGGCAAGCTGTGCCGCGCGTTGGGCATCGAGCGGGTGCACAACCGGGCAGACTTGGGTGGCGACGTCGTCTTCCTCGAAGACGCGCCGCCGGTTGCCGAGCGTGAAGTGGCCAAAGGCCCGCGCATCGGGGTGGACTATGCGGGCGCGTGGGCGAAGAAGCCCTACCGTCTGTGGGTGAGAAACAACCCGTTCGTCAGCCGCGTCCCCCGACGCTTCGCCCATCGCTAAGCGCGGATTGCAGCCCGATCGCCTGGCGGCTACCGTTCAAATCATGGGCGCTTCGTTCCAATGGACATGACCACCGGCCCGGCGATGGATGAAGACCAGGTGGTGGACGATGCGGGGTGGGTGGAACGGGCCCGGGCCGGCGACATGGCGGCCTTCGAGGCGCTCGTCGAGCGGCACCGCGACCGGGTGTACAGCGTCGCTTTGCGGATGACGCGCTCGGAAGCAGACGCGGCGGAGATTACCCAGGAAACCTTCCTGGCTGCCTTCCAGCACTTGGCCGAATTCCGCGGCGAAGCGGCCTTCGGCTCGTGGGTGCACCGCATCGCCGCCAACCACGCCCTGATGCGCCTGCGCCGCGCCAAAGTGGCTCGGGCTGCCCAGGAAGAGCTCGAGGGCCCCGAGTTCACCGAGCGGGGCAGCTTGGCCTACTACCCGCAGAGCGACTGGAGCCGCCGCGCCGACGAGAAGGCCCTCGACGCCGAGCTGGGAAAAGCCATCGAAGAAGCGACGAACCGGCTCCCCCAGGACTACCGCGAAGTCTTCGTGCTCAAGGACTTGGAGGGCCTCTCCTACGAGGAAATCGCCGAAATGACAGGAGAAAAGGTGCCGGCCATCAAGAGCCGGCTGCACCGGGCGCGCCTGGCGCTCAGAGAAGCCATCGACAGGTTCTACAATGCGCGTTGAAATGCCGCCCAGCGGGGGCTAGGGCCACTCTCGATGTACACCTGCAAAGACTCAATCAGCCTGCTGATGACGCTCCTCGACGGCGAAGTGTCCGCCGAGGAAGAGCGAAATCTGGAGGAGCACCTGCAGGCCTGCCCCCCGTGCGTGGAGTTCATGCGCACCTATCGAGCCACACCCGCGATGTGCAGGACGGCGCTGGCGGCGAAGATGCCTGAGGAGCTCTGCCATCGGCTCACCGAGTTTCTGAGGTCGAAGTGCAAGAAGTAGTGCCCGCGCGAATGAATCTAAAGAACCTCGATCTCGAGGGCTGGGCGGCGGCGCTCGCTCCGGTCGCGCCCAACCGCACCGCGCTCCTCAAGCTTTTTGCCTCGGTCTTCGCTCACGGAGCAAAGTCCTTGGCCGACGTGAAACGTGCGCCCCAGGTACCGGCGGCGGTGCGCGACTTCGTGCAGGCGCGGGGGGAGCTGCCTTCGCTTTCGGTGGTGGAGCGCCGCCGCGCCGACGACGGTTTCGTGAAGTACCTCTTCGACTCTCCGCTGGGCGGTCGCTTCGAGGCGGTGCGCATTCCTCTCTTCGAGCAGAAGTACGTGGTGTGCATCTCCTCGCAGGTGGGCTGCGCGCTCGCGTGCGACTTCTGCATGACGGGGAAGCTGGGCTTTTCGCGCAACCTCGCCACCTGGGAGATGGTGGACCAGGTCTTGCGAATTCGTGCCGAGGCAGACCGGCCGGTGCGCGGAGTGGTGTTCATGGGCATGGGCGAGCCGCTGCTCAACTTCGAGGAGGCAGCGCGGGCGGCGCGCATCTTCTGCCACCCGGCGGGCCTGTCCATCGCCGCCAAGGCCATCACCTTCTCCACCGCGGGCTGGGTGCCGGGCATTCGCCGCTACCTGCGCGAGGGCTTGCCCTACCGGCTGGCTTTCTCCCTCACCTCGGCCATTCCCGAGAAGCGTGCCCAGGTGCTGCCGGTGGAGCGCACCCATCCGTTGCCGGAGCTGGTCAGCGCCATCCGTGACTACGCCCTCGGCCGACGCGAACGAGCGATGCTCGCCTACGTGATGATTCGCGGGTTCAACACCGGCAAGGAGGACGCCGAGGCACTCTGGCGCACCTTCGAAGGCATTCCGGTGAAGCTCGACCTCATCGATGTCACCGACCCCACCGGGAAATATCTGCCTCCCACCTCCGAGGAGCTGAAGACCTTTCGCAACCACCTGCAAATCCTCTGCGCGCCCATCGCCCGCCGCTACTCGGGGGGAAAGGACATCGGCGCCGCTTGTGGCACCCTCGCGGCATCGCGCTACGGGGGCCAGCTGCTGGCGCTGGGGTGAAGTTCCTATGGTTTTGGTGAACACAGCCAATGGGTCGGCGTCACGATGGTGCCGTTGTCGCGGAGCTCACCGTTGGAAAGGATGGGCATTTCGAGGTTGGACTCCTGCCTGGCCGATATTGCGTCATCGAAGCGTGGGCCGTCGAGGAACGCGCAGCCGGTGCTCGGTCGGGAACGTCTCCTCGCCCAGCGGCGGCCGCGCGCTCCTCGCTCGACGACGATGTCGATCTCCCCACCGCGAATCTCGCGCTGGTGCCCGATGCGTGAGCGCAGCCCAACATTTGCCCGAGCCTTGTAAATCTCCTAAGCGACCCAGCTCTCGAAGAACTGTGCCACCCAACGCAAATTCTCCGAACCGGTGAGGACGAAGCGATCGGGGGTCGGATGCGCGTCGACCTCCGCTTGGATGTAGCTTACTTGGGCACCGATTGGATGCGCCCCATCCGGTCGGACCAGTAGACGTGGGTCTCGTCCACCGCGACGGAGAGGGCGCGGTCGGTGCCGTCGACGACCGTCTGAGCGGCAGCGCCCCCCTCCTTGGGTACGCGGAAGATGGCGTCACCCGTGGTCCAGTACACGTGGGTGGCGTCGGCGGTCAGGCCCGCAGGCACGTCCTGCCCGGTCACCACGTCGAAGGGCTTGCCGCCGCTCGTCGCCTGCCGGCGAATGACCGCCTTCTTCTCACTCCCCAAGCTCCAATAAAGAAAACCATCGTCGAGAAAGAAGCTGTGCAGGGTGACGTTCTCCGAGAGCACCGGCCTGGCTGCCCCACCCTTCTTGGGCGCGCGCGCCAACTTTCCGGACATCGGCGAGTACCAGTACACCGCCTGGGCATCGACCGAAAGCCCGCTGGGAATGGAGAGCTTCGAGGCCACCACCTGCACCGGCCCCCCGGCTTTGGGTGCGCGGCGAATTTCCTCCGCGCCGGCCCAATAGACGTGGGTGTCGTCGAGCGCGAGCGCAGAGAGGTTTTCCTGCCCGCTGGCGATGGGCGTGGGGGCGCCTCCGGCAAGCGGAGCCCTCATCACCACCTCGTTCTCCGGGTGAATCCAATAGACATTCTCCCCATCGAGCGCGTGGGCGTGAATGCCCAGACCCACGGCGAGCTCGGCCACCTCCCCGCCGCGTTTGGAAACCTTGAAGAGGCCCGGCTTGCCCTCGGCGCGTCGCCCCTCGTTGAGCCAATGGAGCGAGTCACCGGCGGCGTACAGGTCGCGTGGCACGTTCTGCCCGGAGGCGATGAGGTGGGCGTGAGCCGGCACGGGGGCAACGCCGCTGCCCGCGTCTTTGGCCCGCTCTTTGGCGGCCTCGGCGAGCTGGAGCGATTCTTTCTTCTTGCAGCCGGCCAAGGCCGACAGGGTGACCATTCCCAAGAGCAGAGCGCGCATGCCGTGCATGCTAGAGGGCGCGCAGCGTCCCGTCGACGTCGAGCAGAAACTTGCCCCGAATGCCGTCGGGCGCGCTGGGCAAGGCCTCGAGCACGCCGACGGCGGCGAGGTCTTGCTCCCGGCACAAGAGCACCCATTCGCGAAACCCCAAGCCCACGCGCAAGGGAGGCTCTCCACACACCGCGAGCGCGCGACGCTGTGCCAGGGTGAGCAGCCTCGCGGCGTCATGGCCGTCGGCCTCGGCCAGGGCCCACAGACCCGTAGCCGTCCGGGAGAGCGAGAGCTGGCCGCGCTCGATGGACACCGCATGCGCCGTCGCCGGACGGGCATCGAGGTTGGCGAAGGCGGCGGCATCGACCTCTTCCAGCGACAGTCCGCGCGACCCGAGCGCCCCTCGCGGCAGGTAGCGCACCAACGACGGGTCTTCGAGCACGTAGAAAATCCACAGCCCCGCCGGCCCCTCGCGGTGGCAGGCTCCCGCGGCGCGGGCGAGGAAGGCTCCGTCGCGCACCACCGGCAGCACCCGCTGAAGGACCGCTTCCTTTTCCTCTGGAACCCCGACGGCGCCCTCGCGCAGCTCGCGGACAATTGCTTCCACCGAGGTGGACAGCTCTCCCCCTCCCTCGAGGTACCCCGCGTAGAGCGAACGAGCCTCCAGCCGCGCCACTTCGCCACTGGGAAGACGCACCACCAGCGCCTCTCCCTCGACCCGGTGCGCCATCGAAGCGCGCGCCAACTGGGCGGACACCGCGCGGATGAACTCCGTCAACTCGATGGAGCTCGCCGGTGGTGGCGGCGGCAGGTCTCCCGCCTCGAGCTCGGCCACGAGCAGCTGCGCTTCTTCATCGAGAGGATCGATCTTCAACACCTCGGCGAGGTGCGCGTGCGCCTGCGCCACCTCCCCCCGCCGCAGCGCCACGGTGGCCAGCCCCTTGAGCGCCTCGGGATCTTGGGGGTTCAAGCGCAGAGCGTCCTTGAGCGCGCGTTCAGCTGGAGAGAAGCGTTCCAGCCCGAGCAGCGCACGCGCCAGCCCGAGGTGCACCTGCACGTCGTGGGGATAGTCGCGCGCCAGCCGAGTGAGGGCGCCCAGGGCCTGCCGCTCCTCACCGGCGTTCACCAGCGCATGCGCCACCGCCAGCTTGAGTGTCGAGCCTGACTCCCCTCGAGCGGCGTGGCGCAGAAGGCGCAGCTCGTCCTCGGCGAGCACTTCGCCCTTCTCCACTTTGAGGCGTACGCGCTGAAGATCGTCGGCGGACATCGCCCCTCACCCCCACCCTCTCCCCAAGGGAGAGGGGGCTTTGGCTTTCAGGAGTGTACCAGCGGTGGCTCACCTTCGACGCGCTCCGGGGGGCGCAGGAGAAAATCGTCCAGGGCCCCCACGTCGACCGGCTTTCGAAACACCGCGTCCACCAGCGCGAGGTTGGCCCGACTCTGCCCGCGTACATCGGCGCCGGTGACCACCGCGAGCAGAACGTCGGACGAGCGCTCGCGCAAGTCACGAGCCAGCTCCCACCCCGAGCGCTCGGGCATCAGCGCATCGAGCAGCGCGGCGTCGAAGGGAGCACGCTCCCACTGCGCCAAGGCCTCGGCGGCGCTGTGGGCCACCTTCACGTCATAGCCCTCCTCCGCGAGCACCTCGGCCATCACCTTCGCATTGTCCACGTCATCGTCCACCACCAGCACCCGCCGAGCCCGCGAAGGTCGGCCCTTGGGCAGTGGCGCGACGGCCTTGGGCGGCGGCACAGGCAGCTCGGCCCTGGCCAGCGGCAGCCGCACCCGGAAAGCGCCCTCCTCGCCGGAAGGCGCACCCTCGTAAGCCAGCTCCCCTCCCCATCGGAGGAGAGTGCTTCGGCCGATGGCGAGCAGGAGCGCCCAATAAGGGCTGGGAGCACGCGGGCGCAAGGGGTCGAAGAGCTCCGCCGCTTCCTCTGGGGTGTACGGCGTGCCGGGGTGCCACACCTCGACGTCCACGAACGGCCTTGCCACGTGCGAGCGCACGGTGAGGGTTCCGCCGTCTTGCAGCCGCTCCCCTGCCACCAGCATCAGCGCCAAGAGCAGCTCGCGCATGAACGGCTCGTCCACTTTGGCACGAGCGCCGGGCTGAAGCTCGGTCTCCACGTGCACCCCGGCCCGCTCGGCACTGAGCGTGCCGCGCGCCATGTCAATCGCTTCGCGCACCAGCCTGTCCACGTCCACCTCGGCGAGCTGCTCCTCGGCCCGCTCGAAGGAGAACTCCTGCAACCGGCTCACCAGCTCACCGAGCTGTCCCACCGTGGCGTCCAGCGCATCCAGATGTTCGGGCTTCGCTTCTTTGTGAAGCAGCTTCAGCCGCAGGCGCATCACGTTGAGGTAGTTGTTGAGCGCGTGCGCCGCTCCGCTGGCCAGTTGCCCCAGCGCCTGGGAGCGGGTTCGTTGCAACAGTTTGCTCTGCAGCCGGCGCAGCTCCTCGTAAGCGCTGGAGAGCTCCTCGGTCTTGTGGGCGCTCTCGGTGCGGTCGCTCATCGTCTGCACCACGCCCACCAGGGGGCCCTCCAGGCCCTGCTCCCGCACGGGAATCGCGGTCATCTCCACGATGACTTCCTCTCCGGTGGGATGGCGGTCGAACACCATCCACGCCGAAGGCACCTCCTTCCCGGTGGCGAGCACGGCGGAAAACGGCATGTCCGAGAGCTTGAAGGGCCGGCCGTCAGGGTGGCGGGCGTTCACTTGCGCCAGGCAGGCCTCCAGCGACCGACTCCCGGCGACGCCCAGAATGGTGCGCACCGGCAGCCCGAGCAACCGTCCGACGCCGGGGGTCACGTAGGAAACAGTACCGTCCACTTCGGCGAGCAAAATGCCGATGTCCACGTGATGGAGAATCGACTCCATCAGCGCCGCCTCTTTGAAGCGCACCTCCTCGGTACGCAGGATGCGCGCGAAGCAGGCCTGCACGGCGGCCGAGGCTTCGCCGACCAGCTCGGCCACCGCCTCGGCGACCTTGGTGTCGATGTACCCGTGCCGCCGGCCGTACACGTGCAGGAGCGCCAGCTGAAACGCCTTGAGCTCCCGGCCCAGGTCGTCGGCTTCGAAGCGCTGGTCGTAGCGCACTCCACCGTGCGGTCGCACCAGCTCGGGCCACAGCCGTAAGGCGTCTTCCCCACGCGTGCGCAACAGACGCGCCAGCTCGTCCAAAAGCTCCCTCAACGTTTTTCGCGTGCCCGCCCCCGGCAGGTCGAGCTGATGCACCTCCGACCGCAGGCGCTTGGCCCACAGCCGGACGATTCGTTCTCTCTCCTGTTCCACGAGCTGGCACAGGCTTTCGATGGCTTCTTGCTGGTGCACGCGTGTGGGAAGTTGGACATTGCCCGTATCCTTGGCCAGCCCCTTCGCCCGGTTGATTCCCCACCGCCCGCTATCCAAGTTGACTGCGAAAGACGATGAACGCGCGAGGAAACCAGGAGCTGCGAGCGGGCTGGCTTTCGGAGTCGACGATGTCTCAGCTTTACCGGGGCGAGCTCGGCCGCTCGGATCGTTGGCGCACCCGGCTCGATACCACCACCAACTGGGCGCTCACCACCACCGCCGCGGTAATCTCCTTCAGCTTCGGCAGCGTCAGCTCCAGCCACGTGGTGATTTTGGTAGGGCTGTGGATGGTGCTCACCTTCCTGTACATCGAGACGCGGCGTTACCGGTACTACGACCTGTGGATTCGTCGGGTACGCCTGCTCGAGGACGGCTTCTGGGCTCCGCTCTTGCGACGCGAGCCGGTCGACCCCGACGCGCTGCGCGAGCTGGCAGTCGAGCTTGAACGCCCGCAGATTCAGCTCACCTTCGCCGCCGCGTTGCAACAGCGCCTCTCCCGCGCCTACGGCTCGCTCCTGGTCGTGCTCCTGGTGAGCTGGTTCGTGAAGGTCTTCAGCCACCCACACCCGGTGCCCTCGCTCGACGCGTTTTTCCAGCGGGCCCACATCGGCCCCTTGCCTGGGCACGTGGTGACGCTCTTGCTCCTCCTAGTCACGTTCCTCTTCTTGAGCCTGTTCATCATCTCGCGCTTCGCCCGCCCGCCGCTGGGTGAGCTGCGCACGCGTCCGCGAACGTCTCGTTCGCTGTGGGAGGCGTTCTACCGCCCCTACGAGCTGCCACCGCGCGAACGGGTTCGGCCGCGCCAACCGGCGTAACCCCCGTGCCTTAAAGGGGTGGTAAGAGCGCGCCATGAGCAAGCGCAAGGTGACGCTGATCAACGGCGACGGCATCGGCCCCGAGGTGGTCGAGGCCACGGTGAAGGTGCTCGAGGCATTGGGGGCGCCCTTGGAGTACGAGCGGTGCGAGGCGGGCGCCGAGGTGCTCCACCGCTACGGTACCAACTTGCCCCGGGAGACCGTGGAGTCGGTGATGCGCAACGGGGTGGCCTTGAAGGGGCCCACCGGAACCACCATTGGCGGCGGGCCGCAGTCGGCCAACGTGGCGCTGCGCAAGTCGCTCGAGCTGTACGCGTCGCTGCGTCCGGTGGTGTCGGTGCCCGGGGTGAAGACCCGCTACGAGAACGTGGACTTGGTGGTGGTGCGGGAGAACACCGAAGACCTCTACGCCGGCCTGGAGCACATCGTCGTCCCCGGAGTGGTGGAGAGCCTGAAGATCATCTCGGAGAAGGCCTCGACACGCATCGCCCGCTTCGCCTTCGAGCACGCCAGGAAGCTGGGCCGCAAGAAGGTGAGCGCGGTGCACAAGGCGAACATCATGAAGCTCTCCGACGGGCTGTTCCTGGAGTGCTGCCGCAAGGTGGCGCGCGAGTTCGCCGACGTCGCTTACGAGGAAGTCATCGTCGACAACCTGTGCATGCAGTTGGTGAAGAACCCGGAGAAGTACGACCTGCTCCTGTTGCCCAACCTGTACGGAGACATCGTCTCCGACCTGTGCGCCGGCTTGGTGGGCGGCTTGGGGTTGGTGCCGGGAGCGAACATCGGCGAGAGCTGCGCCATCTTCGAGGCGGTGCACGGGACTGCGCCGGATATCGCGGGGAAAGGGCTGGCCAACCCCACCGCGCTCTTGATGAGCGCAGTGATGATGCTGCGCTGGCTCTCGATGCCCACCGAGGCCGCTCGGCTGGAGACAGCCATTCTCAAGGTCTATGCGGAGGGCAAAGTGCGCACCGGGGATTTGGGCGGGAAGGCGAGCACCGCTGAATTCACCGATGCGGTGATCGCCGCCCTCGCTGCCACATCATAGTCAACGGCGTCGTCAGTAGGTAGTATCCGAGTATGACTTCCAAGCGTGCCGTCAGTGGCGTCAGGCGTCGTCGAACCACGCGCAGTTGCCGAAAGCTTGCGGTGTCCGTTCCCGCCGACCTCGTCGAAGCGGTCGAGAGCGAGGTTCGTGCGCAACATTTCCCATCGGTCAGCGCCTTCGTTTCAGACGCAGTCGAAGAGAAGCTCGAGAGGGACCGCTTGCAGGAGGTCCTCGACGAAGTTTGGCGGGAGCGGTCCATGACGAAAAAGGAACGCGCGTGGGCAGACCGAATCCTCCAGGGTTAACGTTCGACACGGGCGCGCTCGTGGCTTTCGAGGCCGGTGACAGGCGCATCAACGTGTTGGTCCAGCGGGCCAAAGACCTCGGTCGGCCCATCGTGATACCCGCGGGAGTACTAGCCCAGGCGTGGCGTGGCAGCGGAACACGTCGGGCACGTTTGGCCATTCTCCTGAGTGGTAACAACGTGACGGTGGAGGACCTGACCCGCACCCGCGCTCAGGTCGTTGGCCAGCTCTGCGGCAAGAGCGGAACCTCCGACGTGGTTGATGCATCTGTCGTCGTGGCCGCATGGGCGAACGGGCGCGTCGTCGTGACCAGTGATCTCGATGACCTTCGCCGGCTGGACGCCAGTTTGACCGTTGTTTCGGTGTAAGCGCCACGGAGCGGCGACGGCGGTCAACTTCGAGCTTTCAGCGGGTGAGCTCTTCCCGCCGTAAGAGGAGGTCATCGGGCACGTCGTAATAGTCGCCTTTGCTTCCCAAATAGATGTGCGCCTTGGGCTTCAGCCCGGTCGGCGCATCAAGGGTGCCCGCACAGATCGACATCTTCGGCACTCCATCTTCGTCCCAAAAGAGACTCGACCCGCACTCGCCGCAGAAGCCCCGCCGCACGGTGGCAGACGCTGCGTACCACCTGAGCCCGCGCTGCTCGGTGAGTTGAAACCCCGGTCGGTCGACGGCCGTATAGGCCCCGACGTGACCATGCCAGCGACGGCACTTCGAACAGTGGCAGAACGTGACGGGGCTCAGCTCGAGGCTGACCGCGTACCGCACTGCGCCGC
>JBMORE010000109.1:0-13938 GCA_049322255.1 Myxococcota bacterium | reverse complement strand
GCCACCCGGATTCGAACCGGGGAATGAGGGTTTTGCAGACCCTTGCCTTACCACTTGGCTATGGCGCCGAAAGCGAAGGCCACGGGCTTATATGCACCGAGGTTTTGAAGCGTCAAGGAAGTGGAGTCGTGGCTCTTCGGGTCAGAAAACCCAGGAGCGCGAGCAGGGAAAAGAGGCCAAGGTCCGCGCCGGTGCCGCAGCCGCAACCCGCGGGGACTTGGCCGGTGCCGCTGGTGCCCCCCTCGTCGACGGCCGGGAGGGTAACCACCCCTGCGTCGGCCACTCCGGCGTCAGTCCCCGCGTCGGTGCCGCAGCTGCTTTGGGGCGTGAAGGCGATGGTGAGGTTTCTGAATGCCTCGCCGCCGCTGCTCGGGGTGCCCAGGGTGAAGAAGACCTCGGAGGAAGCTCCGCAAGGGGCGTCGATGGGAACTTCGGCGGTGAGGGTGCTGCCGTTGTCGGTGGCGTCGGCGGTGAGATCGGCGTCGTGGCTAAGACCGGTGCTGGTTCGGGTGAAGGTGATCGGCGCGCCCACTTTGGCCAAGAGCTGCACCTGAGGCGGCTGGCCACCGCCGAAGCCTCCGCTCGATAGAGGGGCCAAGATGCGCACGCTGGCGGCGCCGTTGGGAGTCGACAGCTTCATCTGGTACGGCCCGGGGACGATGCCCGTGGTCACCCCCGCAGCTTGCCGCCCGCCGATGCCGTAGTACGGGCGCGGCGAGGTGGCGCCGGTGACGTCCACCACCTTGGAGCAGTTGGTCACCCCGCGCGCGTCGAAGATCGACTCCATCTTCTGGCGCGCCTGGGAGTCGCCGGAAAAAGCGAGCGCCACATGGTTGGTGAGCGCCGCTGCTGCCTGGGCGAAGGAGGTGCCTGGAGTCATCGACGCCAGCGCGGCGTAGACGGAGGCGTCGAAGGTACGCCCATTGTCGGTGCCCAGGAAGTGCTCGGTTCGCGCCTGCCACAGGGCGCCGGTGAAGTGCTGGGCGTCTTGGTGCACCTCGCCCCAGAGCACCTCCGGGCAGGCGTAGGTGTTGTCCGCGTTGCGTAGGCCGATGTCCTGAATGAGCTGGGCGCCGCCGCCTGGGTCGCTGATGCGCGGCCCCACGTACTCCCCGATGAGCGAGCGCTGGCCGAAGGCCGCCGCCAGGTAGTCGGCGAACGCTTCGTGCAGCGCTCCGCCTTCGTGGTTCGCCGAGCGCTCGTCCACCACGAACGCCGAAAACCCGGCGGTGGAGTGGATGACCGCGTGCCCGAGCTCATGCCACACCACCGGCGCGTCATAGGCAAAGTCGGCCCGGGTGCCTTGGAAGAGCATCACGGTGTCCACGTCCATCGCCAAGCCGGGGATGGGCAGCTGCGCGAAGTTCTCGCGGGCCATGAAGGCAGCGTTGTCCACCCGGGTGAGCGAGCGGGTGCGGGCGGTGCCGGTGAGCAGCACGTCGGCGAGATTGATGGTTCGCAGGTCGGGAATGGTGAGGTTGGCCCACACGGCGAGCTTGCGTGCGGGCTGGCGCTTTTCGTCCCGCAGCTGGAAGGGAGGAATGTTTTGGCCGGGAAACAGCGGCGACGCCGCGGCCGACAGCCCGCGTACCCAGTCGTAGATCTGGTTCACATGGTAGAAGGCGTGGATCTCGGCGAACGGGTCGGAGTCGCTCGCGCTCGCCTGCGTCACCGCGCCGCTGGGAGAGTCGACGGGCGCGTAGACGTAGTCTCCGGTGGAGTGCAGCGCTGGGTCGTTCGAGGCGCGCTGCACCCGGTCGCACACCGCCAGCTCGTAGTTGACGTTGATCCCCTGGAACTGGGTAGCGCCGGTGACGATGCGCGGGCCGGCATCGGGAGCGCTGGTGTCGCAGCCCAGGTTCGGGCAGCAGTTGAAAGCGTCGATCTGGGTGCCGGAAAGCAGGCCGGCATCATTGGGAAGCGTGGCAACCCCGGGGCCCACCATCGACCCGCCATCCGCGTGTCGAAGCAAAACGCGCGTCACCGGCGTGACGCCCACGCCTGCATCCAGCCCCCCGGGACTGTGGGGATAGACGTCGGCATCGTCGGCGTGGAACACCTGATTTCGGGCGAAGAGCACCTCGCCGGTGACCGCGCTCACCGCCACCAACCAGTTGGCGGTCGGGTCCACCGAGGGGATGGAGACGTAGTAGCCGGCGTGGAGCTCGTCGTTGACGCGGAAGAGCTGGCGGCGGCTTCGCCCCTGCGCTGTCCCGTCGGCGGTCAGCACCGGCCAGGGCACCACGCCGGCCGCTTTGGCGACCGCCTGGCCAGGCGTCAGGTGCCAGACGAGCACTGCGCGGGTGTACCGCACGGCGCTCGAGGCGAGCTGGCGCACGCGGCGCTCCTTGTCGATCGTCACCACCACCCGCGCTTCGAAGATGTCGATGCCATCCACCTGCTGAGGCAGATGGAAGGAAGCGCCGAAGCGGGTGCCGAACGCCTCCGCATCGCCCAGGGTGCTGGTGGCGGGCAGGCCCAGCTCGGCTCGCCGCGCGAGGGCATATGCGCGAGATGCCACCCGTAGGTCTCCAGGGAGCGGATCGGAGAGGCTGCCGGCCGCGAAGGTGACTTCTCCCCCTGGGGCGGTGAGCCGATCGACGTAGACGGGGGCGAAGGGCGTGGCGAGCACGAGCGGAACGAAGGAGGCGATGGCGAGCATGTCGAAAGGAGATACCAGGACGGTTCTTTGCTCGACAACCTGACGAGTGGGCCAACGCCCGCCGGGAAACCAAAATGACGAATGCCGGGCTCGTGCTCGGCGGTTTTTTCACTGAGGCTTCGAATGATCCGCTGCGGGGAGCTTTTGGTCCTGTTGGGCGACGAAGAGGTCGTCGTCATCGACTGCCGAACCCCGGAGGACTGGGAGGCAGTGGCGATGCACATTCCCGGGGCGCTCCACATGCCGCTCGTCGACCTCGCCCAGAACAGCCACGTGCTTCCCGACGACGAGATGATTGTCCTGGTGGGGTGGGAGCGCGACGACCTCGACGCCCTGCGCGCCCGCCAGCTGCTTCTTTTGCGCGGCCACCGGGCCGTCTGTCTCGAAGGAGGGCTACGCGGTTGGATTCGCGCTGGCTATCCGCTCGAGCGCCATGGGGAGCGGTGGCCCCCTGGGGTGACGACCGCCTCGAGGTGATCGCCTCGGCAGAATCGTGTAAGCCCCCGGCGCATGAAGAAGCTTCGGTCGGTCGTGATTGGCGCCACGGGCCTTGCGGGCCAGCAGTTCATCGTCGCGCTGCAGAACCACCCCTTCCTCGAGGTTACCGGGGTGGCTGCCTCACCCCGATCGGCAGGCAAGCCTTACGTCGAGGCGCTCCGGGCTCCCAACGGCATGGGGGGTTGGTTCGTGCCCGAACCGTTGCCGGAAGCGATCGGCCAGATGACGGTGCTCGACGGGGCGGCCGTCTCCAGCAAGGATTTCGACGTGGCCTTCTCGGCGGTGGAGGCCGACGTAGCCAAACAGCTCGAGCCCAAGCTGGCGCGCGACATCCCCGTCATCTCTACCGCCAGCGCCTTTCGCTACGAAGAGGACGTGCCGCTGCTCATCCCCCCGGTGAATGCCGCTCACGCCAGCCTCATCAGCGAGCATCGCCGCTATCGGCACTTCGAGGGGTTCATCGCGCCGATTCCCAACTGCACCACCACCGGTTTGGCCATCACCTTGGCGCCTTTGGATCAAGCCTTCGGGGTGCAGGCGGTGCTGATGACCTCGATGCAGGCGATGAGCGGCGCCGGCCGCAGCCCCGGGGTGGTCGGGCTGGACATCGTGGATAACGTCATTCCCCACATCAGCAAGGAAGAGGGGAAGGTCGAGGTGGAGACGAAAAAAATACTCGGCGTGCTGCAAGAAGCGTCGGTGTCGCCGCACGCGATGAAGGTTTCCTGCACCTGCACCCGGGTCGCGGTGCTCGAGGGGCACACCGAGGCGGTGTTCGTCTCGCTCGAGAAGAAGGCCTCGCCGCAGGAGGTCGCCGCTTGCCTGCGCGAGTGGAAGGGCGAGGAGGTGGCGCGGACGCTGCCCTCGGCTCCACCGAGGTGGATCGAGGTGCTCGACGACCCGTTCCGCCCACAGCCGAGGCTCGATCGCGACACCCACGGCGGCATGGCGACCAGCGTGGGCCGTATTCGCGAAGACGGCGTCTTGGAGAACGGCATCAAGTACGTGCTGGTGTCCCACAACACCAAGATGGGCGCGGCCAAGGGGGCGGTGCTGGTGGCGGAGCTGTTGCGAGCACAAGGAATTCTGTAGGACGGAAAAATATTGGTCGCGCGGCCGCTCGATGAACTAGTGTCAACGCCGCTTTCACATTCTTTGAGGGCGTGAGGAGGAGCTCGCCATGGCCTATGTCGTCGCCGAGCCGTGCATCAAGTGCAAGTACACCGACTGCGTCGAGGTCTGCCCCGTCAACTGCTTCTACGAAGGCGCCAACTTCCTGGTGATTCACCCGGACGAGTGCATCGACTGCGGAGCGTGCGAGCCGGTGTGTCCGACCAAGGCGATCTTCCCCGAGTCGGATCTGCCGGAGAAGTGGAAGGAGTACACGCAGCTCAACGCCGAGTACGCCACCAAGTGGCCGAACATCGCCGAGAAGAAGTCCGCGCTGCCCGAGGCCGAGGAGTTCAAGGAGAAAGAGGGCAAGCGCAACCTTCTCGACCCCAACCCTCCGAGCTGAACGCTCTAGGCTCTTTTAGCCGACGCGGAGTGCGGCCAGCTTGAGCCCGCGCGCTCCAAGCGCGTCGCGAAGCAGCGTCAAATCATCAGGGAAGGGCGACCCCCGCCGACCTTTGATTCGTATCGCTACCTCGCGTGGCCCGGTGCGCTCCACCTCGAGAAGGGCGCCGAGCCGGGAGTGGAGCGTCATGGAGAGCGAGGGGCGCTGGGACTTGAGAAACACCTCGATTTTCTCCACCAGCGCTGCCGCCGCCTGGGCGCGTGCTGTGTGTGCCGGGCGGTCGACGGAGTGTGCGCCCGGTGTCTGAGGTTGACAGCTCACCTGGGGCCACGGACGGTGCTCCAGCCGGTGCGCGGGGGCCGACGGCTCGCCATTCTCCGACTGGTTTCGACGAGGCGTCCCCTCGCCGCCCCGCTCGCTCAAAAGCTCCTTGCAGATGAGGTCGAGAAGGCGAGCGGCCAGGCGCTCCTCGTTGACTCGGTGGCCGTCGGCGCGGCTTGCCACCAGGCGCGAAGCTTCGGCGTGCAGGCTCTGTCGCGTCTGGGTGTGCCCCCGCGACGCCTTCTTTGCACCGGTGGCAAACGGTGGGCGCTTCGCCGACGTCGGTTCCTTGGGGAGACGGAACTTCTTGGCGCTCGTCCGGGTGGGCTGGGGTCCGCGCGCTAACCGCGTCACTTTCATTTCCAAAGGCACGAGCAGAGGGCGTGCCAGGTCAAGTGCCTGAAAGGACGAGGGCCTTCGAAAGGGAGCCGGCCACGGGAAGAGACGGGCTTCTTTAGCCTCCGCCCAAGCGATGGCCGAAGCCGCCCGGCTGAACCGGGGCGACGCCCGACAGCTCGTTGACCGCGATCGGACAAGCGGCGACCGCCTGCGGGTCGGCCAGAAGCACGCCTTGCGACCAGTCGCGGTCCTCGAAGAGGAGGGCGTCACGCAGCTCCACCTCGCTCACCTTGCGGTTCATCTCCCAGAACCGGCCGCGCACCAAGAGCCGCTTGCCTTTGGGAAGGCGCTCCAAGTCGACGAACTGCTTGGCGGAAAGCTTGGCGATGATTTTCACCGGAGGAGGTTTCTTCTCGGCGAAGACCATCAGCTGGTGCTGCGACGCGCTGGGCGGCTGCCACTGGAGGATGGCCACCAGCTTCTGCTCGCTTACGTCGCGCGGCGGCGCTTTTTTACCCTTCGTCTTCTTCGCAGCCACCTCCTCGCCGATGTCGACCAGGGTGACGCCTCCCCAGGCGACGTCGCGATCGAGGTAGGTGTCGCGAAACTGGGCCACCACGTCGCTGGTCACCGCGCTGTTGGCGCGCACCACCTCGTGGTCGTAGCGCTCTCGCAACGCCGGGAGGGTGAAGTAGAAGCTGTCGATGGGCTGCCAGCCCTCGTGGAGAAAGCGCAGCTTGCCCAAGTCGATGATCTGCACCTTGGGGTTGAGCGCCTCGGCGGTGGCCAGCCACTCGGCGGGCAGCGCCTTGTCGATCAACACCCGGCGCACCATCAGGGCGAAGTAGGCGTTGCCTGGGAAACGGGGGTAGGTGAGCTGGGTGTTCACCGCGTGCAAGAGCACCGGGTCGAGGGTGAAGTTCTCGTCGCGCCGATGGAGCAGCGGCGCCACCTCGGCGAGCGCGGTGAGAAGGCCTCCGATGAGCTGAACACAGTGGGGGTCGTTCACGCCTCCCTTGAGCGCCCGGGCGATCTTCGACTTGGCGAAGCGGCGGTCGGTGTCCTCCTCGCGGAAGACCGGCGGCTTGCCGGTGCCGAAGAAGTGTTCTTTCTGGGCGAGCGCCGGCGCGGTCCACAGCACCAGGGCGACGCTGGCAGCTAAAATCCTCATCGCAATCGAGAGGTTAGCAGGGTAGTTTGCGCAGGCGAAGATGGCCGAACCCAAGGAAATCACCATCGTTCCGGTGAAAGGCGAGGGCGAGCTGCTCCAGGCGCTGGCCATTCGCGAGGTGGTGTTCATCGAGGAGCAACACGTGCCCGAGGGCATCGAACGCGATGCCGAAGACGCCAAGGCCTACCACGTGCTGGCGATGCAGGGCGGGCACGCCATCGGTACCGGCCGCCTGGTGCTTTTGCCCAAGGGGCCCGACGGCGAGGCAGGGCAGTGGGCGCAGGTCGGTCGCATGGCGGTGCTCCAGACCAGCCGCAAGAGCGGGGTGGGTACCTTGCTCCTTCAGGCGCTGGAGGAGGAGGCCAAGCGGCGCGGAGTCACCGGCGTCATCCTCCACGCGCAGCTCTCGGCGATGGACTTCTACAAGCGTCACGGCTACGCGGCGCATGGCGCGGTGTTCGAAGAGGCGGGAATGCCCCACCTCGAGATGAAGAAGAAGCTCTAAGGGAGGGTACCGATGAAGCTGTCCGACCGATTGCTACACATCATCTCCGAGCGACATCTGCTCAATCACCCGTTTTACCAGGCGTGGACGGAAGGCAAGCTCGACCGCCAGGTATTGCGCCGCTATGCCGGCCAATACTGGGCGCAGGTCTCGACCTTCCCCCGCTTCGTCTCCGCGGTGCACAGCCGCTGTGAAGAGCTCGACGCCCGCAAGGTGCTGACGGAGAACTTGGCCGACGAGGAGATTCACGGCACCGACCACCCCGAGCTGTGGATGCAGTTCGCCGAAGGGCTGGGCGCCAGCCGCGCCGAGGTGAAGGAGCAGGCGCCGCTGCCGGAGACGAAGGCGATGGTCGACACCTTCTTTCAGCTGGCCCAGAGCGAGTGGACCGACGGGTTGTGCGCGCTCTTCGCCTACGAGTCGCAGGTGCCCGCGGTGTCCCAGTCGAAGATCGAGGGCCTGCAGCGCTTCTACGGCATCACCGATGAGCGCTCGCTCGCCTTCTTCAAGGTCCACCAGCGCTACGACGTCGAGCACGCGCGCAAGGTGGGCGAGCTCATCGACCGCCACGCCCACGCTCCGGCTGCGGAGCGGGCGACCCGCCAGGCCACCGACGCGCTGTGGGGTTTCCTGGACGGCATCAGCCGCGAGGCGGGCATTTCCTGCCCTTCGCATTAACCTGACCGGACACTTCCTGGTTCAGGCATGACGCTTCCGCTCGCATCCGCGCTTCTTTTCGGCCTGGCGACCTTCGGCGCGCTCACCATGCTCGTCGAGCTCGCCTGCCTGTTCATCTTGCGTCATCGCCGGCTGCCCGACCCGCCCCGCTGGCCGAGCTTCTCCATCTTGAAGCCGCTGTGCGGGCTGGACGACGAGCTGAAGGAAAACCTCGAAAGCCACCTCGCCCTCGACTACCCGGGCGAGTACGAGGTGCTCCTGGGAGTGCGAAGCGAGAAGGACGCCGCCTACCCCCTCGCGCGCGACTTCGCCGCCGCCCACCCGGACAAGGTCCGCCTCTGCGTGCAGCAAGGCGAGCCCGGCCACAACCCGAAGGTGAACCAGCTCATCACCCTCACCCGTGCGGCCAAGCACGAGCTCATCGCGCTCACCGACTCCAACGTGCGGGTGCACCCCGAGTACTTGAAGGAGCACGCGCGGGTGCTCGCCGACCCTCGGCTGGGGCTGTCCTCGCACGTATTCATCGGGGTGGGGGAGAAGAAGCTGGGGGCGGTGCTCGACAACCTCACCCTCGCCTCGTACTGCGCGACCAGCATCGCCGCTGGCTCGGTGGCGATGCGTCTCGATCAGATCGTGGGCAAGTCGCTGGGGCTTAGGCGCGAGGTGCTCGCCCAGGTCGGCGGCTGGCACGAAGTGAAAGACCTGCTCGCCGAGGACCAGCAGCTGGGCGTCGCCTTGCGCCGCATGGGGCTGCGCACCGCGTTGTGCCCCACGCCGGTGCAGAACGTGCAAATCAACCAGCCGCTCTCGCACTTCTGGGGCCGGCACACGCGCTGGGCGATGATTCGCTTTCGGGTGCTCATCCCCGGGGTGCTGCTCGAGCCGATCATGAACTCCTCGGTGCTCGCGCTCGCCGGCGCCCTGGTCGCCTGGAGGCACCCGGGAGCGTGGGCCTTCGCCGCGGGGATGGCATTCTTCTCCATCGTCTACGCGCAGACGGTGGCGGTCATCGCCCGTGGGTACGGCTTTTCCTGGCGCCACCTGCTCCTGGTGCCCTTGCGCGACGTGCTCTTCTTCCTCACCTGGGTGCGGGGAGCGACGATGCGCTGGGTGACGTGGCGGGGAAACCGGTTGCACGTGCTGGCGCGCACCCGGCTCGCCGAGCCCACGGCGCTGGAGCGCGTGCGCAACATCCAGAAGCACCGGACGCCCTGACGCGACCTACACTCCCCAGACTTCCATTCCCATCGCGCGTGAAGCTCTTGCCAGCTGTAGGTCATGGGTGGCGATTCCCACCGGAGTCGCCAGGTGACGTTGCAACTCGATCGCCGACGCCAGGTGGATCGCGTCGAGGCTTCCCAACTGTGTTGGCATCGGGCCCCCCGCCAGCTGTAGGACCTGCTCGGTCATGGCCAACAGGTCGATCGAATCGATGACCCGCTTGAGTTCCTGGTGGAGCTGGACGACCTGCGTATCGTCGATGCTGGAACTCAGCCGGAGCCGATCGATGAGCCTGCCGAGTTCCAAGAGCACCAACCGGGAGGCATAGGCTCGAGTGATGTGCTCCCACTCCTGCAGCGGATTCGGCTCGCCGAGCAAAAGCCGTGCAATCACGCTCGAGTCAACCAGAGCAATCACCGCTTCTCTCGATCGCTCCGGAGCAACTCGGTGCTACTTGGACCTCGATAGGAAATGGGCCTCACCTTGACCGCACTCAAGGAGGGGGCGCCGGGGTTCTTCGGCTTGGTGATGAGTGCCTCGGCCTTTTTTCCTTCCGCTTTGTAGGGAACCAGCCGCGCCACTGGCCGGTCGCGATCCTTGATCACCACCTGCTTGCCTGCTCGCACGGCACGCATGAACTGCCCGAGCTTGGCCTTGAGCTGAGAGGTGTTGGTTTCAATCATGGCCATGAAGGTACTCACATGACCATGATGGGTCAAGTCGAGTTGGCCGGTGTCAGGGGCGCGGTCATCTGCGCGGAACGGGGGGCGACGCCGTCCGCGGGTCTTCCGGCCAGGCGTGCCGGGGGTACTTGCGCATCAGCTCTTTGCGGATCGTGGGGTAGTGCCGCTCCCAGAAGCCGGCGAGGTCGGTGGTCACTTGCACCGCGCGCATGTTGGGGGCGAGCAGGTGCAGCACCAGCGCGACGCGCCCCCCGCCCACGCTCGGGCCCTTGGCCAAGCCGAAGAAGTCTTGCAACCGCGACTCGATCCACGGCGGTTTGCCGCGCTCGTAGTGCACCTTCACCTGCCGGCCGCCCCCCAAGGTGACGCGCTCGGGGGTGTGGGCGGCGAGCAGCTGCGCCTGCTTCGGCGACAGGCTCGCTTGCAACGCGTGAAGGAGCGAGGCTCCTTTGAGCTCCTCGAAGCTACGCGCGCCGGCACACAGCTCCTCGAGGGCGGCACCCAGGAGTGAATCGCGGGCGGTGGGAAAGCTCGCCTCGGGAAAGGCCTGCGCCAACAGCTCGACGCGGATGAGCCAGGTCTCGAGCACCTCGACGTCGGCGAAGCGCTCGGCTCCGGCGGCCAGCGCGGCGGCAGCGAGCAGCTTCGAGGTGGCTTCGGAAGGAGGCGCCATCTGACGCGACTCCTCCAGCACCAAGTTACCGTAGGACAGCCGGGTCACCCGCTCGACACGCTCGGTCTTGTCGTTCCACTGCAATTCATCGAGCTCCGAAATCTCTTTGGGGAAGAGCTCGAGCAACCACTCGGGCTGAACCTCGCTCGCGATTCGCACCACCACTCCACGTGGGCGTTCCTCGGCGTCGACCGCCACCAAAAGCCCCGGTTCGCGTACCACGCTCGTTTCGGAGAGGGAGGCGCTGCCGCCGCCGAAGAGAATCAGCTCGCTCGACTTCTCTTTTCGCCGCCGTGCCACGCGATCGGGGTAGCCGCCGAGCACAGACAGCATCACCGCCTCCTCCAGCTTCGCCGCCGTCGAAGGGCGAGGAGTCGAGCGGTCCACGGTGCGAGAAAGCTGGCGGCGTACCCGCTCCACCGCCTGCACCGCGCCCGTCTCCAGCCCCAGCGCCCGTACGCGCGAGGAAGAAAAGTCAGCCGCGCGCGCCTGCTCGAAGCGCTCGAGCATCTCCCAAAGGTCCGAAGGTCCGCTCAAGGAGTGCCGGTTCGGCCCCGTGTCACCGAAGCGCGCGCGCGCCTCCTCGCGAATGTCCCGCTCGCCAAGCATTGCCGCCACCGTCACGCCCTCCGCCGCGACACCTCGGTTCTCCGCTTCGACGATGAGCCGTGCTTGCCGGGGATGGACGGGGAAGCGCAAGAGCTTCTTGCCGATCGCCGTGATGTGCCCCTCGAGGTCCACCGCGCCCAATCGGCGCAGGAGCGCATCGGCAGCTTCGAGCGCGGAAGCCGGCGGCGCCTCGAAGAAGGGGAAGCGGGCGAGGTCCTCCACTCCGCTGGCGCGCAGGGCGAGTAGAGACTCGGTGAGGTCGAGCCGGCGAATCTCCGGCGCCTCGTGCTCGGGACGCTGGTCGAAGTCGGCCTTGGTGTACAGGCGCAGGCAGCGGCCCTCGCGGGTACGGCCGGCACGGCCCGCCCGCTGGGTGGCAGAGGCTCGGCTCACCTTGGCCACCTTGAGCATCGGCAGGCCCGACCAGGGCGAGTGCGAGGCCACCCGGGAAAGGCCGCTGTCGATCACCGCCGCCACCCCTTCGATGGTCACCGATGTCTCGGCGACGTTGGTGGAGAGGATGACCTTGCGCTTCTTCCCCGGCCGCACCGCGCGGTCTTGCTCGGCGTTGGGGAGGTCTCCGTGGAGCGCATGCACCTCGAAACCCTGACGCCCGGCGAAGTCCTGGCACGCCTCCTTCGCCCGGCGAATCTCCTGCGCCCCCGGGAGGAAGACCAAGACGTCGCCGTCGGCTCCGGAGGACACCAGCCGTTTGAGCGCAGCCAGGACTTGTTGCTCCAGGGGCCGCTCGTCGGGACCAGCCAGGTGCTCGAGAGCGACGTCGAAGCGTCGGCCTTCCGAGCGCAAGACCGGGCAGCCGCCGAGGTAGGCGGCGAGGGGAGCGGCGTCGAGCGTGGCGGACATCACTACGAGCTTCAAGTCCGGTCGGGAGCTGGCGCGCAAAGAAGAGAGCATCGCCAGCGCGAGGTCGCCGGCGAGGTGGCGCTCGTGGAACTCGTCGAGCACCACCACTCCGACGTCGGCGAGGCGTGGGTCGGAAAGAAGCCGCCGGGTGAGCACTCCTTCGGTGACGAAGCGCAGGCGCGTCTTGGGGCCGCTCAAGTCCTCGAAGCGCACCTGGTAGCCCACCGTCTCCCCGAGCCGCTCGGAGAGCTCTTCGGCCACCCACGCGGCTGCCAACCGGGTGGCCAGGCGCCGCGGCTGCAAGACGACGATTTCCTTGCCCTCGGCCACGCCCGCTTCCAAGAGCGCCCGGGGTACGCGCGTGGTCTTGCCCGCTCCCGGCGCCGCTTGCAGCACCAGGGCGTCGGAGCGTTTCAGCGTCGAAACAATCTCCGGCAGGAGAGGGTCGATGGGCAGGTGGACCATCGGTCAGCCGGAAAAGAGCGCTTCGAGGGCGCCGGGGGACGCCAAGGTGGGAAACGCCCACGTTGCTCCGGCGGCGACGAGATTCTCCGGGGAGAACGAGCCGGTGCCCACCCCTACGCACTCGGCGCCGATACCTTTCGCGGCAGCGACGTCTTTGGGGGTGTCGCCGATCACCACCACCCGGCATGAGGTGAGCGGCCGGCCCAACGATGCTGCACCACGGGCGGCCCCGATGCGAAGCAGCTCGGCGCGGTCTTCATGGTCACAACCGAAGCCGCCGAAGCCGAACTGCTCATACAGCCCGACCCGCGAAAGCTTGAGCCGGGCACCCTCGCGCACGTTGCCGGTGCCCAGGCCTACCGCCATCCCTCGGACGCGCGCCGAAAGCACCGCCTCGCGCATGCCCGTGTGGACCCGGTAGCGAGCGGTATCCGCCGCGGCAACCTCCTCGGCGAGCACGCAAAGGTAGAGCTTGAGCAGGGAGTCGATCGTCTCATTATCGGGCTGGCTCCCGAAGGGTAGGGCGGCGAGGCCTGCCCGGATGATGGCTCGATCGGTCATGCCATCGAAGTGGACTCCGGCAAACGCGTCAGCTCGGCTGTACACCCGCTCGAAGGTCTTCTCCAAGGCACGGCGGCCCACCCCTCCGGTGGTCACCAGAGTGCCGTCGATGTCAAAGAGAAGAATGGTCGGACGCACGTGGCATGTATACGCCGCGAAGGCGGTCGGGTCAGCCTGAGGCGAGAAGGAAGGCTATGCCGAGCTCAGCGACCTCCGAGAGAGGGTGACGGGCGCGGGTCTGGCTGGTCGGGGCTGCTCCTCCCTGTCCCGCTGGAGGGCCGCCCTCAAACCGCCCGACCTGGGTGGTAGGGTAGCCGGGGATCTTTATGTAGATGCTTTGTAGCTAGGTGAAAGTTGGTATGTAACGTGAGTTATGAACAAAAGACTCACAAGTGGAGCCCCAGGACAGCCCTAAGTAAAAGAGCCAGTCGGATCCTTGAGCACCGCCCCCGAGAGAACACCCGATCAAGCACCGGCCAGCGGCCACGCGACTTTCCTCCCAGAGCCTCAGGCCGATTCGTTGCCCGACCAGAGCTCAAGCCAGCCGTTGCTTCGGGCGCGGAGTCGAGGCCCTTCTTGGGCGCGATGCACCGAAAAGCAGGGACGTCGGTGCAAAAAGCATTTCGAAGGCGCGGGCACGGTACAGTCCACCGCGATGCGAGGGGCCAGTGCCTTCACATTTCTCCTTTCGAGTGTCGCCTTCGCGGAAACACCGATGGATGCAGGCGTGGAATCGCCGCCCACAATCATTGTTGCTCACGTGCTCAAGGGCGAGGGCGCTCCGAATCCCGGTCGTCGGCCTTGTCGGCTCTCCCTCGAGGTCACGACAGTCGAATCCAAGAGCTCAGATATAGGGGCCCCGACGGTTCAGGTTGGGGAGCGACTCGAGGTTGTCACCAATTGTTACACGTTTACGCTCAATCGGCAGCACCGTGGCGGGACGTATCGCTTCAAGCTGAAGCGCGGGGAGGGCGGCCAGGTTGAAGCTTGGACGGTCGGCGGAAGACTGAGGGAGCCCGTGAAAGGTTCCGGGTCGAAACCGCTTGGCTAACCCGAGGCTCGATTGACGCGATCGAGCGAATTTGATCTGTAGTCAGGGATGAGCGTCGGCCATCCCCTTCCGGAAGAAGTTCGTCTCGCCATCGTCCGCGCCTTCGAAGAGCACGGATTGA
>JBMORE010000108.1:0-1604 GCA_049322255.1 Myxococcota bacterium | reverse complement strand
CTAGAACTTCATTCCTCGGCTTGCGAGCGGGTGGGGCGCGAAGAAGAGAGGCCAGGCGCGCATCAGCCCACCGCTGGAGTACTGCCGCGCAGCATGAAGTAGATGACTACCCCGGTCACCGAAACGTAGAGCCAGATGGGCAGCGCCCAGCGGGTGACTTTCTTGTGGCGGGCGAACTGCCCGCGAGCGGCGAACCACAGCGCGGTGAGCGCCAAGGGCACCACACCGATGGAGAGCACCACGTGGGTGACGAGCACGAAGAAGTACACCGCGCGCACGGTGCCCACGCCGGTGAACTTGGTGTCACCGTGCACGTAGTGGTAGGCGACGTAGCAAACGAGGAAGAGCGCCGAGGCCACCAGCGCCGAGACCATGAAGTATTTGTGCGCACGGTGCGCTCCGCGGCGAATCGCCACCCATCCGGCCAGGAGAAGCACGGACGCAGTGGAGTTGAGAGCAGCATTCACCGCCGGCAAGAAGCGCAAGTCCCACCCGCTGCCTCCTGAGCCTCGGCGGACGACCAAGAGCCAGGCCAAGAAGGCGAGCGCCGCCGTCGATACCACGGCGTTGAAGACGAAGAAGCTCCGGTCTGGCTGGCGCAGAGAGGCGTCGGAGGCGTTCATGGGGGCGGCCTCATAACAGGAAAGTGGGTTCGACGCTGAATAGCCTCGCCTGCTAGGACGTCAGCCGGCTGTCACTGTCGACACCCCTCTCGGAGGAAAACACGATGCGGTACTTGGCGCTTCTCGCCGCGCTGGCCGGAGCTTCTGCGCTGGCGCAAGGCTTCAACCTCAATGTCAACATCGACGACGGCACCACCGGGCAGCGTTCGAGCGTCTCCACCACCGTCGCCGGTGACGCATACGAGCTTCGCTACGAGACGGACCGGCAGCGACGGACGCTGCTCAAGGTCGTCGAGCCCGAGGGCGCCCGCTGTGAGGTGTTGGGGGACAACGGGTTTCGGCGCGCCTTCGAGGTTCCCTTCAGCTTCGAGCCCAAGCCCGACCGCTTCTACAAAGTGGTGGTCTATCTGCCCGACGGAAGCGTCTTCGAGAAAAAGATTGAGGCCAAGGCCGGTCAAGTAGGGGTGCTCTCCGTCCATGGGGCGAGCGGATCGGCTGCGATCAACCTCCACGTGCACGAAGAGGCGCCACCGCCTCCGCCCCCTCCTCCCGCCGCGCCCGCGGTCTACCCGATGGGCGATGGCGACTTTGCCTCCCTGTGCGAGGCCATCGAAGACGAGGGTTTTGCTGAGCAGAAAGTGGGCGTGTTGCGCACGGCCGCCGACAGCGCCTACTTCACCACCGCCCAGGTGGGGAAGCTCGTGGACTTGATGGCCTTCTCCGAGCAGAAAGTCGAAGTGGTAGCCATCACCAAGGACAAGCTGGTGGACCGGCAGAACGCGTTCCAGCTCTACAAGCGCTTCTCCTTCTCCGAAGACAAGGACAAGGTGAAGCGCCTCCTGGGCAAATAGCCCCTAGAGAGCTGATCCCGTTAGGCGCCAAGGGGATCGACGTCGGCGTGGAAAAATGATCTGTCATGGGCGGAGGTAACGCCCATGTCTCTCCGCTGGTCGCCGCGAATCAAGCCTCGAAATCCGAGGA
>JBMORE010000107.1:0-14619 GCA_049322255.1 Myxococcota bacterium | reverse complement strand
GCCTGGAGAGACGAAACAAGCGCTCGGCGGCGTGGTGCACGTCACCGGCGTTCCGGGAGCGCAGGCGCTGTTGGTGCAGGAGTCCCCCGTAGTGCAAAGGTTGCCGTCTGAGCACGTCTGGGCATCGCAATCGGGATCGAGGCAGTCGGTCTGGTTGTCCCCATCGTTGTCCAGCCCGTCCCCGCAGAGCACCTCGGTATTGGGCGGCACGCAGACGCCGTCGCTGCGGCAGATGCCGGTGGAGCAGACTCCCCCGACGTTCACCACGTACTGACAATTGCCGGTCGACGGATCGCAGCTGCCTTGCGATTGGTGGCACTCCCCTGGCGGCGTGTTGCAGGCCTTCAGCGTTCCGGCGCAAACCCTCTCGCTGGTACAAACCGCACCGGTGGTGCACAGGTCGCCGCTTGCGCAACTCGCGTTGGCGCAGGAGGGATCGGCACAGTCGGCGGTTTGCGAGCAGTCGTCGTCGATGCCATTGGTGCAGTTCTCAGTCTGGCCCGGATGCACCTCGGGGTTGGCGTCGTCGCAGTCGGGGCCTCCGGTCGCAGCTGCCCGGTAGCCGTCGCGATCGGCGTCGCTCGACGAATCGGCTCCGGTGAGGACCAATGTCACCTTCCTCACTCCCGGCCCGAAGGCCACCGTCTGAGCCGCGCTCTCCTCGTTGGTCAGCAGAGGTTCCTCGCAGCCCACATACCCGCGCGCTTGGAGGGAAATCTCTCCGCTCAGCTGGTCGCTGGGGAAGACGCCTACCGTCACCTCCGCGCGGTCGTGGCGAGGGATAGGTTCGGTCATCTGCTGAAAGCCGCTCGCTGAGGTAGCAACCACCCGCACGCAGGTCGCGCGAGAAGATTGCGAGAACCGCACAGTGACCCCCACGGAGCTGGTCGCGCTCTTCGAGCAGCCGCCGAGGACAGCTCCGAGGAGGGAGATGTAGGCGAAAGTGCGCGTCACAGCAGCCAAATTCTACCGCGGTTTCAGGGTGCGGGTCAGCCGCGGTTGGCGAGGAACTCGATGAGGTCGATTTTGGTGACGATGGCGGTCACCTTCTGGCCCTCGCGCACCACCGCCACGTTGTCCTGGGCGAAGACTTCGCGCAGCTTGGCAATCGAGGTGTCGGGGGTCACCACGCCCTGCAGAGGCGCGATGATGGGGTCGATGGGGTCGGAGAGCTTCACCGCGCCGGTGATGAGCGCATTGAGTAAGTCGTACTCGTGAATCATCCCCTCGGCGGCGCCGTCGGCGGCCACCACCGGCATTTGGCTGATGCCGTGGCGCTTCATGTTCTCGATGATGTCGCCGATGCGGTCGCCCTTCTTCGCCGCGTGCACCGGACCTTTCTTTGCCAGCATGAGGTCGCGCACCGTGCCGGGCCCGCGCTCGTCGAGGAAGCCGTTGTCGCGCATCCACTCATCCGAATAGAACTTGGAGATGTAGCTTCCGCCGGAGTCGGGGAGCACGGTGACGATGGTTTTCCCCTTGCCGACTTCCTTGGCCAGCTCCACGGCGACGTGCACCGCGGCGCCCGAGGAGCCTCCGGCGAAGATGCCTTCTTCGCGGGCGAGACGGCGGGCGGCGACGAAGCACTGCTTGTCGTCGACCTGGCGCACGTCGTCGAGCACGGTAAAGTCCATCGCCTTGCAGAGCATGTCCTCGCCGATGCCTTCGACCTTGTACACGTGCGGCGGAGGCATCTTGCCGGTCTTGAAATAGCCCTCGTAGACCGAGCCGATGGGGTCGACCCCCACGTTCTTGATCGCCTTGTTCTTCTCCTTGAGATACCGGCCGGCGCCGCTCATCGTGCCGCCGGTGCCCAGGCCGGCGACGAAGTAGTCGAGGCGGCCTTCCGTCTGCTCCCAAATCTCCGGGCCGGTGGTGACATAGTGGGCCTCGATGTTGTCGGGGTTGTGGTACTGGTTCAAATAGAAGCTGTTGGGCGTTTCGCGGGCGATGCGCTTGGCGGTCTCGTAGTAGCTCTTGGGGTCGTCTGCGGGGACGTTGGTGGGGGTGACGATCACCTGCGCCCCCAGCGCCTTGAGGCGGTTGATTTTCTCGGTCGACATCTTGTCGGGCATGGTGAAGATGCAGCGGTAACCCTTCACCGCCGCCGCGAGCGCCACCCCCATGCCGGTGTTGCCCGAGGTGTTCTCCACGATGGTGCCCCCCGGCCGAAGCTTCCCCGCCCGCTCCGCCTTCTCCAGAATGTGGAGCGCCATGCGGTCTTTGATCGAGCCGCCCGGGTTCATGAACTCGCACTTGACGAGCACCGTGGCGTCGTTGGGGCCGACCAGCTTCTGGAGCTTGACCAGCGGGGTCTTGCCGATGGCGGTGAGAATGCTCTCGTGGACTTGCATGGCCGCTGTATAGCAGGCGGCGGCCGTCAGTTGGCCTTCATGAAGCGCTCGCCTTTCATCAGCGACTCGATGCGCTCCAGCACCTCGGCCTTGTAGACGCGAGAGCCGCACAGCGGACAGGCGCCCTGGGGCACGTCGGTCAACACCACCACCTTGCCGTTGACGGTCATGCGAACTTCCACGAAGCGGTTCTCGTACTGGCCGCTGCACGGGCAGCGCCCGTAGTCTCGCTTTCCGTATTCCGCCGGCATGCAGGCGCCGTAAGATAGCGCCCCCGTGACCAAGGTTCCTCCGAAAGCAGCCGGGCCCCAGTCGAAGGCTCCCGCCCGCTCCGCGCGGCCCGACCGGCCCCGACGTTCGCGAAGCCTCGAGCGCTCGGAGAAAGCCAAGCCGAACAAGGTCAAGGCCCTCGAGACCCAAGACGGCATGGAGAACGCCGAGGGGGCGCTCGTCGCCGGCCGGGAGCCGGAGATGACCCAGCACGAGCTGCTGCGCGAGCTGGAGAAGCGCTCGGAAGACCACCACGTCGACGTGCACGCCGACGACCGGGAAGAGAAGCTCGCCCGCGACGAAGAACACCAGCACAAGGAGCGGGTCGAGAAGAAGCACGACGCGCTCTTCTCGTTCGGTCAGAAGGCTCCGCCCAAGAAGCAGCTGCCCAAGCCGGCGCCGCCGCCGAAGAAGGCGTCGGACGGGTTTGAGACCCCCCAGACGAAGCCGATCCCGGTGTCGGTGGGGACGGAGAGGGCTGAAGGAGTCACCGCGGTGCAGTCGTTGGCCCAGGCGCTCCATTCCACCACCCCTCGGCTGGGCAAGCCGCCCGACGCGATGTCCTTGCTCCACGCGGCGCAAGATGCCGGCGTCTATTTCCGCGAAGACGCGCACCAGGAGGGCCACGCCGAAGACAAGGAAGACCCGGAGCTGGCGGCGGCAGTCGAAGAGACGATTCGGCTGCTCTTCGGGGTGCGCGGCATTCATCGCGTGGGTCCGGGCAAAAATGACGCGGGCGAGCCGGTGGTGGTGGTCGTGGCTTCTCGGGGTTTTGGCGAGGCGTCGCTGCGCTCCATTCCGCCGATGGTGCACCGCTTCCCGACGCTGCTCGCGCTGCCGTACGATTTGCTCCCCTTGCGCCGCGAGCGCTGAAGACACTCCATGGATCTGACGGCCGCGCTCCGCGACCAAATCTTCAAGTCGACTGGGGTGCCCGCCGGCGCCGCCCCGGTGGTCAAGCTCAAGGGCGATGCCAGCAACCGCTCTTATTACCGGGTGGGCCAGCCGCCCCAAAGCTGGGTGCTGATGGTGATACCGCCTACCGCCGCGCAAAAGAGTGAAGAGGCGACCAAGGGCGAGCCACCCAAGGAGCTGCCCTTCGTCAACGTGCACCGTTACTTGAAAAAGCTCGGGGTGCGGGTGCCGGAGATTCTTCGCTGGGACGAGGCGGCGGGGATGATGGTGCTCGAAGACTTGAGCGACCTCACCTTCGAGCAAGCCCTCGACGGCGGCAAGCGGCGCGACGAGCTCTACGGCCGTGCGGTCGAGCTGCTCGCCCAGCTGCGCGGCAAGGCCGAGCGGTCACCCGACCAGGGGTGCCTGGCTTTCACCCGCGCCTTCGACGAAGACCTCTACGACTGGGAGCTACACCACTTCCGCGAGTGGGGCCTGGAAGTCTGGAGCGGTCAAAAGCCCTCCGCCGCCGAGCGCGAAAAGCTCGACCGCATCTTCCGTCGCATCGCCCGGACGCTCGCCGCCGCTCCCAGAGGCTTCACCCACCGCGACTACCAGAGCCGCAACATCATGGTGAAGGAGGGCGAGCTGGTGGTGATCGACTTCCAAGACGCGCTCCAGGGCCCGCGGCAGTACGATTTGGTGGCGCTCTTGCGCGACAGCTACGTCGAGCTCGACCGCCCGTTCGTTGATCGCATGCTCGATCGCTACATCGCCGCGTTCGAGAAGGAGTGCGGCGAGAAGATCGACGCCGATGAGTTCAAGGACTTCTTCGAGCTACTCACCGTGCAGCGCAAGCTCAAGGACGCGGGCCGCTTCGAGTTCATCCACCGGGTGAAGGGCAACCCCGGCTTCCTTCCGTGGATTCCTTCCTCCTTGCGCTACGTGAAGGAGGCGCTGGCACGCCGGGGCGACCTGGCCGATCTGCGTGAGATCGTCGCCCGTTACGTGCCCGAGCTGTCCTAAAGCGATGAAAGCGATGATCTTGAGCGCCGGGTTGGGCACGCGGCTGCGTCCGCTCACCGAGCGCTGGCCCAAGCCGGCGATGCCTCTGCTCGGCCAGCCGCTGCTGCGCTACGCCCTGTCGGTGGTGACGCGCGCGGGGGTCGACGCGGTGGGCATCAACACCCATCACCTACCCGAGGTGATGGAAATGACCGCTCGCAGAGAGTGCGAGCGAAAGGGCGTGCCGCTGACGGTGGCTCACGAGCCGGTCATTCAAGGTACCGGAGGCGGAATTCGCGGATTGCGCGAGCTCTTTCGGGACGGAACGTTCGTGGTCATCAATGGTGACGTGCTCTTCGCGCTCGATTTGGCGCCGGTGATTTCCGCGCACGAGGCGACCCGCGCGGACGCGACGATGGTCTTGTTGCCCCTACCCGCGAACGAACGCTATGCGGCGGTGGAGATCGACCCCGACGGGAAGGTGCGGCGCATCGCCGGCATCGGCCCAGGAGGCCCCCGCCTCTCGCCGTGGCACTTCACGGGGGTGCATGTGATGAGCCCTGTGGTGTTCGACTTCATGTCCGCCTCCGGCCCCGAGGACATCAACCGGGAGGTCTACCCGCGGATGATTGAAAAGGGCCTTTTGGTGCGCGGCCACCTGGTCGACCCGGGCAGCGCCTACTGGTCCGACGTGGGCACCCCGGCGCGCTACGCGGCCACCCACAAAGACCTGCTCTACGGTCAGGTACGCACCTCGCTCTTTGGCGACGACGTGCCCTTCGCCACCGCCTCGCGCACCGTGGGGAACTTCTGGGCGCACCCCTCGGCCTGGCTGTCGGACGTGAAGGTGGCCGGGCCGGCCTTCTTTGCCGAAGGGTGCGAGCTGGGGGCGAACGTGCGGGTGGGGGCGGGTGTCTCGGTGGGGTGCTTCGCCCACGTCGGCGAGGGGGCGGCCCTCAACCGGGTCGCGGTGCTCGACGGTGCCGAGGTGCCCGCCGGCCGCCGGTTGGAAGACTGCCTGGTGCTGCCGGGCGAGGAAGGGGAGAGCGGAATCGTCGTGCCGGTGTGACCCTCTCCTTAGGGGGAGAGGGAGTCAGTTTGCGTGGATGCGGGCCAGCACGCAGGTGACGTTGTCGCTGCCACCCGCGGCGTTGGCCATGTCGATGAGCTGGGCACAGGCCTTGTCCAGCTCGCGCGTGTGAGCGAGCACCTCTTGCATCTGCGGGTCGGGGACCATGCCCGACAACCCATCGGAGCAGAGCAGGTAGACGTCGCCAGGGAGGGGCTCGAGCTTGTTCACGTCGACCTGCACGGTGTCCTTCATCCCCAGCGCGCGGACGATGACGTTCTTGTGGGGGAAGGCCTCGATTTCCTCCGGAGAGAGCTTCTTGGCCTTGAGGTAGTCATTGAGCAGCGAGTGGTCTTCGGTGAGCTGCTTGAGCACCCCGTTGCGGAAGTAATAGACGCGGCTGTCGCCCACGTGGCCGACGTACGCGTGGCCGGCAGCGAAGTGCACGGTGACGATGGTGGTGCCCATGCCCTTGAACTTCTGATCAGCGCTCGCGCGCTCGAAGATGCGCACATTGGCGAGCTTGATTCCGGTGGTCAGCCGGTTCTCGTCGTAGCTGCGCGTCTTGTCCATCTTGTACGGCCAGGTGGCGTCGGCGTCCTTGGCCGTCATCTTGAAGAACTCGGCCAGCTCGTCGACCGCGATCTTCGAGGCGATCTCCCCCGAGGAGTGCCCCCCCATTCCGTCGGCCACACAAAAGAGCTGCTCCTCCGGCAGCAGGAGGTAGTTGTCCTCGTTGTGGTTGCGCTTCATGCCGACGTGCGTGTTGCCAGCGACTTCGATGCGCATGTGGGGGAGCATTCTACACCGGTTCGAACGACAGCCGATCACCTTCCATGGTACCACTGCCCGCCACCGTTCCTGATGGCAGCTCGAGCACCGAATGCGCGCGCAAGTACATTCCGCTCAGGCGCCAAGGGGGGAGGGCGGGGTAGGTCTTGACCACCCGGCCGCTGTCATCGAGGAAGATCGCGTCGATGGGGACGCGCATGAAGAAGGTGTGAATCGAACGGCAGGGCACGATGTGCAGCCCCTCTCCGAAGGGCAGCTCGGCGCGGCCCATCAGCCCGAGGAAGCGGTGCAGAAAGCTCCTCGCTTCGACCACCCGGTCGGCCAAAATCTTACCCTGGGTCTGGTTGGTCACCCGGAACGCCACGCAAAGCCTGCTTAACCCATGCTCTCGCCCCTGTCTTCGCCCCTGCATCTGGTGCTGGTTTCTCCTCAGATTCCTCCCAACACCGGCAATGTCGCCCGGCTGTGCGCGGTGACGGGTTGCAAGCTCCTCCTCGTCGAGCCGCTGGGCTTCTCATTGGCCGACCGTGAGCTTCGGCGCGCCGGCCTCGACTATTGGCACCAGGTGTTCTTGCGCCTCTACCCCGACTACCCCGCCTACCTGGCGGAGCACCCTCGCGCGCGTCGGCTTCTCTTCTCCGCGCGGGCCGAGCGCTCGCTGTACCAGGTGCGTTTTTTGCCGGGCGACCACCTGGTGTTCGGCTCGGAGACGGCGGGCCTGCCCAAGGACGTTCTTTTTGGAGGCTCAGGAGAGGTGGTGTCGATACCCATGCTCCCCCAGCGAAGGTCGCTCAATTTGTCGACCGCGGTGGGGGTGGCGGCGTACGAAGCGCTCCGACAACTGGGCGGCGCGCCCACCTGAGCTAGACTGCACAGCTGCGCATGCTCTCCCCGCTCGTCGAGACCCTGTACGTCGCTCACAAAGAGAAGGCCACCGGATGGATGACGGTGACCGCCCTCGGCCGCGAGTCGCAGATAGTCCTCAAGGACGGAGACGTCGTCGGAGCGAACGTCACCTTGGGGTTTCAGGGAGCGGCGCAGGCGCTCTTCCAGGCGGGGAAGGTCAGCGCGCAGCAACTCGACGCGCTGTGGGCGCGAGGAGAGGCGGGTCGCATTCGGCTGGACAACCTCGAGGAGTTGGGAGCGTCGGTCGAAGAAGCGGTGACGGCCCAGGTGCTGGCCAGCGTGCGCCGCCTGTTCGGGTTGGCTGAGAATGCGCGTTTCGAGGCGCGCGCGGTGGACAGCATCAGCGCCAGCGTCGCCGGCGTCCGCGTGGTGCGCGCGGCAATCGAGGCCGGCATGCCAGAAGCGACGACCCAAGAGCTGTTCCGTTGCCCCGATGTGGCGGCGTGCGAGACGTGGCTGCTCTCGGCGGACGAACGGGCCTTCCTGGAAACGTTCGGGGAGCTCAACCCGGCCTCCCATGCCACGCGCGAGCAGATGGCATTGCTGCGGTTGCTTCAGCGCGAGGGACTGGTCGAGGCGCTGAGCGAGGAAACGTGGAAACAGCGGCAGGCGGAGCGGCTCGCCGAAGAGGCGCGACAGACAGAAGAAGCCCGGCGCGCGGAGGAACAACGCCTCGCCGAAGAAGCGCGACAGTTGGAAGAAGCCCGGCGCGCGGAGGAGGAGCAGCTTGCGGAAGAGGCACGGAGGGCCGCCCTTCAGCCTGTTTCCGGCGAGCTTCCCGTCATCGATTTGGCCGCATCGGCGCCACCCGACGCGATCGAGCTCCAGGCGGAGTGGATTGAGCCTGCCGCCCAGCCAACCCCCCACCCCGAGCCCACCGCGGTGACGGACACGGCGCAGCTCTCCGAGCGCCTCGCCGAGCAGGAGCCCCTCTCTCAAACCGAAGAAACTTCCTGGGGTGACCTGTTGCCCGCCGATGCGGTCACCGTGGCGGCCGAGCCGGGCCCCCAAGCGCCGGTCGTGCCTGACGAGACCGCGGCCATGGGCGAAGCGCGCCGTAAAGCGCAGGACGATCTCGTTCGCGAGATGAACGAGGCGCTGCGCCGCGCGGGCGCGGGCTCCGACGACGCCTGGCTCGACGAAGAGTCGCCGGTGCAGGCGGCGGCGACGCCTGGCTCGTTGACCCCCACCCTCGAGGTGCCGGCGCTCTCTCCTGATGTGCACACGGCGGTCACCACCGAGGTTCCCGTCGTCACCCAGGAAGTCGCCATTCCGGAATGGGGGACGGCGCGCCAGCCGCTCATCTTCGGGCCCTCCAGCCAGGCCGCCGCGGGCGAGGACGATCTTTGGCGCATCGTCGACGACTCCCAGCAGACCCCCGCTCCTGCCCAAGGCCAAAGCTCCAGCTTCGAAGAGGCGCTGCAGCGCGTCGACGCCAATCTCGAGGCCCTGGTAGGGACGGCGCCGGCTGACTCCTCGGCGATCGAGCCGCCCGTCGAGGCCACGGTCGAGGCCATCATCGAACCTGTTCCGAACGGCGGTGGTAACGTGGCGGGCGGGCCCCAGGGCGAGGAGGACTTGGCCTGGGACGAGAACGACGTGGCAGACCCTTCCGATCCAGAAAGTGCGAAGAAGCGGCGGCAGCGCCTCCTGCGCCGCGCGATGGAGAACCTGGGCGCCATGGGGGGCGGCCGACCCGCTCCCACGCCCGAGGCGAACGTCCGGGTGATTCCCGAGTCGCCGACTCCGGCTGCACCCAGCGTGCCCACGAAGAGCTCGGCGGAAGACCAGCAGCTCTCGGCGCAGATAGAACGCCGCTTCAAGGAAATCACCGAGAAGAAAGACCACTTCACCCTCCTTGGGTTGCCGCGCGAGGCGTCGCGGGAGGACGTCAAGACCGCCTTCCTCGGGTTGGCGAAAATCTTCCACCCTGACCGGTTGCCGCCCTCGCTGTCGCACCTGTCGGCGAAGATGACCACGGTCTTCGAGGGAATTCGCGAGGCCTACGACACGCTCTACGATGACGCCCGGCGCGCCGCGTATCTGCGCACGCTGGCCCAGCCACCGGTAGCGGCCGGCCGCTCCGGTCAGCGCGCCGAGGAGGCGGCCGAGCTGTTCAAGAAGGGCGAGGTTTTCTTCAAGAAGCGCGACTATCCCAGCGCCGAAGAGCACTACCGCCGCGCGCACTCGCTCGACCCCAAGGCCGAGTACCTGGCTGCCCAGGGTTGGGCGGTGTACATGAACCCGGCGCGCAAGGCAGATGCCCCCCAAGCCAAGCAGCAGCTGCTCGACGCGTTGAAGGCCGACAACAACTGCGACCGCGCCCACTACCAGCTGGGAGTCATCTACCGGGTGGAAGGCGACGTGGACCGCGCCGAGCGCCACTTTCGCGAGGCCGTTCGTGCCAACCCGCGTCACCTCGAGGCCAACCAGGAGCTACGGCTGATCGAGATGCGCAAGAAGAAGGAGAAGAAAGGCTTTTTCCGCTAGGTGAGGGTCTCGAGGTAGCGGACCAGCACCGAGCGGTCCTCCTCGCTCATGGTGAGAAACTCGATGCCCATGCCCGCAGGCTCCTCTTCGCTGGGGAAGCGCCGCACCCACGCCACCCGCGCCTGCGCCCGCATCAGCCGGGGCACGCCGGGTACCCGAAACTCGAGAGAAAACCCCTCGCCTTGCTCGAAGAGCAAATCGCTCTTCAAGAACGTCCCCCCGGCCGAAAGGTCTGCCCCAGCGAACTGAAGCTGCCCCGCCCCTTGCGCGTCCTTGGCCCTGAAGTCGACCTGAAGCATCTTTCGCAAGAAGCGGCGCTGGTTGCCCGACATGGCGAGCGCAACAGACCTGTCTCACCGGCTAAGGTCAAGCGCAGACTCTGCTTCGAAACGTTGACATGTTTCTTGGCGCCCGCTGATCATCGGGAGCCCTCGCCCCAAGAAAGGCGGCATTGCCCCGTGGCCAAGCAGCACCTGCTTTTGGTCGACAGCGACGCGAAGAGCCTTCGCGTGATGGAGGTCAGCCTGAAGAAGGCCGGCTTCTCGGTGACGACCGCGGTGCACGGCAAAGACGCGCTCGACAAGGTGCAGATCAGCCCGCCCGACCTGGTGCTGGCCGACACCAAGATGCCGGAGATGGACGGCTTCGAGCTGTGCAAGGTGATCAAGGGTGACGAGCGTTTCCGCCACATTCCCTTCGTCTTCCTCACCAACCAAAAGTCGGTGGAGTTCAAGGTCAAGGGACTGGAGCTGGGCGGCGACGACTACCTGACCAAGCCCATCTACATCAAAGAGATCGTCACCCGCGTGAAGATGATTCTCACCAAGGCGGAGAAGGAGAGAATCGAGCGCAAGGAGACCAAGGGGGGCTTTTCCGGCTCGCTGGCCGACATGGGGGTGGTCGATTTGGTGCAGACCTTCGAGATGGGCCGCAAGACGGGCTCGATCAAGCTCGAAGGCGAGCGCAGCGGCGCCATCTACTTCAAGGACGGCAAGGTCATCGACGCCGAGCTGGGCCGGCTCAAGGGTGAGAACGCCTTCTACCGGATGCTCAACACCTTCGAGGGCAAGTTCGAAGTGCAGTTCTTGCCCGTCGATCGTCCCGAGCGCATCGAGGTCTCCACCCAGGGGCTGTTGATGGAGGGCATGCGCCGCCTCGACGAGTGGGGGCGCATGCTCGAGCAGCTGCCGCCACTGGAGACCATCTTCGAGATTGACTACCGCCAGCTGGCGGAGAGGCTTTCTGAAATCCCCGACGAGGTGAACGGCCTGTTGCGCCTGTTCGATGGCAAGCGAGCGTTGGCCAAGGTGGTCGACGACTCCGACTTCGAGGACTTGGCGGCGCTGGGCATCATCTCCAAGCTGTACTTCGAGGGGATGATTCGCGAGCTGGGCACCATGCCGGCCGAAACCCCGGCCACTCCCAAGCCGGGCGTCGACGAGTGGCTCAACACCCCTGCACCCCCGCCCGAGCCTGCGCCGCCGGTGCAGGTGGTGGCACCGCAGGAGGTGGTCGAAGAGGTGGCGGCCGCCGAGCCCGAGCTACCCCCCGTGCTCGAGGCGCCCGCCCCCGTGGCGCCGCCTGCCTCCGAGCCCAGCTCGAACGGGAAAGCGCCCTACGTGGTGCAGACGGCATCGCCGATCGAGATCGAGCCTCCAGCGCCGCTCGAGACGCCCAAGCCTTCGGCCCCGGCGAACGTCATCATGTTCTCTCCCAAGCCGCGGGGGTCGGCGGTCGCCCCCGTCGAGCCGGAGCCCGCGCCGCTGCCTCCGCCTTCTTCCCCTCCGGCGGCCCCCCCGGCCGAGTCGCAGTTCTTGGTGGAGCCTCCGGCCTCGCGCGAGCTGGAGCGGGCCCGCAACCGGCTGCTCGAGCAGTGGAGCCAGATGGATGACGGCGGCATCGCCGCGCCGTCGACGTGGGCCCCCAACCGTGCCTGGTCCTCGCCTTCGTCCGCGGGTGTGGCTCTGCAAGAAGCCAAGAGGGAGGAGGAGGTGAGTGGGCCCAGCGCTCCTTTGCCGCTGGTGGCGGAGGCTCCGGTGGCCTCCAAGCCGCCCATCTTCGGTGGAGCAGCGGTGGAGCCGGTGGTCTTGCCGCCCAAAGTGGTGTCGACGCCGACTCCTGCGATGGGCATACGCTCGGTGCAGGCGCCTCCCGCCCAGCCGGCCCCGTCGCTGCAGCTCGTGGAGGAGGTCGAGCGGGACGACGAACCCACCCCCATCACCTCCGTGCCCCCGCCCGCGCCGCAGCTGGCGCTTCCCCCTTACCCCGGTCATGGGGCACCGTCTCGCCCTGCCGCACCTTCGCTCGACGACGACTTCTTCGTTCACGGCGACCACGAAGCCACCCACAAGTTCCCCGTCACCCTCGAGGCGCCCGCCCGTTCGAAGGCGTGGCTGGCGGTGGTGGGCGGCATCGTGCTGGTGTTCGGGGCCGCGGCGATCGTCTACACGATTCAGTCCCGCCAGGAGCAGGATGCGCCCCCGCCCCCCGAGGTGGTGACGACTCCTTCCGAGCTCCCCCCGGAGGAAGACCCCGAGGCGGTCGAGCCTCCGCCCGAGCTGGTCGCTCCTCCCAAGCCACCTCCGGAAGTAGTGGCGGCAGCGGTCCCCGACGCTGCGGTGGAGCCTGCGCCCCCGGCCGACACGGAGGCGGAGTTCTCGAGCGCCCTCCAGCAGGCCAAGCTCGCGGTGCAGCGCGAGCGTTACCGGACTGCCCTGGGCCACTACCGCCGCGCGCTCTCTCTCCAGCCCGACTCGGTGGAGGCCAAGGGCGGGGTGGGTATCAGCCTGGTGATGAGCGACACCGGGTACCGGGAGGCGGTGAAGTTGCTTCAGGAAGTGGTGAAGGCCGAAGCGTCGAACGCGCAGGCCTGGCTGGCGCTGGGCATGGCGTACCAGATGACCGGCCGCGAGAAGGACGCCTGGGGGCCGTACAAGCGCTACCTGCTCCTTTCGCCCACCGGCAAGTCGGCGGCCGACATCCGCAAGATGCTCAAAGACAGCGGCCAATAAAACGTTGAACTTTCGTGCTGACGCTCGGCCTGGAGACTTCCTGCGACGAAACCGCGGCGGCGCTGGTGGAGGACGGCCGGCGCGCGCTCAGTGACGTGGTGTCGACGCAGGTGGAGATTCACCGTCGCTGGGGTGGGGTGGTGCCCGAGCTGGCGAGCCGAAACCACGTGATGCAGGTGATGCCGGTGATCGACGAGGCCCTTTCCCGGGCGAAGAAGAGCCTCGCCGACGTCGACTTGCTCGCGGTCACTTCGGGGCCGGGGCTGGTCGGCGCCCTGTTGGTGGGCGTGCAGGTCGCCAAGGCTTTGGGCATGGCGCGGGGCATTCCCTTCGTGGGGGTGAACCACCTGGAGGGGCACCTGCTCGCCATTCGGCTTTTGCCAAAGGCGCCGGAGCCGCCTTTCTTGGGGCTGGTGGTGTCCGGAGGGCACACCAGCCTCTACGAGGTCCTGGCCTTCGGCAGCTACCGGCTGGTGGGCTCGACCCGCGACGACGCGGCGGGGGAGGCATACGACAAGGTGGCCAAGGTGCTCGGGCTTTCGTACCCCGGCGGCCAGCCGATCGACGAGCTGGCGCAGAAGGGCGATGCGCGCGCGTTTCGCTTTCCCCGCGCGCTGAACGAGCCTGGCATCTTCGATTGGTCGTTCTCCGGGCTGAAGACGGCGGTGTTGAACCACGTGCGCAAGCACGGGGTGCCCCAAGGGCAGGCGCTGGCCGACGTGTGCGCCTCCTTTCAGGAGGCGGTGGCCGACTCGCTCACCAAGAAGCTGTTCGCCTACGCGCGTCAAGTGAAGGCCAGCCAGGTGGTGCTGTGCGGCGGGGTGGCGGCCAACTCGCGGCTGCGTGCGCTGGCTCAGGAGCGGGCCGCAGAGCGCGAGATGTCGCTCTTCTTGCCCCCGCCGCGGCTGTGCACCGACAACGGGGCGATGATCGCCGTGGCGGGTTACGAGGCGTATCGCCGGGGGGTGCGCGCCGACGGGTCGCTCAACGCCGATGCGGCGTGGAGGCTCTAGAAGATGCTCGAGTCGCCAGAGGCGATTCTTCGGCGGCACGGGCTGTCTCCCAAGAAGAGCTGGGGGCAGAACTTCCTCGCCGATGAGGAGGCGCTCGAAGGCATCGCCGACGCGGCGGCGCTCGTCCCGGGCGAGGTGGTGGTGGAGCTGGGCGCGGGACTAGGGCACCTGACTCGCTTCTTGCTCGCTGCCGGAGCGCGGGTGGTGGCGGTGGAGAAAGACCGCGACATGGTGAAGGTGCTCTCCGAGCTTTCACCGGAGCGGCTCACCGTCGTCGAGGCCAACGCGGCCAAGGTCGACTTCGCCGCCGTGGCGGGGGCGCGGCCAGTGAAGGTGGTGGGGAATCTGCCGTACCACCTGAGCAGCCCGATTCTCTTTCAAGTGCTCGAGCAGCACGCCGCGGTTTCGCGCGCGGTATTCACCTTGCAAAAAGAGGTCGTGGAGCGGCTGGTGGCGGCTCCCGGCGGGCGGGACTACGGGCTGCTCTCGGTGTTGTTGGGCCTGTACTTCGACTTGGAGCAGGTGTTCGTCATTCCCGCGGGGGCGTTTCACCCGCCGCCCAAGGTGGACTCGGCGGTGGTGCGGCTCACCGCGCTGGTTGCGCCCCGGGCACCCGTCACCAGCGACACCCATTTTCGCCAAGTGGTGAAGGCCGCCTTCGCGCAAAGGCGCAAGACGCTTCTCAACTCGCTCAAGACCGACCGCGCGCTGGGCGGGGCCGAGGTGCTCCAAAAAGCATGCGCGGCGGCGGGAGTGGACCCCGGCCGCCGCGCGGAGACGCTCTCGATCGCGGAGCTCGCCGCGCTCGAGCGCGC
>JBMORE010000106.1:0-14657 GCA_049322255.1 Myxococcota bacterium | reverse complement strand
TCGCCGGCCCCTGCATCAGCTTCACCTCCGTCTCCAGCCCCTGCATCGGCTGCTCCCGCGTCGCCCGAACCTGCATCGGCTGCCCCCGCGTCGGTGGCATCCACGGTGAAGTTGATGGTGGCGGACGAAGGCCCGACGTTGCCTACGCCATCGACTGCCACCGCCGCGACGGAGTGTGGGCCGCTGGTGAGCGGAGAGGAAGGCGTGAACGTCCAGTTTCCGCTCGCGTCGGCCACCGTCGTGCCCAGGAGAACGCCGTCGACGATGACTCGGACGATCGCGCCCGGCTCGGCGGTGCCGGTGAACGTCGGGGTGAAGTTGCTCGTGGTCGACCCATCGGCAGGCGAGGTGATGAGCGGTGCCGCGGGAGGCGTCGTGTCGACCGTCCAGTTGTGGGTGGCGGGCGAGGTGTCGACGTTGCCCGCGGCATCGACGGCGCGGACTTCCAGGGTGTGTGTGCCGTCGGTCAGGCCCGTGAAGGTGACAGGATCGGTACAGGCGGTGAACGTGGCCGCGCCGTCCAGCCGGCACTCGAAGGTGACGCCGCTTTCAGGAGAGGAGAAGTCGAAGGCGGCGCTGGCGGAGTTGCTGGACGCCGGCGGACCGGAGTCGATGACGGTGTCTGGCTCGACGGTGTCGCGGACGGTGGTGGTGGTGTTGCTCTGCGCCGTCTGGGAGGTGAGAAAGACGTTCCACGTCATCGTCGCTTGGTTGGGGTAGCTGCCGTCGGTCGTCACCGAGACGGTGAAGCTCACCGAGCCCGACGCGCCCGGGCCGAGGTTGCCCAGGTTCCAGGTCACCTTGCCCGCGCTGAACGTCCCTCCACCGGTCGCCGATACGAAGGTGGTGCCCGCCGGGAGGGTGTCTTCCAGCACGGCGTTCTCCGCCACGCCTGGACCGGTGTTGGCGTAGCTCAAGGTGAAGGTGATGGTCGATTGGTTGGTGAGGGCGGGTGCGCTCTTGGTGAGGGAGATGGCGGGTTGGCCCGCGGCGGTGGTGCAGGGAGACTCGAACAAACTGTTGAGGAACAGCCGCACCCCGTTGGCTTGGTTGTTCCCTGTCACCGGCACGGCGGTCGAATACTGGTGGCCAGTGAGGTAGCTGACCTTCCCCTTGGCCGTATTCCCGTCCAGGTGACCCGTCAGCCACATCGCCTTTCGGGTGATGGGTTGTCCCGTCTGGTTGATGAGCACCGTGCTGTTGGCGTGGTACTGCGAGCCTCCGGTGACGGCCAGCGCGGCAATCGAGCCGCCTGCCGAAGAGAGGGGGCCGTCGTACTGGGCAAAAGTGTTGTCGGGGGTGAGGTTGGTGAGCGGGTTCGGCCGGCCGCCGTCGTCGGTGATTCCCAGCGTGGTCAAGAAGCGCCCGTTGACGTTGTTCTCGAAGGAGTCGATGGCGTCGCACTCCATGTACGCGTGGGGAACGGGGCCGGAGCTCAGCCACATTCGCACCTCCCTCACCACCTCGTTGTCCCCCGGGGGGGTGTAGTGCATCGAGGTGAGCTGGCAGAACGCAGGGGTTCCGTCGGAGCGCAAGAGCACTCCGTCGGCGGCGCCGGTGCTGGTCGCTCCGCGTACTTCCGCGTCGCTGAGCACGTCGGGGTAGCCGGTGTACACGCCGGTCGCGTCCGTGGCCGTCGGCCAAGCCTGTCCGGTGGAGTCGGTAATTCCGGCCGCGTTCAGGTACCGGAAGGCGATGATTTCGTTGTTGTCGACGAACACGCCGATCTTCGGGGCGGCGGTCAGCGTGCGAACCACGTTTCCGGTAAACGCCGCGGTGGCCGAGTGCACCGTGGTCACGTTCGTCGCGGCGTGCCAGGCGTTGATGATGGGGGTCGCGGCCGCCCGGTTCGCGGAGTCGATGACGAAGGGGCCGCCCCGGTACCCATGGTTGCTGATGGCCGCGCCCGTCTGCCAATCAGTCGCGCTGGCGGTGAAGTCCACTCCCCCCAACGACTTCCCGCTGGCAATCACCCAGTGGACCGGCACTCCCTGTTTGATCAGCTGGTAGACCAGCCCGAAGGCCTTGAGCATCCCGCTGTCCTGATAGGTGGTGTCCATCGGGATGATGAGGGAGCCGGCGGCAAAAGACTGGCTGACCTCCTGGCGGAGCACGGCGGGAGTGTTGGCTGGGGCCGTGGTGTCCAAGGTGGCTTCGGTGCACCCGACCGCGAGGGCGACTGCCACGGCCAGATGCCGCGCCTGAAGAGGGTGACGCATCATGGCTTGTCCTCCGCGTTCTTTGGCTGGGCCGCGCTGCGGTCCGAGGCGTCCTCCACCTCGATGGAAGTCTGCTCGCGGCCGACGATGGTGAGCTCCACCCGCCGGTTCGCCTCCCTGCCCGCCGCGGTGTCGTTGGTCGCCGCCGGACGGTCAGGGCCGTAGCCGATGGCCCGAAGCCTGTCGGCCAAGACGCCTTTCTTCACAAGGTACGCTCGTACCGACTCCGCCCTTCCTTGCGAGAGCCGGCGGTTGAAGTCCGCGCTGCCGCGATCGTCGGTGTGGCCCTCGATGTCGATGGCTGGAATCTCCGGGTGCTCCTGGATGACAGCGGCAATCTGGTCGAGCAGGGGGAAGGAACGACGTTGAATCGTTGCCTTGGCGGTTTGGAAAAAGACTTTCTCCTTCATCACCAGCTTCTCCTTGGTGATGACCACCAGCTGCTTTTTCTTCTTGGGGCAACCTTGGTTCTCCGCGAAGCCCTTCTCGTTCGGGCAGTTGTCGACCTCATCCACCACCCCGTCTTGGTCGGTGTCTTTGGGGATGCACCCGCGAAGCTCGGCGAGGCCCGGCTCCTGGGGACAGAGGTCGAAGCTGTCTTCGATGCCGTCGCCATCGGCATCGCGCACAGGACAGCCCTTGCGCTCGGTCAGGCCCACCTCTTCCGGGCAGGCGTCGTCGGGGTCGAGCACCCCGTCCTGGTCCTTGTCTGAAGGAGGGCACCCCTGGAAGGCGGCCAACCCCGGCTGGGTGCGGCACTTGTCCTCCGCGTCCTTCACCCCGTCCTGGTCGCTGTCTGTGTCGGGAGGGACGGCGGGCGCCGGAGGTGGCTCCGGAAGGCTTGCGGGCGCCGATGCTGTGGCGCTCTCTTGGTAACCCAAACCGAGGAGCACCCGAAACTGCGGCGTCCCCGGAGCCTTGCCCAGCCCCGGGCCGCCCAGGACGAAGAGCTCGAAGGGGCCGATGGGGTGACGAGCTCCTCCCAAGAGCTCGAAGGAGGCCGGGGCCGAGGTGAGAGGAAGCGCGGAGCGGAAGGTCAGCTCGCCACGGGTCTTTCCCGCCACGGTGGTCGCTCCCGCCATCGCCAGCTCGACCCGCGAGCCGACCTCGGTCTGTCCCACGGCCACGGTCGGGCGAAGGTGAAACGCGGCGTCCGCCGAGAGCCTCAGCGGCCCCACGTCGCTGCCGGCGCTCAGCCGCGGTGAGAGGCCCAAGCCTGGGTCCTGCGCCAGCGCGGTCAGACTGCCCACGGGCAACCCCAGGTCCAGCCCCGCCGCCAGATCGAAGCCGGTGGAGGAGGACCTGAGCAGCTGATAGCGGGCACCCAAGGTGGGAGTGGAGAGCCCTCCTCGGTCCGGCGAGGCCACGCCGATGCTCGAGAGGTCGTCTCCGGTTTGGGTGATTACCAGCGGCAGCCGCACCGATAGCTCCAGGGCCTCCATCACCCCGTAGGCGCCGACGAGATGGGCGGTGAGGCGGTCGGAAACCACCGCACCGACGAGCTGGCCGTCGAGCCGCGCGAGCATCGGGTTTTTCTCGTAGTGAAAGGCCACCGCTGCCCGGTAAGCGCCCGCGGGGAGCAACCGCCCGGTGCCCACCACCAACGCTCCCTCGGCGGAGGGGTCGAGCTCGAGCCGCTCGAGCTGAAAGCCGGGAAGCTGTGTGGGGCTGACTTGCGCCCGCGCCGCGCACGCCAGCGTCAAGGCGAGGGAAAAGAAAGCTCGGTTCAAGCCGCACTCCGAAAGGTGAGGGACGTGTTCGAGGGTGTGAGGACGAGAACACTTTACTGAAATGAGCGCGAGATCGTGATCGGGTTTCGATGATCCAGGCTGATGCCTGCGCCCCGTCCCGTATGATGAGCATCTTGACGGCGGCGAAGCCACCCATGCCCGAGGTTCATCGGGCCTACGAAGAGGCGCTCCGCGCCATCGATCGTCCGCCGCGCAAGCTGGTGGTCCTCGACCCTGCGAACGCTTGCGCAACGGACGGCCCCAGGTGGCTGCTCATCCTCGTCGGGGGCCGGGCCTTCAATGACCTCACGGTGCCGGCGCTCGCGCTCGTATTCGCGCCCGGGGAACACGTCCTCGGACGTAGCCACCCTGGCTCGCCTTTTCCAAAGCAGGTGACGAACGTCCTTCTTTTCGAGGGGCACCAGTGCCTCCTGAGCGTGTCGGACCGGGTGGTGGTGACGCGTGACGTCTCGACGAACGGAACCTGGGTCCTCCCTCCAGACGTGGTGCGAGGGCGGCCCCGGATCGGTCCCGACGAGCTCCGGGCGAGCCCACCGCACTGGCCGCGGGTCGTCTCGCCCCATGATTTGGTAGTCACCATCTACGCGGAGCTGGTCTTGGTCCGCTCGAGGTGCCGATGACGGGCTGGTTGACACCGCCGAGCGGGTCTGGCGGGCTCGAATGGTTGGCCTGGCTGGCCCGGAATGCCGCCTTGCTGACGCTGGTCGCCGCGGTCGCTTGGAGCCTCCTTCTGTGCGCCTACGCCCGGCGGCGGGCCGGTGTGGTGCGCGGCGCGCTGTTGTGGGTACCGCTGGCGCTGTGGACTACATTCTCGGGAACGTTCGGCACCCTTTGTGCGCTGCTCGAAGGGCTCGCTCCCTTGCGCAAGTACAACCGGGCGGTGACCGATGCCAAAGCGGGCTGGCTCGGCGACGTTGCCGCCACGGGCGAGCGCAGCAATCAACAGTGGTTCGACGAAATAGACCAAGAGCTCGGGATACACACCTTCCGGCCACGCACGCGCTACGCGCTTTTGGTCATGCTGTGCGAACACAAGTGGCCTGCCGCAGCCATGCGACGTTCGCAGGCCCTGGTTGCGCGCGGCGAGACGGTGCCCGCAGCCAAATGGATCAGCAGGTTACGAATCTTCGCGTTCCTTGCGGCGATCGCGCCTGTGTTGTGGATGAGCTACGCCGCCCTGGCTCAGACCCACTCGCTGGACCTGACCTGGGCCACGGTGGGCGTTTACGAGGTCGCGCTGTTGGTGGCCTACATCGGCCTGCGCTCGTTCCTCGTCTTTCACAGTTACGTCGCCCTCACCGGAGCTTCCAAATGAAGCTCCCCTCCCAGGCGGACCTCGACGAGCTTCTCAAAGGCGTCAAGGGTCTTCGCGTGCTCGACGCGGGCACGCGTAACGGCAAGCCAGATGACTTTTCGTCGCGGGGCTCGGCGACACAGAAGGTGCTCTTCGAGACGACGCGTGTGGAGGAGCTGACCAGCTTTGCCCAGTGCTTTCGCATCATGAGCCCGCGCGAGTCATTTCATTGCAGGTGTCGTGGGTGGCCTGTCATCCAGCTCTCGAAAGGATTGTTTCAGCGGGTGAACATCGGCCTCCATCACGGGCTGAGCATTCGCGTGCATGGTTGGGCCTCGGACGCGCCGCTGGAAGATGGCCGGCGCGTTTGCCAGTGGCTCGCGGAGCGAGGAGTTGCGGGGCCACTCGCGGATCTCGAAGCGGACGAACGAAGGAGAGATGAAGCCAGACGGGCGTTCGAGCGCTGGAAGGAAGCCGCGCCGGTCTGTCTTGCACCGCTCGGCAAAAAACTCTTCGAGCTCCCCGACGCCCTTTTGCAGGCCGCGTATCCGCAGGAGGAGCGCGTGGCGAGTCTCGTCCGCTGGTATGGCAGTGGCCTCGGCCCCTGGTCAGGCTTTCCCGCGTACGAGTCGTGGCCCCAAGAGCTGCTGCGAGCGATGCCAACCTCCGAGGTCGTGACCAGCCTGGCGCACCAAGACCGAGATGCCGTGGAGCTCGAGGGCCTGGCTCGGCTCCTCACCGAGCGCGCACGGGTGAACGCCGACGACCGCCAACTCGCGCTGCCTGCGGAGCTCAAGAGGAGGCTCGCGGAGCACATGGCAGCGCATCCGATCGCCGACAATCGCCTTCGTTTTTCGAATGTCAGCCCTCTGGACTAGTGTGCCCGCCTGTTGTAACTAAACACCAGTTCAGGTCGGGCCGGGGTGGCCCGCCAACAGAGGGAGGACCGACACGATGGCGGTGAATCAAGAGAAAGAGAAGGCAATCGAGCTGGCGATGTCCGCGGTGGAGCGGCAGTTTGGCAAAGGCTCCATCATGCGGCTGGGCAACGACGAGCCGCTCATTCGTGACGTGCAGGTCATTCCCACCGGGTCCATTTCTCTCGACATCGCCCTGGGGGTGGGCGGGGTGCCCAAGGGCCGCATCGTCGAAATCTACGGCCCGGAGTCCTCCGGCAAGACGACGTTGTGTCTGCACATCGTCGCCGAGGCTCAGAAAAAAGGCGGGGTGTGCGGCTACATCGACGCCGAGCACGCCCTCGACGTGGGCTACGCGCGCAAGCTGGGGGTACGTACCGATGATTTGCTCCTGTCCCAGCCCGACACCGGCGAGCAGGCGCTGGAGATCGCCGAGATGCTGGTGCGCTCAGGCGCCATCGATGTCTTGGTCATCGACTCGGTGGCCGCCCTGGTGCCCAAGGCCGAGCTGGAGGGCGAGATGGGCGACGCCCACATGGGCGTGCAGGCGCGGCTGATGTCCCAGGCCTTGCGCAAGCTCACCGGCACCATCGCCAAGAGCCAGACCTGCGTCATCTTCATCAATCAGATTCGTATGAAGATTGGGGTGATGTTCGGCAACCCCGAGACCACCACCGGTGGTAACGCGCTCAAGTTCTACGCCTCGCAGCGCCTCGACATTCGCCGTATCGGCGCCATCAAGAACGGGGAGAGCGTGGTGGGCAGCCGCACCCGGGTGAAGGTGGTCAAGAACAAGGTCGCCCCACCCTTCAAAGAGGTGGAGTTCGACATCATGTACGGCACCGGCATCTCCAAGGAGGGCGACTTGGTCGACCTCGCCTCCAACGAGGGCATCGTGGAGAAGAGCGGCGCCTGGTTCTCCTTCAAGGGGGAGCGCATCGGCCAGGGGCGGGAAAACGCCAAGGACTACCTGCGCGAGCACCCGGAGATGACCAAGGAAATCGAGCACAAGGTGCTGGAGAAGTACGGCGTGCTCAAGGTGCCGCCGGTGCAGGCGGTGCCCGACCCAGAAGGGGCCGAGGAAAAGCGCGCCCGGGTCAAGGCGGTGAAGTAGCTCGCCGCGCCAAAGAGTGTCGGGTGATCGAAGATCGGCTAGGCTTTACGAGCTGAGACATCGATGGCGAAGGGCAACGGCAAGACCAAGTCCCTGGAGCAGCAGCTTCTCGAAGAAGTACGCCGGGGCTTCGACCGCGTCGACGGGCGGCTCGAGCAGATTTCGACGCGGCTCGACAAGGTCATCGAGAATACCGGTGCTCACTGGCGCAACCTCGATGCGCGCGTAAAGCTCATCGAGGCCAAATTGGGTATCGGCCGCTGACTCGTTTGACAGAGTGACCGAAGCGCTACTCTCGCGGGCGGTCGCGCGAGAAGACCACCGCGCTGGGGGTCGGGGTCTGGTCGACCAGAAGGCAGTGGTTGCACGTCCAGTCCGACCAGCCGCGGCGCACGGCTACGTCCAGGCAGCTGTCGTAGAAGGGGCAGAACACGTTGCGATGCCGCATGTCCGCCTCGCCGCTGGTCGGGCGGGCGGCCGCCAGCTCGGTCGGGTTGGGCTGCGGCGTCGGTGGAGAGGGAGGGCTCACGCGCGACCAAACATCGGACGCGGTGGAGTTCATTCCAAGCACGCTCTCTCCCACTGGGAGAGGGGAGCTTTACGCGCCCGTCGAGCGCTTGAGCTTCACTGCCAGCCGCCGGAGGTCTTCGTTGACCTTGACGAACTCGGTCTTGCCGCGCTCGTTCTCGATCTGCTTGTCCAGGGCGGGAACAGCCTCTTGCGCCTTCTTCGCCGCCTCTTTGCTGTCATGGACCAGCCAGTCGGTCGCCTGAATGATGGCCAGCCGGGCATCTAGGTTCTTCTCGGCCAGGCGCTTGGTGAGCTCCTCCACCAGGGCGGCGTTGCCGGAGCGACCCACCTCGTAGGCCGCGCGCTCCCGCACCCCGGTGTCGGCATCGTCGAGCTTCTTCGCCCAGCAACCCCCGTCGCCCTTGCACTCCGAAGCCGCCTCCAGACGCTTGCGCATCGAGGCAATGGCCTCGGCGTGCTTCTTCGCCAAGCTGGCGGGCTCGTTGCAACCGGCATAGTCGGGCCACTCCTTGCACTCGGCGGTGGTGAGCCCCTCTTCGTCTTTGGCGAACTTGTCGAAGGCAGCCAGCTCGCGCTCATCGCCCAGCATCGCCACGCCCACCATCGCCGGCTCGCGCGCATCCCAGCTGCCGGTGCCGGCGGCCTTCACCAGGGCGGCAATGCCCTCGCGCCCACCGATGCGGGTGAGCGCGCGAATGTACTCGCCACGCGCGGTGGCCTCTTCTTCGTCGAGCATGCCCGCGAGCGCTTTGGCGGCGTCTTTGGAGCGCATACGGCCCAACGCATCGGCCATGCGCATGCGCACGAACAGCTTCATGTCGAGGAACTCGGACTCGAATGAAAGCCGGGCAAGCATCGCCTTCTCGGCGCGCGCGTCATGCAGGTCGCCCAGCACCTGCGCGGCCTTGGCGTACAGTGCCGGTTCGACGATGCGGTTCTCTTTCGCCCAGGCGGTCATGGCCTTGTCCTGACCGTTCATCATCGGGACGAGCGCGTCGGCGGCGGGTGCGCCCAGCTGGTACAGCGCGTACGAGCTCTCCATGTAGAAGGAGACGCCGCGGCGTTCCTTGAACATCATCTTCACCAAGGGCGCCACCGCCTGGGGGTCGCCAATCTCTCCCAGCGCCTGAATGGCCTTCTTGCTGATGAAGGGCTCGCCGTTCTCGTCGGTGGCGATGTCGATGAGCGGAGCCACCGCCTCCTTGGCCTCGAGGCTGCCCAGGGCGTTGATGGCTTCGATGCGGGTGTAGTGGTCCTTCACCTTGAGCAGCTTGAGCAAGGTGGGGGTGGCTTGCGGCGACTGGAGGCTTCCCAGGGCGGAGGCGATTTCCTTGTTCATCGTGTTCGCCGCGCTGTCCGCCTGTCCCCATTCGATGGTGTCGGTGAGCGGCTGAAGGGAGGAAGGGTCTTTGAGCTCGGCGATGACCTTGACGATCGCCGCCTTCACCTCGGCCTGCTTTTGGCTCTGCAGCTGCCCGTGGAGCATGGGCAGGAAGGTGGGGCCCAGCTTGTCGGAGGAGCGCAGGTCGTCGAGCACGCGCACCCGGTCTTTCGATCGCTTGGCGCTGGAGAGCGCCTTGTCCCAGTACTCCGGAGTGGCCGGGTCCCCCTTGCAAGCGGGGAAGACGGCGACAACGGCAGTCAGGCACAGCCAACGAAGCGCGCGCGGCATGAAACACCCCCGAAATGGAAGACAGTGGGGCTCATAGCCCCGTATTTCCCCAAGGGTCAACCGCCGTCGTCGTGGGATAGTACGGTCGCACATGAACCAGCCCTCAGAAACCAGCGCTCCCTCGCCTGGCCGGCTTGGCAGGCGTTCCTACGTGATCGACCGTTCGTTCCAGTTTCGCTACGCGGCGATGCTGGCCGTGGTGGGGGCGCTCATCTCCCTGCTCTTCGGCGGGATGATGTACGCGGCCTATACCGATGCGCAAAAGGGGCTGGGGCGGCTCCTCGAACGAAACGGTGGCATTCCTCCCGAGCTGGCGGTGCAGCTCTCCGAGGCCGACAGCACCTTGATGTGGCTGATGGTGGCCATCGCATTGATGATGGCGGTGGCCTTGGGGTTGGCCGGGGTGCTGGTCACCCACCGGGTGGCCGGGCCGGTGCACGTCATCACCCACTACATCGCCGTGCTCGCCAACGGCCGCTATCCCCTCATGCGGCCCTTGCGGAAGACCGACGAGCTCAAGGCCTTCTTCGACCGCTTCCAGTCGGCCATCGAATCGATGCGCGTGCGCGAAGCGGAGGAGGCCGACGTGTTGGAGAAGGCGGGGGCGGTCTTTGGCCCGTTGGCGCAGACACCCGAAGCGCGCGCGGCGGTGGAGTCGCTCGAGGCGATGCGTGCCCGCAAGCGCGACGCCACCGACCGGGTACAAGTGGGCCGTTAGGGGCAAGCGATGGCGAGCCGGCCGCGCATCGTCTTTTGGGGCACGCCTGACTTCGCGGTGCCCTCGCTCGAGGCCTGTCTGACGGTGGGGGAGGTGGTGGGGGTGGTCACCCAGCCGGACAAGCCCAAGGGCCGCGGCCGGGAGCTCACCTCGCCGCCGGTGAAGGTGGTGGCGCAAACGCGGGGCCTTTTCGTGCTGCAGCCGTCGAAGCTGAAGTCGCCGCCGTTCGCGCCCACGCTGGCCGCGCTTGCCCCCGACGTTTGCGTGGTGACGGCGTACGGCAAGATTCTTCCTCGGGAGGTGCTGGAGGTGCCGCCGCTGGGCTGTGTCAACGTGCACGCCTCGCTCTTGCCGCGCTTTCGGGGGGCGGCGCCGATTCAGTGGGCGATCGCCGCGGGCGACACCCAGACCGGGGTGTGTCTGATGAAGATGGATGAAGGAATGGACACCGGCCCGCTCCTCGCCTGCGAGAAGACGCCCATTCTTCCCTCCGACACCGCCGAGAGCCTGCACGACCGGCTGGCGACGCTGGGTTACGGGCTCATCGTGCGCGAGCTGCCGCGCTACTTCAGGGGAGAGCTTTCCCCCACGCCCCAGCCCTCCCAGGGGGTGGTGATGGCCCCGATGCTCGAGAAGGAAGACGGCCGGCTCGACTTTTCCCGCCCTGCGGTCGAGCTGGAGCGGCGCTTGCGCGCCTTCGCTCCCTGGCCGGGGACCTTCACGACCTACGAAGGAGAGCTGCTCAAGGTGAAGGCCGCCCAGGTGGGGAAGGCGAGCGGCGCGCCGGGCACGGTTCTCTCCGCCGGAGCCTTTGGCATCGAGGTCGCCTGCGGCCAAGGCTCGCTCCTTCTCACTCAGCTACAGCCGGAAGGAAAGCGCGCGATGAGCGCCGCCGAATTCCTCGCCGGGCGCACGCTACATCCGGGTGACCGGCCCTTCGACACCCTCGCTGAGCCGAACACTCAGGGCTAAGGTGGCGGTTGCATGTTCAAGCGACTGTTGGTGGTGCACGGGCCGAACCTCAACCTGCTGGGTGAGCGCGCGGAAGACGAGCCGGGAGTCACCTTGGGCTCCTTGGAGGCGCTCATCCGCGCGCGGGCGGGGGCGCTGGGCCTGGAGGTGAAATTCTTCCAGTCCAACCACGAGGGGAAGCTGGTCGACTTCCTCCACGCCGAGCGGCAGTGGGCGGACGGCATCGTCATCAACCCCGGGGCGCTGACGCACTACTCCTACGTGTTGCGCGAAGCGCTCTTCGCCGTGGGCAGGCCGGCCATCGAAGTACACCTCACCGACATTCGCCGGCGGGAGTCCTGGCGGCGCAAATCGGTGATCAAAGACGTGTGCGCCGCGCAGGTGATGGGCAAGGGCGCCGATTCCTACCTGGCCGCGCTCGAGCGCTTCGCCCGCGGCGACCTCACCGGACGCCAGCGGAGGAAAGCCGCGAAAGTCCCCGCGCCGCCGAAGAAGACGGCTTCGGGCAAGTCGACGGCGGCGAAGCCACCCTCCGCGCCCAAGACGCTGGGCCGCCCAAGGGAGCCCGCTTCGCCGCCGTCGAAGCTCTCCGTGCCCGCGGGCAACGGTGCGTCGGCAAAGACGCTGGGCCGCGCTCCGGTGGAGGCAAGACGAGCGAACGAGGCGCTCAACCGGGCGCAGGTGCGCCAAAAAATCGCCGACCGGCTGGCGGGGAAGCTGTCTCCGGCGGGGTTGGCCAGCTGGGCGCGCGGGCAATACCTCGAGGTGCAGCGGGGCGCTCCGGCGGAGAGCGGCTACCGCGAGCTGCTCGAAGACTCGCTGCAAAGCCTCACCCTCTCCACCATGCCCGCCTCGAAGCTCTCCGAGGAGCAGCTGATTGAGCTGATGGCTCAGCTCGAGGGATGAACCCGCGCGCGCTGGCCATACAGGTGCTCGCGCGGGTGGAGCGCACCGACGCCTACCTGAACGTGGTGCTGGACAGCCAGCTCGACGAGCACCGGCTTCCCGACCCGCGGGACGCCGCCCTGGTGACCGAGCTGTGTTACGGGGTCGCCCGTCGGCAGCTGACTTTGGACCAAGCCCTGGCGCGCTTCATCGACCGAAGGCTGGAGCAGCTCGAGCCCAAGGTGCTTGCCGCCTTGCGGGTGGGGACCTACCAGCTCTTCTACACTCGGGTGCCGAGGCACGCGGCCGTGTCTTCGACGGTGGAGGCTCTCAAGACGCACGGGCTTTCGCGCGCCACCGGCCTGGTGAACGCGGTGCTGCGCCGGCTGGCCGCGCTCGACGAGCTGCCCTTGCCCCCCGAGCAGCCCGCAGACGAGTACCTCGCTGCGCGGGAGAGCCACCCGGTCTGGCTGGTGCGAAGGTGGGTGCGTCAGTTCGGCCCCGCGCGGGCGGAGGAGATGCTGGTGGCCGACAACCAGCCGCCGTCCGTCACGGTGCGGGTGAATGCCTCCAAGCTGTCGCGTGGGGAGTTGTTGGCGCAGCTGTCCGAGGCGGGCATCGAGGCCAAACCCACGGCGCTCTCGCCGGCGGGGGTCGTGCTTCCGCCCGTCGGCCGGCTGGAGGACCTGTATGGATACGCCGAAGGGCTGTGGCAGGTGCAAGACGAGGCGGCACAGTTGGTGGGGCTGTACGCGGCCATTCCCGAGGGCGCGCGGGTGCTCGACGCTTGCGCGGCGCCGGGAGGCAAGGCGTGTCATCTGGCCGAACGGCTGGAGGTGGTCGCGCTCGATGTGCATGAGAGCAAGCTGAGGAAGATCCACGCCGAGGCCCGCCGGCTGGGGGTGGATGCCCGCATCACCACCCATGCCCATGACGCCACCAGCCCGCTCCCCGAGGAGTGGGAAGAGTTTCATGCGGTGGTGGTGGATGCTCCCTGCACCGGGCTGGGCACGCTGCGCCGCCACCCCGAGCTGCGCTACCGCCGGCAGGAGGCGGACATCGCCCGTTTGGCGGAGCTGCAGCGCCGCATTCTCGAAAATTGCCAGGCGGTGGTCGCACCCGGAGGACTTTTGGTCTACGCGGTGTGCAGCACCGACCCGCAAGAAGGCGCGGACCAGGTGGAGATGTTTCTACGTTCTCACCCCGAGTACACCGCCGAGCCACCTTCGCTGTCCGAGGCGATTCCCACCTGGCAGGGCTACTTGCGCACGCTGCCTGGTCCCGAAGGGCTCGACGGCTTCTTCGCTGCCCGGCTGCGGCGCACGTATTGAGGCGCCCGTTTTCGCCCTCACTCTTCCCACTGGGCGGTCTTGAGCACCTCCAGCACAGCCTGGGAGGCGCGGTCGAGGTACTTGCCCTTGCGTAAGAGAATGCCAATCGGCCGGGTGAAAGTGCCATCGGTGAAAGGTTTGGCCAAAAGGGTGCCCGCCAAGACCTCGTGGTGCACGGTGGCCGCCGGAAGCACCGCGCCCCCCAGCCCCAGCTCCACCGCGCGCTTGATGGTCTCGACGTTGTCCAACTCCATCACTGGCTCGAGGAACAGGCCCTTCTCGCGGAAGAGCTTGTCGATCGCCTTGCGGGTGGGCGCTTCACGGTCGAAGGTGATGAAGGGGAGGTCAGCCACCTGCGCCAGCGACACCTTGTGCTTGCGGGCGAGTGCGTGGCTGGTGGCGCACACCCAGGTGAGCTTGTCGTCGCGGCAAGGGTGCACATCGACCCCGGCGCGTGGCTGCGGGTAGGCGACCAGGCCAATCTCCGCCGCTCCCAGGATGACGTCGTCGTAGACCTGGTCGCTGCGGCGGTAGTTGAGCCGCATGTTCACCTTGGGGTGTGACTTGAGCAGCGCCCGTTGAATGCTCTGCAGCTCGTGCAGCCCCACCGAATAGATGGTCGACACCGTGCAGGTGCCTTGCACCTGTGCCGACTGCTCGCGAATCTCCTGCTCCACCTCCAAGAAGCGGGAGAGCACCTCCTTGCAGCCGCGGTACAGCCGCTCGCCCGCCGGAGTGGCGGTGACTTGCCGCGCCGAGCGGGAGAGCAGCTTCTGCTCGTAGCGGTTCTCCAGCGCGCGAATCTGCTGGCTCACCGCGCTCTGGGTGACGTGGTTGAGCTGCGCCGCGCGGGAGAAGGAGCCGGTCTCCACCACATCGCAGTACATCTTGAGAGACTCGAGTTGCATAAGGACCTGTTGGCAATCGACCAGCTATCTATTAGCCGCAGCAATGCATTAGGACAAGTCGAGCTCCCCGCGACGTATCAGTGGCCGGAGTGTGCTGTTGCCTCCACCCAGAGTAGGGCTCACCGGTCACATTCGATGTGCACCTCGACTTCGCCAAAGCCGTCACGCCCGAGGGCGTCGCAGGTGTCGGGGCAGAGCGAGAGCTTGGGACCGTCCAGGAGATAGCTGCGCCGCATACCCGCGCAGGTCACCGTTGCGTACTCGCGAACGAGGAAGTCGCGCCTGGCGCCCAGGATTGCCTGTGCCTCGATGTGTCTCGCTGGGCCGCCGAGATGCCATGCACAA
>JBMORE010000105.1:0-1648 GCA_049322255.1 Myxococcota bacterium | reverse complement strand
CGCCGTATTTGGAAGCGTAGAGGTCGCGGTCGGAGACGACGCCCAAAAGGTGCTCCGTCGGGTCGACCACGGGAAGGTGCCGAATGCCGTGGCGCTGCATCAGCTCGAGCGCTTGGGAAGCAGACTGTCCGGCGCGAATCACGAGCGGCGGTGAGGTCATGTAGTCGCGTGCCAGCACCTCACGCGCGCGGGAGGGGCGCCCCCGGGTGCCCGCCCCCAGGGACAGCGGCTGCAGGAAGCGAATGAGCGTCTTCGTCCTGCTCTCGTCCTCGATGTCCAGGCACTCGAGCTGTCCGGTCGGAGCTTCGATGGCGTACAGACGGACCGGGTGGATGATTCGATGGTCGAGCTCGCCGTTCAACCCCAGGTCGAGCTCGATGGAGCCCGCCGCCGCTCCTTTGCGTTCAGCGAGCAGGCTGCGCAGACGGGCGAGGCGGGTGAGGGTTTGCTCCCCCAGCTCAGGCCCGACGAGCTCGACCTTCACCGGCCGGTCCTTTTGCAGCGCCGCGACTTGCGAGAGGTAGGTCGCCCAGTGCTCGCGTGGAACTTCCCAGGTGGTCGTCGACTCCATGCATATGTCCTCCCTTTACGAAAGTTGAGGAGGCAACGGCGATGGGGGAAGGGCGGCGCTCCAAGGCGAGCGGGAGGGCTTGTGCCTGCGCGTGTGTCTGCTGAGCAGTTGCACGGGTGGGTTGCCGTACCTATTCGGCACCTTGGCCAACGGAGGTGTCATGGAACGCGTGGCGGTGGTCGGAGGAGGAGCTTGGGGAACGGCGCTCGCCGCTCATGCCGTGGGCAGAGGGCACGAGGTGGCCCTGTGGACGCACGAGCCGGAGGTGGCTGAAGAAATCAACTCCCGCCACACCAACAGCGTGTACCTCCAAGGGGCGACGCTGCCGGAAAAGCTTTGCGCGTCGGCGGTGATGCCCGAGGTGCTTGAAGGGGCCACGCTGGTCATTCTCGTGCCCCCGTCCAAGTTCTTTCGCGCCGTGTCGGAAAAGGCCGCGCCTTTCGTGTCCGCGCGCGCGGTGGTGGTGGTGGCCACCAAGGGAATCGAGGAGGGGAGTCTCTCCCTGATGTCCGAGGTGCTCGCACAGACCATGCCTGCGCTCGAGCCTTCGCGGCTGGCGGTGCTCTCCGGGCCGACCTTCGCGCGCGAAGTGGTGCAGGGGCTTCATGCCGAAGCGGTGCTGGGCTCGTGGCACATGGTGGCAGCGGAGCGCGTTCAGGCCGCCCTGCACTCGCCGATGTTTCGCCTATATGCCAGCGACGACCCGGTGGGGGTGCAGGTGGGAGGGGCGGTGAAGAACGTCATCGCCATCGCCGCCGGCATCTGCGACGGGCTGGGTCTGGGCACCAGCGCGCGGGCGGCGCTCATCACCCGGGGGCTGGCGGAGATTGCCCGCCTGGGAAGGGCGCTGGGGGCGCAGCCGCTCACCTTCCTGGGGTTGTCGGGCGTGGGAGACTTGGTGCTCACCGCGACCGGCGAGCTCTCCCGCAACCGCACCTTGGGGTTGGAGCTGGCCAGAGGCGTCGATGCACGCCGCTACCTCGCCGAGCGCCGCTCAGTGGCCGAGGGCTTCACCACCGCCGCGGCCGTCTACGAGCTGTCCCAACGGCGGCACGTCGAGACGCCCCTTGCCGAGCA
>JBMORE010000104.1:0-14961 GCA_049322255.1 Myxococcota bacterium | reverse complement strand
GTCGGGGTCGTGTTGACGTTGCTGGCCTTCCGGCGAAGACTGGATCATTCCCTACCCATCGAGTGAGGGTCGGGTCGTCTTCGCGGTATGCCGATCACCTATTTCGTCGCCTTCCTCGTTGCGCTGATGGTGGGGGCCGCCCTCACCCTGGTCGTGCGCCACTTCGCGCACCGCTTCGGTTGGTTGGACCAGGCAAGAAGCAGCCGGAAGGTGCACCGCGCGCCGATTCCGCGCTTGGGGGGCGTCGCCATCGTCGGTGGCTTCTTCGCGCCGTTGCTCGGGCTCTTCTGGGTCGACTCCTTCGTCGGCGAGACGTTTCAGGCGGCGACGCAGCTGGTGTGGGGGCTGTTCATCGGAGGTCTGGCGATCGCGCTTCTCGGCCTCTATGACGACCTGCGCGGCGCGGGGGCTCCGCTCAAGTTCGCCGTGCAATGCGCGGTGGCGTTCGCGCTCTACCAACTGGGCGCGCGCATCGAAGTCCTGGCCAACCCGTTCGGAGCCCCGCTCCAGCTCGGGGTGTTCTCTCTTCCGTTCACCGTGCTGTGGATCGTCGGCGTGGTGAACGCGATGAACCTCATCGACGGACTGGACGGGCTTGCGGGTGGAGTCGCTTTCTTCGCCGTTGCCACCAACTTCGCCCTCGCTGCGACCCGGGGCGACATCTTGATGTGCCTGATGATGGCTGCGCTCGGGGGCGCCATCCTCGGGTTCCTGGTGTTCAACTTCAACCCGGCGTCCATCTTCATGGGCGACACCGGGAGCATGTTCCTGGGCTTCGTGCTCGCCATCACCTCCGTGGTCACATCGACCAAGAGCGGAACGGCGGTGGCGATTCTGGTGCCCGTCATCTCCTTGGGGCTGCCCATCATGGACACGTTGTTGGCCATGGTACGGCGAACGCTTCTGGGGCGGCCGATGTTCAGCGCCGACAAGGAGCACATTCACCACCGGCTGATGAGCCGGGTGCACCTGTCCCACCGCAACGCGGTGCTGGTCCTCTACGCCCTCTGCTGCCTGTTCGGTCTCACCGCTCTCGGGTTGAGCTTCGCCAACAGCGCTCAGAGCGCCATGCTGCTCGCCGGCATGGCGATCGTCATCATCGTGCTCATGCGCAAGCTTGGCTATCTCACTCCGAAGCAGGTGTTGGCGGTGAACGAGGCGAGGAAAAGGAACGTCGAGCTGCGCGCGATGGTGAAGAATGTCATCGAAGCGGTGAGAACGGCGGAACAGCTCACGGACATCTGGGCGGCGATTGCGCCACTGGCGGGCGTGATGGACGCGGCCAAGCTGGAGCTGGCGCTCCAGCGCGGGAGCGATGGCGGGGGGGAGGGGTTCTCGTTCTCCACGACGCGACCGTCGGGATCGGCGGTTCCGTTGGAGGTGCGGCTGGAGATTCGTGTGACTCAACGGCCGGTCGGTTTCATCTCCATGAGTTGGTGTGACGGACGGTCCGAGGTCAATCGCGACGAAGAGCTCGCCCTCGAGCTGGTGGCTGATTCCATCGGAGAGACGGCAGCTCGTCTCTTCGCCTTGGAAGCGGCGGATCCCGATCGGGTAGTTGCGCTGCGAAAGTAGAGCGGCTACGGAAGCAGTCATGAACACGAGCTTGGTGACCGGAGGTGCCGGCTTCATCGGTGCGCACCTGACACGAGAGCTGTTGAACCGGGGCCACAAGGTCGTGGTGCTCGACGACCTGAGCGGAGGTTTCAAAGAGAACGTCGACGCGCGCGCGGAGCTGACGGTGGGCAGCATCACCGACCATGCCCTGATCGATTCGCTCTTCGAGAAACATCGGTTCGATTACGTGTTCCACCTCGCGGCGTATGCCGCGGAGGGCTTGAGTCATTTCATCCGGCGGTTCAATTACACCAACAACCTGATTGGCAGCGTCAACCTCGTCAACGCTTCGGTTCGAGGCAAGGTGAAGCGCTTCGTGTTCACCTCTTCGATTGCCGTGTACGGGGCGGGAGAGCTGCCGCTTCGCGAGAGCCAGATGCCACGCCCGGAAGACCCCTACGGCATCGCCAAGCTCGCCGTGGAGCAGGACTTGGCGGCGGCGCAGCACATGTTCGGGCTCGACTACGTCATCTTCCGGCCGCACAACGTGTACGGCGAGTACCAGAACCTCGGCGATCGCTACCGCAACGTCGTCGGCATCTTCATGAACCAAGTGATGTCGGCCAAGCCGCTCACGGTCTTCGGTGACGGCAAGCAGTCCCGCGCGTTCAGCTACGTGGGCGACATCATTCCGGTGATGGCGAGCTCCATCGAGGTGGAGAAGGCGCGCAACCAGGTCTTCAACGTGGGTGGCGACGAGGTGTACACGGTGAACCAATTGGCCGAGACCGTTCTTCAGGTGACGGGGTCGACGGTCGACCTCCGCCACGTTCAGGCGCGGAACGAAGTGCTGCATGCCTACTCGGACCATTCACGCGTTCACGAAGTCTTCGGTAAGCCGAAGACGACGTCGCTCAAAGACGGAATCTCGAAGATGTGGGCCTGGGCCAAACAGCGCGGAGTGACCAAGACCGGCCGGTTCACCCACATCGAGGTGATGGAGAAGCTGCCTCCGGTGTGGTTGGAAGATTGACGCACCCGCTCCTGACCGTTCTTCGTGTTCCTCCTGACGAGCTACCCCAGGCACCGGGCAGCTTCGACGGCGGCGAATTGGTGCGCGCGGCGGAGCGGCACGGGCTCTCGGGGCTGGTGATGCGGGCTCTGGAGAACGTGCCCCTCACCCCGGCCCTCTCTCAGAGGGAGAGGGAGGTTTTGCGCAAGCACGCGCTGGCGATTGCGGCGACGGGAATGAAGCTTCGCAGGCTTCTCTTTCAGGCGCTCGACGCTCTGGGGGAGGAGGGAATCACCCCGGTGCTCCTCAAGGGCTACGGCTTCGCCTCCCGCTACTGGCCGGAGCCGCTCTTGCGCCCCTGCTCCGATGTCGACCTCCTCGTCGACGAGCACGAGCTCCCCGCGGCCACCCGGGTGGCGATGAAGCTCGGCCTCACCCGTCACGACGACCCAGGAGAAGACGACCCGTTCGCCCACCATCACCACCTGGGCTTTCACGGCCCCGCGGGGCTGCTCGAGCTCCACTTCCGCCCCATCGCGGGCTTCGGCTCGGCGATGGAGCGCGCGCGCACGGTGGAAGGCACCCTCGAGGGCCGAAAAGTCCGCTACCTCACCCCGGAAGACGAGCTGGTCTACCTCGGTGCCCACGCGGCCCAGCACTGCTTCCTTCGTCTGGGCTGGCTGGTGGACTTGAAGTTTCTCCTTGGACGTCCTCTGAACGAACAGCGGGTGGTGGAGCTCGCCCAGGAAGTGGGGATGTCGGGAGCGGTCTTCGCGGCGCTCACCGCGCTGCAGACGGCGCTCCATTTTCCAGTGCCTTGGCGGTTGATGGACGGCTTGAGCCCCTCGAGATGGCGAAACATTCTCGTCGCCGCTGCCTTCACCGAAGAACGTCTGGTCTCCGCCTCGCTGGCGCAAAAAAAGCTTCCCGCCTTCGCCGTGCGTACCCTGCTCGCCGACTCGCTTCCCAACATGGCGCGGCACTCGGCAGAGGGAGCTCTTCGCGCTCTCCGCCGTGCAATGTCAGCCCGGCATGGTAAGCACCGCGCCCGTTTTCTTCGAGGGGAGAAAAAGACATGGCACCATCCGAAATCGCCACGGCTCTGACGGTGGCCCAACCCACCAGCGCGCCGACCGACGCAGAAGCTTTCGAGGTGCTCCGCGACCTGGCGAAGGGGAAGACGGCTCCCCTTGCTCCGGAGTTGCTCGCCCGCCAGGCCCTCGATGTCACCGTGGGCGCCGATTTCCCCGTTCGCCGGGCCGCCCTGGAGGCGCTGCTTCGCCGGCTGGCCTCTGCCAAGAAGGGTGGGGTCGTGGTCGCCGCCCGTCTCAAGCGCCTCCCGAAGCGGCGCAAGCGCTCGTCGCCCTGTTCCAGGGGATGGGCCAACTCCTCGGCCGAGTCGGCGGGAGCGCGATACCTTGACTAAGTCCGAGACGAAGCCCATCGTTTGAAACATGTCGCAAAAGGTCGATCAGGTTCTGGAGGTACTTCGGCACCTGAATGGGCCGAGGTCCGGGCGCGAATTCTCTCGCGGCTGGGCACGTGACCGCTGCAGTTCTGCGACGGTTTCCGTTCGTGATTTTCTATCGAATCGATGGGCTTGATGTTCGGGTGCTCGCGTTCGCCCACGTGAAGCGGAAACCGGGGTATTGGGTGAAGCGCACACAGTAGATGGCCGATCGTGCTCTCCCTGCTCGATACCTTCCGGGTGCTCGCCTCTTTCGACCCGCCGCGCATCGACCTCTCCTGCGCTCCTTGGGAGGTGTACGTCGACTGGGCCATCGCGCAGGGGCTGGCCCCATTGGCGGCCTACAACCTCGAGTACCGCCTGGGCGGCGCGGGCGCTCCTACCTGGGCGAAGGACCGGCTGCTCTCGGTCTACCAGGGCACGCTCAACGACAACGTGATGAAGCTGGTCAACTTCAAGCGCGCCATCGACGAGCTGGAGGGGGCGAAGGTCATCCTCCTCGGAGGAGCCTCCTTCGCCGAGGCGCTCTACCCGCACATCGCCTTCCGCCCGGTGCTGGACTTGGAGCTTCTCCTCGCCGACGTAGACGTGCCCCGAGTCGTCACGCTGCTCGAAAAGAGCGACTTTCGCCGCACCGGTCCTTCCGTCCTCTCCGATGGGCGCACCGAAATCCGCCTGTTCACCTCCCTTCTGCCGCCCGAAGTTTTCTTACGCGTCCTTCCGATGAAGGTCTTCGGCCCGAACGTCTTTCGCCTCGACTTGGAGGACGCGCTCTTGGCGTTGTGTCTGTTCCACGCCCGCCAAGGCTACGAGGTGCCGATGCTCTCCTTCGTTGATTTGCGAGAGCTGCTCTTGGGCGCTCCATCGCTCGGTGGCCCTTACTCCCGCCCCCCGGATGTCGCGAAGCTTCACGCGCGCGTCAAGGTCTGGCGCCTGGAGCGGGCCCTTCATGCCTCCCTCGCCATCGCCGAGCGGCTGTTCGAGGGACTCCCCGACGCCAAGCCCTCGTTGCGTGCCCCCACCCGTGCGCTCCTGAATCGCATGGTGGTCGGTCCGGCGTGCGAGCTGGGCAAGATGCACACTGTGCGGGGAAGCGATCGCCTGCGCCGGCTGTTGACGGGAGGGCGTTAGCTGGTTTGGGGGCCTGGCGTGCCAGTGGCGAGCTGCCCGGAGTAGACTCACTTTCGATGCGAGCGATGAAGTCACCTCCAGCGACGTACGACGATCTCCGGAAGCTTCCGGACAACGTGGTCGGTGAAATCGTGGCTGGCGAGCTGTATGCGTCGCCTCGGCCGGCATCGATGCACGCGCATGTTTCATCCATGATGGGCGTGGACCTCGGTGGTCCGTTCCACCGCAAGCCCGGCGACCCTCACGGCCCCGGCGGCTGGTGGATTCTCGACGAGCCCGAGCTTCACCTCCACGGCGACGTCTTGGTGCCCGATCTCGCCGGCTGGCGTCGCGAGCGCATGCCCACGATGCCCTCCGTTCCCGCCTTCGAGCTGGCTCCCGATTGGGTGTGCGAGGTGGTTTCTCCCAGCACCGGACAACTCGACCGAGTGAAGAAGCTCCCGGTCTATGCGCGCGAGCGAGTGGTGTACGTGTGGCTGGTGACCCCGGACGAAAAGACGATCGAGGTCTTCCGTCTGGATGGAACGATCTGGAGTTTGCTGGGCACCTACGGCGGCGAAGCCAAGGCCCGTATCGAGCCCTTTGAGGCGGTGGAGCTCGACCTCTCCCGGTGGTGGCTCGAGGGCTGATATAGGCCGTCTTCCATGAAGATTGCGGTCATCGGAACCGGCTACGTCGGGCTGGTCGCGGGCACCTGCTTCGCCGACACCGGCAACGACGTCGTCTGCGTGGACATCGACGAGAAGAAAATCTCCGCCTTGCGTGCCGGGCAGGTTCCCATCTACGAGCCTGGCCTCGAGGAGCTCATCAAGAAGAACGTCCGCGAATCGCGGCTCTCCTTCACCACCGAGCTGCCCGAAGCGGTGGGAAGCGCGCAGGTGGTGTTCATCGCCGTGGGCACTCCCGAGGGTGAGTCGGGCGATGCCGACTTGAAGTACGTGCTCGCCGGCGCCCGCCAAATCGGCCAGGCGATGCGCCAGTACACTGTGGTGGTGGACAAGAGCACCGTCCCCGTGGGCACCGCCGACAAGGTGCGGGCGGAGATTGCTGCCGTTACCAGCATCGAGTTCGACGTGGTCTCCAACCCCGAGTTCTTGAAAGAGGGCGCGGCGCTCGACGACTTCTTAAAGCCCGACCGGGTGGTCATCGGCACCGGCTCGGAGCGCGCGCGCAAGCTGATGGGCGAGCTCTACGCGCCCTTCGTGCGCACCGAGAACCCCATTCTCCACATGGACACCCGCTCGGCAGAGCTGACCAAGTACGCCGCCAACGCGATGCTCGCCACCCGCATCAGCTTCATGAACGACATCGCCGCTCTCTGCGAGAAGGTGGGCGCCGATGTCGACGCCGTGCGCAAAGGGATGGGCGCCGACCGGCGCATCGGCTACCCCTTTCTCTTCCCGGGGGTAGGCTTCGGCGGGAGCTGTTTCCCAAAAGATGTCAAAGCGCTGGTGGCGACCGCCCGCGAAAGCGGCCTGGAGCTCGACCTACTGCGTGCGGTGGAGCGCACCAACGAGCGGCAGAAGAAGCTCCTTCTCCAGAAGGCGGTGAAACACTTCGGAGAGCTGGCCGGGCGCACCTTCGCGGTGTGGGGCCTCGCCTTCAAGCCGAAGACCGACGACATGCGCGAAGCGCCCTCCATCGACCTCATCGAAGGGTTGCTCGGCAAGGGAGCCCGGGTGCAAGCGCACGACCCGGTGGCTGAAGCGGTGGCGCGCAGGCGCTTTGGCGATCGGGTGCGCTACGCCCCCAATCCGTACGAGGTCCTCGAGGGAGCCGACGCGCTCTTCTTGGTCACCGAGTGGAATGACTTCCGCCACCCGGATTTCGAGCGCATGAAGTCCTTGTTGAAGCAACCGGTGGTGTTCGACGGCCGCAACGTCTACGACCCCGCGCTGATGAAGGAGAAGGGCTTCACCTACTACGGGGTTGGCCGCAGGCCATGAGCCACGAGTCGCCGGCGCTCTCGGCGGTGCCTTCGCCGACGTCAGCCCCTTCACCGTCGGGCCCGCCCTCGTTCGGCCTCTCGCTCCTGCGCGCGCTGCGCCCTCGCCAGTGGACCAAGAACGCTGCCGTCCTCGCTCCGTTGCTCTTCGCCAAGGCCGTCGACGAGCCTGCTCGGGTGCTCTTGGCGGTGCTCGCCGTGGGTGCGTTCTGCTTCTTGGCCAGCGCGGTCTATGTGCTCAACGACTGGAGAGATCGCGAGGCCGACCGGCTCCATCCGGAGAAGAAGAAGCGGCCCATCGCCGCTGGGCACCTGGGGCTCTCCGCCGCGGCGAGCTTGGTCTTAGGCTGCGGAGCGGCGGGCGCGGGGCTAGCGATGTGGGTGGGCAAAGACTTCGCCCTGGTCGCCGCCGGCTATGTGGGGCTGCAGCTTTTGTACTCCTTTCTCCTCAAGCGCTTCGTCATCCTCGATGTGATGCTCATCGCCACCGGCTTCGTCTTGCGCGTCATCGGCGGCGGAGTGGCCATCGACGTGCCGGTGTCCAACTGGCTCTTTCTCTGCACCCTCTTGCTCGCGGTGTTTTTGGGTTTCGCCAAGCGCCGGCATGAAGTGGCCTCGCTCGCGGGTGACGCCGCCGCCCACCGCGCCAACCTCACCGAATACTCACTGCCGCTGCTCGACCAGATGATGTCCGCGGTGGCCGCCGCCTGCATCCTCGCCTACGGGCTGTACTCGGTGGCGCCCGACACGATGGCCCACGTGGGCAGCGACAAGCTCAAGTACTCGGTGCCTTTCGTCATCTACGGCATCTTCCGCTACCTCTTCCTGGTGCACCGGCGTGGAGCAGGGGGCTCGCCGGAGCGGGTGTTGCTCTCCGACGTGCCGCTCATCGTCGACCTGGCGCTTTTCGTCGGAGTGGCCGGGTGGGCGCTGTACGCCGGCGGCTAGACAAGAGGGCAGGACGTTTCAGCGCGCGGCCAGCCACGTGGCAATTTCTTGGGCGAATCGTTCGAGGTCCTTCAGCCCGCTCGTCGCCGCCGCGTGAACCTTCTCCACGTCGACTTTCCCGTATGCGTGCGCGACCACGTTGCGCAGGCCCCCGGCTCTGGCCATTAGCGCGACGGTAGACGTCGAGAGGATGCCGTGCTCGCCCAGGCGTTCGAAGCTCTCGGCGAGTTTCGCCGGGGGATGCCACCCATGGTCGGCGATGAGGTGGTTGGCGATGTCCAGGCAGGTTTGGACTGCAAGCATCAGGTGAAAGGAAACCAAGTCGAGCGAGTCTTCGTCGGCTGCCAGCTCTTTGGCCGTCGGCTTTGCCCGGAGGCGCACGCGCTCGAGGTGGCGCTCGAGGGCCTTGAGCTTCTCGGTGAGCACGTTGATGTCAACCACCGAAGCCTCGCGCTGCGACGCGGGCCAAAAAGGCTCGGCGCATCCGGTCGTATGACGCACCGTCGGTTTCCATCGCGAGAATGGCCCTTGTTCTCCAGGCTGCGGCGTTCCCGCGCCGACTCTCGTGAACGAGGACCCCGTCACGAAGCAGGGCCTCCACCAGCGGCAAGCCCGCGGCGTCGAGGGACACCAAATGCACCTCCTCGCCCGTGGCACGACCAAGCTCTCCGGCGAGCGCGTAGGAATCGACCCCTGGTGCGTCCACGGCGACATCAACGTCAGAGCTGGCTTGCGCCCGCCCGGTTGCCTGCGACCCGAACAGCAGGGCGAGCTTGACGTCGGTGCGTCCACGCAGAGCGGCGCGGAGCTTCTCCAGCACTGGAGGCCCAGCGGGTGTATCTGCTAGGGGAGTGTCCTCGTTTCGCACGAGGAAGAAGATATGCCGAAGAAGTCCGTGGTGGCAGTTCTCAAGACCTCTCCCCAAACCGTGCTCGAAGACGTGGGCAAGGCGATGCAGCTGGCGGGCTACCAGCAGGTGCTCTCTTTGGCGCACGAGACGGCGCTCAAAATCAACATCACCTGGCATCACTGGTACCCGGGCTGCAACACCACTCCCTGGCAGCTGGAGGGGGTCATCCGCCGGCTGCTCGCCGATGGCTTTGCCAAGGAGAAAATCCACGGCTGCCACAACCGCACGGTGGTGGTCTCGGCCAAGCGGGGCGAGCTGGCCAACAAGCACAAGGTGGTGCTCGACGCCTACGGGCTGGCCAACGTTCACCTCTACGAGGGCCAGGAGTGGATGCGCTACGAGCCCAAGGCGCCCATGCGGGTGCTCAACGAGATTTACCCGCACGGCATCGAGATTCCCAAGCGCTTCGTGGGGGAGAACATCATCCACCTGCCGACGATGAAGACCCACGTCTTCACCACCATGACCGGCGCGATGAAGAACGCCTTCGGAGGGCTGCTCCATGAGCGCCGCCATTGGACGCACTCGGTCATCCACGAAACCCTGGTCGACCTCCTCCACATCCAAAAAGAAATTCACCCCGGGGTGTTCGCGGTGATGGACGGCACCTTCGCCGGCGACGGCCCCGGCCCGCGCTGCATGGTGCCGCACGAGAAGAACTACTTGCTCGCCTCGGCGGACCAGGTGGCCATCGACGCGGTGGCGGCGAAGATGATGGGCTTCGACCCGATGAGCCTCAAGTTCATCCGCCTGGCGCACGAGGACGGCCTGGGCACGGGGCGCTTCGAGGAAATCGACGTCGTCGGCGAGGACGTGTCGGGGGTGAATTGGCACTTCTCCGGCAACCAGAACACCTTCGCCTCCCGCGGGCAGAAGGCCATCTACTGGGGGCCGCTCAAGCCGCTGGAGAAGTTTCTCTTGCGCACCGCGCTCGCCCCCTGGAGCTACGCGGCCTCCATCGCCTACCACGACTACTACTGGTATCCGGCCGTCGGCAAAGCGCGGGTGCGCGAGGCGCTCGCCAGCGGGTGGGGAGAGCTCTTCCGGAAGTATGAGGAGGGGCTTGGCCAGCGGACGGGTCGCTCGCGGGCTGCCTGATCGGCGTCAGAGGCTCGCGGTAGAGAAAGAAGGATGAATTCGGGAGATCAACAGACGGGAGCGGGAGCGGGAGCGGGAGCGTTTGCGGGGACGGGGTCGGGCTCGGGGTCGGGCGGCGGTGATACGGGCTCGGATGCGGTGGTGGATTTGCCGCTGTTCGACCACGAAAAGCTCGAGGTCTATCGAGTCGCCCGCGAGTTCGTCGTGCTTGCTACCCAGCTTTTGGCGCACAAGATGCCGCGCGAGCTTCGGGACCAGTTTGACCGCGCGAGTCTGAGCATCTTGTTCAACATCGGCGAGGGTGCCGGAAAGACCGCCAAGGCAGACAAGCAGCGCTCCTATGAGATTGCGCGTGGAAGCACGACCGAAGCGGCGACACAGCTCGACGTGATGCACATCCGTGGGCTCATCGCCCAGGACCAATACCGACGAGCCCGCACCCTCCTCGTTCGAGTCGCTCAGATGCTGAGCCGTCTGTGCGGCATACCCCGTGGGACGTGACCGTCGAACGTGATCCGTTCCCGACCCCGTCCCCGCAAACGCTCCCGCTCCCGATCCCGCTCCCGGCAGCTCGACGGCTAAACCCCGCTGCCTTCGCTCCTGTTCAACTTCCAGTGTCCGGCCGCGGCCGCGCCAGCCCGCAGTTGACCTTCCCCTCCTCGGTATCGACGAGATGGCAGTCGCACTTGGGCAAAAGCTCGGCACAGGTGACGTCCTGCGCAGAGGTGGTCTCGAAGGCACCGGCCTGAGAGGAGACTCGGCGCAGGCAGGAGTCCCTCTCCACGCTGTTGATGGCGCACTCGCACAGCTTCTCCGACAGCTGCCGGCACGGTCCCTTGCACCCCAGGAGGGCAAAAGAGAGAGCAGGGAGGAAAAAGAGAAGAGAGCGCATGGAAGGCGGCGAGAGAATGCCAGAAGCCCCGCGATGCGAAAAGCGCGCTCGCCGTCGTTTGCCGCTTGCCGTCATAATGCCCCGCTCGCATGAACGCAGGCCGCTCTCCCAGACGGCGCGTCTCCAGCTACAGCCTCGCCGGCGAAGCGACGCTGTGGGCGCTGGCCTTCTTCTGTCCGCTGGCCTTGGGGAGCGCCCCCGAGTGGACGCTCTGGCCCCTGGTGCTCTTCTCCTTCGCCGCCGCCGGCCTTTCCGCCATCGGGGCTGCGCGCATGAACCAGGGCCTTTCGCTGCCCTTCTTCGCCGCGCTCCCCGCGCTGGGAGCGCTTCTGTGCGCTCTGCAGCTTTTACCGCTCCCGCCGCCGCTGCTACGGCTCCTCAGCACGCCTGCCGCCGAGCTACGGGAGTTCGCCTTGGTACCGCTGGGGCTGACCTCCTGGCGGCCCGTCTCCATGGACGCACCCAGCACCTGGCGGGAGCTGGCCAAGTACCTCTCCTATTTTTCGGTGCTGGTGGCGGCGGCGCAGGTGGCGCGTTCCCGTCGGGCGCGGCGGCGGCTGTTTTGCGCGGTGGCGCTGGCGGGGGCGCTGGTGGCGCTCATCGGCTTTGGGCACCAGCTCGTGGGGGCGAGCACGCTGTTTGGGGTGTACCGGTACGCCGGCGCACCGGCGCTGCTCTCCACCTTCGGTAACCCCAACCACCTCGCCGGCTACCTCACTTTGGCTGGCACCGCCGCCTTGGGGCTGGCGCTCAGCGCGGCGGACAGGCAGCGCGCCCTCTTGTGGGGGCTGGCGTACCTCGCCTGCGGAGCCGGCTGCCTCCTTTCCCTTTCCCGCGGTGGCATCGTCTTCTTCTTCGTCGCCCAGCTGCTCTTTGCCGGGCTGCTCCTTGCTCAACGCGCCCGTTCTCGACCTGGGGAGGCAGCTTCGCCGCCGTTGCTCGGCCGGGGAGCCCTCGCGCTCGCCGCCGCCTTCGTGGTGCTCGCCACGGGTAGCTACTTGGCCTACGAGCGCATCGCCGCCGAGCTGGCCACCGCCGACTCGGTGGAGAAGATTCGCCGCTCCAAGGTCGACTTGTGGCCAATGCTCGCCGAAGGCGCCCAGGCTTTCTGGGTGGCGGGGATGGGGCGGGGTACCTTCGAGGTGGCCTTCACCCCGCATCAGCAGATGGCCATTCACGGCACCTTCACCCACCCGGAGAACATCGTCCTCCAACACTGGGCGGAGGTGGGGGTTTTGGGGGCGGGGGCGCTCTTTTTTCTCGCCGGCTGGGCGCTTTCTCGCGCGGCGCGCCGCGACGATTTGACCCCGCTGGAGCTGGCTGCCCTGTGCGCGGCGACCGCGGTGGGGCTGCACAACCTGTTCGACTTCAACCTCGAGCTGGCCGCCTGCGCGGTGTCGGCCGCGGTGCTGCTCGGTGCCTCCACGGGGACCGCGCGAACGGAAAGGGCGTCGAAGGGGCTTCTTTTGCTTCCCCTCCTCGGGGTGGCGCTGCTCGCCTCGTTCTTCGCGGGCCCCACCTTCCGTGACGCGGGCGACGCCTTGGCGAAAAAGGTGAAGGAGGGAGCCACCGCCGAACAGGCACGTGCCTTCGCCTTGCCGCTCATCGACCGTCACCCGGCCGACTACTTTCTCTACGAGGTGGTCGGTCAGGTGTACGGCGCGCAGAAGGGCGCCGACCCCAAGGAAGCACTGGCCTTCGCCAACCGCGCGCTCTACTTGCGGCCCATCGACGCTGAGGCCCACCGAGTGGCGGCGCGCGCACTTTTGCGTTTGGGGAAGAAGAAGCAGGCGCTCCTCGAGTACCAGCTGGCCCACGCGGCCGGAGCACCCGAGGCATTGCGCGAAGGGCTCTTCGTCGCCCGCGGGGTGGAAGAGCTCTTGCGCTTGGCCCCCTCCGAGCCCGCGCGCCGTCACGAGCTGGTGACGCTCTTGCGCACCCACGGGCGGGTGGAGGAGTCCAACGCGCTGCTCGACCTCTCCTTGGAGGAGCTGGGAAAGCAGCCCGAGGCGATGGAGCTGTGGCTGCTGTCGGCGAGCTACCGCCTCTCCCTGGAGGAGGTGGAGGTGGCGGAGCGGCTGCAACCGGGTGCGCTGCGGGTGCAGCTGACGCGGGCCTCCATCCTCTCCTCCACCGGGAAGAAGGACGAGGCGGTGGGTATTCTCCACGCGTTGGTCAAAAGCCACCCAGACAGCCTCGAGCTCGCCTTCTCCTTGGCCAGCTATCAGCTGGAGGCGGGGAAACCGCGCGCCGCCCGCGAGGCCCTCTCTCGCGTCAGCCCCTTCGTCTCCGACCCCAACCAGCGGGCGAGCCTGATGCTTCTGGAGGCCAACGCCTACGAGCGGGAAGGCAAGCCGGCCAAGGCGATTCAGAGCATTCAGACGGCGGCGAGGCTGCAGCCGGAAACGCCCTCGCACCACTACCACGCCGCCCGGCTCTATGAAGCGATGGGCCGGCTGCCCGAAGCCGCCGAGGCGGTACGTGCGGGGCTTCGGCACGAGAAACCTCCCGCGGAGGCAAACCGAGTCTGGCTCTCGCGCCTGGAGGAGCAGCTGGCCGCCACTCAGGCCGAGCGGGAGCGCACGTTGCTCGAGACCGACGAAGGGGACTGATGTGGGTCCCTCACCCTGACCCTCTCCCTCGGGGAGAGGGGTGAAGAGGCCCCTCCTCGAGCAGCGCGGCCAAGGTTTCGCGCACGTAACGCGCAGCGAGCCCCAAGGTGCGAGAGGCGCTGTCAGGGGTGCGTTGCAGCGAGGGCGCCACCTCCATCACATCGCCCGCGCACAAGCCCACCTCGCGTCCCAACCGGCGGACGAGGGCCACCACCCACTCGGGGTCGAGGCCGCCTGGCTCGGGGGTGCCGGTGGCGTCGGCGTACGCGGCGTCGGTGCCATCGATGTCGTTGGAGAAATAGACGGCCTTCACTCCCGAGGCCTGGACGTGGGCGAGCACCGCCTCCAGCGCACCCGCGGGGTCGGCGAGAATCTCCCTCGCCCAGAATTGGCGTACCCCGTAGGTCTTCTCCCAATGGGCGCGCTCCTTGCCCGAAGCGCGAACACCCACCTGCACCAGCCGCCCGCCACGGCCGAGGAGCTCGTTGGCGTGGTAGCTCCAGGTGCCGAAGCAATACTTCACCCCCAGGCGTTCTTCGAGCAGGTCGGTGTGCGCATCGGGCTGCACGATGCCCCAGGGGTCTTTTCGTACGCGGGAAAGTGCGAAGGCCAAGGGCAGCGCCGCCGAGTGGTCGCCGCCCAGCAGCATCGGCTTGATGCGCGGATTCAAGGCGAAGACCAAATCGAGCGCCCGTTCGGCGATGGAGAGGGGAGAGACAGGCAGCGGCTCTTGGTGGCGGGGGTAGAGCGCGCGGCGGCTTTGGGCTTGCTGCTCCTCGGAGAGCATCGAGTCGTGGAGGAGCTGCGGCACCACGAAGACGTCGCCGATGTCCACGATGCCTTTTTCCTGTGCCCGCGCGAAGAAGCCGGGCTCGTCCTCCAAGAGGCGCTCGCGGATGGCTTGTGGCCCCAAGTTGGCGCCGCGCCGAAAGCCGGCGCCCACGTCGGAGGGAATGCCGAGGAGCGCCACTTTTGCCGAAGCGATGCGCGCGAGATTTTCCCGGTGGCGGGCGCGCACCTCCTCTTCCGACGTCGCGCTGTAGAGACGCCGTTGCAAGGCGAGCTGCTCGGCGCGGCCGGTGGAGACGAGGTAGAGGCCTCCGGCGGCCGGGCGCAGGTAAAGCTCGAGCTCGTCGAGGGGCGACATGGCGGCCAGACGTTACCTCAGTGATGAACGTCGCGGCCGTTTCCGCCACCCCAGGAGTGCCAAGGCCCACAGCCCCAGGCCAGCGGTGCCGTGGCAGCCGCACCCCACTCGCAGGTCGAGAGGGAGAATTTCACTTCCGCCATCTGCTTCTGAAGTGGTCGTGCCCCCGCCGGCACTGCCGGCGTCGAAAGCTCCCGCATCGGCCTCCCCCGCGTCATTCGTGCCTCCGTCGGTGCCAACG
>JBMORE010000103.1:0-117679 GCA_049322255.1 Myxococcota bacterium | reverse complement strand
GCGAGCACCGCGGCCTCACTGGCCTCGGCGAGGCGTGAAGGTTCTTAGAGCCAGCCCTGTCGTCACAACCACTTCTGCGGATCCGTTGCAAAGAATTGCTCCAGGGGCACCCCGCCTGCTCCCAGCACCAAGGTACGAACGTCGGGGTGACGACGGCGAAACGTGGCGAGCCCCTTCGACTCACTCTTTTTTCCGCTCTTGACCTCCAGGGCGAGGGTCTGGCGTCCACGCTCGATGATGAAATCGACCTCGGCGTGGGACTGCTGCCAGTAGAACGTCGAGGTGGCAAACCCGTTGTTGAGCAGGTGGGCCCCTACCGCGTTCTCCACCAGTCTTCCCCAGAGCTCCTTCTGCCGTCGCGCCTGTACCATCGACAGCCCTGAGAGCGAGGTGATGAGAGCGTTGTTCCACACGATGAGCTTGGGGCTGGAGGCGCGCTGCCGCACCACGCCGCCGCGCCATAGGTTCAAGCCCGAGACCAGGAAGGCGGACGACAGCAGGTTCAGGTAATGCGCGAGGGTGACGGTGTTCCCCGCGTCGGTCAGCTGACCGAGCATCTTGTTGTAGGACAGGACGTGCCCGGGTGCGCGCATCGCGAGCATGAAGAGCTGACGCAAGAGCGCCGGCTTGAGCACCGGCGTGAGCTGGAGGACGTCGCGCGACAGCACCGACTCGATGAGGGAATCGGAGATGAACCGGCGCCATCGAGCCTGGTCTCGCACCAAGGGCGCCGCACCCGGATAGCCTCCCCAGAACAGCCACTGGTCGAGAGACCACCCGAAGGCCTCGCGGCATTCGGGCCAGGTCCAATGCGGGCAAAAGAGCAGCTCGAATCGGCCGGCGAGGCTCTCCTCCGCGCCGCGCTCGACGTGGAGGGAGGACGAACCGAGGAGCACGACCCGAATCAGCGACTTGCTTCGCCTCTCCTCGTCGTAGAGCGCCTTGACCACCTCTGACCAGCGCGGAACTTTCTGCACTTCATCGAGCACCAAGAGCGTGCGTTGGCGTTGTTGGCCGGCGAGGAGCCTGGCCACCTGCCACTGGCTCTGAATCCATGCAGCATCGGGTGGAGCAGGCAGGTCCGCCGAGGCGTAGTGTTTGGGGCCTTCCCAATGGGCGAGCACGTGCTCGAGTGCGGTCGTCTTGCCGACCTGCCTGGGTCCGAGGACGATCTGCAACGGCTGCGGAGGGCCGCGCAGCCGCTTGAGCAGCTCCGATACCAAGGTTCGTTCGATGGTCTTCATGGGCAGCGCGACACTTGCTCGGGCCACTGAGCATAATTACTCACTCCACTGAGTAATGTCGACCCCGCTGGTGGTCCACCGTCAGGGCAGCGCGAGCACCGCGGCCTCGCTGGCCTCGGCGAGTAGCTCGAAGAGCCGCTCGCCCTCCTCGCGGGTGGCCTGCGCCGGAGCCCCCAGGTAGGCGAGCTCGCCGCCCACCTCATGAAAGGTCTTCGCCCCCGCCTTGATGCGCGCGGGCAAATCGACCGCCAACTCGGGGAGGGCGGTGCGCGTGGCTTCATCCACCAAGTGCGGCGCGGCGGCGAGGATGAGCGAGGTTTCATAGCGCCCGGCGTGGCTGCCGCCGTGGGTGAACTCCGCGCCCAGCTTGGGGCCGATGGGTTTTTTACGATGGTCGGGCACGGCGATGCCCGCTCCGGTGGCGCTGGCCGCCGCCTTGGCTGCGGCGTGCACCACCTTGAATTGCTCCGGCTCGAGGTGATGGTTGATGACCCCGATGCGCCGAAAACCGTGGCTGGCGATGCCTTGGAGCACTGCAGTGAGGTAGGCCTGGGTGACGTCAGCCGGAATGCTCACCGTGCCGGCGAAGGTGGCAGCGAAGTCGGTCACCCCGTAGTTGAGGGCGGGGAAGATGAGGGCGGCTTCTCCTCGGGCGGACAGGCGCTGGGCGACCCGGCGGCAGACTTCGACGGCGATGAGCACGTCTACCGTGAGCGGTAGGTGCGGGCCGTGCGCTTCGGTCGAGCCCACCGGCAGCAAGGCCACGGCGTTGGCCTCGGCCAGCTCTTTGACCTTCGTCCACGGCAGGTCGCGCGCGAAGACGTCTCCTCGCTTCATCACGCCCTCAGCCCCCCGCACCAGGGGGACGCCGATGGACCGCCTCCGGCGGGACGATCTGGCTCAGCGCGCCCTTGAGCACCTTGCCGCGGTCGCTCTTGGGAAGGGCGTCGACGAAGTGCACGACGCGGGGGGCCTTGAAGGGGGCCAGCGCGGTGCGCACGTGGGCCTTCAGCGCCTCCGCCAACCCCTCGGTCGCCTGCTGGCCGGGACTTAGCACCACGAAGGCCTTGGGCTTTTCCAGGCCGTCGGTGTCCTTGAAGCCAACCACCGCCGCCTCCGCCACCGCCGGGTGCGCAAGCAAACAATTCTCCACCTCCAGCGGGGAGAGCCACTTGCCGCCCACCTTGAGCATGTCGTCGCCGCGCCCGCAGAAGAAAAAGTAACCCGCCTCGTCTTGCAGGAACTTGTCGGCCGAGACACACCAGTCGCCGCGGAAGGTGTGCTTGCTCTTCTCGTGCTGCTGCCAGTACTCGAGCGCCATCGAGTCTCCGCGGATCCACAGGGTGCCCACCTCGCCCCGTGGCACCTCGCGCCCCTCGTCGTCGCAAATCTTCGCCTCGTAGCCCTCCACCACCCGCCCCAGCGAGCCCAGCTTCACCTCGCCCAGGCGGTTGGTGATGAAGATGTGAAACATCTCCGCCGAGCCGATGCCGTCGAGAATTTCCACGCCGGTGCGCGCCTTCCAGCGGTGGTACAGCTCAGCGGGGAGCGCCTCGCCCGCGCTGATGCACACCCGCAAAGAGGAGAAATCGACCTGGGCCGCATCGGGGTGGCTGGCCATGGCGTTGATGGAGGTGGGCACGCTGGTGAGGAGGGTGGGGCGGTACTGGGCGATGAGCGCGAACAGCCGCTCCGGAGTGCTTTTCTCGGGGAACACCACCGCCGAAGCGCCGGCGAGCAAGGGGAAGAGGAGGTTGGTCCCCAGCGCATAGCCGAAGGCGAGCTTGGGCACCGAGAGGCATACGTCCTTGGGCCCGTAGCCCAAGACGGGCAGGCCGTAGGTGAGGGCGTTGAAGAGAAAGTCGTGCTGTTTGTGCACCGCCGCCTTGGGAAAGCCGGTGGAGCCGGAGGTGAACAGCCACACCGCCGGGTCATCTTTGTGGGTGGGCGCGAAGGATGGGTCCGGCGTGGCGCGCGCGCACTCTTGCTCGTAGGAGAGGTGACGCCCCGGCTCGCCACCCACCACCAGCACGTGGCGAAGGTGTGGGCACCGGGTAAGCACCTGCTCCAGCACTGGCAGCGCCGAGACGTGCGCCACCAAGAGTCGGGCGCGGGTGTAGCTCAAGTAGTAGGCGGCCTCCTCGGCTTTCTGCTCGGGGCTCACCGCTGCCACCACCCCGCCGGCCTTCACCGCGGCGAGCCATGCGGAGGCGAACTGCGGCACGTCGGGGAGCATGAGGAGCACGCGCTCTTCGAGCTGGAGCCCCAGCCCCTTGTAGACGGCGGTGGCGCGATCGGTCTGTTCGGCGATCTGGCGGTAGGTGACTTCGCCGCCGTCGAAGTGGAGCGCGACCGCATCGCCAAACTGGGGGAGCTGCCGATAGAGGAAAACCTCGGCGAGGTTGAGCTGTTCGGGAAGGTGGTGAGGGTCGTAGGTCATGTCGTCCTGCTCTTGGCGCGCAGGTAGAGGAAGCACGCCGCAGACAAAAGCGCCAGCGCCGTTCCTGCGAAGGCCTGTAGCCGTGCCACCGAGCGGGTGGTCTCCTGGGCGAGGGCACACTCTTGGAAGGTGAGCTCGGTGCAGTCCACGCCCGAGGTGAACGCGTGATAGGCGAGGAGAAACGCTCCCGCGAGCAGGCCGACTGCCAGCCCGCCCAGTACTGCGCGCTCCAGCGAACCTTGTTTCCCCACGCTCATTCGCCGCGGGCGTATATCAAAGATCGATCCCCTCTCTCTTTGGGAGAGGGTTAGGGTGAGGGGTGAGCTCTCACATGCGCATCCTCTACGGAGTTGTCGGCGAAGGCATGGGGCACGCCACCCGCTCGCGGGTGTTGCTCGAAGAGCTGGTGAAGCACCACGAGGTGCACATCGTGGTCTCCGGGCGCGCGCAGGCCTATCTCGCCCAGCGTTTTGCCAACGTGCACGAGATTTGGGGCCTGACCATCGCGTACGAAGGCAACGCGGTGAAGAAATGGCAGACGGTGTTGCAGAACGTCAAAGGCGCCCTCTCCGGCTGGCCGGAGAACGTGCGCACGTACCTAAAGCTCGCCGACGAGTTTCATCCCGACGTGGTGGTGAGCGACTTCGAGAGCTTCAGCTACCTCTACGGGAAGAACCACTTCCTGCCGGTGATCAGCGTCGACAACATGCAGATCATCAACCGCTGCAAGCACGAGCCCGCGCTGCTCGCCGGTCATGAGGACGCGTTCGAGATGACGCGGGCGATCGTCAAGACCAAGCTCCCCGGGTGCTTCCACTATCTCGTCACCACCTTCTTTGAGCCGCCGCTGCGCAAGGAGCGCACCACGCTCTTGCCGCCCATCTTGCGGCCGGAAATCCTCGCCGCGCGAAGCGAGCCTGGCGAGCACCTGCTCGTGTACCAAACGGCGACCTCGAACACCGAGCTACCGAAGATTCTTCAGCGCGCGCAGCTGCCCTGCCGGGTGTACGGGTATCGGCGCGACCTCACCGAGGACGTGGTGGAAGGAAACGTCACCTATCGGCCGTTCAGCGAGCAGGGCTTCATCGACGACTTGCGCACCGCACGGGCGGTGCTCGCGGGAGGCGGCTTCACCTTGATGAGCGAGGCGGTCTACCTGCACAAGCCGATGCTCGCGGTGCCGGTGGAGGGACAGTTCGAGCAGGTGCTCAACGCGCTCTACTTGGAGAAGCTCGGCTACGGCCGCTACGCGAAGACGCTCACCGTCGAGGCGCTGCGGAGCTTCCTCGCCGAGGTTCCCCGCTGCGAGGAAGCGCTCGAGGGTTACGAGCAAGACGGGAACGTGGAGATGATCGCTGCGCTCGAAGCACAGCTTGCCCGGGCGGCGGAGTACCGGGGCACCTGGGACGAAGTCACTCGGCCGTAAGGAGAGGAGCGCGACGTGAACAGCCCCACCGCCGTGCTCGCCGTGCTCGCCGCGTTGGTTTTCGTCGGCTTGGCGCTGGAGGAGCTCTTCCGCCGCACCGGCATTCCCGACGTTCTCATCCTGCTCGCCCTGGGTATTGTCGCCTCGGTCACGGGAGTGCTCGACGTCGAGGCCTTTCGCGGCGCCGACCGCATCTTCACCACCTGTGCGCTGGTGCTCATCCTCTTCGAGGGGGCGGTGCGCATGCGCCTCGATGAGCTGAAGAGCGCCCTAGGCAGCTCGCTCACCATCACCGCGGTGAACTTCGTGCTCACCACCGCGGTCATCGGGGTGCTGGCCACCGTGCTGTTTCAGATGAGGCCCTTGGCCAGCGTCCTTCTGGGCGCCATCCTCGGAGGCACCTCCTCGGCGGTGGTCATCCCGATGGTGCAGACGCTGAAGATTGCCCAGCACACGCGCACCACGCTGGCGCTCGAGTCGGCGCTCTCCGATGTCTTGTGCATCGTCGCCACGCTCGCCCTGGTCGGAGCGCTGTCGGCGGGGAATGTTGCTTGGGGCGAGGTGGGGCTGGACCTGGTGAAAGGTTTCTTGGGAGCGCTGGCCATCGGCGCCGTCCTGGGCGTGGGCTGGGCGGTGGGCTTACGCACGCTTCGGCAGAAGCGGGCCAGCTTGCTGGTGGTCGGCGCAGCGGTGTTCATCGTCTACGCCATCGCCGAGGCGCTGGGCACCTTCGGGGCCATCGCCGTGCTCTCCTTCGGCGTGGTGGTGGGCAACGCACCAAAAATCGCCAAAGGCTTCGACAAGGCGCACGAGCTGGGGCTGTACGAAGGAGAGAAGGTCTTCCTGGGGGAAACGGCGTTTCTGTTGAAAATCCTCTTCTTCGTCTACCTGGGCGCGTCGCTGCGGCTGTCGGGCTTCGAGCCGATCGTCTTTGGAGGGCTGGCGACGATCGCGTTTTTCGCCATTCGTCCCCTGGTGGTGCGGGTGAGCTTCCGGGCCAGGACGACGACGAAGCGGGACGCGCTGGTGGCGGCGGCGCTGGTACCCAAGGGGTTGGCGGCAGCGGTGTTGGCCGCGGTGCCCAGTCAGGCGGGCATCGCCGAAGGCCGAACCATCGAGGCGGTGGTCTTCGGGTGCATCTTGTTCTCCATCACCCTCGCCTCGGCGTTGGTGATTTTCGCCGACAAGCCCTTCGTCGCCGCGGCCTACCAGCGCATCTTCGGCGCCTATCAAGCCGATGCCGCCGAGGCGCCGGTTCCCACGCCGTCAGCACCGCTGGTGGGAGCCGAAATCGAGTTGGATCGCCAACGAGATTGAAGAGGTCAACGGCCTGGGCTGCTCGGCAGCTCGAGCGCGCTAAGAGCGGGCAGGCTCAGTTAGGGCGCGTGCGTACTCCGACAGGTCTACGAGCTCGTTTCGAAGGACTGCCTCCACTCGCGTCATATCGACGACGGGATAGAAATGCGCGAGCACGTTCCGAAGGCCTGCCCAACCTCTCATGCGCCGTGCGAGGTCCTGTGAAATGAGCCCCGCGCTTTCCAGGCGTGTGAAGACCTCCTGGTACGACGAAGGAGCCTCCTCTCCACGGTGCACAAGAAGGTGAACGCCCAGGTCGATGGATGCCTGAGAGGCCTCGTACATGGCGTGAAGCACCATCCGTTGGGCATCATGGTCCGAAAGGAAGCGAGCGCTGTCATATTGGTCCCGATAGCGTTCTAGGTCGCGGTAGGCGCGCCACAGCACGTCGAGCAGGCGTTGACCTTTCGTGCTCACGGAGTGACTTCTCGCACACGGCTGCGCCACGCGGCCAAAGTTTCTTGGTAGGTAGGCAAGAAGTCGAGCGCGCGGGAGATTTGTTCTGACTCCCAGTCGAGGCGAGCCCCGCGCTCGCGGTCGAGGAGTAGCCGAGTACGTCCTCGAAGAATGTCGTGCACGAAGATGGGCGGTGCAGCTCCGAGATCGACGACATCCACCCGCTCTCTCGTCGCTTCTTCTAACGCGCTGGCGAGGCGGCCCAAGTCGAGCAGGCCAAAACCCCGCGAAGTGACAACGCCGACATCCAGGTCGCGCCAATCCCCTTGCCCGCGGGCGGCCGAGCCAAACAGGTAGGCCCAGCGCGCCTCTGGCTCAGCGGTGAGAACGCGCTCCATTGCCTCAACCGGGACCGGCCGCATGAAGGAAGCATGGCGCCGCGTGTCGCTCCAAGCAAGCAGCTGAAAGGGCCAGAGGACCGACGCTCGTCAGAGCACCCACACCACCACCAGCGAGAGCGCGCCCGCGGCGATGATGACCGCATAGGCGGAAAGCACGCGCCGGCCGAGCTCCCAACCTCCGCTGAACACGGCCAAGCCCGCCTTCACCAGGGTGTTCGAGCCGGTGCCGAGGAAGATGGCCGTGGTGGCGGTGGGGGCGCTGACCACTTCGTTTCGTGCCAGGTTGGCCATCGAGAGGGTGATGGCGTCGACGTCGGTGGTGCCGGCGAGCAGGCCCGCCACCAGCGTTCCGCTTTCGCCCAGGTACGTGGAGGCTGCTTTGACCCCGAGCAGGACCACGGCGAACAGCAGCGCAAACTTGAGCGCCGAGGAAAGCTCGAAGGGGTTGGAGAGCTGAACCTCGGCGGGCGCCTGTTGGACGCCGCGAGCACGTTGGTAAAGCACGAAAGAGACTGCCAGCCCGGAGAGCCCCATCGTCCCCATGGGGATGAGGAGGCGCGGCAACAGCGCGGGGTGGACGATCCCCACCTCGACGATGACCCGGCCGAACATGATGGAGGAGGCGAGCACCACCGCGACGGTGCAACCGAGAAGCAAGTCGGGGCGCTCCTTGGCTCGCGCCGAGAAAGCCACGGTCACCGCGGTGGAGGACACCAGCCCGCCGATGGCTCCGGTGAGCGGCATGCCGCGGCCGGGACCGAGGAGGCGAATGGCGACGTAGCCCACGAAGCTGATGCCGGCGATCAACACCGCCATCAGGCCGATTTTGAACGGGTTGAGCACCTCGAGCGGGCCGAAGGTCTCGTTGGGGAGCAGCGGCAACACCACCACCGCCGCCACGAGGAACTTCAAGGTGGAGAGCACGTCGTCCTTCGAAGCTTTCTGGATGAAGCCGTGCAAGGCGGGCTTGATGGACAGAAGCAAGGTGGCGGCGATGGTCACCGACGCGACGATGAACAGCTTGCGTGTCAGCGGAGTGACAAACTCGGTCATCGACAAAACGCCGAGCATGAAGGTGAGCAGCAGCGCGCTTTCGGAGGTGATGCCGTGTTCTTTGCCGGCGAAGACATCTTGCGCGTAGCTGATGGCCACCAGCGCGAACACCCCGGCGGCGGCGAGGACCACCAGCCAGGTGCCCACGTACCTGGATGCCAGCGTGGTGGTGGCCCCGAGCAGCGCAATCAGGGGATAGGTGCGGGCTCCGCCGAAGAAGGATTGCTCGCTGTCCGTGGGGCGTGATTGCTCTCGCTCCAGACCGATGATCAGGCCCGCAAAGAGCGCCAACCCCAGCGAGATGAACGGCTCATACGAATCCACGTGGGTCAAGCCTTGAGCAGGTGGCGGGCAATCACGAGTTTCTGCACCTCCGAGGCGCCCTCGTAGATGCGCAAGGCGCGCACGTCACGGTACAGCCGTTCGATCGCGAAACCCTTCACCACTCCGTTGCCGCCGTGCACTTGCAAACAGCGGTCGATGATGCGCTGCGCGGCCTCGGTGGCGAACAGTTTGGCCACCGCTGCTTGGTAGGTCACCCGCTCGGCCCCGCCATCTTTCACCGCTGCGGCCCGCTGGACGAGCAAGCGTGCGGCGTCGAGCTCCACCGCGCTTTCGGCGAGGAGGAATTGCACTGCCTGAAGCTCGGCCAGCGCTGCCCCGAACTGTCGGCGCTTCTTGGCGTAGGCGAGCGCCTCATCGAGTGCCCGGCGTGCCATGCCCACCGCCGCCGCGCCCACCGTGCTTCGGAAGACATCGAGGGTGGCCAGGGCGAGCTTCATCCCTGAGCCTTCCTCGCCCAGTCGCGCGGTGGCCGGCACGCGGCAGTGCTCGAAGGTGAGCTCTCCGATGGGGTGCTCGGCGAGGAGCTCCATCTTCGCCACTCGGAAGCCGGGCGAATCGGCCGGCACCACGAAGGCGGAGATTCCTTTCGGGCCCTCCGAGGTCCGCGCAAAGACGGTGTAGTGCGTGGCCACCCCGGCGTTGGAGATGAAGCGCTTGTGGCCGTCGAGCACGTAACCATCGCCGTCACGCTTCGCGGTGGTGGAGAGGGCGGCCACGTCGGAGCCAGCCTCTGGCTCGGTGAGAGCGAAAGCAAAGAGCGCGCTCCCTGCAGCCACGCGTGAGAGCAGCTCCTTCTTCTGCTGCTCACTGCCCCCCAAGAGCACCGGGTGGCTGCCCAACCCTTGCACGGCGAAGATGGAATCGGCCGCGGCGCTGACGTACGCCATCTCTTCCCGGAGCACGCAGACGCTGCGCACGTCGACGTTGGCGAGGCGCCCTCCGTACACCCCAGGTACCAGGTAGCCGTAGTAGCCCAGCGCCGCCACTTGCCGGGCGAGCGTGGCGTCGTCGTGAGCGCCTTGGGGCTCGAGGGGAGCGAAGTCCTTTCGTGCCTGTGCCGCCAGTGCGTGGTGCGCAGGCGAGAGCAAGTCGGCCATGCTCAGCTCCCGGTGAACTTGGGAGGCCGCTTGGCGACGAAGGACTCGTACGCCTCGCGGAAGTCTTTGGTCTGCATGCACACCGCCTGCGCGCGTGCCTCGTTGTCCAGCGCGCCGTAGAGGTCGGCGTTGAGCTCGCCGTTGAGCAGCTCCTTGGTCATCCCCATGGCGAAGGTGGGGCCCTCGGCCAGACGCTTCGCCCACGTCAGCGCTTCCGCGAGCACTTTCTCAGGGGCGACCACTTTGTTGAACAACCCGTAGCGCTCGGCGGTGGGTGCGTCGATGGCGTCTCCGAAGTAGAGCAGCTCGGTGGCGCGCCCTAAGCCCACCAGCTTCGGCAAAAGATAGGCCGCGCCCATGTCGGCGCCGGCGAGGCCGACCTTGACGAAGAGGAAGGCGATTTTGGCTTTCTCCGAAGCGACCCGGAGGTCCGAGGCGAGGGCGATGACTGCGCCTGCGCCCGCAGCGGTGCCGTTGAGCGCGGCGACGACGGGTTTTCGCAGCGCGCGCATGTTCTTGATGAGGTCGCAGGTCATGCGGGTGAAGTCGACCAGCCCCGGCATGTCGCGGCGAAAGAGCTCGCCGATGATGGAATTCACGTCGCCACCGGAGCAGAAGCCTTTGCCTTCGCCGGTGATGACCACCGCGCGAACCTTCTCCTCGCGCTGAAGCTCGAAGAAGAGGTCGCGTAGCTCGCGGTACACTTCGAAGGTGAGCGAGTTCAAGGTGTCGGGGCGGGTGAAGGTGACCACCCCCACCCGGTCGGCCACCTCGTAGCGGAAGGAGGAGGGCGCTGGCATGGGGCGGGGCATAGCACAGGCCGCGGCAAACCTTGGGAGCTCGCCTCTCGAAGGCTGTTTGGGGCGTCGACGCTTTGCTCAACGTCCAGGGCGTTGATAATTTCAACGTCGTGAACGTTGATCAAGTCAACCAGGCGCTTCTGGGCGGTACCTTGGACGTACCCGGTCTGTTTCCTCGGTTGGAGGCGTTGGTCGAAGCGCCGGCCGTCTTTCGGCTGCAGTTCGGCCTGAGTGAGCTGCCGACCGAGCCTGGGCTCATTCTCGTGCGGGGCGCGCGACAGCTCGGGAAATCGACCTGGCTGGAAGGGGTCATGCGCGACACGGCGGTTCGTTATGGGCCAGGCAGCGCGCTGTTCCTCGACGGTGACTATTTGCGTGATGCCGACCACCTCGCGGCAGAGCTGTCACGCCTGGCCGTCTCGTTCCGAAAGGACGCCGCGGTTCGCCGCCTGTTCATCGACGAGATCACCGCGGTGGCTGACTGGGAGATGGGCATCAAGCGAGTCCTCGACCGCGGAGAGCTTCGCCGGGTTCTCGTCGTGACCACAGGCTCGCGGGCGGCTGACTTGAGGCATGGAGGCGAGCGGCTGCCGGGACGCAAGGGAAAGCTGGGAAGGACCAGCTACTTGTTCCTGCCTGTTCCCTACGCGGAGTTTCTACGTGCCGGGGGCCATGAGCTGGGGCCGCGCGCGCTTGGCTCGTATTTGTTGTCCGGAGGCTCCCCCCTCGCGTGTGGCGAGCTTCTTCGCACGAGGCGGCTCTCCGAGTGGGCTGTCGATGTCGTTCGCGACTGGGTGCAAGGCGAGTGTGCGCGCAGTGGGCGTTCACGCCGTTCGCTGGTTGCCGTCATGGAGCAGCTCCACCGGCACGGCGGTGCACCGCTTGGCCAAACCAAGCTTGCCCGCGACGCTGGCCTGGCCAACAACACCGTCGCTGCTGGGTGGGTCGACATGCTCTCGGATTTGCTGTGCGTCGGCACTTCGCCAGCGTGGGACGCTTCTTTGCGCGCCGAGGTCTCGCGAAAGCCGGCGAAATTTCCGTTCATCAACTTGCTTGCCGCATGTGTGTGGGCGCCGGATGCACCGCGTTCGGCGGATGATCTGAATCGGCTCGAGCCAGAACGGCAGGGCGTTTGGCAGGAATGGGCCGTGGCGCAGGAGCTGTTTCGGCGTGCAGCGCTGGCCGGGAAGCCGGAGCCCGAACGCATCCCCTACTGGCAGGGTGGGGGCCACGAGCTCGATTTCGTCGTAGGTAAAGATCACTTCGTCGAGGTCAAGCGAGGCCGTGCCACAGCACTCGACTTTGCTTGGTTTCGAAAGGTCTTCCCCAAGTCGAGGCTCACCGTCGTTTGTGGCACGCCGTTCGAGGCCGACCAGATTGTCGGCGTGACACTCGACTCGTTCCTTCGCCAACCCGCCTAGAGGTTCTCTTGTTCTACCGTCTTGCTGCCGACGCCGTGGTGGTGCTCCACCTGGCGTTCATCGTGTTCATCGTGGCCGGCGGCTTTCTCACGTGGAGGTGGCCGAGGTTGGCCTTCATCCACCTGCCGCTCGCGGTGTGGGGGGTGGCGGTGCAGTGGATGGGCTGGGTCTGCCCGCTCACTCCGCTGGAGAACGTGCTGCGGCGCGCCGCCGGGGAGAGCGGCTACACCGAAGGCTTCGTCGAGCACTACATCATCCCCCTTGTCTATTCCCCGGGCCTCACCCACGGCCTGCAGTGGGCGATGGGAGCGGTTGTCCTTCTGGCCAACGCGGTGGCGTACGTGGGGCTGGTCGTGCGGCGGTCGGCCGAGCGGCGCCGCCGGTCGCTTCATGACCGTGCTTCTTAGAGCACCGCCATGCCCTGAATCTCCACCTTCGCCTCGTCGGAAAGCAGCGAGGCCACCTGCACCAGCGCCATCGCCGGGTAGTGGCGGCCGGCGTGCTTCTTCCACACCGCGCCCACTTCCTCGAGCGCCGCCAGGTATTCCGCCTTGTCAGTGACAAAGAGGGTGAGCTGGGTGAGGTTTTCGGCCGTCCCGCCGGCTTCCCGCACCACCGCGAGCACGTTTTGCAGCGCGCGGTCGAACTGCTCGACGAACGACTTTGGAAAGGTCGGCTCGGGAGTGGCCGGGTCCCAACCCACCTGGCCGGCGATGAAGAGCAGCTTGCCCTCGGCGAGCACTCCGTTGGCGTAACCGCGAGGGCGGGCCCAGCCTTGGGGTTGAACGTCGCGGTGAATGGCCATCGCTTCCTTTCGCATCAGGCGGACTCGCCGCCGTCCATCGTGTACGCCGCTCCGGTGACCGCAGCCGCCGCGGGCGAGACGAGGAAGGCGCACAGCTCGGCGACCTCCGCCGGCGTCACCAGCCGCCCCATGGGGTTCATCTTCGCCAGCGTCTGCCGTGCCTCTTCCACCGTTCGTCCGGTGGTCTGCGCGATGGTCTGCGCGGACGCCGCGAGCATGTCGGTGTCCACCCAGCCGGGGCAGAGGGCGTTCACGGTGACGTTCTTCTGCGCGTACTCCACCGCCAGCGCGCGGGTGAGCCCGAGCAGCGCGTGTTTGGAGGCGCAATAGGCGGACGTGTACTTGTACCCTTTGAGCGCGGCCGTGGAGGCGACGTTGATGACCCGCCCGCCGCCGCTCGCTGCCATCTTCGGCATCAGCTCGCGGCAGAGGAGAAAGGGCGCGGTGACGTTGACGGCCATCGTTCGTTGCCAGGCATCGTGCTCTGTCTTGGGCAGCGGCGCCGAGACGGCGATGCCCGCATTGTTCACCAGCACCGAGGGGGTGCCGCTCTGCGCCACCTGCGCAGCCGCGGAGAGGACGTCGTCGGCGCGCTCGGCGTCCATCCGCAGCGGACGGATGCGCCCCACCTCTACCTGGGAGGCGAGCTTCTGCAGTACCTCCAGCGAACGGGCCAGCGCCCACACCTGGTAACCCTCGCGTACCAGGCGCAGAACAATCTCTTTGCCGATGCCTCGGCTCGCGCCTGTCACCACCGCCAGCTTCACCGCGCTCATGCGGCGAGAAGATACGTCGCGGGGCCTGCCACGAACCAGCGTAGGATTCGACCGTGCGTTGGCTGGCCTTTCCGCGTGCCACGTTGGCGGCGCTCGCGTTGGCGGCTGCTCTTTCCCTGCCCGCTCTGAGTTTGGGGCTCTTCCTCGACGACTACATCCACCTTGCGTCGGCGACGGGTCTGGAATCTCCCGCGAAAGGCCTGGAGCTCTACCGCTTCGCATCCGGCAATCCGAGCGAGCTCGCCCGTTTCATCGAGCGGGGGCCCTATCCGTGGTGGACGCTGCGCGAGCTCAAGCTCAACTTCTGGCGGCCGTTCTCTTCCGCGTTGACCTACGTGGACCTCGCGCTCTTCGGGAAGCTGGAGTGGCCGCCGCACTTGCACTCGGCGCTCTGGTACCTGGCGCTCGTCGGGGCGTGCGCGCTGGTGCTGCGGCGGGCGTTGCCTTCTGCGTTGGGTGGCGCGGCGCTGCTGCTCTTCGCCATCGATGACGCGCATTGGATGCCGGTGAGCTGGCTTGCCAATCGAAACGCGCTGGTGGCGGCGACGCCGGCGCTGCTCGGGCTCGTCGCGCACCTTCGCTGGCGCGAGGAGCGCTGGCGCTTCGGCCTTCCGCTCTCGATGCTGGGGTACACCTTGGGGCTGCTCGCGGGAGAAGCGGCGCTGGGCGTGTTTTGTTACCTCGCCGCGTACGAGTGGGTGGCGGCGCCTGGCGGGCGAAGGGAGCGGCTGGGAGCGCTCCTCCCCGCGGGCTTGCTCGGGCTCGCCTATGTCGTGGTCTACAAGCTGGGCAACTACGGCGCTTTCGGCTCGGGTATCTACATCGATCCTTCCGCCACGCCGGGAGCATTCCTCGTCGCGCTGCCGCCGCGTCTTTTGGCGATGGTCGCCGCTCAGCTCGTCGCTTTTCCCGCGGATTTTTGGCTCTACTTCGAGCACCTGCGGCCGGTACAGGTCTCGCTGGGGGCGCTCGCACTGGTGGGATCGGGGTGGCTCTTACGCCGCGCCATTCGCGGTCTTGCCGAGGTCGAACGGCGCGGGCTCACCTGGCTGCTCGCCGGCGCCGGTCTATCTCTCTTACCGGTGGCAGCCACCTTTCCCACCAACCGCTTGTTGCTTTTGCCCTCGCTCGGCGGCTCGGCGTTGCTCGCGGTGTTGATTCGCCACGCCTGGCGCGCATCGCCGTTCGAGCGGGCGTGGGCGGTGGTGCTGGTGCTCTTGCACGTGCCGCTGGCGGTTCTCGGCTGGGGCAGCCAGTACGCCGCCTTCGGCTCCGCCGGCCCGCGGGTGGAGAAGACGCTCGTGGTACCGCTCGATCCGTCGTTGCACGTGGTCATCCCTCTCGCGCCGGATCCATCGGTGGCCCTCTACGCTCCGGTGGTCCGCTCGTACCGCGGCGCACCCCAGCCTCGGTCATGGTGGACACTCTCCTTGGCGCCCTTCGACCACCTGCTGACGCGCACCGCGGAAGACGCCCTCGAGCTCGAGGTGGTTGGCGGACACATGCTGAGCACGGTGTTCGAGCAGATGGTCCGTGCGCCCCAGTTTCCGCTGCGCGAAGGAGACCAGGTCACGCTTCGCGGGTTCACCGCCACCGTACGCGAGGCCAGCTCGCAGGGCCCGCGCCGGCTCGCCTTCCGGTTCGATCGTCCGCTCGATGACCCCTCGCTGCTCTTCCTCGAATGGAAGGAGGGAGCCTTGCGGCCCCTGGAGCTGCCCAAGGTGGGGGAGAGCCGGCGCCTGGCACGCGAGCTGGGGCCGCTGGGGTTCTAGAAATCGCCGTGTTACAAGCCCCTCCTTCTTCGGAGCGTCCTTCATGCCCCGCGCCGACATCACCGACCTCTACTGCATCGACCAGCTGCTTGCTCCCGAAGAGCGGGCCGCCCGCGACGTGGTGGCAGAGCTCGTCGACCGCGAGGTCCTCCCGATCATCGGCAAGCACTTTCGCAACGGCACCTTCCCCATGGAGGTCGTGCCCAAGCTCGCCGACCTCGGCGTGTTCGGTGCACCGCTCAAAGGCTATGGCTGTGCGGGCATGAGCCATGTGGCGTATGGGCTCATCCTCCAGGAGCTGGAGCGAGCGGACTCGGGGCTACGCTCGTTCGCCTCGGTGCAAAGCTCGTTGTGCATGTGGCCGATTTACGCCTACGGCTCGGAGGAACAGAAAGAGCGCTTCCTCCCCGGCATGGCCAAGGGAAAGGTCATCGGCTGCTTCGGGCTGACGGAGGCCGACTTCGGCTCCGACCCCGGTGGCATGCGCACCCGGGCGAAGAAGGACGGCGGCGAGTGGGTGCTCAATGGCTCGAAGATGTGGATCACCAACGGCAGCGTCGCCGACGTCGCTCTGGTCTGGGCGAAGACCGGCGAGGGCCCCGACAGCATCAGGGGCTTCCTCGTGGAGAAGGGCATGCCGGGTTTTTCCGCGCGGGAGATTCACGGCAAGTTTTCGTTGCGCGCGTCCTACACCTCCGAGCTCATCCTCCAGGACGTGCGGGTGCCGGAGCGCAACGTCCTCCCCGGAGTGCAGGGCTTACGCGGCCCGCTCTCCTGCCTCAACAACGCGCGGTTGGGCATCGCCTTCGCGGTCACCGGCGCGGCGGTCGCCTGCTTCGAGGGCGCGCGCGAGTACGCGTTGACGCGGGTGCAGTTTGGCAAGCCCATCGCCGGCTTCCAGCTCACGCAGGAAAAGCTCGCCGAGATGCTGCAGGAGATCGTCAAGGCGCAGCTGCTCTCCTGGCGGCTGGCCCGGCTCAAGGATGAGGGCAAGGTGACCGCCACCCAGGTGTCGCTCGCCAAGCGCAACAATGTGAAGAGCGCGCTGGAGATTGCTCGGGCGGCGCGCAGCATCTATGGCGCCAACGGCATCACCGACGAGTACCCACCGGTGCGGCACATGCTCAACTTGGAGTCGGTGTACACCTACGAGGGCACCCACGAGGTGCACACCCTCATTCTCGGCAAGGCCATCACCGGGCTCGACGCGTTCAGCTGACCATGGCGTACGTTCAAAAGCTGCCCGTGCGGTTCCAAGACGTCGACTACGCGCGCATCGTCTACTACCCGCGCCTGTTCGATTACTGCCACCGGGTGTTCGAAGACTTCTTCGCTGCCGAGGTGGGCGTGCCCTACGCCGAGATGCTCATGCGCCGCAAGGTCGGCTACCCCAGCGTGCACGCCGCCGGCGACTTCAAGGCGCCCCTCACCTTCGGCGACATCGCGCGGGTGGAGATGGACACGGTGAAGCTGTCCACCCGGTCGATCACCTCGCGCTACCGTTTCTACAAGAACGAAACCGACACCCTCTGCGCCACCTTCGAGGTGGTCACCGTCGCCATCTCGATGGACACCTTCAAGCCGGTGGAGATTCCCGAAGACGTGCGGGTGGCGTTCTTGAACCACCTGGTGGGACTGACCGTTTGACCCCGGTTTCTCCCGGCGGGGTGGGGCGGTACTAGAATGGCGCCCAGGTCCGATGCGTCAGGTGTTCTGGCTTGGTTTGCTAGGTGCTGGTTGCGCGCTCAACGCCGCGGCCCCACCCCCGTCCGCGCTCGCGCCTGCCACGGAGGTCTCCGCCGTCGCAGCCACTCCCTCTTCGCCGCCAACGGAGGAGGTCGCCATCGAAGCTCCATTTTCCGAGGACGACGACGTCGGCGAAGAGGACGAAGCGGTGGCGGAGGAAGCGGAGTCGCGCGAGCCCGATGCCGCCGCCGACGGTGCTCTTCGCTACACCACCGACCTCGCTGACGCCGATTTGGCGGAGAAGTGGGCGAACGCCCCCGAAGCCCTCGGGTCCATCTCCATCGGCTTCGCCGACGAGGGCCGGTTGGTGAACGCCGAGCGCTTTCCGCGCAGCGAGGAGTGGATTCTGGTTTCCCCCGATCGGGCCTTCGCCACCCGCGAGACCGTCGAATACGTCACGGCGGCGATTCGCGAAGTGCGGGCGCAGTTCCCCCACGCCCCGCGCCTTCGCGTCAACCAGATGTCCCTCCCCGAAGGCGGCTACGTGCGCCCCCACAAGAGCCACCAGAGCGGGCGCGACGTCGATTTGGGTTTCTATTACCCCACCGAAGAGCCAGTGAAGGTTCGCGAGCGGGAGAAGGTGATCGACGTTGCCCTCAACTGGGCGCTCCTTCGGGCGCTCATCGTGCACGGCGATGTGCAGTTCATTCTCCTCGACCGGCGGGTGCAGAAGGTGCTCTACGCCCACGCGCTGGCGATCGGCGAGGACCCGGTGTGGCTCGACTCCCTTTTTCGCGCGGGCAAGCGCTCGCTGGTGCAGCACGCCCGCCGCCATCGCGACCACTTTCACGTGCGCTACTTCAATCCGCGCGCACAGGAGCTGGGACGCCGGGTGGCTCCGTTGCTCGCCCAGCGCCCGGAGCAGAACATCGCCATGCACAAAGTGCGGCGCGGCGACACTCTGGGCGCGATCGCCCGTCGCTACAACAGCACGGTGAGGGCGATTCAAAAGGCCAACAAGCTACGCAACACGTTCCTTCGGGTGTCGCGGGTGCTCAAGGTGCCGATGCGCGGCCCCTGCACGCGCTGCCCGATTCCTCCCCCGGTGGTGGTGCCGCCGCGCCGCCTGCCGCCGTCCGAGCCAGTCGCCGCCGCCGACGTCATGCCGCTCCCGGGAGGAGCTTCGCGTTAGCGGCTAGAACCGCCCGCCCGCGGTCGCTCCCACGTCCCAGCGCCCGCCTTGAGGGCTGGCGGGCAAGCCGACGTCGGCGAAGCCTTCTCCAAAGAGCACGCGGAAGGTGGTGCGAAGCCCCAGGTGCAACGCTCCGGAGCGGAAATCGACGCCTGCCGCCAAGGGCAGCTCCTCGAGCACATCGGCACGAAAGCCGGGAAGCGCTCCCGCCACGCTCAACTGGCTTAAGCCCAAGCCGGCTCCGACGAAGGGCCGTACCTCGGGCAGCGCGCGCGGAGACACCCGCACCAACATCTCCCCGCCATGCCGCACCAAGGCCGGCGGTGCGGGCGCGTCATCGTCGACGCCGTTGAGGACGTTGAACGAGCCCTGATAGCCGAGCTCGACTTGAAGCGCGCGGTACACGTCGGCGTTCACCGAGACGCCCCACGTCGGGCCGGTTTCGGTGAACTGGACCAGCCCGCCGGTGAACTGCCCCACCCCGCCCTGCGCCATTACGTCGAATCGTCTCGCCTGTGCAGTTCCCGCAAGTGCCAGCGCCGCCACCCCCAGCCACGCTCTGCGCATCGCTCACCTCCGGGCGAAAAGATGCTCACCCTAGGTGCTCGGCGCGCGCTTCACGGGGATGAAGGTTTCTCCGGAGGGCTCCTCGGCGCTCGAGGGCTCTTCAGGCTGCTCGGCTTCTTCTTGAAGAAAACCCACCGGCGCTTCGGGCCGGTTGAAAAAACGCACCGCCTTGGGAAAGAGCACGAGCATCTGCTCGGCGACGGCGGAGGGCACCAGGGCGTGGTCGATTTTGTCCGGGTCCTGTCGCTCGACCACCGCCAGCTTGCCCTCCTCGAGGAGCTTGGCCTGACCTTCGGTGAGCTCCAGCCGCCGCAGCTTTCCTTTGCGGGTGACGAAGTGGAAGGTCTGTGGGCCCGGCTCGAGGGGCAGCTGGTTCTCCAACACCAGCGCGCGCAGCTTGCCGTCCATCTCCCGTTGCTTGGCGGCCTCCTCCCGCTGGTGTGCCTTGCTGCCGGGCAAGGCAGGGAGCTTGGGGATGCGCGTCTGGGAGCCCCACCCAGCCTTGAGCAGCTTGTCGCGCAGGTTCTGCATGGGGACACGATTGTAGTCGAACCTTGGCAACCCCACCGCTGCCGCGTACCTTCGGCGCCCACAAGGAGACGTTTTTGACCTCGCATCGATGGTGGCGCGCGGCGGTGCTGGTGGTGGCCGCGGGGTGCTCCGACAGCGTCGACCAGGCGGCCAAGGCACGTATCTTCTCGCCCGAAAGCCCGCCCCCCGCGGTGACGTCGGCCGCCGAACGGCTCCCGCCCGAGGAGGTGGCCGCCCATCCGCGCATCGCCCGGCGCATCTTGGGCATGGGCGCCGCCGAGGCCACCGAGCGCATTGGGCCCCATCACTACCAGGCCACCGTCACCTTCGAGTGGACCGGCAACGCTCGCACCGTAAGGCTCGTGGAGACACGCACCTTGCGCGCCGGCCCGGGAGGGGTGAACGGCGATTTTCACGGCGTCATCGAGAACTCACGCGAGCAAGGGCTGGAGGTCTTACGCGTGCACGGCGAGGTGTTCGCCAAGAGCCGGCACGGCAAGTTTCGCCAACGTCGGCGTGACCGCGGCATCGCCGAGCGCGAGCGCGAGGAGATTTTCGGCGCGGTGAAGGAAATCGACGCCCTCTTTCGCGGGCGGCTTGCGCTCGCTCCCTCAGGTACGGTGACCCACGAGGGCCGCACCGCCTGGCGGTACACCGTTTCACTGGGGCCGCCGATGGCCGGCTCGTCGGAGGAGGTGCTTCCACCGCCCACCTACCCCAAGGGGGAGGCCGATCCAACCACCCGGCTTCGGTTGGCCTTCTTCGACCAACGAGAGCCGCGCTCGCTCCAGGGAGAGGTGCTGGTGGACGCTCAGACTTCGGTGGTTCTCAAAGCACGGCTCGACGGCCGGCTCGCAGTGAGCAGCGACGGCGGCGACGCCCACCTGCACCTCAAGCTCGACGCGGTGATGACCGACGTCGGCAAGGACCCTGGCTTGTCGCGTCCCAAAGAGCCTCTCCCCGACCAGGACAAGCCGGTGGGCATCACCGAGGCCCTCGATCGGTTCGGCTTTCCGCGCGGGGGCCGGACCGACGCTGGTGCTCCTGCTTCTTCCTCCGAGGCCGCCCCGCCCGACGACGAGTAGAGCCGGTTTGGCTGGCGGGCTTGTCAGGTGCGAGCATGATCTTCATGTCAGGCACTGTGGGACCCAAGGCCACGTCTCTGTGCGCAACCGGGCATGCCCAAAAGGAAATCTCGTTGGTCCTCGGCTTGCTTGAGACGGCGGGTCGATGCGCCGTTTCGCCTTGTCCCTATCGCTCGCAGTTTGGTTGATGGCGCCCACCGCGCAGGCGGAGGGCACACGGAGTCTGGGCGTGACGGTGTCGCCGGTGGGTGCCTTCGCCATGGGCGGGGGCACCGAGCCGGTCGCCGGCTACAGCGCCACCTTGGCCTGGCGCTTTCGCAGCGCCTCGTCGCTGGCGTCGGTGGGCGGGCACGTGGCGAGCAGCCTGGCCTTCACCGAGGCGACGCCGCTGTCGGTGCAGCTGATGCCTTTTGCCGACCGGGCGGTACAGCCCTACCTGGGGCTGGGAGCGAGCCTCATGGTTTCCCACCCGGGGGAGTATGTCCACGCGCTGCGTGAGTCAGGGGGCGTCTTGCGGGTGGGGGCGCAGTTGGCTGCTGGGGTGGGCGTGCGCCTGGGCCCCAAGCTCGACCTGAACGCCGAGGGCCGCTACTTCAACTACCCTTTTGCAGCCGAGCTGTTCGCTGCCCGGCGGATACAGGTGACCTCGGCCTACTTGGGGTTGGGGTTTCGGCTCTAAGTGCCCTTGGCTACAGGGTGCTTCCGAGTTGTGCGGCCAAAAAATTGACCGGTCTTGCTCCCTCCCTACAATCGCAGAAGGTAGCGGGTCGGCCGCGTCCGACATACGCAAGTGTTCAGTGAGGAGACGACGATGGAGCGCAAGGGTGGAAGCACGATGGTGGCGGTGACGGCGGAAGAGGTGAGGGGGGCGCTGAGCAAGGCGAAGACGTTGACCTCGGAGGAGGAGAAGGCGCTGCGCATGCGGCACGGCGTTTCGGTGCCCGCCCTCGCGGCCCCGCTGCCTTCTGCGGCGGGAAGAAACCAGGAGCTGGCCGACGAGCTGCTCCTCATCGAGATGCAGCTTTTGCGTGCCCACCGGGCGCAGCTGGCCAAGGGTAAGGCGGTCGCCGCCAAGGTGGTCGTTCCTCGCAACGCAGCGAAGGAGAAGATCGTTCGCGCGCTGAGGAAGAAGAAGTAGTCCTTCGCCCCTCTCCCCAAGGGAGAGGGCGTTTAGGCTCCCATCACCTGAACGAGCCGGCTCCCTGCCTCGGAGAGCGACAGAGGCGCGCCCAGCTGCTCGGCCATCACTTCGGCACTGTCGCGCTGGCCGCGGGAAAAGAGGCTCTGGAGCCAGGCGCCGGTGGCTGGGTTACGCCAGAAGTCCTCGTTGAAGCGGTCGCACAACACGGCGTGCAGCCGCGCTTCGAGGGCCCACGCCCGCAGATAGCGGGTAGCGTACAGCTGCGCATCGACGTCGTAGAGGAAGAAGCCCTTGTGCACGCCGACGAAGAGCGCGGCGCCCAGGCGCTCCTCGTACTCCTCGGCCAGCGGCCGCTCCGGCCCCCGCTCGTAGAGGGACAGCTCGTAGGGCAACTTCGCTGCGTAGCGTCGCAAGAGCCACAGGTTGTTGAACGCTGCCAGCCGGGCGGCCTCGCGGGCGACCGTCGGCGGCAGGCGTAGGAAACGTTTGTGCCAGCCTTCGTCGAGGAGCAGGTGGTCGAAGAGGTAGGCGAAGCCTTCGGTGACCGAAAGGTCGCCCAACCGCCGCTCCTCCACGGGCGCGGTGCGTAGGACGTGGGCGCGCTGCTGCGCGTGGCCGAGTTCATGGAGGAGCGCGAAATAGTCGCCCAAGCCTCCCAGCGGCCGCGCCACCAGGCGAATCTCGTCGGGCACACGCAGGTCGGCGACGAAGGCGCGGGAGGTTTTCCCCGGCCGGTCCTCGGTGTCGAAAAGAATGCGCCCGTCGGCGTTGGGCTTGAGCCCCATCTCGGAAAGACAGCGGGTGACCGAAGGCAGCAAATCTTCGCGGCGGAAGTGCTGCGCCATCCACGGGGCGGTGGAGGCGTACTGCAAGTCGTGCCGCCTGGCCTGCGCGGGCTTGAGCGAAGGGTCGACCTTCTTGAGCACGTAGGTGAGCAGGTCGCGGAAGGCGTCCTCCGTCTCAGAGAGGACGCCGGTGCAGGCCGCGGCGAGCTTCTCGGCGGAAAAGCCGGTCACCCCGTCGCGCAGCGTGAGGTAGGAAGGGTAGCCAAGTACCTCGGCGGTGCGGGTCGCTGCTTCACGGCGCCGCGCATACGGCCCCTGGTTTTCCCACAAAAGGTCGCCCAGCCCTTTTTCCAGATGGGCGCGGCGCTCGCGTTGGGGCTCATGCGCCAGCTGGGCCGTCGCCTCGCGAAAAGGGAGCACGCCCTCGGCGGTGGGCACCTGGGCGGTGGCCTCGAGGGTGGCGATCTGCTCCATCGCCGGAGCGGCGAGCGCGTCTTCCACCTGGCCGGCGAGGAATTCGAGCAAAAGAGACAGCCTTGCGCGTACCCGTTCGTCGGTGCGCTCGTCCTCGACCGTCTGTCGCACCTGGCGGAAGGTGTCGGGCTGGGCCAGCTCCCGGTACCGCTGGTAGAGCTGCGCCACCGGCAGCTCGGAGGAGAGCCCGGCACCGTAGCGGTAGTGCAGGCTGCCCAACTCGAAGAGAAAGTCGTCGAGGCGTTTGGCCAGCCCGGAAAGAGAAGTCTCCACGCAATCTATGAGGCGCGCGCCGCGGCGATTAGTCAACTCCCTCGAGAGCGCGGAAGAAGCCTGACGCGCCGGGCCAGGGGGCGAAGAGGCGGCCGCTCGGCGGGTGCTCCTTGGCGCCGAGCATCAGTGCTCCCCCGGTGCGCATCGCACCACGTAGGCGCTCCTCCGCACGCAGGCGCCGCTTTCCGGTGAAGTAGGTGAAGGCGAGATAGCGGCAAAGCACCAAGTCGACGCGTCGGGGCGTGGGGTCAGTGAGCAGGTCTTTCCGCTCGAAGCGCACCTGGTCTTTGACCGCCCGGTCGACCTCGAAAAAGTTCCCCACCCGGGTGAAGAAGCGTGCCCGAAGCTCGGCAGGGACTTCGCGCAAGGTGGCGGGACGGTATCGGCCACCTCGCGCGCGCTGAAGGCTTGCCTCGTCGATGTCGGTCGCGAGCAGCTCCAGAGGGGGGCCGAAAGAGAGCTCGCTCCACAGGAGGACCAGGCTGTAGGGCTCCTCTCCCCCGCAGGCACCCACGCTCCAGGCGCGAAGCGGCGTGCCCTCGGAAAGCTCCATGACGAGTCGAGGGAGCACCACCTGGGCGAGCGACTCCCACATCGTCCGCTCGCGGAAGAAGCGGGTGATGGTGACGCGCATCAGGTTGGCCAGCCCCGCCGCTTCGCCGGAGTCGCTCTTCACCCGGGCGAGGTAATCGCCGTAGTCGGAAAGCCCCAGCTGTTGCATGCGCGCCTGCACCCGGTGGCGGGCCGAGCGGCGGCGGTAGCGGCGCCACTCGAGGTCGAGCGGCGGGCATGCCTGGCGGAGAAACTCGTCGAAGCTCACTTTCGCAACGGTAGGGCGTGCCTTGAAGACGTGCTGTCCCTTGCGTTCCACGCGCGCCCATGCTGCAAGCGCGGCCGATGAAGCGGCGTTCGCTGCAAGTGGAGAAGACAGAGGCGGGCTCGGCGCTCTCCTCGTTTCTTGCCCGCACGCTGAAAGTGTCGCGTGCCCAGGCCGAGCACCTGGTCACCCTCGGAGCGGTCTACGTCGACGGCCGCCGCTGCCTGGAGGCCAAGCGCGTGCTGCGCGCGGGGCAGAAGGTCACCGCCGTTCTCGAAGAATCGGGTCGGGGGGGGCTCGAGCCTGCTCGTCCGTCTTTGCCCCTGGCGGTCCTCTACGAAGACGAGGAGCTGCTCGCGGCGAACAAGCCTCCTGGGCTCTCAGCGCAGCCCACTCCAGGCAGGGTGGGGGAGAGCCTGCTCGACTTGGTGAGCGCGCACCTGGGGCGAGATGCCGGGCTGGTGCACCGGCTCGATCGCGAAACCTCGGGCGTCACCGTTTTTGCCAAGACGAAGGCGGCCACCTCGGCGCTGGCGGCGCAGTTTCGTGAGGGCGCCGTGCGCAAGCGCTACCTCGCCGCCACCATGCCCGGGCTACCGGAGCGCGGCACCATCGAGCTGCCCATCGCCAAAGACCCGACCCGGCCAGGGAGGCAACGAGCGCTGCGTCATGGAAACGGAAAGCCGGCGGTGACCGATTTCGAACGCCTCTTTGCCGACGAGGTGTACTGCCTGGTGGCGCTCTTTCCCCGCACCGGGCGCACCCACCAACTGCGGGCGCACCTGCGCGCGCTCGATGCGCCCATCCTCGGCGACGCGCTCTACGGTGGGCCCAAAGGAGCCGGAGGGCTGAGCGCGCCCCGGGTTCTTCTGCATGCGCAGGCGCTGGTGCTCGCTCACCCGCGCACGAAGGCGCCGGTGTTGCTCGAGGCGCCGGTACCCCACGACCTCGCGCGCTTCTTCACCCACGCCCAGGTGGAGCCGCCACACGGCGCATGGCGCTAGACGAAGTCGCTGGCCGGATTTTGCGAGGAGAAATTCGGCGTCGGCAAAAGCTTGCGAATGCATCGTGTCACCTGCCGGGTCTCCCTTTGAGGGCCCCTCGTAATCGTCAACCCCTACGTCAACCGAATCGTCAACCCTCCTCAGAGGAGAAATCGTTAATCGTCAACTTTGTGTCAACCTGTCGAGGTTGACGATTTGGGGGAGTCCCGCGCAACGAGCCCCCCGACCCGGGCTTACGCGGCGCAGGTGAAATGGCGGCCCTCTTCCCAGCCGCGCGCGGTGAGGAAGGTGCGGATTTCCGCTCGTGCTCCTTTGGCGCCGACGGCGGCGACCAGGTGCAGCTCTCCCGGAGCGTCCAGTGCGGCCGGGGCAACGACCGGAACGCCATCGATGCGCTGGCCGATTTTCTTGGGGTGGACGTCGACGAAGCGTGCGACCTCCACCCCTTCGTCACGCAGCAGCCGCGCCAGCACCAGCCCCACCTCGCCTGCTCCCCAGACGACGATCGGCCGGCCGACGGGGAGGGTGGTCGTCGCCAGGAAGTGCGCCTTGAGCCACAGGTGCCGATGCAGCGCGTACCGGTTCGCTGTGCGGGTGAGCCGTGCCTCGTGGTCGCGCCAGCGAAAGAGCACCTCGGGCAAACACACCAGCCGCGCTCCATGCGCCAAGAGCTTGAGCCACAGCTGCCAGTCCTCGGGGAAGTCGCCTTCTTCCCAGCCGCCTACTGCCTCCAGCATGGAGCGGCGAAGGGTGGTGGCCGGGTGGCACAGCGGGCTTTCCACGAAGCGATCGGCGAAGAGTCGTTCAGGGGTGGTGAGCGAGGAGAGCCACTGTGCGTAGGCGCGCATGTTCGGGCTCGGTGGGCGGTCCTCCCGAAAAATCTCCACGCCGGTGCCGACCGCGGCCAAGCTCGAATCGGCGTCGAGCGCCTCCACGCTCCTGCGAATTCGCCCGGGGAGCGACTCATCGTCGGCGTCCATGCGGGCGATGTAGTCCGCCCGGCAGAGAGAAAGCCCGACGCGCAGGGCACCCACCAGCCCCAGGCCAGCGGTGGTCACCTTCCGGACCCGCGAGTCTTCCGCCTCCAGCCGTTGGAGCACCTCTGCCGTACCGTCCGTCGAGCCGTCATCGACCACGACCAACTCCAGGTCGATTTCCTCGGCCAACACGCTGCGCGCCGCGACGGTCAGCGTGGCGGCGGCGTTGCGCGCGGGCAGGAGAACCGAAACACGCGGCATCGGCCCCGAACGATACGGAGGCTTGGGGGCGCTTGCATCCATCTCGTCCCCACCGAACCCACGAACGACCAACGACAAACCACGAACGGGGTCCCGCCCTCGAACCTACCGTCCACGCGCGGGATGGTGCCCTCCGTGTAAGCCCGCGACATCCGGGCGCTGGCGCCTGGCCCCATGCCTGCAATCGCGGACCCCATCACCCGCTGATGGAGGTACCCGCACATGTTCTCGCTCGTCATCGCCGCCGCCCTTGGGCTGTTCCTGTTCAACGAGACCCGCACCCTGCTCTTCCGAAAGGATGCGCTCGCGCTCTCGGCCATACCGATGGCCGCGACGCTCGTCGGGGTCGCGCTCGAGGTCTTTGGCGTCTTCGCCTTCCACTTCGCGGCCGGGCCGCTGGTCATCAACGTCGTTCCGTATGCTGCCTGCATCGGGGCTTACGTCTTGGCGCGCGGGCGGGTGGGCAAGTACGCGGAGAGGAGAGCGGAGGCGGTCGAACCGAAGCCGAAGTCTGTGTCCGAACGATCGGTGGCGTCTTGAAGGCCTCAGCGAGCAGTTTTCCGCCAAAGGTCACTCCAATGCGTGGCGTTTGAAGAAGTCCCACACCTCGCGCAGGCTGGCCTAGGCCCGCCTCCTCCAACACCTGGGAGAAGCAACCGCCGCACACCGCCGCGTCGTGGAAAGAGGCACACGGGTCGGCGGTGCCGTGGACAATCATCACCGGCACCGGGCGCGACGGTGCGCAGCCGGCCAGCACGCGCAGCGCACCCATGGGGGCGATGGCCGCCAGCTTTTGGGCCAGCTCGCAGCCGAGCCGATGCGACATGTTTCCGCCGTTGCTCAGCCCGGTGGCATACACCCGCTTGGGGTCCACTTGCTGTTCCTTCACCAACGTGTCGATGAGGAGCGAGATGAAAGCCACGTCGTCCACGTTTTCTTTCAGGGCGTCGCCACAGCACTGCTCATCGGAGCTCCAAGTGGCGAAGAGCTTTCCCAGCACCTTCCTTCCGGTGCCGTTGGGGTACACCGCGATGAAGCCCTCGGCGTCGGCAATGGCGTCGAGCCCCATGGCGTTCTGCGTGTCCTCGGCGTTGCCGCCGCCGCCGTGCAGCACCGCTCGGCGGCCTCTGGCCGTGGTTCGAGAGGTAGACGACGAGCTCCCCGGCGTTCTCGTCGAAGGTCGGTGTGGGCGCGAACGCCACCCAGTTGATGTGGCTCACCGAACGCGGCGCTTGCTTGATTTCGCCTTCGGACAAGATGCCAGTCAGCGCCAGGCCCCTTTCAGGGGGCACAGAAGGCCGCTTGCATCTCGACCCGGCAGTGTGGTCCAACACTTCCAGGTTGTCACTGGAGCCGCCCATGCGTCTGACCGCTCTCGTCTGCTTCGTTGTTCTCGCCGTCGCCTGCGGGGAGAAAAAGCCCGCTCCGCCTGCTTTCAAGTGGTCGCCAGGAGTCGTGTACTACGCGCCGCGTGAGGCCAACGCCCGCGGCCTGCTGGACCGCAAGGGCCTCATCCATTCGCACTCCGTCTACTCGTACGATGCTTGCGACGGTTCTCCCCGCGGCGCCGACGGCGCATACGACTCGGTGTGCTTCGAGGACTTCCGCCGTGGGCTGTGCGCGACCAAGCACGACTTCGTCTTCCTCACCGACCACCGCGACAGCTTCGTCGACGGTGAGTACCCCGATGTGCTGCTCTACCGGGGCGAGCGAGGCGACCTTTTGTTGGACCACGGTGGTGGGCCTACCGCCAGCTGGCTCGCCTGCCCCGACAGTCCACCCACCCTGGTGATGGCCGGCGCGGAGACGACGCCGCTGATGCCGGTGGGCCTGGAGCGTCACGTCGAGGGGCGAGGCAGCGTCTACGGCGATGGCTCGGCAGCCTCGATGCAGAAGCTCAAGGAGGCGGGAGCGGTGGTGCTGGTGGCGCACACCGAGGGCCGCACGGTCGACGAGCTCGTCAACCTGCCCTACGACGGCTTCGAGATGTTCAACCTGCACGCCAACGCCTTCAAGAACGCCAACATCCTGGTGGACTTCACCCTCAAGACGGACGCGAAAGAGTTCGAGGCGCTGCCCGAGCCCAACGCTCTCTTCACCGGCTTCAACGTGGAAGACACCGCCTACCTCACCACCTGGGGCAGCGTGTTGGCGCGGGGAGTGAAGCGGGTCACCACCATGGGCACCGACTGCCATCGCAACACCTTCCCCTCGGTCGCTGCCGATGGTGAGCGCATCGACAGCTACCGCCGAATGATGATGGCCTTCTCCAACCACCTGCTCGTGCGGCCCAAGGCCGACGGCAGCTTCGACGACCGCGATCTGAAAGAGGCGCTCAAAGCCGGGCGTCTCTACGGTGTCTTCGACGCCTTTGGCACGCCGGAGGGGTTCGACTTCGTGGGCGGCGAGGGCGGCTTGACGAAGGAGATGGGCGAGGAGCTCTCCCTCGCGGCGGGGGCGACGCTCACCGTGACGCGTCCTTCCGTCAAGGATTTGGACACCGACGCCGAGGCGCCCCGGCTCTCCCTCAAGCTGTTCAAGGCCCGCGAAGGCGGCTGGGACGAGGTGGCCAGCTCCGAGGACAAAAGCCTCACCTTCACCCCGACGGCACCCGGAGCCTACCGCGCCGAGGTGCGCATGGTGCCACTGCACCTCAAGGGCTTTTTGGGCCCGGTGCCGGCGTGGGCCCGCGCGGACCGGCCGTGGGTGTACTCCAACGCCATCTACGTCGTGCCCTGAAGCGTCGCTACTGCACCTGCATCTTCAGCGTCAGGGCGATCAGCCGGCCAGTGAGCCCTCCCAGCTCGTGCCGGTACGCCACGTCCAGCCCGCCGCCTTCGGTGATGATGCCCACACCGGCCGAGAGCCACTGCTGCCCCTGGGCCGGTTCGGTGGTGTAGCCCGCGCGCAAGGGGAGGCCGGCGCCGATGATGTACTCCACCCCTCCCGCGTAGCTCAGCAGTGGGCTTGGCCCGCCGAAGTCGGCGCGCACATCGAGCGCGGCGGTGAACAGGCCTCCCAGGTAAGCCACGCCCAGGTTGTAGAAGCGGCTGAGCAGCGGGTTATGGACGTCGACGAGATTGTGGCCGGAAAAGGAGACCGCGAATCCGCCCAGCCGCACCAGCGCCCCTGCATCCATCGTCACCGCATTCGCCTCGGTGGCGCCGTTCATCAACAGGTGCCGCGCCGAGACGCCCAGGTGCAGCGCTTGGCCGAAGGGCAGCGCGAACGCGGCGGTGTTCAGGTGGACGTTGGTGTGCTCGCTGCCGCGCCCCACCGAGGCGAAGTGGTAAGCGATGCCCGCGGCGAGGTTGCTGGTGGCACTGTCCACGATGGCCAGGGTGCCGAAGCCGAACTTGTGGGTGGCGTCCCACGCGCCCGACAAATCGAGCTGGTAGCGGCGGTAGAGCCCCACCGCGGCGGGGTTGCCAAACGCGGCCTCGGCGCCCAGCCCATGGGCACGGTAGGCGCCGCCCATGCCGAAGTTGCGCGCGTGCATCAGGTCGCGCAGGTCGGGTGGGCTTTGGGCGAACGCCGACGTCGGCGAAGCGGCCGCCAGCGCCCCCAGCACCAGCGCCTGAATGATTCTTCGCTCTCGCATGTTGGGGGGCGCAGTCTAACTGCCTTGCTGCCCCCGTTGGCCATCACTACAGTCGCCCGCCCATGTCCGAGCCCCTCATTCGCAAGTGCGTGGTCCCCGCCGCCGGCTTGGGCACGAGGTTTCTGCCCGCCACCAAGGCGGTGCCCAAGGAGATGCTCCCCATCGTCGACACCCCCACCCTGCAGTACATCGTCGAGGAGTCGGTGAGCGCCGGCATCGAGGACGTCATTCTCATCAACGGGCGTGGCAAGGGCTGCATCGAGGACCATTTCGACCTCGCCGTCGAGCTGGAGGCGGTCTTGAAGGCCCGCGGCAAGGAAGAGGAGTTTCGCAAGCTGCGCGCCATCTCCGAGATGGCCAACCTGGTCTCGGTGCGCCAAAAAGAGCCGCTCGGCCTGGGTCACGCGGTCTTGTGCGCCAAGACGCTGGTGGGCGAGCAGCCGTTCGCGGTCATCTTGGGCGACGACGTGATCGATGCCACGGTGCCCGCCATTCGCCAGCTGGCGCTCGCGTACCATCGGCATGGCAAGGGGGTGGTGGCGCTGATGGAGGTGCCCGCCGAAGAAACACACCTCTACGGCATCGCGGCCGGAGAAGAGATCGACGAGCGTACTTTGCGCATCACCCAAATCGTGGAGAAGCCGAAGAAGAATCCTCCCTCGCGCCTGGCGGTGATCGGCCGCTACGTGTTGCCGCCGTCGGTGTTCCGCATTCTCGAGAAGCAGGAGAAGGGCGTCGGAGGGGAGATTCAGCTCACCGATGCGCTGGCCACGTTGACGAAGACCGAGGGGCTCATCGGCTACCGCTTCGAGGGCAAGCGCTACGACGCCGGCGACAAGGTGGGTTACCTCAAGGCGAACATCGCTTTTGGCCTCAAGCGGCCCGACCTGCGCGAGGGCTTGCTCGCCTACCTGCGTGAGGTGGTGGCGGAGGAGTCGAGATGAGCCCTGTGCGAAGGGGGCTGGTGCTCTTGGTCGTTCTCGCCTCCGCCGGTGCGTGGGCCTACATCCTCCCCGCCTTCTCCATCTTGCGCCGCATGGTGGAGCGGCGTGCCGATTTGCAGCTCTCCACGCTCAAGGTGGGAGGAAGCCTGGCGTTCTTTGGGGAGGCGGCCAAGGAAGCAGGCGCGGCGCTGGGCGTGGCGACCGATCGCTCCGAGGTCTCCGTGGACGGGGCGGTCTATCTCAAAGTTCCCGGCCGCTGCCGCTTCGAAGCCGCGTCGGTGGAAGCGGGCAAGAAGTCGGCGGCGGCGCAGGCCGCGAGCAAGCGTCGTTCGGAGGGAGCGGAGATTCGCGCCTTGGCGGTCGCGGTCGAGCAGCTGTGCCCTCTGCTCGCGTTGCGCTCCACCAACGAGGCCGATGCCCGGGCAGCGATTGAACGACACCTTGGTGCGCTCAAGGCCGACACCAAGAAGACGTCGTTGGCGCGCTTCGGTGGCCGGGTAGCCTACGTGCTCGGAGGCAGGGACGACCCCGGTCAGCTCTGGGTCTACAAGGACAGCTTCTTGCCCGCACGCATCCGCCTCACCGACGAGACCGGTGTCGCGTGGGATGTGCGCCTGCTCGACTACAGCTCGCCCGCAACCGGAGAGTGGTTTCCCCGGGTCATCGAGATTTTCAAGAACGGAGCGCCCGCGCTGCGCTTCACTGGGCTCGACGGCAACGTGAAGGGAAAGCTGGACGACGCGTTGTTCTGACTGCCGCGCGCGGGTGGCTCCTTGGCGTTTCAGCGCTCGCTCACCGGCTGCTCGGGGGAGAACATCTCCTGAGCCTCGCGACGCAGCCTCGCCGCGGTGGCTGGGCTCGCCCCGGCAAGCTCGATGACGGCGTCGCCTTGGAGGGAGAGCGTCACTCCCGCGAAGTAGAGCGGGCAGGAGGGAACTTTCTCGTATCCGCGGGTGCGCGCGAAGGCGAGGTGGCAGCTCATCTGTGCGAAGAGCTCTCGGGCGCGCGCGGGGCTGGTCACGTGCAGCCGTACGCCGCGGCGGGTCTCTTCGATGCGGTCGATCGCTCCGGCCAACAACGGGCAGCCGGCCCGGGCCTCGGAGGAGATTCCCGTGCACGACTGTTCCTCGAACCGCTCGAGCTCCTGCGCTGCCTTGGCGTGCTCCTCGGCGAAGTGAAGGTGGCGCTGGGCGATCGCCAGGTGGTGCGCGGTGGGGTTGTAGACACGCAAGGGCTGGTGATTGAAAGGGTCTTGAAAGGGAGAGTCGAGCGCCACCTCGGCGCTTCGTGCGTCAGGGTCGTACTTCGCCTCGGCTTCCCGGGCCGCGCGCGAGTGAGCCGCCACTTCGGAGCGGTGCTCCTCGGCGCTCATGTCGTCGGGCCGGACGTGGTGGGTGGTGCAGCCGGTCATGCTGGCGACCAGCCCAGCGGTGAAAAGGGAGAAAGCTTTCATGGAGCGGCTCCTTTGCCGGGTAGCCGTGTGCGATTCCGGTGCCAAGGTCCTTTTCGCCGTGTCATCTGCGGGGCTGCCCGCAGCGGTTGCGCCCAAGGACCGCTCGGCGAAGACGATGCGCGGTAGACTAAGGGCCCTTTCATGGCGCATCACCACCATCCCCATCGCTTTCCCTTCGAGAAGGCGCACCTGCTCGATGACGCCCCTCGCCGCGCCCGGCAGCCGGCCGAACGCTTGGTGGAAGCAATGGCGCTGGAGCCTTCCAGCGTGGTGATCGACTTCGGCGCGGGCACCGGCTACCTCACGCTCCCGGTGGCGCGAAAGCTCGAGGCCATGGGCGGATCGGGCAGCGTCGCCGCCGTCGATGTGGAGCCGCGCATGCTGGAAGTGCTCGCCCAACGGGCGGGAGAGCTGACGAAGCGGATCTCGTGCGCGAATGCGCTGCCGGTCGGGACCGCGATTGCCGACCGGGTGCTGGTGGTGAACCTGCTCCACGAGCTCGACCGACCGGTGGAGATCTTCCGGCATATTCGCGCTCTGTTGCGCCCGGGCGGTTGGGCGTTGGTGTCCGACTGGGAGCCTGGTGGCACCGCGGAGATCGGCCCCCCGCCCGAGGTTCGCCTGCCAGTGGAGCGGGCCGAGGAGTGGCTCGGCGCGGCGGGCTTCGGCGAAGTCGAGCGATTGAACCTCTTCGAAGATTTCTGGACCCTGCGCGCTTTGACTAGCGCCGAGTTTCGATCCGCGCCTCGCGGTACCGGCCGTCCGCTCCATTGATTTGGATTCGCAGCGCGCCGTTCGTGTAAGCCAGATGCACCTTGTCCTTGCTTCCCTTGGGCGTGATGTCGAGGGACTGCGACGTGTCGTGGCGGTTCGGCAAAGTCTCGAGTTTGCTTCGATCGAGCGAGGCATACACAGCCCGCGCTGCGGAGACGAGGGCCTGCAGGCTCGCCTTGGTTCGTGCGTCGAACTGCCATGCGGCCTCGCCGGCGCCACGACCCTCGTAGTGGAGACCCAGGAGAGCTCCCTGCTTGCTCTGCGTGAGCTGCCAGCCGTTGCCGACGAAGAAACCGCTCCCCTTGGCAAACTCGGCGGGCAAGGGGTCATAAATCCCGCTGATCAATCGGGCGTTGGGGTCCTTGAAGTACTCCCTGCTGCTGGCCCAGCCGTCAGTCGCGTTCGGCGGACGATAAATCAGATTGCTGAAGGCGTGGAAGGCGTCGATCAACTGCCGTTCCGCCACCTTCGGGGTGCTTCGCACGGCGGTGGTCTGCGCGGCTCCGACTCTCAAGGCTCCCATGATCCCTCCCGGCTTTTTTTTGCGAGCCTACCCCCAAGCAGCGCTAGCTGGGTAGTCTGGTCAATCTGCGCCCGACACGCGGGCGACGGCTTCCATGAAGCGGCGCATCGCAGCGATGCCCTCGGCAGCTTCTTCGTGCACTCGCGACGGATCGACCGCTGCATAGCCGTGGGCGATCAAGTTGCGCAGCCCCGCAGCACCGGCCATCTGTTGAGCCAAAAGAGGCTCGATGCGGCCTCGCTCCGCCAAAATCTCGAAGCTCGCAGCATAGTCGTCCGCAGGGGGCAGCCCCTCATCGGCAATCCAGTGCGTGGCCAGGTCGATGCATTCCTGAATCGCCAGGAACAGATAGAACAGTGCGAGGTCGCGCTCTTTACGGTTGACGAGGAACTCGGCCCGCGGAAGAGAAAGCACTGGCTCGGCGTCGGCGAGAAAGGCGCGCGCGCGGGCGATCTTCTGGCTCGCTACGTCACGTTGAACCACGGCCCATCTCCTCCCGAAGCCGTTGGATCGCCGCCTTCCACATCCGCCGAGCGTGAGGGCCCCAGTCTCCCCAATCGATCATCGCTTTCGCCTTGAAATTCGCCCAGGCAAAAGGCTGCCGCTCGATGAGAACCTTTCCGTGTCGAGCAATCTCCATGCGCAAAAGGGGCGGCGCGTCGGCCGTGAAGACGATGTCGATGGTTTGAGCCAGGGCGAGCGTCGCGCGGCGTGTTGCCTTCCTGTTCTGGGGAGTATCGGGAGCAAGCAACACGGCCAAGTCGATATCGCTGTGCCGTGATGCCCGGCCACGCGCGTGAGAGCCAAACAACACTGCAAGGCGAACCGCTGGAAGCGGCTCGAGCGCCTCTACGAGCTTTGCCTCAACTGTCACCAACGCTGAATGTATGCCGCCCCACTCGCGGAGGCGAATCAGGAGCACACGCTGCGCTTCCTGTAAGAATCCTGGACGATGTGTGACTGCTGCCTCGACGCAGCAGCCAACCTGAAGCCTGCGCGCCTCAGCGCACCTTCGCCCCCCTCGGAGGTTCGCTGACTTACGCGCCGCGGCAACGAGGCATGAAAGCTGCTCATCGGCCTCCGCCGCTCGATGCGGAGTCGGAGGGTCTTTGGTGCTCAGGAAAACTTTGCTCGCGCTGTCGTGCGTGTCGCTCTTGGGTGGCTGCGACGGCTTGGCCTTCTATCGGTTGTCGATCTCCCCGTCGGACCCAAGCGGGCAACCCCCCGAGCCGCTGGTACCCGCCGGGTCGGGCGTCGAGGAGCCGGCTCCGGTCCTGGTGGGCGTGAGCGGCGCGCGCCGGCTGACCCGCTACGAGTACGACAGCGTGCTGCACGATCTGCTCGGCGATACCTCGCGCCCGGGCACCACCGGTTTGCCCGCCGACGCGAGCGCCCCTTTCGACAACGGCTACCGCGAGCAGCAACCTTCGCAGACGCTGATCGAGTCGGTGGAGACGCTCGCCACCCAGGCCGCCGCTCGTCTGGTGGCGGACCCGGTGCGGCGCGCCGCGCTCTTGCCCTGTACGCCCTCCGGCCCGGGGGACGCAGCTTGTCTGCGCGAGCTCATCGTCTCCTTCGGGCGCCGGGCGCTGCGCCGGCCGCTCACCGACGCCGAAGTGAACCGCTACCTGTCGCTGCAGGCCTACGCGGTGGAGGCAAACGACTTCTTCTACGCGGTGAAGCTCGTGGTGTCGGCGATGCTGCAAACCCCCAAGTTCCTCTACCGCATCGAGCGCGGCACTCCGGTGGAGACGGAGCCGGGGGTGTTCCGTCTCGACTCCTTCGAGCTCGCCTCGCGCCTCTCCTTTTTCCTCGCCGGCTCGACGCCTCCCGACTGGCTGCTCGACCTCGCGCAAGCCGGGGGCCTGAACACCCCGGGTCAGGTGCGCGCCGCGGCCGAGCAACTGCTGGCCGAACCACGCGCCGCCGAGCAGGTGCAACGCTTCCACGCTTTCTGGCTGGGCTACTACGACTTGCCGCACTCGCTCGAGCTCAACGAGCGTTTCCGCGCCGAGTCGGCGGCCCTGGTGCGCAAGGTGGTGCTGGAGGACAAGGCAGACCACCTCGACCTCTTCCGCGCGAGCGCGACTTACGTCGACGCCACGCTCGCCGCGCACTATGGGCTGCCGGCGCCCGCAGCGGCCGCGGGCGAGTGGGTGAGTTACGGCGAGTCGGAGCGCCAAGGCATCCTCTCCCACGGGGGATTCCTCTCCGCGGGCGTCAAAGCGCTCGACTCCAGCCCCACTTTGCGCGGCCAGTACGTGCGCGAGCGGCTCTTCTGTCAGCCCTTGCCTCCGCCTCCTTCCACCGTCAACGCCGACGACGGCCCGCCGGCGGTCGCCTCCAGCCCGTGCAAAGAGGCCCGCTACCGCGCCATCTCCCAGAACGCAGGCTGCGCCGTCTGCCACGCGCGCATGGACTTCATCGGTCTGGGCCTGGAGAGCTTCGACCGCGAGGGCCGTTTCCGCACCCACGAGGACGAAGAGCCCAGCTGTGTCATCGGCGGCGAGGGCGAGGTGGTGGGGGTAGGCAAGTTCCAGGGGGTGAAGGGGCTGTCCGACCTGCTCGTGACCTCGGGAGTGGTGCAGCGCTGCGTGGTGCGCCAGGTTTTTCGCTTCGCGATGGGCCGCGAGGACGAGCCGGCGGACTTGGGCCTGGTGCAGAAGCTGGATCGCCAGTGGGTCGAGCATGGCCGCCGCCTCGACCGGCTGCTCGTGGATTTGGTCTCCGACGAGACGTTCGCCCACCGCAGGGAGGAGTGAGAAGACATGCCTTCGTTCAAGCTGAATCGCCGCGCGCTGCTCAAGGGCCTGGGAGGGGTGGCGGTGGGGTTGCCGGTGCTGGAGGCGATGCTCGACGGAGCGCCGGCGAGCGCACAGAGCCAGCTCGCTCCCAAACGCTACCTGGTCGCCTTTCATGGAGGCGCCATCGGCTCCACCTCCAAGCCAGGCAACGTCTACGTGCCCAGCAAGGTCGGCTTCGACTACGACCTCAAGACCGCGCTGGCGCCGCTGGCCAACCACGACAACATCAAGAACGAAATCAGCGTCATCTCCGGCTTACGCATTCCCACCTCGGCGGACACCGGCGGGGTGGTGCCTCCCGCGGGGCGGCGCACCGCTTTTCACATCTCCAGCTCCAGCCCGCTGTTCACCGGGGTGCGCTCTCCCTCGAGCGGGAGCACCGACTACGGGCAGGGCGAATCGTCGGACTGGCTGGTGGCCAACGCCATCGGGCAAGGTACGCCGCACAAGGTGCTCGCCTACCGGGTGCAGGTGGCGGCCTACCGACAGACCACCCTGGGAGCCCGCTCCACGATGTCCACGATGAAAAACTCCAACGGGAACATCGTGCCCTACTCACCCACGGTGAGCCCGGCGCAGGCGTTCACCAGCCTCTTTGGCGCCTTCACCGGAGGCGGGACCACCGTCGACCCAGCCGCCGACCGCGCGGTGCGGGCGCGCAAGAGCGTGCTCGACCTGGTGCGCGCCGACACCGCCGAGCTGTTGCCAAAGCTGGGCGACGCCGACCAAGAGCGCCTCTCCGGCCACTTCGATGAAATCCGCGACCTGGAGAACCGCATCGCCGCCGTTCCTCCGCCGGTGGCGGCGACGGGTACATGCGTCAAACCCGTCCCGCCGGTGGACCCGACGATCGGCTCGACCTACAGCAACGAAGACGAGCGGGCGCGCGTCTTCTGCGACCTGATTCACATGGCCTTCGCCTGCGACCTGGCGCGCTCGGCGTCGCTGATGTTCACCATGTTCCAGTCGTTCATGAACATGAACCCGCTCATCGGGGTGAACCTCGACCTGCACGAGATTGGCCACGCCAGCAACGCGCAGCTGTGCACCACCGAGAACGTGGGGAAAATCATCGCCTGGCACATGAAGCACTTCGGGTACCTCGTCGCCAAGTTCCGCGACACCCCCGAGGGCAACGGGAAGATGATCGACAACGTCGCCGCCGTCTTTCTCTCCGAGGCCGGGCACGGGCGCGATCCGGCCAGCCCGCAAGACATCTACAGCTCACACTGCACCGACAACATGGTGGCGCTGCTCGCCGGCCGCGCCGGAGGGCTTCGTCCCGGCCAGCACGTGGTGGCGACCGGCATGCACCCGGGCAACGTGGTGCTCACCGCAATGAGGGCAGTGGGCTTTGCCGGAAGCTCGTTCGGAGAGGTGACGGGCGAGCTGCCGCAGCTTCGCTCGTGAGGTTGGGCGCACGGCCGCTGCTAGGGTCTCGCCGCGTGACGGAGAGGGACGACAAGGCGCCCCCGGCGGCCGTGCAGCCGGCGGAGCCCACCCACTATTTCGGGCTGTGCGGGCATAGCCCGGCGATGCGCCGGCTGTTCACGCAGCTCGAGCGCGTCGCTCCCACTGATTCCACCGTCTTGGTGACCGGTGAGACCGGCTCGGGCAAGGAGTTGGTCGCTCAAGCGCTGCACGCCCGCTCGCCGCGCCGGGACAAGCCACTGGTAGCGCTCGACTGCGGCGCGCTCTCCAAGAACCTGGTGGAGAGCGAGCTCTTCGGTCACGAGAAAGGCGCCTTCACCGGGGCGACGACCACCCACGAAGGCGCCTTCGAGCGCGCGCACCAGGGCACCCTCTTTCTCGACGAGGTGGGCGAGCTGCCCCTGACCCTGCAACCCAAGCTCTTGCGGGTGCTGGAGTCGCGCGAGGTGCGGCGGGTGGGGGGCGAGCGCTCGTTCGGCGTGGACGTGCGGGTGCTGGCGGCCACCAACCGCGACCTCGCCGCCGAGATGCGCGGCGGACGTTTCCGCGCCGACCTCTATTACCGCCTCGCCGTCGCTCACGTGCACGTGCCGGCTTTGCGCCACCGGCGGGAGGACGTGCCGCTGCTCATTGAGCACTTCTGGTCGCGGCTGCCCGGCGAGCGGCCGCCGCCGCCTCCCGAGCTCGTCGAGGAGTGGATGGCGCACGACTGGCCCGGCAACGTCCGCGAGCTGGCCAACGCCGTCGCGCGGGTGGCGATTTTGGAAGAGCCACCGGCGTCGGCGCAAAGCGACGAGCCCTCGGAGGTGATGCACGTGCACGTCGACGTCGGCGAGCCTTTTCACCAAGCCAAGCGGCGGCTGTTGGAGGAGTTCGATCGCCGCTTCGTCACTGCGTTGCTACGCCGCCACGGAGGCAACGTCTCCGCCGCCGCTCGCGCCGCCGGCATCGACCGTATGTCGATTCACAAGATTCTCGCCCGGCTGGGGCTGGAGAACCCGGTGCGGGGCACCTTCTCCCGGCGCAAGGGCTTTCGCTGGTCGAGCTGAAGCGAGGCTTACTCGTCCGAATAACCCGCCTCGCGCTGATGGCGAATCACGAGGACCAGCACGACATCGTCCTGTTCATGCCAACGGTACAGGGCCAGGTATCCGGCGCGTCCCCGGGAGATGACCAGCTCGCGGAGCCCGTGCTCGACTTTTCTTCCCATCAAAGGGTGCCGGTCGAGAATCTGAATGGCCTCACCGATTCGGTGGATCGTCTCCTGGGCCAACGTCGAGTCGCTCGCGACGAGAAACTCGAACAGTCGATGGAGATCCTCGGTCGCGCGAGCGGTCAGCGAGATCGTCGCCACGCCTTGGCCCTGGGATGCGCGCGTTTCTCACCGCGAGCGCGCGCTTCGAAATAGGCGAAGACTTCACGGGCCTCGAAAGCCTTTCCCGACTTCATCGCCGCCCGTTCGGAGGGCAACGCATCGGCCACGAAGCGCTTGCGAAGCTCGGCCCGCTCAGTTTCCCGCGCGATCGCTTCGACCATGAACGCGTGAGGTGACCTCCCGGACCCCGCGAGCAAGGTGGCGATCCGTCTCTTGAGTTCCTCAGGCAGTTTCAGGCTCGTCGCGGCCAATCTCGGCTTTCTCCGGTCAGGTAGTTAAAAAGTAGTACCACCTGATCATTGCGTCAAGAGCACCTCTTGCTCGCGACAAGACGGTCACATATTCGAGTCGCATGCGAACCATAAAGGCCGCAGAGCTCAGGGACTCAAGGGCCTCAGCTCGATCGACAGGTACTCTTTCTCGCCCGGCGAACCCTTCCTGAGGTAGTCGATCGATCCGGCGCAGAACGTCCCCCGATAGCCGCAGCCGTTGGTGTACTGGCCGCGGAAACCGGTCTTGGCGTCGAACAGGAAGAACGTGTGGTAGGCGCCGGCACCGTCTGATCCGTAGAGTTGGAGAAAGAGAAGCCCCTCCTTGTCCGCCCAGTAGGCTGTCGCCACACACTCGTCGGGGGGCTTCTGCGGCCACGCGGGCGCGAATTGGGGATTGAGCATGTAGATGAAGTGCTCGGGCGGGACGCTCTTCTTGACCCCAGAGAAGATGGCGCTGATCTTGGAGACGACTATGGCTTTCCCGAAGTTGTTCTGCACGTACTCCATCGAGGGCAGCCCGTCATGACCCATGGACGGCTTGCCGTCGATGGTGCCACGGTCGAAATCGAACTTCCGTTTCAGGGGCGCGAAGGGTTCGGTGGTCACGGTTACCGATACCCGCTTCTCCTTCAACTCCGCGGCGAAGGAGGTGGCGTCGCAGGTCCGCATGTCTAGTCGCCGGAGCTCGAAGCGGTGCTCGGCGATCAGCGTAGCCGCGGCGCCATCGCCCGGATCGCTCGTGTAGCGACGGATGGTCAAGGTCTCCGCCGGGGCGACCGCAGCGATGAGGGAGATGAGAAGGACCGCCACGCGCACGAGGTGAACTCTATCAAGTTGAGAGTGTCCTGTGCTCTCGCCGTTCCCTTGAAGGGCCGCGCCGCGACCTGAAGTAGATTGGCGCCCTCGCGTGACCGCCTCCTCTCTCGCCTCCGTCGCCGTCGGCCGCCCGGTACGCGGGGAGTTCACTTACCTGGTGCCCGAGTCTCTCGAGGGAAAGCTCGCGGTGGGCCAGCGGGTGCTGGTGCCTTTCGGCCGTGGCACCGCGCTGGCGTTCTACTTGGGGCCCGCCGCGCCGCTCGCCGCAAATGGAATGCAGCTGCGCTCCCTAGAGCGAGCCCTCGAGGACACACCGGCCCTCCCTGCGGACCTCATCGCCCTCTTGCGCTTCGCCGCCGCGCACTACCGCTACCCGTTGGGCGAGGCGATTCGCGCGGCGCTCCCGCCTGGGCTCTCGGCGACGGAAGAGGCGAAGGAGGCTCCTGCGGAGGTCGTGCACTTCGCGGCGGCGACAGAGGGCGCCGACACTTCGTCGCTTTCGCGCGCTCCGGCCCAACAGGCGGCGCTCTCCTACCTGCTTGCGGTGGGCGGCCGGGCGATGGTCGACGAGGTGGCGCACGCCATTCCCGGAGCCAAGGAGTCGCTCAAGAAGCTCGCCGCCCGTGGGCTGGTGCGTCTGATGGCCGAGGTGGTGAAGCCGGGGGTGCGCGAAGGGCTGGAGCACGCGCGGCCCGAACGACTCACCGCGGAGCAGACGGTGGCCGTCGACGCGCTGGTCGCCGCCCTCGAGGCGGGTGGGTTCGCGCCGGTCTTGCTCCATGGGGTCACCGGCAGCGGCAAGACCGAGGTGTATTTGCGCGTGGTGGAGCGGGCGCTCGAGCTGGGCAAGGGCGCGCTGGTGCTGGTGCCGGAGATTGCCCTCACTCCTCAGTTGGTGGGGCGCTTTCGCAGCCGCTTCGGTGCCGGGGTGGCGGTGTTGCACTCGGCGCTCAAGGACAAGGAGCGGCTGCGGCACTGGCAATTGCTCCGCCGGGGCGAGGTGCGCATCGCAGTGGGGGTGCGCTCGGCCATCTTCGCGCCGGTGCAGAACCTCGGCGTGGTGGTGGTCGACGAGGAGCACGACCCCTCGTTCAAACAGGAGGAGAAGCTCCGCTACCACGCGCGCGACCTTGCGGTGGTGCGGGCGAAGCAAACGGGGGCGCTGGTGGTACTGGGCTCGGCCACGCCCTCGTTGGAGACTTTGGAAAACGTCCACCGCGGCCGCTACCGGAAGCTTTCGCTGACCGCCCGCGTCGATGACCGCCCGTTGCCGAAGGTGGAGTTGGTGGACCTTCGGCTCGAGCGGCCGCGCACGCCCGAAGCTCCCGTGGAGGAGGCGCCCATCCTGTCCGCTCCACTCCTAACGGCGATGGAGGAGGTGCTCGCCAAGGGCCAGCAGGTCATCCTCTTTCTCAATCGGCGCGGGCACAGCACCTTCTTGTTGTGCGAGGTGTGTGGCAGCAACGTCCGTTGCGCTTCCTGCGACGTGTGTCTGACGCACCACCTCTCCTCGCGGCGGGTGATGTGTCACTACTGCGGGCAGGCGCTCCCGGTACCTGAGACGTGTGCCGAGTGTGGCGGTCGCCTCTTGCGTCTGGGGGTGGGCACCGAGCGCGTGGAAGCGGAGGTTGCCGACCGCTTTCCCCGCTCGCGGGTGGCGCGGTTGGACCGGGACTCGGCGACCAGCGCCGAGAAGCTCACCGAGTTGCTCGCTTCCTTCGCGCGTCGGGAAATCGACGTGCTCGTCGGTACTCAGATGGTGGCCAAGGGGCACGACTTCCCCGGGGTGACGCTGGTGTGCGTGGTGCTGGCGGACACCTCGCTGGCCATCCCCGACTTTCGTGCTGCCGAGCGCACCTTTCACCTGCTCACCCAGGTGGGGGGGCGCGCGGGGCGGGGCAAGGACGCCGGCCGCGTGCTGGTGCAGACCTACAACCCCGAGAGCGAGCCGGTGGCGCGGGTGTTGGCGCACGACTTCGATGGCTTCTGTGCGGCCGAGCTGCGCCGCCGCCAAGTGATGGCTTACCCGCCGTTCACCCGGTTGGCGGCAATTCGGGTGGAGGGCGCCGACCCCTCGCGCACCGCCGGCGTGGCGCGCCTCTTGGGAGACCGCATGGCGGAAAAGCTGCCCCATTCGTCGCGTGGGGTGAGGCTGCTCGGGCCCGCGCCGGCGCCGATTGCGCGCATCAAGGGGAAGACGCGCTGGCAGTTGCTCCTCAAAGGTCCCAGCCACGCCTTGTTGTCGGGGCCCCTCGCCGCCGTCGAAGCATCGCTGGCCCAGCTGCCCGCCTCGGTGAAGGTGGTCATCGACGTCGACCCCGGGGCGATGCTGTAGCCGTCCAGCCGAGCAGCGAATGCTCTCAGGGTAGAGCGGCGCGTTCGCTGATTTTGGCCAACCAGGAGGCGATGAGGGACGCGTAGCCATCCAGGCGGGAGAAGATTTCTTTGGCGAGCGTCTCGTTGTACGTGTGGACCGTCTGGTTGCGATCGTCGCACATTTGCAATGCCAATACCGCTTGAGCGTCGTCCAGCAGAGCAACGTCTCTCGAGGAACGGATAACGGAGCGTGGTGAACCGGCCGCAATCTTCTCCACGTCCTGAAGAAAGCGTTGGGCGCATTTCCACATTGCTTCGAATGTGAATTCAAAGCGCTGAATGGCAGCATCGCGTTCGATGGCGGTGGGATTGGGCCTTCCAGAAAGCTCCTGGAAGGCCGCCAGGGCGCGTTCGGCAAGCGCAATCCGCTCGCTCAAGCGGTCCATGCCACGCCCTCTTGGAGCACCCGGTTGCGAAATGCGGCATCTGCCTCACTCAGGTCCACGAGGTCAACGTGGTAGGGAACGCGGCTCTCTTCGAGTTGCTCGCGCACGCTGGCTAAGAGGCCCCCGGGTAGGCGCGCGAGCGGAAGCACACCCACGTCGATGTCGCTCAGGCGGGTGGCAGCCCCCTTGGCCCAAGAACCAAAGAGGAACACGCGAGCCGGGTGCCCCTCGAGCGCCGATGTGACGATGCGTCGTACTTCCTGCAGGGCCCAGCTCCCGACGACGGGGTCGGGTCGATTGTTCGCAGGCTCGGCGGCTCCGAAGGAAGACATGACTGTTACCACTATAAGCCACGAACCCGAGGAGGCTTGAAGAAGAGCGGGCGCTTGGGTGGTCGCTCGCGAGGGCGCTGCAAAGTCGTCAGGTTGCCTCCCTGAGTTAGACTCAGGTCCGCCCATGGCGGCGCCGATTCTTCTCGTTCACGACGACATCGCGGCCATCGCCGCCCTCCGCCGGCTCTTGGCCCGTGAGGGCCATGAAGTCGTGCTGGCCACCTCGGCCGCCGACGCGGTCATCGCCTTTGGCCACTACCTCCCCGCGCTCATCATTCTCTCCCCCGCGGTGGAGGGCGGCCGCGGCCAGGTGGTGCTCGAGGAGCTCGCCCAACACCCCGACGCCCAGCTCGCGCGCGTGCTGCTCTTGGGCGAGTCGGTGCCGGGCTTCGGGGCTCCGGTGGTGCCGCTGCCGCTCGACGGAGGCACTTTCCTCGAGCTGGTCGACGACAACCTGCGTTCGCCCAGCGACGCCGACGCCTGGCAGCTGCGCGAGCAGGATGTCCCCCTCCCCTCGGCGAAGGCCGTTCATGTCCCGGAGCCGGAGCCCTGGCGCGCCACCGCCCCGCCCGAGGTCTCCGCTGAGCTGGAGCCGACGCTCGTGTCCGTGCCTGCGCTTGGGCAGACCGACTGGGAAGAAGCCGCCACCAACCCGGGCGAAGCCGCGGTCGCCGCCGCTTTCGAGCAGGCCCACCAAGAAGTGGAGGCGGAGGCGATCGCCGCCATCGACTCGACGTTGGGCCAGACGGCGGCAGACGAGGAGCTTTTGCGCCTGGAGGAAGAGGTGCGGGAGGAAGCGGCGCGGAGACGAAAGGCGCGTACCGAGGCGACCACTACCGAGGTCGAACCCTTCGAGGCGCTCGCGCAAGAGTCTGGGCACGTCGACGTCGGCGACGCGGCACCCGACCTCGGTCCAGACATCGAGTCGGTGGCCCAGGCAACGACCGCCTCGGGCGTTTCGGACGGTGACGAAGTACCTGTCTCGGCAGAGCTGCGCGCCACCGAGGAGCTTGCCCGTCTGGAGCGCGCGCGCGAGGAAGCACAGGCCCAGGCCGACGCCTTCGCCGCCGAGGCGCGCATTCGCGAGGAGGACGCCCAACGCGCTGCGGCGCGCGCCGAGGAGCTGGCCGCGCGAGAGCACGCCGCCCGCGAGGCCGCCGCGCTTGCACAAGAAGCTGCCGAGGTGGCCCGCCAAGAAGCTCAAGCGCTCGCCGAGCGTGCTGCCCGCGAGGCCGCGGACGCCGCCCAGAGGGAACGGGAAGCGCAGTCCGCGTTAAAGGCCTCCCGCCAGCAGCTGCAGCACGCGGAGAGCTTGGTGCGCTCGGAGCGGGAGGAGCGCGAGCGCCTCGAGGCGGAGCTGGAGGCCTTGCGTCAGGAGGCCGAGCAAGCCCGCGTCGCCGCCGAGCGCGAGGCACGCCGGGAAGAGAAGGCCCGGTTCGAAAGAGAGCAGGAGGCGCTCCTCGAGAAGGAACGCGTGGAGCGTGACCGCCTGGTGGCTCAGCTCGAGACTGCCCGCGCCGCCGCCGAGCACGAGCTGGCCATGGCCAGGGAGCGCCAGGAGCGTGAGGAGGCGGCCGCCGCTGAGCTTTCGCGCATGGCCCAGGAGGAACGCCAAGCGCTCGCGCAGGAGCTGGAAAAGGCGCGTCTCGCCGCCGCACGCGCTCAGGAAGAAGCCCACGCACAAGCCGAGCGTGCCGCTCAGGCCGAGGCGCTCGCCGAACAGGCCCGGGAGGAGGCGTCCGAGGCGGCGGCGAAGGCCGTCACCCTTTCCTTCGAAGTGCCGGGGCGGCCGGCGTTGGGCATCTCCTCCGGGGGGAGCGTCGACCGCGGAGCGCTCGCCCACCTGGTGGCCAAGCTCGCTCGTGCCCGCGCCGAGGTGCGATTGGAGCTGCAGGCAGAGGACGCGCTGCGCACCCTGTGGCTGCGCCGGGGGGCGGTCGTAGGCGCCACCTCGTCTTTGGCCCATGAGTCGTTGCTCGACCGCGCCCGCCGCGACGGGCTCATCGACGCTCGGCAGGAGAACGAGCTTCGGCTTTTGCGCGGGGCTTCGACCGCCGAGCTGGTGCGGGTCCTCGTCGAGCGCGGCTTTTTGCGCGAGGCCGAGGTCGTTCCCTTGGTGCAGCGGCACACCGAGCAGGTGGCCCTGGAGGCGTTGAGCGAGGCCTCCTCCCTCTATCGGCTGGCCGAGGTCGCTCCCGAGGCAGACGTGGCGTTGGTCGCCTCGCCCTTGGGCGTGCTCCAGTTGGCCGCCGAGGCGCTGCGGCGGGCGGTGGACGCAGGGGAGCTGTTGCACGCGCTGGGCGGGCTGGAGGCAGTGCCGGTGGTGTTAGAGCCGGTCGACGGCCGCGAGCTGGGCTTCTCCGAGAAGGAGCGCCGCCTGCTGACGATGGTCGACGGCGAGGCCACGCTCGAGGAGCTGCTCTTCGCCGCCGGGCTTCGGCAGGAGGTGGGGCTGTCCGCGCTGGCCGCTGCGCGCACGCTGGGTTTCGTCGAGCTGCGTCCCCCGGTTCGGCCGGCTCCCGCCGCTGCGGCCGACCTGGATGTACGCCGCCTGGAGGCCAAATACGCCTCCATTCAAGACGCCGACTACTTCTCGGTGCTGGGGCTGTCGCGGACAGCCGGCGCCGAGGAGGTGCGGTGCGCCTTCGAGGTGCTGGCGGCGGAGTTCGACCCCCTCAAGTACGTCGGCCACCCCGACCCCGCCTTGCGCCACCATGCCCAGCGGGTGCACGAGCTGCTCACCGAGGCGGCCAGTGCATTGGAGGACGACCGCCTGCGCGCGGAATACGCCCGCCACCTGGTGGAATGACCGACGAGGGCCGACAGGTTGCCGCGCTCCGGCCAAGCCATTAAAACTAAAGCCCATGGTTCGAGAGATTCTCATCTGGCCCGACCCGACCTTGAAGAAGAAGGCGTCGAAGGTGGCGGTGGTCGACGAGTCGATTCGCACGCTGGTCAACGACTTGTTCGAAACGATGTACGCCGCCGACGGGGTGGGCCTGGCCGCCCCACAAGTGGGGGTGCTCAAGAACGTCATCGTCCTCGACACCACTCCCCGCCAGCCCGAGGCGAAGCCGCTGGCGATGATCAACCCCGAAATCGTCTCGCTCGAGGGCAGCACCCGCTACACCGAAGGGTGCTTGTCCATCCCAGGTGAGGCGGAGGACGTCGACCGCGCCGCCGTCGTCACCGTGCGCTTTCTCGACGTCGAGGGTCAGGAGCAGCTTCTCACCGCCGATGGGCTTTTGGCCATCGCCATCCAACACGAGACCGACCACCTGCAAGGTACGGTGTTCGTCGACCGCATCTCCACCCTCAAGCGTGAGCTCATTCGCAAGCGAATGAAGAAGCTCAAGGCCGAGCGCGTTGCCGAGCGCGAGGGTGCGCCCGCACCCTGACGAACTTCCAGCCACACCCGCCGCCCGGCTAGCATGGGCGCGTACATGCGCTGGGTCTTCGTTGCCACGGTGGCCGGTGTGCTGGGGTGTGCCAGTGGGCCGCCCCGGAAGATGAGCTTCACCGAGGCGTTCGGTGCGCCCTCGCCCACGCCGGCGGCGGCGAAGCCCGATGCTCCGAAGTCCCGGAGTGCACCGGTGGCCTCGCCTTCTCACGAGCTGCAGTCGGCGCTTTTGCGCTTTGCCGGTCAGGCCCGCATCTTCCGAGGACGGGTGCCCAAGGGCAGCGCGATGCCGCCCGAGCAAGCTGTGGCCTGGGAGGAAGTGATGGGGGCGGTGGAGGTGTTCTTGCGCCGCCCCGCTGCGCGCACCTCCTCGTTCGACCTCGTTCGTGCGCGGGTGGCCCTCGAGGCCGAGTTGGAGATGGACGCCCAGGCCTACGGGGAGATGCCGGCGGCGCTGGCCGACGACGTCCTGCGGCAGGTGGCCCGCTTGGCGGTACGAATGACCGAGGTCCGCACGCTCAAGGTGAAGACGCAGGCGCTGCGAACGTCGCTGGGGTGGCCCGTCGACCCCGTCACCATCACCAGCCTCTTTGGCCGCAGGCTCCATCCGCTTTCGCGGCAGGTGCGCTTTCATTCAGGGGTCGACCTCGCCGCCGCGCATGGGCAGTTGGTGAGCGCCGCCGGCAAGGGCACGGTGATTTTCGCCGGTTGGAACGGTGCCCACGGTAAGCACGTGGAGTTGCACCACGGCGGCGGCTGGGTCAGTCGGTACAGCCATCTGTCGCAGCTTTTGGTCGAGCCGGGCACGGTGGTGGCCAGGGGCGACCCGCTCGGGCTCGCTGGCTCCACCGGGCGCAGCACCGGCGCCCACGTGCACTTCGAGCTTTTGCGTGATGGACAGCCGGTGGACCCGCTGGAGCAGATGGGGCAGCCGCTCCCGGGTGAGCCGGTGGCCAGCCGGTAAGCGAGCTCAAAGGCCACGTGAAAAAGGGGCCCCCGCTTGCCGCCGGGAGCCCCTTTTCGAACGAAGCCTCGACGAGGCCGCTTCACCTACAGCGTCTGCTTGAGCTCCTTGGCAGGACGGAAGCCGATGGTCTTGGAGGCCTTCAGCTTCATGAGCTCGTTGGTTTGCGGGTTGCGAACCTTGCGCGCCTTGCGTGAGCGCAGCGACCAGGTGCCGAAGCCCGGGTAGCTGAACCGCGCCTCCTTCTTCACCGCCTTGCCGATGGTGTTGAAGACCGCCTCCATCACCTGGGCCGCCGACTTCTTGGTCAGCTTCGACTGTGCCGCGACGAATTCCACCAGCTCTGCCTTGGTCATATCTCCCTCCCTGGAGTGTGTTGGCAAAACAACGACAAAAGGGCGGCCTAGGTAACAATTGTGTTCGCGAGTGTCAACTGACTCAGAGCGTCAGAGGCCGAAAATTCGGCCTTAAATCATGTTTTTGGTGGCGTAGGTCGATGTGTGCAAGATCGCGTTGCGATCAAAACACATTAAAATACGATCATTTGTCGCGCCGTTCTGATCGTCGTCTGGCGGGTTTGACGGGCGACGACGATCGCCAAAGAGCGGTGTCCGATCAGAAGCAAATGGCTCTAGGCTGGTCACGGTGCGGCCCCTGTCGTGCGTCGTCGTTCTTCTCAGCGGGTGCCTTTCTCCGCGGGCGGAGCTCCCCGCTCGTTCGACGCAAGCGCCCACCGAGCGCTATGTCGACGCCTTCGCTCCAGCAGGAGGAGACGGGTCTTCGCAGCGGCCCTACCGTTCGCTGACGGAGGCGCTTTCCGGTGCCGGCCCTCGGCCGCTGGTCGTGCACCTGGCGACGGGGATGTACCAAGGACCTTTCCGGATAGAGGGCGATGTCGCCCTCGTCGGTGGGAAAGCGGCGGTGCTCTACGCCGATGGGGCGGCTTCCGAGGTGGTGCGTCTTCGCGACGCCCAGTTGGAGCGCGTGCACGTCCAAGGAGGGCAGGTGGGGGTGCGGGTGGAGGGGCGGTCTTCTCTTCACCACGTTCATCTGTCGGGGCAGCGCCAGGCGGCGCTGGTGCTGGCCGAGGGCGCGGTGTTGACGGTGGCCGGGGGCGAGCTTGCCGGCACGGTGTCGGAGACGGTCGGAGTGAGGGCCTCTCCCCGGGCCGAGGCGAACTTTTCGGGAACCGCCTTCGTGGGAGCGTTTCGCCGTGGCGTGGAGGTGCGCGGGGGCCGGGCGCAGCTGACGGGCTGCCGCTTCGACGGTCCGGTGACCGCACTGCACCTGGTGGGAGGGGAGGCGCACCTTTCCGACGTCGACGTGGTGGGCGGGCGGGGGCCGGGGGTGTTCGCGGCGCAGGGCAAGTTGACGGCGCGCTGGGTGCGGGTGTTCGGCCACGAGTACGGGCTTTTGACCGGCGCGGGGGCATGGGTGCAGGTGGAGGACTTCTCCGCGGTGCGTCCCCAGCGCGCCGGGGTGGCGCTGGTGGGAACGCGGGGCCATCTTGCCGACGTGGTGGTGCTCGAGGGCGCGTCTTACGCCGGGCTTCAGTTGCTCGAGTCGGAGCTGGAGCTGCGCCGGGTGCAAGTGCACCGCGTTTCCTCCACGGGGCTTTTCGCGCGGCTGGGGAGCTTGCGCCTTTTTGGGGCGGTGGTGACCCAGGTGCGCGGGGATGGTCAAAGCGGCGGTGACGGCGTGGAGCTGCGGGGGGTGAAGGCCGAGCTGGAGGACGTGGTGGTGCGGGACGTCGACGGCAGCGGGGTCATTGCCACCGTGGAGGCCGAGGTGGTGGCCAAGGGGGTGTCGTGCGCGCGCTGCCGCTTTGGGGCGCTGGTGGCCGAGCGGCGGTCGCAGGTTGTGGCGTACGCGGTGGAAGCCCGTGGTTGCGGCACGAGCGCACTGGTGGTGCCTGACGAAGCACGGCTTTCGGTGCACGGGCTTTTCTCACGAGAGAACGCCGAAGGGCCGCTGTGGGCGGAGTGCGGCCAGGGCGCCCAGGTGACCCTCACTCAGGTGGAGTCGGATGTCCCCTTGCCGCGCGCCCTGTGCATTCAGGCCGACACCCGTCCGCCCTAAAGGCATCGAGGCGGTTGCCCGCATGAGGACGCTCCAGGCGGGCTCCTTGGGTGAAGTCCGAAGCGCCGTTGGCGCGCCAAAGCTTGTTATGGTGGGAAAACCCTTCGGCGAGAGGGAGGAGTCGACGTTGACGAAGCTGCGCAAACTGATGTTCGTTTTGCCCAACCTCTTCACCGTCACCTCCATCTTCTGCGGCGTCTACGCCCTCACCCTGTGCGCCGGCGAAGCCACGCCCACCCAGCTCTACCAGGCGGCACTGGCCATCTTCTTCGCCATCTTCTTCGATGGTTTCGACGGCCGGGTGGCCCGCCTCACCAAGACCCAGAGCCAGTTCGGCGTCGAGCTCGACAGCCTCGCCGACGTCGTCTCCTTCGGAGTCGCTCCTGCCTTGCTGGTGTACAAGTGGGCGCTCGCTCCCTTGGGGTTTGTGGGCGTCTTCATCGCCTTCTCCTTCACCGCCTGCGGCGCCCTGCGGCTGGCACGCTTCAACGTCCTCGCCCAGCGTTCTCCCCACGGGGCCGCTTCGCGCTTCTTCATCGGGCTCCCCATTCCCCTCGCCGCGGGGATGATTGTCTCCATGGTCATCGCCCACTTCGGCGCCCGAGGTGGACAGGTGGGACCGCCGGCGCAGGTCCCGGTCGCGGTGGCGGTGACGGTGCTGTCGTTGTTGATGGTCTCCACCGTGCGCTACCGCACCTTCAAGGACGTGCGGCTGTCCAAGCGGTCCGCCACCCTCTTCATGTTCGTCATCGCCGGCGGGGTGTTGGTTGCTACTCAGCTCCACCCCGCCTACGTCCTGGTGGCGTACTTCTCTACCTACCTGCTCTTCGGGCTGCTCGAGTCGGCGGTGCTGCTCAAAAACCACCTGGCCGCGCGCAAGCTCGCTGGCCCGCCTGCCGCGCTGGCGGCGGTGCCCTCCGAGGAAGTGGACGAGGATGAGGAAGAAGACGAGGACGACGTCGACGAGCAGGAATACCTCTAGCCGTGAACATCGAAGCGCTCTGCACCGGCGATGAGCTGCTCACCGGGCTCACCAGCGACACCAACAGCGCCTTCCTCGCGGGCAAGCTCGTGGGCGAGCTGGGCGAGGTGCTGCAGCGGGTGACGGTGGTGGGAGATGTGCGCGAGCACCTGGTCGAGGCGCTGCGAGCCATCTCCGCACGCGCCGACGCCGCGGTGGTGTGCGGGGGCCTGGGGCCAACCGCCGACGACCTCACCGCCGAGTGCGCCGCGCTCGCCGCCCAAGTCGAGCTGGTGGAGGACGCCCCCACCTTGAGCCGCATTCGCGAGCGCTTCGCCCTGCGGGGGCTGGAGCTGACCCCCAACAACGCCCGCCAGGCCCGGGTGCCGAAAGGCGCCGAGGTGGTGGAAAACCCGGTGGGGAGCGCTCCGATGTTCGTGCAGCGGTTGGGCAGGTGCGTTTTTTTCTACCTCCCAGGAGTGCCCAGCGAGTTTCGCCACTTGGTGGAAAAACAGGTGATGCCGCGGCTGGTGGCGATGGCCGGCGCCTACGAGGGCCGGGTCTTTCGCGCGTACGGGTTGCTCAAGACAGTCGGTCTTGCCGAGTCGCACCTGGAAACGAAGGTGGCTCCGCTGGTGGCGGCTTACTCCCGCGTGCGCTTCGGGTTTCGTACCCAGGCGCCGGAGAATCACTTGACGCTCCTGGCGCAGGGGGCCTCGCAGGAAGAAGCGGACAGCGCCTTGACCGAGGCGGCCCAGGCGTGCCGCGCGCTCTTGTCCCCTTGGCTGTTCGGCGAGGGTGAAGAGACGCTCGCGGGCGTCATCGGGCGGCTCTTGCGCGAGCGCCACCAGACGCTGGCGGTGGCCGAGAGCTGTACCGGAGGGCTGCTCGCAGCGCTCATCACCGCCGAGGCTGGGGCCAGCGGCTGCTTCGTCGGCGGGTGGGTGGCTTACGGCGAGGCGGCGAAGGCGCGCTGGGTGGGAGTGGACGAGGCGACCTTGCGTGCCCACGGAGTGGTGTCCGAACCGGTGGCCCTCGCTCTGGCCATCAGCGCGCGCGAGCGGGCCCAGTCGACTTTCGCGCTCTCCGTCACCGGGTATGCGGGGCCCTCCGGGGGCACCGAGGCGGACCCGGTGGGGACGGTGTATTTGGGCTTGGCTGGCCCTGACAGAGCGCTGGTCAAGCGGCGGGTCTACATGGGTGACCGCGAGCGGGTGCGTTCGTTCGCGGCATACGGAGCCTTGCGGCTCTTGTGGCAGGAATTGGCGAACAAGGCAGGCCCGCGATGAATGGCCAGAGCAAGGACATGGCAACCCAGGCGGGCCCGGTGCTCACCGCGGTGCGCGTGTGGCTGGAGGCCTACCGGGTGGAGGTGGCGCTCTTTGCGGTGAGCTTTCTGGTGCTGGCGATGTTCAGCTCTCAGCGTTTCTTACGCCAGAGCGAAGCGCCGCACTTCGTCTATCAGGCCCAGGCGTGGCTGGAGGGAAGGCTCGATCTCGACCCACAAGTCTTGCCCAACCTCGAAGATTGGGCCTGTGTGCGCGAGGTCGCCGCAGCGAAAGTGCGCTGCGAGGGACGGCCGCTGCCCACCGACAGGTGGTACGTGAGCTTTCCCTCCTTCCCCGCGGCGGTGATGCTCCCCTTCGTCGCCCTGCATGGGTATCAGCTCAACGACACCTCTTTCGGGGTGTTCGTGGGGGCGCTGGCGGTGGCGTTCTTCTATTCGCTCTTGCGATTCCTCGCGCGCGAGCACGAGAGCGAACGCGACGGCGTGGAGAACGGTGCGCTGGCGCTGCTCTTGGCCTTCGGCACCTTGTTCTTCTACTGCGCCATTCGCGGTGAAGTGTGGTTCTCCGCCGAGGTGATGGGAGTGGCCTTCACCTGCCTGTACGCGCGCAACTCGGTACGCGCGCGCAGGCCGGTGCTCGCCGGGCTGTTCTATTCGATGGCAGTGCTCACCCGGACGCCGCTCTTCTTCTCCGGGATGTTTTTCTTGGTGGAGGCGCTCTGCCCCGAGCAGGGGCAGCGGCTCGAGCACCTTCGCCGCTTGGGCAACGACTGGAAAGCGTGGCGCCCGGTGCTGCGCAAGCTGGGGCTGTTCACTGCCGGGGCGGCGCCGCTGGCCTTGTTGGCTGCGGCGTACAACCAGGTGCGCTTCGGGTCGGTGACCGAATTCGGCCACCGGTTTCTCTTCAACAACTTCGTCAACGAGAAAGTCGACACCCTCGGCCTTTTTCACCCGCGCTATCTGGTGGAAACCGCGCGCGGGCCGGGAAATCTAGAGGCCGCCTTGCTCAAGCTGCCCACCTTTTCGAGTAACCCTTTGCAGCTGGGCTTCGATTTGAATGGGCTGACGTTGGCGCTCACTTTCCCGCTCCTCGCTTTCATCTTCTTCGCCCCTCGGCGCAAGTGGGGGAGTTGGCCCCTGCTCTTGGCTGCTCCACTGGGCGTGCTGATGCTTTCGCCCCAGTGGTTACGGCAGGTGCCGCTATTGGCCTGGGTGCTCTTGGTGTCGCTGCCGGCGATGGCGTACTTCGGCCAGCCCAAGGAACCACGGCGGTTGCACTGGCCCTTGTGGCTGACGGTGGGGGCCACCGCCTTGCCCGGGTTCTTCTACCAGAACAACGGCTTTGCCCAGTTCGGCTACCGCTTCAGCCTCGACTACACGCCTTATTTGCTTCTCCTCTTCGCGGTGAGCGCCTGGTCGCTCAAGCACCGCTGGGTGCTGGTCGCAGCCGCGCTGGGCGTGGTGGTGAACTTCTGGGGTGCGGTGGCCTTCCGCGGGTACACAGAGCAGATGCGCCACTGGTAGCGAGCCTCCCTGGGAGCGTCTCGTCAGCGTCGGTCACGGGGAGCGGGCCGCGTGGCGCCGTGGGGTTGGCCTCGTCCCAGCCGCCGATCCCGGGCGCTTACGGGGCTGGTCGACGAAAGGACCAGCCCCGTTCGTTCGTGCACGGGTGGCTCGGGCGCGCGCGGCCCCGCTCGCTCACAGCTCAGGAGCGCCAGGAGGAGCAAGAGCCAACCGCTGCCCCTCACGCGGCGGACTCTTCGGGCGCAACCTGGGGCGGCGGCCTGCCGGCGGTGAGAATCTGCGCGGCGAGGGCTTCGAGAACCTGCGGCCGTTCGCGCAACCACTCCGCGGCGCGCTCGCGGCCCTGGCCGATGCGCTCGTCCTTGTAGTTGAAGTGGCTGCCCGACTTCTCGATGAGCCCCAATTGCACGCCCAGGTCGAGCACCTCGCCCGCGCGGCTGATGCCCGAGCCATAGAGGATGTCGAACTCCGCCTCCTGGAAGGGTGGGGCGAGCTTGTTCTTCACCACCTTGACCTTGGTGCGGGTGCCGACCACGGCGTCTGCCTCCTTGAGATTGCCCGCGCGACGAATCTCGCAGCGCACCGAGGAGTAGAACTTGAGGGCGTTGCCACCGGTGGTGGTCTCGGGGTTGCCGAAGACGACGCCGATCTTCATCCGCACTTGGTTGATGAAGATGATGCAGGTCCCCGAGCGGCTCACCGCGCCAGTGAGCTTGCGCAGGGCCTGGCTCATCAAGCGCGCCTGCACGCCCATGTGGGCGTCGCCCATCTCTCCCTCGATTTCCGCGCGGGGGACCAGGGCGGCGACCGAGTCGACCACGATGAGGTCCACCGCCCCCGAGCGCACCAGGTGCTCGGTGATTTCCAGGGCCTGCTCGCCGGTGTCGGGCTGCGATACCAAGAGCTCCTCCACCCGCACCCCGAGCTTGCGGGCGTAGGTCACGTCGAGCGCGTGCTCGGCGTCGATGAACGCGGCCACCCCGCCCTGGGCCTGCACTTGGGCGATGGCGTGCAGGGTGAGAGTGGTTTTGCCGGAGGACTCGTTGCCGAAAATCTCCACCACCCGCCCGCGGGGGTAGCCGCTCACCCCGAGGGCGCGGTCGAGCCCCACCGAGCCGCTGGGGATGACCGAAATCTTTTGTTCGCTCGACTCGGCGCCCAGCTGCATCACCGCTCCTCTTCCGAACTGCTTCTCGATGGCCGCCACCGCGGCGGCCACCGCCTTCAGCTTCTCGTTCAGCTTGCTCATGTCTTCACCTCTCCCATTGGTTGGTTGGACGGACGCGGGAAATCCGCGCCACGCGCGGACCCCTCGAGCAACCGGTGTGCCGCGCGCATCGCCAGCGACGAAGTCGGGCTCGGGCGTCTCGCGAGCGCGCAAACGTCCGCCCGTGCGGAGCGACAGCGATGTCTCTCGGCGGGTGAGAAGTCTTCGTTCGGCGCGCGGAACCAGCCGGTCAGGCGAGGCGTTCAACGCAGAGTCAATATTCCGGTAACCAAGTCACCCTGGGAGTGTTGCAAATGAACGATGAGGGTCTCATTGCCTGTGGAAGCAGAGCAGCCGGAGACCCGCAGTTTCTCTCCAAGGCTCCGGGTTCAAGGTTCTCGCCAAAACCGATGGGTTCGATGCCAGGCGGCCCGCGGTGCTCCGCGAGCTCGTTCTCGAGCGGACTCCGAGCAAGGGCCAACACGCGGTGCGCATGCGACTATGGGCGTACGCGGGGACCGCATAGACGACGCGCTGTCCGACTTTCTTGCTGCTGCGAGTGAGGATGTGGGCCCCGACCTGTTGGTTTGGTCTGGGCATAACCGTCTGATGGATGTGCCCACGCCGCGAGTGGAGAAGGCAGCGCGGCCACGGCCGGTGGCGGTACTCGCGTGCGTGAGCCAGCCGTATTTCGGCCCGCTCTTCAAAAGCGCCCGCATTCCGGTGGTGGCGCTGACGCGTACCTTGATGGCGCCCGAGGCCTATCTGCTCGAAGCAGTTGCGACTGCGGTGGCGTCGCACGGAGAGCGGGATGCGCCCGCCATGCGCAAGTCGATGGTGGCCGCGTACGCCAAGTACCAGCGCATCAGCGAAAAGGCGGCGGCGACCGTCTTTGCCGACATACCGATAACGGGTGGGCGCTGAAGCACTCGGGCGCGCGCCTCTGCGTTGCACCCGCTCCTAGAAGTCTTTCGGCTGGTTCAGCTTCGCCACCGCTGGCTGCTCCGGGAGCCAGTTGTGGCGATCAATCACCCGACAACTGATGGCAAAGCGCATGTCTTCGTCCTCGATTTGCGCGTGGCCTTGCAGGTCCGCGCGGGTCAGCGCCAGCTTGAGGATTCGATCGTGTGCCCGGGCCGAGAGCCCGAAGCGCGCAACGGCCATCGTCAGGTCTCGGCGAGAGCGCGGGCTCATCTGGCAGTGCTTACGCAGTATCCGCGGTGTCATCTGCGCATTGCAGTAGATGCCCGACTCGTTGGCGAAGCGGTGTCGCTGGCGGTCGCGTGCGGCCTCCACCCGCTGGCGGTAGTACGAGGAAGGCTTCCCCGAGAGGTCCAAGGAGGTGATGTCGCTCAGCTCGACGGGATGGGTCTCGAGGGTGATGTCGATGCGGTCGAGCAGCGGGCCGCTCACCCGGGCGTGGTATTCGCTGATCCGGTGTGGAGCGCAGCGGCACTGGCGTCCGAGGACGTTGTAGTAGCCGCACGGGCAGGGGTTCATCGCCGCCACCAGCATCACCCGGCAGGGGTACGCCACGCTCTGCGCCGCCCGCGCGAGGTACACCACTCCCTCTTCGAGCGGTTGGCGCAAGACTTCGAGCACGTTCTTGCGAAACTCCGGCAGCTCGTCGAGGAAGAGCACTCCGTGGTGCGCCATCGAGAGCTCACCGGGCCGCGTGAGCGGGCCTCCTCCCACCAGACCGGCGTCCGAAATGGTGTGGTGGGGAGCCCGAAAAGGGCGCTCCTTCACCAAGGAGCGGCCTTCCTGCAAGAGCCCGAGGACCGAATAAATCTTGGTCACCTCGAGCGCTTCCTGAAACGCCATCGGGGGCATGATCGACGGCAGCCTGCGCGCGAGCATGGTCTTCCCAGACCCGGGAGGCCCACACATGAGGATGTTGTGCCCCCCGGCGGCGGCGAGCTCGAGCGCGTCTTTGAGCTCGCTTTGGCCTCGCACGTCCGCCATGTCCTGGGGAGCGAGCGTCTGTGGGTCCTGAGCCGGGACTCCCGTGCGCCGATCGAAGGGCGCGACCGGAGCGATGCCGGCCAGGTGGTCGACTGCCTCGCGCAGGTGAGCGACCGGAATGACCTCGATGCGGTCGACCAGGCTTGCCTCTCCTGCATTCGCCGCCGGCACCATCACCCCCCGGTAGCCGCCGTCGCGCGCGGCGAGCGCCAACGGCAACACCCCGCGAATGGGCTTCACCCACCCGTCGAGCGACAGCTCGCCTCCGAAGAGGTAGCTGCCCAGAGTCTGTTCCTCCAACAGCCGAGCCGCCGCCAGTACCCCCAAGGCAATCGGCAGCTCGAAGGCCGCGCCCTCCTTCTTGATGTCGGCGGGCGCGAGGTTCACCGTGATCCGCTTTTGCGGAAGCTGAAACCCCGAGTTCTTCAGCGCTGACACGACCCGGACTTTGCTCTCCTTCACCGCCCCGTCCGGTAACCCCACCACATTGAAGTAGGGCAAGCCCATGGCCATGTCGACCTCCACCTCCACCACCACCGCGTCGACCCCCATCAACGCCCCTGAACGAACTCTCGCCAGCATCTCGCTCCTCGGTTTCCCGACAACCCCGCGCCCGCCGGGCTCACACGAAGCAACCTCCATACCGGCCGCGTTCGGCCCCCGCTTGGGGCCCCGCTCCGAGGAGATTCTCGCTACCCGAGAAGTTGAATGGAGCGTACCCGTCGCTCCGTCGCGACGGACCGACCGTCCCCAAAGGGGAAGACGGGCGCGACACCGAAGCGGAGAAGCCAAAGTCGTTTTCGGGTCAGAACGCGACACCCAAAGACAGACATGCCTGAGGAGCGGGAGTCCAGAAGTGGGTAACGCGTTCGTACAGCAGCGCGCCACCGAGAGAAAGTCGTGCGGTCAGCCCAAAATGAATGCCGAGCCAGTACGTTCCCTCGAGTGTTGCCAACAGCTCAGGCCCCAGAAAAAAACGACTGAACTCGAATTCATGCAAATTCAGCCAACGCGTCCCCAAGAGCAATGAAGCGTTCCATGTCGCGCCCCGCCAAAGGTGGTCTCGGGAGCCATGGAGTGCGAAACAAGGGCCAAGCCTTACAAAGTAGCTTTCGAGGAAGATCGCGTACGTTGCGCCGATGTCGAGCTCAAGGGGCTCTAGAACAAAAAGAGACATCGAGGGACCAAGGTCCATCGACCCAATGCCAAGGCGTAGCGCCGCTACCCGCCTGATTCGGTCATTCTGGGCTGGGGCTGCCGGGAGCTCGGGCCTCGCAGCCAAGGAGGAGGTGCTGCAGACGACGATGGTAGAGACGAAAAACCAGCGGTTGGAGACCATGAACAGAAAATTCCCAAGCGCTCGAGGCTGTACCGAGCACAGCAGCGGAAACGGATATCAGGCCAATCGCCGTACCGGCAACGGGCCAATCAGGCTGGCCAATGCAGGTCGGCTGGGATCCTTGTACCTCGACCTTCGGCGGCAAGAAGGTTTTCGCCCTCGACCTGAACGAGAACCTGGGCCGCCCAGACGACGAGCTCGATGCTCGACCTCTTCTCGGCGGCGACCTGCCCATGGCGAGGCGTGGGGGCGGTTGTTAAGGAAGCCTGCTTTGCTCCATGGATGACCGATACGCACTCATCGACCAGGTGAAGCAGCGCCTCGCTGCCGAGCAGGGCACCGTCTACCGGGAGACCCCGCTCCAGGTCGCCCTGTGCTACCCCAGCCCCTACCACGTGGGCATGAGCTCGCTGGGTTTCCAAGCCATCTACCGGGAAATCAACCTGCACGCGGGCACGAGCGCCGAGCGCGCCTTCTTACCCGACGACGTGGAGGCGCAGCAGCGCGCGCGCGCTCCGCTCTTCACCTACGAATCCCAGTCGCCGGTCTCGGCGTTTCCCGTCCTCGCCTTCTCCGTGGCGTACGAGCTCGAGCTACCCGGGCTCTTCTCCATGCTGGAGCTCGCCGGCTTGCCCCTCTTGCGCGAGGAACGTGGAAACGGCCACCCCCTGGTGGTGGTGGGCGGACCGCTGACCTTCTCCAACCCCGAGCCGCTCGAACCCTTCGCCGACGTCATCGTGCAGGGGGAGGCGGAGGAGCTGGTGCACGTGCTCCTTGACGCCGCGGCGCAGGGAAGAACGGCGGCGCTCGCGGAGCTGGCGAAGGTGCCGGGCTTTCGGGTTCCGGGGCAATCGACGGCGGCGAGTCGTTTCTACGTGGCCAAGGCCTCGGATGAGCGGCTGCCCGCCCGCTCGCAAATCGTCACCCCACACACCGAGCTGCGCTCAATGTTCCTCATCGAGCCGGAAAGGGGGTGCTCGCGCGGGTGTCATTACTGTGTGATGCGGCGCACCACCAACGGGGGCATGCGCACGGTAACGCCGGAGCGGGTGCTCGCGCTGGTCCCCGAGTGGGCGAAGCGGGTGGGGTTGGTGGGGGCAGCGGTGACCGACCACCCACGCATCGTCGAGCTTCTGGAGACGTTGGTGGCGTCCGGCCGGGAGGTGGGAGTGAGCTCTTTACGCGCCGACCGTCTCTCCCCGCGGCTGGTGAACGCGCTCAAGGCCGGCGGAGCAAGAATTCTCACCGTGGCCTCCGACGGCGCCTCCCAGCGGCTGCGCGACTTGGTCGATCGCAAGCACAGCGAAGAGCAGCTCCTCGCCGCTGCGCGCTACGCCAAAGCAGCGGGCATGGAGCGGCTCAAGGTCTACAACATGGTCGGCCTGCCCACGGAAGGCGACGAGGACATCGACGAAATGGCGCGCTTCACCGTCGAGCTCTCGCGCATCCTCCCGGTGGTGTTGGGGGTGGCGCCCTTCGTCGCCAAACGAAACACGCCCCTCGATGGCGCACCTTTCCCCGGCATCAAGGAAGTGGAACGACGACTGTCGCGGCTGCGAAAGAAGCTCCAGGGAAAAGCCGAGGTGCGGCCCACCAGCGCGCGCTGGGCATGGGTGGAGTACATGCTCGCCCAGAGCGGCCCGAAGGCGGGACTGGCAGCGCTCGACGCCCACCGGGCCGGTGGCAGCTTCGCCGCGTGGAAACGCGCCTTCGAGGAACGAGACGTCGTCCCCTTCCTTGCGCGGCGAACGCCCGACGGCCGCCGGCACGCTACCCAGTGGCCTTCAGTCACTCCCCCCTCTCCCAGCGGGAGAGGGTTAGGGTGAGGGCTATGCACGCCCGGACATGGAAGCCCGTGCCGTTCCTGGCTGTCGCGTGTCTATTGGCCTGGGCCTGCCAGTTTCGCACCCGCGCGGAGTACCAGCGGGACGAGCTCGAGGAGCTTCTCCCCAAGCCCTTCCTGAAGCCCCCTGAGCTCCCTCCCGCCCCCATTCATCAGCTCAAATTGCGCGTTTGGGCCGGTAGCGAGTATCGCGCCCATGAGCCGCGGTGGGCGGACCGGTTCACGGAGGTGGTCCGGGAAGCCAACCTCTTCACGCGCGCGTGGTTTGGGGTGGAGCTCGAAGTCACTGGGCTGGCTGAGTGGAACCATGCCTCTGCGGGCGCCACCGAAGCCGCCGCCCTCGAAGCGCTGCGTGCCCACGATTTTGGGGTCGGCGTCGATTTCGTGGTCGGGCTGGTCGGCCCGTTGCCTCATCGAACGAGAGGGTTCGTGGGGTTTGCGTCCGGCCGCCATTTCCTCTTGCGCACCACGATCATTCCCGGCGAGGTCCGTGACTGGCGCGAATATCTGGACACGGTGCCAAGAGACCAGATGTACGAGGCCCTCGGTCGCCGCACCGTTCGCCACGAGGTTGTAGCCTTGCTACACGAATGGGGACACGCGCTGGGGTTGCCACACGACACCGACTCCCAATGCGTCATGCACCCGGAGAACTCAACGGAGCGGTTGAAATTCTGCGACGCCAGCTATCGACAAATCATGGTGAGCCTCCTGCGGACGGGGGCCCAAAGGGAGAAGCAAGAGCGGGAGGAGGCGTTGGGGCGTCGTGTCATTGCCGACGCCGAGGCCTGGCTCGATGGCGGCATGCGTGCGCTGGGCAACGCTGACGCGGGCTGCGGCACTACCAGCCTCGATGGGGGTTTTTTGCTCGACGGAGGTTCGGGTCTGGGCAGTCTCCCACGAGAAGCGATTCGGCAGGCAATCAGAGATCGGATCGAGCAGGTCCGGGTGTGTTTCGAGGCAGAGCGTCTTCGCGACCCCGACGCGGAGGGGAAGGTCGTCGTCACCTTCGTGATTGGTTGTTCGGGCCAAGTCCAGTCGGTGAGCTCGACCTCGAAGAGCCAGGACGGTGGCACGCTCGCTTTTGCTTCCTGCATCGAGGCGCAGATGGCACAGGTGGTCTTTCCGTCCCCTTCAGGCGGAGGAAGGGTAGTTGTGACGTATCCCTTCGTGTTCAAGTCACGGTGAAAAAAAAGGCGAGACGCCCCCGCGTCACGGGAGGCGAAGGCGTCTCCGGTCCAGCGCTGGCTACTGCTGCACGGGCTCCTCTTTCGGCTTCTCTTCCTGGTAGGGCTGCTCACCGGCTCCGCCGACGCCCATCGCGGCGAGATCGACGAAGTAGTAAGGCCGCGCGTCGAGCACCAGCCACTTGCCGGCCTTCTTTTCCGCCAGCAGGGACACATGGCTGATTTGTTCCGGCAGAGGACTCCCGTCGGGCCGCTTCATCCCCCGAACCCGCATCTCCAAGTCGACGAACGCGAGGTCGGGCCGAACCAGCCGAAGATCTTTCACCTCGGCTGTCGCGGTGCAGTCCTTCATCATCGGCGAGGCGTGCTCCTCTGAGAGGAGGCGCTCAATTGCTGCTCGACCCTTGGCCATCTTCCCATCCGGGTGAATGAACGTCCCATCTTCCACCCAGTGCGCCGCCATCGCGGCCGCATCGTGCCGGTTATGAGCTTTGATGAACTCGGCGGTAGTCGCCTTGATGGCCTCCATCTCCTTCTGTGCGGTTTTCTCTTTCTGAGCAGCCCACGCCGGGGCGGCGAGGACCAAGACCGCCGCCCACACTCCCGTCATCGTCTTCGCTCTCATCTTTTTCCCTCCTCTTGGAGGCCGAAGCATCGGCCTCTCGTCGCGCCGCGATGGCCCAAGGCTGGGAATGGGCGGCGGGCGATGAAAGTGGGCCTCCTGGCGAGCGAGCGTCGGCCCGAAAGCTCGGTTTGCTCCGTGTCCCGGACACCTCATTGCGGTCCTGGCGAGCAAGCGACTAGCTTTCTTCGTCATGGAGCCTCGATCTCTCGAGTCTTTGCCACCCATCGTCTCCGAGCCAGTACGCGAGTTGAAGCGACGGCTCGCCGCGCGCTTTGGTGAGAGGCTGACCGGAGTGTGGCTCTACGGATCGTGGGCTCGAGGGGAACCGCACGTCGGTTCGGACGTGGATGTGCTCGTGGTGATCCGTGGATGCACGCGGGCCGAACAAAGCGAGGTCACGCGAATCGAGGTCAGGGTGATGCTCGACACCGGGGCGCCCCTTTCTTTGCAGGTGATGTCCACCGAGGAGCTCGAATTCTTGCGGAGTCGCGAGGTCGGCTTCGCGCTCGATGTGACGCGCGAGGGAGTTTCTGCCTGAGCCCGTCGAACTTGAAAGAGAGCGTTGCTGATGAGCTGGCCAATGCGGAGCGGCTGTTGCGGATGGCCCGGGCCCTCATCGACCTTCAGGGGTACCCCGACGCGGTGAACCGGGCGTACTACGCAGTCTTCCATCTCACCACGGCATTGCTCTTGATCGTCGGTCAGGAGCCTCGCTCGCACGCAGGCGCCAAGGCGCTCCTCGGGTCCGAGCTCGTTCAGCGGGGAAGGATTTCGGTCAGGGCCGCGGAAATCTTTGCCGAGCTCGAGCGGCAGCGGCTCGCGGGGGACTACCGGCGCTTCATCACCGTCACCCGAGAAGAGGCGGAGCAAGCGCTCGCTTCGGCCGTGGAGTTCGAGTCCCTCGCCAGGGCCTTCCTCGCGTCGCAGCGGTTTGGGTAAGCCGAGCGCGGGCGTCAGAGCTAGATTGTCACCCGCGTCTTTCTCACCCCTAACCCGGCGGCGTGCACGTCCTTCACCGGCACTACCGCGCCCACGGTGGTGTACATCGCCGTGCCGGTGCGGGTTTGGGTGCTCTTGAGCGAGTAATTCTTCGCCCGCGCCAAGAACCACTCCCGCACCGCGCGCAAGGGCAGCTCGTGCACCTCGCGCTTCTCGAGGAACACGTACAAAAGGACGTCGGCGACGCTGTAGAGGAAGCACCCCGGGGTGTCCTTCTCCAGGTTGGAGACCAGCTCGAAGAAGTAGTTGCCCCTGCGCCCGTGGCGGTCGCCCTTCACCTCCACTCCGACCACTTGCTCGCCTTCGCGCTCCCAGAGCAAATCCACTCCGCGGTGCATGAAGCGCGGGTCGGACTGTACGTCGTGGATGCGGCAGAGCGGATCGAGCGCGCGCAAGTAGACGTGGGCGAGGCTCACCGCGCGATCGGCGGCGCCCTGCACTCCGCGCATGGTGTAGCTGCGGGCCAATTACCGGCGCAGCTCGACGCCGTAGGCCACCAGCGTCACCTCGCGTGGCTTGCCGTCCTTGCCGCGGGGGATGGTGGCACCTTCCTCTTCGTAGTGCTTGGCCATCTTCTCGGAGAGCTCTCTGATCTTCACCTCGCCCTCCACCTTGGCGGAGGAACCCGCAGCGTCCAGCGGGACGAAGAAGCCGTAGTCCTTGAAGGTGACGCGCACGCCGGGGGCCTTGCCGCCGTCGGAGAGCTCCATCCAGCAGCCTTTTCTGCTGCAGGCCTTTTGTACCTTCGCCTCCAGGGCCACCGTTTTGCCCACGTAGGCCTCGGGAGTCTTCAAGAGCTCGGCCAGCGTCACTCCGGGAGCGCCCTTGAGCTTCTCTCCTCGCAGCACCGGCTCGGCGGCTTGGGGGGCGCCCGCGAGGGCCGTCAGACTGGCGAAAAGGACGAGGGCAAAGAGCGTTTTCATGGCCGCGGTGGTTAGCCCAAAAGACTTTGAGCGATCAAGCCGCGGCCCGTAGAGTCGCGAGCCTCTCGTGGAGGGGACATGCAGGCTCGCTGCCCGTACTGCACGCACATTTTCACCGCCGAAAAAGGGGGCGTGCAGTTCTGCCCGACGTGCGGAAAGCAAATCAACGTTCCGGCAGGGCCGAGCGAACCGCCTGCGGGAGCCTCGCCGCCGTCGACGGGCGCCACACCTCCTCCCGCGGGAGCCGCCTGTCCGCGCCATCCGGAGAAAGCGGCGAGCGGCACCTGCACACGCTGCGGCACCTTCATGTGCCCCGAGTGCAGCCAGAACGGGACGAGCGCCTTCTGCCCCGCGTGCCAGCCGCTGATGGGTGGCGGTGTGTCGCGGGAGCCCACCCCGTGGGAGCGTCGCGGCGAGCTGGGGCTTTTCCAGGCGCTGTGGCAGACCTGGAAGCTGACCATTCTCTCCGGGGAGAAATTCTGGCCCTCGGTGCGCCCGGACGGCCCGTTGAGCGATGCGTTCCTTTACGGCTGGATGATGAACGTCATCGGAGCGGCGCTGCAGTTCCCGATGAACCTGCTCAACCTGGGCGGGATGCGGGGGCAGCTGGAACAGATTCTGGACAAAGCCCGCGACCTACCTCCTGTGGTCGAACAGGGCCTCCAGTGGCTGATGGGCAACACCACCACCCTCGCGGTGATGGCGCTTTTGGGCGGGGTGCTGCTCTATCCGCTCTCGTTCATCATCGGCGCAGCGTTCGTGCACCTGGGCTGTCTCATCTTCGGGGCAGCGAAGAACGGCTTCACCGCCACCGCGCGGGTGGTGGGGTACTCGAGCGCTCCGGTGGTGCTGGCGTGGGTTCCGGTGGTGGGCGGGCTGCTTGGCATCTACATCATCGTGCTCCAGGTGTGGGGCATCTACTGCGTGCAGGAGACGACCATTCCCCGGGCGATCGGCGGAGTGCTGGGCCTCGTCCTCATCCTCGCGTGCTGCGCGTGTATAGGAGGCATCGCCGTGGCGGTGATGGTCGGCGCGGGCGCTCGTGGGTAGCATGCGCGCGCGATGACCCTCACCTGGCCCAAGCCCAACCGCTCCATCGGCTTCATTGACGCCCTGGGCATCACCGGGCTGTGTGGCCTGTTGATCGCCCGCTTCGTACCAGTGGCGAAGTGGATTCCCTTCTGGGGTTGCCCCTTGCGAAAGACGACCGGCTGGCCGTGCCCAGGCTGCGGGCTCACCCGTGCGGCCGACCGGCTCTCCCACGGGAACCTCTTGGGCGCGCTGGAGGCAAACCCACTGGGAACCCTCGCCGGCCTGTCGTTCGCGCTGGCGGCGCTGCTCGCCCTCTTGCACCTGGCGTTCAAGCTGCCCGTTCCCGAAGTGTCCTTCTCGCCCAAAGAGTGGCGGGTGCTGCGCGTAGCGTTGGTCATCGCGCTGTTGCTCAACTGGGCGTTCGTGGTGGTGCGCACCCGCTTCCCCGAGCTGCTCTGAAGATGGAGCCCGCGCTCCTGGTGGCTGCCGGCTACCTGGCCGGCTCGATTCCCTTCGGAGTGCTGCTCACCCGCGCTCTCAAGGGGAAGGACGTGCGGGCCGAGGGCAGCGGCAACATCGGCGCCACCAACGTGGCCCGGGTGGCGGGGAAGAAGGTGGGGGCGGTGGTGCTCGTGCTCGACGCGGCCAAGGGCGCGCTCCCGGTGCTCGTTGCCGCGCGGCTTCTCCCTGCCGAGCCGTGGGTGCACGCGGCCACTGGGCTGGCGGCATTCATCGGCCATGTCTTCCCGGTATGGCTTCGGCTCAAAGGGGGAAAAGGGGTGGCGACGGCGTTGGGGGTGCTGGGGGTGCTGCTCCCTTGGGCCGCGTTGGCAGGTGCCATCGTCTACGTCGCCCTGGTGGCCGCCTTCCGGGTGAGCTCGATTGGCTCGCTTGCCGGCGGGCTGACCGCGGTCGCGGTGGCTTTCTTCCACCAGCGCCTGCTGCCCTATTCGCTGTTAGCGGGGTTGCTCTTCGCGCTGATGCTCTTCACCCACAGGGGAAACCTCGTGCGCCTGTGGCGGCGGACCGAGCGGAAGGTGTGATGCCCGCCTCTTGCCCGACCGGCGGATTTCGTTCGAAGGGGGTTGCTTCACACGCGCGCGCTTGGCGTGGACGCGGCTCGGGCGCTTGGATGTCTTGGCGCGCTGGAGCTTTTGCACCAATTCGATGTGCGGCCCCGTTCCCCCGGCGGCGACGGTGAGCGGCAAGTAGCCTCGGCGGGTCAGCAGCAACTCCGCCCGCGCCACTCCATCGGCTCCCGGCGGGAGGTCGAACTTCACCGGGGTGGTGCCCAGCGTCTTGCCTTGAAGCATCACCCGCGCTCCCGAAGGCTGGCTGTCGATGGAGAACTGAACGCGCTCCGGTCGAGTGACGGCGGGCACCGCGGCATGAAGAAGCGCTTGGGGGGTGGACTCCACTTTCGTTCCCGCCGTCAGACGCCCTGCCAGTACCCCCGCCCCCGCGATGCCCAGGGTGGCCCCCAGGAAAACGACAGAACGGAGAAGCTTGGAGCGAGCGTCGCGGGCGTTGGACATCGCCACCAGCAGCTCCTCCATCGTCTGGAAGCGCGCCGCCGGGTCCTTCTCCAGGCAGCGCATTACCAAGCGTCGCACCGCCGCAGGAACTTTGGCGGGCAGCGGAGGCACCGGGTCGTTCACGTGCTTGAGCAAGACGTCGAGGTCGTACCGCCCGCGGAACGGCGGGGTGCCGCAGAGCGCCTCGTACAGCACCACCCCCAGGGAATAGATGTCGCTGCGTGGGTCGACCGGGTGGTGTTGAACCTGCTCCGGGGCCAGGTATAGGGGCGAGCCCATCACCAGGCCCTGTTCGGTGAGGGCTCGGTCGCTTCGCGCGCGCTCGCGGTCGAACGACTTCACCAGCCCGAAGTCGAGCACCCTCACCACGTCGTGGTCCTCTTTCGTCGACAGGAGCATCACGTTGGCGGGCTTGATATCCCGGTGCACCACTCCGAGCTGATGTGCCTCGCGCACCGCCCGGCCAATCTGCTGGCCAATGCCCAGCACCCGTTGCCAGGGCAGCGCTCCTTGGGCGCAGACGAGCTCGGCGAGGGTTTGCCCCTCAAGGTACTCCATTACCAGGTAAAGGGTGCCCGCAGGGGTGCAGCCGTAGTCGAACACCGTCACCGTGTTGGGGTGGCGCAGCTTCGAGGTCAGCGACGCCTCGAAGAGGAAGCGGTCGCGGAAGGCCGGGTCGGTGGCGTGCACGACCTTGAGCGCCACCGGGCGATCGAGCTCGAGCTGCACCGCGCGGTACACCCGCCCCATGCCTCCACCGCCGATCGGTTCGAGCACCCGGTAACGGCCGTCGATGACCTGCCCCAGCAGCACGTCGAAGCCGGGGTTGGTCAGCTGCAGCTCCTGCGGCAGCGGCTCCAGCGCGAAAGGCGGCAGGTCGGGGCGTGGTGACAGGGTGAAGGACAAGGCGGGGCACACTAGGGAAGACCGGCCCGAGATTTCAAGTCCGGGGCCCGTAGGAGAGCAGGGTGCAGGCGATGGGCCCGTTCCACAGCTTGCGGCGGTTCGTGGGACGGGCGTGAAAGGCGCTCTCGAAGGCTTCGTTGCCTGCCAATAGCTCCATGCGCCAGCCCTTCCATTGGGCCAGGGCCTCGCCGAGCTTGAAGTAGAACGTCTTCATGCCTTTTTGTCCGCCGGCGGTGAGACGGTCGCCGTAGGGCGGATTGGAAACCAAGAGCCCGCCCGGGCCCGGCGGCGGTGCGGCCAAGGTGGCGTCGGCCTCCTCGAAGCGGACGGCGCCTGACAGCCCGGCGGCGGCGGCGTTTCTGCGGGCAGCATCGAGCGCCTCCGCGTCGCGGTCACGGCCCAGGAGGAGGAAGGGCGCGGGACGCTGCGACGTTTTCGCCTCCGCGCGCAGCTCATCGAGGGCGGCGCGGGCTGTTTTGCCCAGGTGCGGCCAGCGCTCGACGGCGAAGGAACGCCGCAGCCCGGGGGCGGTGCGGGTGGCGATGAGGCCCGCCTCGACGACCAAGGTGCCCGAGCCGCACAAGGGGTCGGCGAAGGGCTCCTCTCCGGTGTAGCCAGCGGCGGCCAACAGCGCGGCGGCCAGCGTCTCCTTCAGCGGCGCGGGAGTGGTCTGGATGCGGTAACCCCGGCGGTGAAGCGGCTCGCCCACCAAGTCGAGCGAGAGCGAGAGGCGCTCTTTGGCGAGGTGCGCCACCACCCGCACCGTGGGGTGGCGGGTGTCGACGTCGGGGCGTGCGCCCAGCTTGTCGCGCAGGCGGTCGACGATGGCGTCCTTCACCTTGAGGGAGACGAAGCCTGAGTGGGCGTGCTCCGAGTCCTTGAGCGTGCTCTCCACCGCGAAAGTTGAACGGGTAGTGAGGTGCTCTTCCCAGGGCACGCGGGCGGCGGCGTCATAGAGGCCTTGGGCCCCGTGGGCATTGCTTTCACCCAGAGGATAGAGCACCCGCATCGCCAGCCGGGTCCACAGGCAGATACGCAGCGCCTCGTTCAGGTTGGCGAAGAAGCGCACCCCGCCGCGGTCCTGGCGGATTTTCTTGCCGCCCAGCGCCTCCAGCTCGGCGACGAGCAGGTCTTCAGTGCCGCGGGCGGCGGTGGCAAAGAGGGGGAGGCGTTCGGGCACGGCGTCTTTCGGTGTCAGCGAACCTGCCACGTCACGATGGTGAGTCCGCCTCCCTTGGGCCTTGGCAGCTTGAGCGACTTCAGCAGAGGCATGATGCACTCCTCCGCCTTTGCAGCAGGAGGAGAAACACGGCCACTGGTGCTTTGTCCGGCACTCATAACGACGAACTTCACCTCGAACCCATCCGTGGAACCGTGACACGCGCGGGCTTCATCACGCAGACCCTCCAATTGCTGGACGACGACCTCGCGAGGTATCGCGCCGAACACAACAATTCCCTCCGGGCCCGCGCCGGGCAGTTTCTGCAAGCGGAACGTGCCTTTCGTGCCCGCGTCGGACAATTCCTGCAACTGGGACATGCCTTCTTTTCGCTCATCGGGCGGCTCGTACTGGAACAGCGCAGGCCAGGCGCGCTCGAATGCCGCCCAATGCCGCCGAAAATCGGCCTCGCCAAAGAGTGGACCGCACGTTTGGGCGCTTCTTCATTTGCATCCCGGTCAATAACTCGATTCAGACTCGCGACGCACGGGTCAACGTCCTTCGCCGCACAGGAAAGACTGACGAGAACTCCCAGGACGACGATTGTCTTAGGCACGTTCAGACGCTAACACGGCGACAATTACGAAGAGAGGCGCTTGCGCCGGCCGAGGCGTACCCGTGCTTCGGTGGACACCCAATCTGCCCTCGTAGACTGCCATGCCCTTGGGAGCGCGGCTCCTTCTGCTTATGATGTTGAGGTGTTCCACGACGATGCGCGCCCCCCGAAGACGATTCGCGTTGAACGGCGACAGGCGCAGCCGTCGGCTCTCCGGGTGCGTCCATCGACAATGGAAGAGCGTATCGAGGCGGTGTGGACGCTAACAGTCGAGTGCCTCGCGTGGCGTTCGGAGGAAGAGCGTGAACCAAGACTTCGTCGATCTGTTGCGCGCGTTCGACGACCTTGAGGTCCACTTCCTCGTCGTCGGCGCGCACGCGCTCGCTGCGCATGGACACATCCGGGCGACCAAGGACCTGGATATTTGGATCCGGCCATCGCGCGAGAATGCGACCCGCGCCTACCGATCATGTGCTTTCGCGAAGGCTCCTGATCAAAAACAAGCGTGCGACAGGTCGGCTTCAGGATCTTGCCGACGTCGAGCGGTTGGAGAGTGGTGACAGCGACGAGTGATTGTGTTGTTCACGCAACTTGGCTGGCCACGGCGCATTGCCTTCACTGAAGCCGGTGCCCAGCCTTGCCGGCGACGAGAGTGAGCGAGGAGGGGACGGTGCTGCGAATCGGCGGGTGGCTGGGAGCGGTGGCGTACGTGGTGCTCTTCTTGGTGGGCTGCGGCGGCGACGAGAACCTGCGCGTGGCGGCGGTGCTCTCCGGGGCCAACGAGGTGCCGCCGGTGGCGACGGCGGCGACGGGAACGGTGGAGGCGCTCCTCGAGGGCCGACGGCTCGAGCTCACCGGCACCTTCACCGGCCTGGAGAGCGACCTCTTCGCCGTCGAGGGGAGCGCGGCCCACCTGCACCAGGCGCCGGTGGGGAAAAGCGGGCCCATCGCGGTCAACGTCGCGGTGACGAGTGTGAATCGCCGCTCGGGCACCTTGCGGGTCGTGGCCGAGCTCACCGATGAGCAGGTCACCGCCTTCCGCGACGGAGGCATGTACCTCGACGTGCACAGCGCCCAAGACCCCCAAGGAGAGCTGCGCGTGCAGCTCACCGAGATTCAGCCCCCGCGCTTCACCTTCGAAGCGACGCTGACCGGGGCTGAGGAGGTGCCGTCGGTGTCCACTCCCGCCACCGGGGTGCTTTCGGTGGAAGTGGTGGGGAGGGTGCTGGTGGTGACCGGCCGCTTTCAGAATCTGCAGAGCGACCTGTTGGACATCTCCGGCAGCTCGGCACACGTGCACCAGGCGCCGGCGGACGCGAACGGCCCCATCGTCTTCAACCTGAAGGTCGACGCCGACTCCAGCCTGCGCGCGGGGAAGTTCGAAGGCGCGACGGAGCTGACGCCGACGCAAAAGACCGCCTTCGACGCCGGGCTGTTCTACGCCAACGTCCACACCGTGGGAAACGCAAGCGGAGAGCTGCGCACCCAGCTCGTCCCCGAGGGCGGCATTTCCCAATAACCCCCTCTCCCTCTGGAAGAGGGTTGGGGTGAGGGGCGTGTTCACTCCAGCTGCAGCCCGCAGTCGCTGCACGCTCCACCCACCAGCGGCGCCGCGGTGCCACAGGCGGGGCAGGGCGGCTCGCCTTCGCCCAAGTCCTCGTAGGCCACCGGTGAAAGTCCGTCGGCCTCCAGGCCCTTGGTCCAGCGTTCGCGCAGCAGGGCCTCGACTCGGGGCGCGTCTTCCTTGCGTGCGAGGAGCTGGAACTTGGGCGTGCAGTTGGGTTTGTCGCAAGCCTCGCTGCCCAGGGCGACGTCGATGCCCGCCTCTTCGCAGAGGGCAGCGACCTCCTTGATATCGGCCAGCGGCCCGTGAAGGAGAGGGAACATCTCAGCGGCGGTGTCGGGGTCGTTCATGGCGGCGGTGAGGGTGGTTTGGGACGAAGCAGCATCGCCGGGAAAAATCGCTCGCGCCAGAGCACCACGACTTCGGCGGCGGCGAAGCCGACGAGGCCGATGCACAGCAAGAGAGCGACGAAGTACCCCTCGGCGTAGCCGTGGTTGGTGTGCTGGTAGAGGTAGAAGAGCGCGAGGATGGCGTGCAGGCCCAAGAGGGCGAAGAACGAAGAGCGGTCTTTGCGCCGCGCCAGCCCCAACGCGAGAAAGCCGAGCATGTTCCAGTAGTACATGTTCACCACCACCCAGGTGAACACCAGGAGCGGGCCCATGGCGAAGGCGCTCACGTCGTCGGCGCGGGCGAGGGTGAGGGCGACCAAGAGGGTGAAGAGCATTTGCACCAAGAAGAAGCGCACCCGGAAATCGGAGAGCTTCACCTGTGGCGCGCCTTGATGAATGGCGGCGGGAGCGAAGGGCCAGGAGAGGAACTGCGCCGGTGAGCTGGTGGCCACCTGGAGAAACACCGTCCGCAGCGAGTACTGGTTGGCGTAGAACTTCTCCCCCCGGGTGACGTCGATGCGCTCTTTGTACTCGCGCCACACCTTGGGCCCGCCGAACATCGCCGAGGAGAGAAGGATGCAGGTGGCGAGGCAGGAAAGCGCTCCCACCCCGAAGCGCACGTAGCGGGAAGGAACCTTTCGCTCCCGCACCACTTCGAGGAGCGCGCGCAAAAGCAGCGCCACTCCAAAGAAGAGCGGAAAGAGTTTGGTGGCCACCGCGAAGCCGAAGAAGGCGCCGGCGGTGGCGTAACGCTTTTTGTGGAGGAAGCACAGCGCCATTCCGATGGCGAAGGTCCAGTCCTGCCGAAGGAAGCTCCCCGCGAGGTAGTCGAACCAGATGGGCACCGAGGCGAAGACAGTGAGCGCCACCGCCGCCAACTGGGTGCCGAAGGTGCGAAAGGCAAACCACCACAGGCCGATGAGCAGGGCGAAGTCCAGGCAGGCGAAGAAGACCTGCGCGGCGCGGGTGGGCGAAAAAAGCTCGGCGAGCGGGTGGGCGAGGAGGGCCCACGCCGGGGAGCTGGTGTTGCCGTGGTCGTTGAGGATGTTGGGCCAGGAGGCCGGAGTGCGCAAAAGCAACTCCCAGTCGCGTTTGAGCTCCTCCCAGCGCGCGTCGGTGAAGCGGGCGCGCACCCGGGGAGCGTCCTCCAGCGCCTGCTCCACCGGAATGACCTCGAAGGTGTGCAAGTCACGGGTGGTGGTCAAGCCGACCAGCGCGCGTGCCGATTCGCGGTCGGCCAAGAGCACCGCCTTGTAGAGGTCGAAGTTGCCTACCTCCTCGATGTACTTGGCGCCTAAGTAGAAGTGGAACTGCTCCCACTGGTGCACCAGCTGGCCGTTGCCGCGGAAGGCGCCGTAGTTGCACCAGGCGAAGGTGGCCAAGGCAGCGAAGACCACGAACGCCCAGCGGCGGCCCTTCACGAAACGCTCGCCCAGGAGCCGGTCCGTCACCAAGGTGGCGGCCTGGCCCTCGAGCAACGCCAGCTTGAGAATGCCGGAGAGGAAGTGGTTCATCCCACGACGGGCAGCAAGAAGCAGTCGACGTACGGCCGTTCGCCTTTGCGGTTCAGTTGGAACGGACGCTCTCCGAAGACACCGCTCACCAAGTCTTTCTCCGTCACCCAGGTGGTGCGGCCGCCGTCGGGGTCGGAGACGAGGAAGGCGCGGTCAGGGGCCTTGCCGCGCACCGCGGTGAGCAGCATCCAGTGCGCGGGCTCGTCGATTCCGAAGGGCACGTCGAAGCCGCGCCGCAGCGCCTTCTCCACTGAGTCCAGGTGGCGCCACGCTTGGCCGCGGGCGAAGCCGTCGGGCGGAGAGGTGAGCGCGTACCGAGCGCCGGTGAGAGGTGCGACGTGGCGGTTGAGCACGCGTAAGAAATCTTCGGTGCCGATGCCCTCATCGGAGCGCGGCAGCGACTCTTTCCGTAGCCGCGCCAGGCTCTTGGCGTCAGGGAAGCCTTTGAACGTCGAGCGCACCACCCCCAGCGCGTGCTTGGCCTTCTCGTCGAGTGGCCCCTGGTCGAGGGCGTAGCGGGAAAGGGCGTTCGCCTCGGCGGCGTTCAATTCTCGTGAGCGGCGCAGCCGGCCGATCGCATTGCCCAGCCGCGCGCGAAGCTGCACCTCCCGGCGGCCGATGGCGACGCCGCCCAGCTCGCGGAGGAGCTTCTTTTGAAAAGCGGCCACCCCATCGTGGGTCGCATCGGAGGTGAGCCCGGCGTCGTGAAGGGCGAAAGCGGCGACCGGGTCGGCCTCGGCGATCATCATCTGCACCACGGTGGGGCCGCAGGAGGCGGTGAAGCGTTGGAAGAGCCCGTCGTTGTCCGTTGCTTGGTCGTTGCCGCCGCGGTCGCGGATGAGCCCCTGGTTGTCCCAGAGCGCGGAAGGGTCGAAGGCGCTGGAGCTGTGGCGCGAGTCGAGGTCGAGCGCGGTGGCCTTCTCCCGCAGCTTCGCCGCCGTCAGCGTGCCCAAGCGGGAGGCGAAGGCGCGCAGCTCGGGCAAACGCTGGCCGGAAAGAAGCGCGTCGGCGCGAGCGGCCATCGCGCGCAGCAGCAGCCCGCGTCGAAGGCTTGCTCCCTCGCGGGGGACGGCGAGCAACTTTTGCAGCTCCTCGCGCACCGCCTTGGGTGCGCGCTGGAAGAGGGAGCGCACCCGGTCGACCTCCCGCGGGGTGAGCAGGGCCTCGATGCCCTCCGGCCCGGTGCTGCGACGAACGGCGGTGGCGGCCCGAATGGCGCGGGAGGGACTGGGCTGAAGCTTGAGCGGCATTGGAAGGCACTGTGCCTGTCTTGGGCCTCAAGGCGCAACCTCGTCCGCCAAACCGTCAGAGCACCACCCCTAGAATGATTCTTCCGTTGCGAAGCGACGCATCTTTGCTGGTGGCGAACCCCAGCGCGCCAGAAACCCACATTTGTCCCTTCGCGTACCCGACCGATGGGCCGAGGTAGTAGGGGCGGCTGGTCCGGCAGACTCCCGTCCCTACTCGGGAGCAGCCGCCGCTGGCGAAGCGAAACTCGCCAAAGAACTCGCCTCCCAACCGCACCCCGAAGGGAAGCTCATAGGACGCGGCGATCATGTTGTGCTGCCAGTGGATGACGGGGTTCTCCGAGTAAAAGTTCGAGGGCACGCCGTCGAAATCGAAGTCAGCCCACCAACCCGCATTCAGCGTGAGGTTGAGCTTGCCAAAGTCGCGGGAAACGATGGCGGTGAGCCACCCTTCAGTGCTTTTGCCCCGATAGGCCGGCGCGGCGATTTCTCCCAGCAGCTTGACGTCGACCGGCCAGGACCCCTTGGGAGCGAGCAAGTAGCTCACTTGGAGCCGCAACGAATTCAATTGAAGGGGCGCGACATCGCTCGCAAACGACTTCGGCTCTTGTCGAACGAGCGCGTAGAACCCGATCTCGAGATTCTCGTTGAACCCCATGACCGGCCCGACCCAAAAATCCCACCTCGTTCCGCGACTCCTTTTGAGGTTTGGACCTTTGAAATCGACCCAGGTCTCGAGCTCGATCATCGAGTCGGGCAGAATGTCCGTTCCGTAGGTGAACGCATACGGCCGCACTCCGGCAGCCACAGACCCAGGCGCGAGCAACAGCACGGCCAGCGCGCGCCACGTTTTTTTGGAAGCCAAGGCACACCCTCGATGGTCGAAGAACCGGGCGAAGAAAAAACTCAAACCAAGAACCGTTCGGGCACCTTGGACGATAGCAAGAGGTGGAGGGCGTCAGAAAGGCCCGCGCCACCGACGGCAAGGGGCGAATCACCACCGGGTGATTGACCCTCGGCGTCTCGTGGGCGGGTGGACGGTCAGTTGAAGCCGTTCACCACGGCCTTGCCCGATTGGCGGTTCACCGCCACCCAGAATCCGTGGTCGCTGCCCACGTCGATGTCCACCCGAAAAATCCAGTCTTTGCTCGGCTGGCCTGCGGCCTCCTCGGCCTTTCCCACCGGCAGGAGCTCCAGCCCCTTGAGCTTTTGGCGAAGCTCGGCCCGAAGCTGGGCGTCGGTCGGACGGCGTCCGCCCGGCCAGAACTCCTTCAGAATCGACCGCGGTGACTCGGAGTCGCCTTCCTGGGTCAACACCGCCGCGACCGCTTTCTGGAAAGCCACCGGGTACGAGACGCGGTGCTGACCGTAGGCAGCGAGGTGCTTGGCGATGCGGCTTTGCGGTGTTTGGTCCTTCGGCCCCGCGGGGCGGCTGCCTCCTGATGGAGCCGCACCCTTCACGTAGCTCCGGAAATTGTCTTGAAGGTCCTTGGGCAGTTTCTTGGCCTCGGAGACGGTGAGATAGCCGTCGCGGTTTCGGTCTGCCTTGGCGGTGCGGCTCTCCACGTACCTTCGGCTGGCCTTGACGAAATCGGAAATTCGGATCCTGTTCGGCGGCATGACACCCTCCCGTGGTCTGCCGATAATCGTAACAGGACGCGCATGGGCGGCGGCAACCCCAGGTGGCTTCGCCTGTTACATCGCTCCGGCGCCAGGCATCTCGCCCACCGGGCGAATCAGCACCTCGCGGGGCTTGGCGCCATCGGCGGGGCCGACCACTCCGTCGCGCTCCATGCGCTCAATCATCCGCGCGGCGCGGTTGTAGCCGATGCGCATCTTTCGCTGCAGCATGGAGATGGACACGGTGCGCATCTCGCTCACCGCGGCGAGGGCTTGGTCGTACAGCTCGTCGGAGAGCTCGTCCTCCTCGCCGCCGCCCTCCGACTCTTCCTCGCGCGCCTTCAAGATGCTCTCGTCGTACACCGGCTTGCCTTGCGCTTTGAGGTGGTCGACCGCGCGCTTGATCTCGGTCTCGGAGACGAAGGCCCCGTGCACGCGCTGCAGGTGTGCGCTGGTGGGCGGCATGATGAGCATGTCGCCCATCCCCAAGAGCGCCTCGGCGCCGATGGTTCCCAAGATGGTCATCGAGTCGGGCTTGCTGCGCAGCATGAAGCTGATGCGGGTGGGGAAGTTGGCCTTGATCACCCCGGTGACGACGTCGGTCGAGGGGCGCTGGGTGGCCACCATGAGGTGAATGCCCGCGGCGCGCGCCATTTGCGCCAGCCGGGCGATGTACGTCTCCACCTCGCGCGAGGCGACCATCATCAAGTCCGCCAGCTCGTCGATGATGACCACGATGTAGGGCAGCTTCTTCCGCTCGCTCTTCTCTTCGGCGGCGGCCTCCACCGCGGGCGTGCCCTGCTCGGGAAGAACGCTCTCGTCGACGCGAATCTCCGCTTCGGTCTGGGCGGCCTTCACCTCCGCCTCCACCTCGGCGCTGACCGCCTCCCGCACGTCTTCGGGCTCGTCCTTGGGCGCGGCCACTCCCAGCGCGGGCATCTGGTTACGCTTCAGCGCCTCCTCCTCGCTCTCTCCGTCGGCCACGTCGACGATGAGGAGCTTGCGCTTCTTTGACGGCGCGGCGGGCGCAGGCGGGGGCTTGGGCGCAGGCACGGCGGCGGCCTCCACCACCTCCTCCTCGGGCTTCTTTTCCTTCTTCTCCGTCTTGGGCGCGTCTTGGCTCTCCACCAACTTGTTGTAGCCGGCGATGTTGCGCACGCCGGCGTCGGCGAGCATCTGGTACCGCCGCTCCATTTCCTCCACCGCCCAGCGCAGGGCCAGCGCCGCCTTCTTGGGGTCGGTCACCACCGGCAAGAGCAGGTGGGGAATGCCTTCGTACACCGACAGCTCGAGCATCTTGGGGTCCACCATGATGAAGCGGACCTCCTCGGGCGTGCTCTTGAGGAGAATGCTCATGATCATCGAGTTGACGGCCACCGACTTGCCGCTGCCGGTGGTGCCGGCGATGAGCAGGTGCGGCGCCTTGGCCAGGTCGAGCACATAGGGCATGCCCTCGATGTCCTTCCCCAAGCACATCGTCAGCCGGGAGGGCGACTTCTGGAAGGCGTCCTGCTCGGCGATTTCTTTCAAGTACACCGTCTCGCGGTCTTTGTTGGGCACCTCGATGCCCACCACGCCCTTGCCGGGAATGGGGGCGACGATGCGCACCCGCATCGCCTCCATGGCCATCGCCAGGTCGTCGGCGAGGGAGGCGATCTTGGAAATTTTGATTCCCGGCCCGGGGAGAAACTCGTACATCGTCACCACCGGCCCGGGGCGAATCTCCACCACCTCGCCGTCGATGCCAAAGTCGGCCAGCTTGGCGCGCAGCTTCTCCGCGGTGGAGAAGAAGGCCTCCTTGTCCAGGGCGGTGCGTTCCTTCTTGTCCAATTCGAGCACGTCCAGAGGCGGCGCGGCGAAGTGCTTGCGGTCGCCCACGAACTCGAACTGCTCTTGCTCCTTCTTCTTCGTCGGCTTGGGGGGAGCCTTGGGCTCGACGATCACCGGGGTGCGCGCCGCGGCGGACGCGGGGGCAACCGACGGCGGCGAAGCGCCCGGTGGCGCCTCGCTCACAGAAGGCCCTGGGAGAGCGGCCACGCTGGGCGGTGCGGCGGCGGTCTTCTCGTCGAGCTCGACCAAGTCGGTGGGGGGCAAGGAAATGAAGGCCGCGGGCGGCGGGGGAGGAGGAGTCACCAGGGTGGGCGACTTGCGCTCCTTCTTCTTGGGCGCCTCCGGCTCGGCCTTCGGTGCGGGTGGAGCGAGGGTGAGCGCCCAGGCAGGGTCTCCCGGGGGCAGCATCCCTCGACTTCGCTCGGGATGAGCGGTTGTTAGCTCGGGTTGCGTGGTCGTCCGTTCAGGCCGAGCGACGTCGAGGCTCGGGTGCTGCTTCCTCTTTGCCGTCTTCGCTTCCTCGGCCTGCCGCGCCAGCCGATGGGCCTCCTCGGCCATCTTCTCCGCCTCGTCCGCCTCGCGCTCGGCCTCGGTGAGCGCCGCCTCGTCCGCCTCCAGCTGGGCGAGGAAAGCGGCCTCCTGCTCCTTGGCCTTGGCTGCCGCTTCCCGCCGCAGGGCGTGCGCTGCTTTTTGCTTTTCCCACCACACGAAGGCGGCGATGCGCGCCTGTGCCCCCAGGTGCTTCGCCCCGCGCCACGCCAGCGCGCACAGCCGCAAGAAAGCGAACTGGGTGCCGATGATCAGCGCCGCCACGCACACCGCGCTCACCAGCACCACCGTGCCCACCACCGAGAACAATCCGGTGAGCACTGCGGCCAGGCCCTCGCCCAGCGCGCCGCCGGGGGGGTGGCTCCAGCCGGTGCCGTCGAGCACCAGCTGCGCGAGCACTGCGCCCGAGAGGGAGAGAAGAACAAGGCACAACAGCTGCGGCCAGCGGCGCCGGTCACGCGCGCCCACGAAGAGCACCACCGCCGCGTAGATTCCCGAGGCGGGCAGCACGTAGGCGCAGATGCCCAAGAGCCCGCGCAAGGTCTCGGCGAGCGCGTGGCCCACCGGCCCCACCGCGTTGACAAAGCCCGGGCCTACCCGATCGCGCACATCGAAGGTCGCCACCGAGAGCAGCGCCATCACCGACGCCGCGAGCACGAACACCCCAAAGAGCGCGCGCCTGCCCGCGCCGTGGGTCTTCAAGCGCTCCTCGGAGAGCACCTTCTTGCGGCTGGCGATGTCCTGCTTGGAGAGGACCGACTTCTCACTTCTGGCCCGCTTGGCCATGTGACTACACCCCTGTCGAAAGCTGTGCGGGTCGAGTGTAGGAGGGGGGGGAGGGGGGTCAATTTTCCGGCCCGCCGCCACCTAAGGAGGCACCCGAGCTTTCGGCGACGAGGTCGGTGAATTCGTGGTAGGCCTTGCCCTCGATGGACGTCCGCTGCGAGCGGTGCAAGACCGAATACGAATTCGACGACGCGCGCATCACCGAGGCTGGCGTGACCGTCAAGTGCACCACGTGTGGGCACGTCTTCAAGGTGAAGAAGAAGGCTCTGGTGGTGACGGTGCCGGTCAGGCCGGGGGAAGGCGAACCGTCGCCCGAGATCGGCGGGGCCGGTGTAGGGGGCGCGCGCGAGTGGAAGGTCCGTCAGGCCAGCGGCAACGTCTTCAACTTCAAAGAGCTCACCACGCTCCAGAAGTGGATCGTCGAGCGCAAGGTGAGCCGCGACGATGAAATCAGCCTCACCGGCGAAAGCTGGAAACGGCTGGGCAACATCGCCGAGCTGGCGAGCTTCTTCCAGGTGGTCGACGAAGCGCAGAAGGCCCAGCAGCTGCAAGGCATGTTGCTGCTCACCCCACCGGCGGGCACCCGGGTGAACCCGCCGGCGCAAGAGCCCTCGGCGGTGATTTCGCCTCCGACCGCGCCGACCCTCACCCAGGTGCCGCCGCCGCCACCTCCCGCGCCCGCTCCCCGTTCGGGGTCCACTCCGGTGGGTCGGCTGAGCTCGCCCGAACCCGCCTTCACCCGCGCGCCCAAGGCTCCTCCGCCTTTGGACGACGACGAGCTCGAGGCCGCCGCCTTCCAGCGCAAGAAGGGGGGCGCGGGCAAGGGGCTGCTCTTCCTCCTTATCCTCGTCGCCCTGGGGGCTGGTGGCTACTACGGCTACTTCCATTACTGGCTGCCTCGACAAGAAGAAGCGCAGCGCCAGGAGGCGGAAAGCCAGCGGCTGGTGGAGGAGCAACGGCTCGCCCAAGAGAAGGCCGAGGCGGAGGCCAAGGCGAAAGCGGAGGCGGAGGCGCAAGAGGCCCAGCGCAAGAAGGAAGAGGAAGAACGGCTGGCGCGAGAGGCGGCGGCCGATGCGGGCGCAAGCGAGGTGAAGCCAGCGAAGGCCGAGCCGGTGCGCGACTTCGACTTCTACATGGCCCAGGGCGACCGGCTGCGCGAGCGGGAGAAAGCCGCGGCGGCCCTCGACGCTTATGGCAACGCCGCTGACCTCTCCCCCGACCGCGCCGAGCCCATCGCCGGCCGTGGGTTGGCGCTTTTGGACATGGGGCAGACCTTGCAGGCAGAGGCCGCGTTCCAGAGGGCGCTCGAGCTCAACGGGCGTTATGGAGTTGCCATCATGGGTTTGGCGGAGACTTACCGGTCGATGGGCAAGAACGCGGAGGCGGTCAAGTACTACGAGCGCTACCTCGAGGTGCTGCCCAGCGGGCCGGAAGCGGCGGTCGCGCGAAACGCCATTGAACGGTTGAAGTAGGGAGGAGGATTTTCGATGCCGGATTTGGACAAGCCCTCGAGCCTCGAGGACGAGTACTTCGCCCGCGAGGAGATTGAGAAGAAGCGCAAGCTCGCTCTCCAGCAGGCCGAGGAGACGAAGGCCAAAAAGCGTGAAGAGCTCAAGAAGCTGCACCACATGAAGTGCCCCAAGTGCGGCATGGACTTGCAGACGCTTCACCGCGGCGAGGTGGAGATCGACACCTGCTTCCACTGCCACGGCATCTGGCTGGACGCCGGAGAGCTGGAGCAGCTGCTCCAGGCCGGCTCGGAGCAGTCGGGCGGGGTGATGCGCGCGGTGCTGGGGCTGTTCAAGAACAAGTAAATGAGCCTCACCCTCGAACAGGTGCGCCACGTCGCCAACCTGGCCCGGTTGTCGCTCACCCCCGAGGAGGAGCGCCGCTACCAGGAGCAACTCTCGGCCATCCTCGAGGCGATGAAGGCCCTCGAGGGGCTCGATACCTCCCAGGTGGAGCCCACCTCGCACGCCACGCTCGCCGAGACGTTGCTTCGGCCCGACGAGGTGCGGCCGTCCATCGGGGTGGAGAAGGCGCTCGCCAATGCTCCGGCCAAGGTGGGTTCCTACTTCGCGGTTCCCACCCCTCTCCCCACGGGAGAGGGTAAGGGTGAGAGCCCCTGAAGCTTTCGCCCCTCACCCCAGCCCTCTCCCAAAGGGAGAAAGGGAGAGGGAGGATGATGATGGAGCTCACTGACCTCACGCTGCAGGAGTTGTCCGCCAAGCTCGTCTCCGGGGAGGTGAGCTCGGTGGAGGCGACGCGCGCCTGTCTTTCGCGCATCGCCGCCGTCGACGGAAAGGTGCGCGCCTTTCTGCACGTGGATGAGAAGGGTGCCCTCGCCGCCGCCGAAGCCTCCGATGCCCGCCGACGGGCCCAATCGCCCGCCAGCCCGCTCGATGGGGTGCCGCTGGGGCTCAAAGACATCTTCCTCACCGAGGGGCTGCCCACCACCTGCGGCTCGAAGATGCTGGAGGGCTTCATCGCCCCCTACGACGCCACCGTGGTGCAAAGGCTCAAGGAGGCGGGGTTGCCGCTCGTGGGCAAGCTCAACCAAGACGAATTCGCCATGGGCTCATCGACCGAAGGGAGCGCCTTCTTCCCCACCCACAACCCGTGGGACTTGGAGCGTACCCCGGGGGGCTCCTCGGGCGGGTCGGCGGCGGCGGTGGCGGCGCGGGAAGTGTTCGGCGCCCTGGGCACCGACACCGGAGGCTCCATTCGGCAGCCGGCCGCGCTCACCAACACCGTGGGGCTCAAGCCCACCTACGGCCGTGTCTCCCGCTACGGGGTCATCGCCTTTGCCAGCTCGCTCGACCAAGTCGGACCGATGACGCGCACGGTGGGAGATGCGGCGGCGCTGCTCCAGGTCATCGCCGGTCACGACTCCAACGATTCGACGTCGGCGAAGCTGCCCGTGGTCGACTACCTCTCCGAGCTGGAGGCCGGAGTGAGGGGCCTCACCTTGGGGCTGCCCAGGGAATACTTCGTGGAGGGCATGGACCCCGAGGTGGAGCATGCGGTGCGCTCGGCGGCACAGGTCTTTGCGCGGCTGGGGGCGAAGGTCGTCGACGTCTCCTTGCCGCACACCAAGTACGCGCTCGCCACCTATTACCTCCTCGCCCCCGCCGAGGCCTCGAGCAACCTCGCCCGCTACGACGGGGTGCGCTTCGGGCTGCGCGACAAGGGGGCGAAGAAGCTTTTCGAGCTGTATGCAAAGACGCGCGCCCAAGGGTTTGGGCCCGAGGTGAAGCGGCGCATCATGCTCGGCACCTACGCGCTCTCCGCCGGGTACTACGACCAGTATTACGCCAAGGCGCAGAAGGTGCGCACCCTCATCCGTGAGGATTTCTCCAAAGCCTTCGCCGGCGTCGACGCCCTCATCTCCCCCACCTCACCCGTGCCCGCTTTCCGCTTGGGCGAGAAGCTCGACGACCCGCTGGCGATGTACTTGATGGACGTGTTCACCCTTCCATGCAACCTCGCCGGACTGCCGGGGCTGTCGGTGCCGTGTGGATTCACCTCCAACGGGCTCCCCATCGGCCTGCAGATTCTCGGGCGGCCTTTCGACGAAGCGAAGGTCTTGCGAGTGGGCTGCGCCTTCGAGCGCGAGCACGACTTCGTTGGCAGGAAGCCTGCGTTATGAGCGTCGCCGACTTTCAGCCGGTGATCGGCCTCGAGGTGCACGCACAGCTGCTCACGCGGGCGAAAATCTTCTGCGGCTGCTCCACCCAGTTCGGCGCGGCGCCCAACGCGAACACCTGTCCGGTGTGCTCAGGGATGCCGGGCGTTCTGCCGGTGCTCAACCAGAAGGTGGTGGAGTACGCGGTGAAGACCGGTTTGGCGCTGGGCTGTGACATTCGCCCCACCAGCGTGTGGAGCCGCAAGAACTACTTCTACCCCGACCTGCCCAAGGGCTACCAAATCACCCAGTATGACAAGCCCATCTGCGAGCACGGACATCTGACCATCGACACCGCGCAGGGCGAGAAGGTGGTGCGGGTGCGCCGCATTCACATGGAGGAGGATGCGGGCAAGAGTGTGCACGACGTGAGCGAGGGCCGGTCGCTGGTCGACCTGAACCGCGCGGGGGTGCCGCTGCTCGAAATCGTCAGCGAGCCCGACCTGCGCAGCGCCGACGAGGCCGCCGAATACCTAAAAGCCCTGCGCGACGTCTTGGTCTATCTCGAGGTGAACGACGGCAATCTGGAGGAGGGCTCCTTCCGCTGCGACGCCAACGTCTCGGTGATGCGGAAGGGAGCAAGCGAGTTTGGCACCCGGGTGGAGCTCAAGAACCTGAACTCTTTTCGCTTCGTGAAGCAGGCGATTGAGTACGAGGTGGCGCGGCAGGTGGAGCTCATCGAGTCGGGGGGGAAGGTCGAACAGGAGACCCGCTTGTTCGACTCCCAGCGAGGTGAGACGCGCTCGATGCGCACCAAGGAAGAGGCGCACGACTACCGCTACTTCCCCGAGCCGGACTTGCCGCCGCTGGTGTTGCCACCTGGCCTAGTCGAACGTGTGCGCACCGAGTTGCCGGAGCTCCCCCGCGCCAAGCTGGCACGCTTCAAGAGCCAGTACGGCCTGCCCGACTACGACGCGCGCCTGCTCACCGCCGAGCGGCCGCTGGCCGACTTCTTCGAGGCGAGCGCCGCGGTCTACAAGGACGCCAAGAAGCTCTCCAACTGGCTCTTGGGAGAGCTCTTGCGCCTACTCAAGGAAACGAGCTCCACCCTGGGCGCGCTGCGCTTCGGACCGAAGGAGCTGGCGGCGTTGTTGTCCGCCGTCGACCAGGGAGAAATCTCCGCCCCCGCGGCCAAGGAAGTGTTCGGAGAGCTGTTTCGCACGGGGAAAGACCCCGAAGCCATCATCCAGGAGAAGGGGCTCGCCCAGGTCTCCGACGTCGGCGCCATCGAGGTGGTGGTGGACGAGGTGCTCGCCAAGAACGCCTCGGAGGTGGAGAAGTACAAAGCCGGCAAGAAGCAGGTGTGGGGCTTCTTCGTCGGTCAGGTGATGAAGGCGATGAAGGGCCGGGGCAACCCCGCGCTGGTGAACGAGCTGCTCAAGAAGAAGCTCGGAGAGTAGGCGCCTGTCAGTGGCCGATTTTTACCTCGTGGGCATGTACCTCGCCCACCTCCAGCCAGTCCGCATGGATTTCCTTGGCGTAGATGACCTCCGCCTGAACCTCGGGAGCCTTGATCGCGCTGCCGCCCCAGCCCTTTCCCTTCACGTGTCCACGAACGATTCGGTCGACGCGACCGCCGGTCTTGGAGGCGGAGGCCCGTATTCAGGAGCCATTCCCACGTGAACACGGCAGCCGGCGACAGCCAGCAAAAGGCACGTCCAGTTCAATCTCATGGGAACTCCTCGTTGATGACGAGCATGGCGTGGAGAAGCCTTCGCTTAGTTGATGCCGACGGTGCTGCAGGTGCCAGGCCCGCCGTCGGTGCTCGAGCAGATCGTCGAGCAGCACTGGGCGTTCGTGGTGCACGCGCCTCCGAGGGGTACGCATGTCGCGCCGCCGTCAACGGTCGCTCCACACACCCCGTTGGTGCACACCAAGGAGCAGCAGTCATTGCTCGTCGTGCAGGCATTGCCGTCGGTCACGCAGCCTCTGCAAAACAACCCCAGGCCGCCGTCGGCGGAGGTTCCCGGCGCGCAAATGCGGGAGCAGCACTGGTCGGCGATGCTGCAGGAGGTTCCGTTGGAGAGGCAGCCCGCGTCAGGGGTCAAGGCTCCGCCGAAGCAGCGCGAGACGCCGGTGATGGTCGGCCGGCACACCGCTTCCCCGCCACAGCAAGCGTGGACAACCATGGTGCCGCTCTTGCAAATCTCTCCAACCTCTTTGTCGGTGGGCTGGAGGGTGCAGCGCTTCAAGCCCGGGACGCCGGCGACCGCGGTGCACACGCCAGGGACGGGCTGTGCCGTCGTGCACTGGTCACGGCTCTGTGAAAGCTCCAGGTAGCCGCAGCACTGGTAGTCGTCGGTGCAGGTTTCCTCGGCCGGGCGACAGCCACCGAGGAACTGGCACAATTTGGGGCCTCCCTGCACCGTGGAAGCACAGGCGTAGGAGGCGCAGTCGGAGTCCTGAACGCAAGGCTCACCGACGAACAGCTTTTGGCCGAGCTGGGCCTGTGAGGGGCAGCGGCCGTTGTCGCAAACCCCGGCGCAGCAGTCGGTGGCCAAGGTGCAAATTTCCCCTCTCGCCCGGCAGGTGCTGGACTGGGCGCAGCGGAGATTCGCCCCCGCGTCGCCGCCGAAGTCGACGCAGTATTTGCTGCAGCAGTTGGCGTCGTAGCCGGGAGTCGCGCAGCGCTCCCCCAGGGTCTTGCAGCCCGCGCCTGAGGACAAGCAGGTGGTGTTGCACTGACTGCTGCAGCACTCGACGTTGCTACCGCAGCCCGTGCCCTCGGGTTGGCAGAGGGACCCAGAGCCCTGGCAGGTGCAGTCTTGACCGCCGTCGGCAGCGGGCGTGCACCCACCGCAGGAGAGCGAGCAGCACTGGCTCGGGGCGGTGCACGCCGCTCCGTTCGCCGCGCAAAAGGAGGTGTCCGTGCAGTGCTTGGTGCCCGTGGCGTCGGGCGCACAGGTCTTGCCGCCGCAGCACTCGATATTGGCGTTGCAGGTTGCGCCCAGACCAAAGCAGGTGCCAGCACCGGTGGTACACACCCTGGTCACCGCGTCGCACTGGTCGCTGCAACAGTCGGAGTTGGCCGTGCAGGACGCGCCATTGGGGAACCTGGTGCATGCACCACCATCGAAGCCGCCTCCACCGCCGCCGTCTTCCTCCGCGCCTCCTCCCGCGTCATCAGTCACCGGAGGTGGCTCGCCGCATTGACAACCGACGAGCGCGAGGCCGCTGAAGGCCAGCACCACACAAAGAAAGCGTAGGATTCTGTCCGACATTTCGCCTCCGCTACTGTGGGCCGACCATTGTCTACGATCGGCGCAGCAGGCCGGGAGAAAATACCTCCTGTGACGAGGTGCTTGCTCAGACCGCCTCGTCAAAGAGAAAGCTCGTGAAGAAGCTCGGCCCAATTGCAGACGAAAATGTCATCGCGCGTGCGGTACCGGTTTTCTCGAGAGCTCACGGCGATGCACGCGTGAACTTCCGGGTAGTAGCCGCGAAACTGCCGAAGGCCTGTGAGATCGACTTCGGAGACCTCTCCGGCCTTGGCTTCGATGGCCCAAACCTTCCCTCGGCAGCGCAGGACGAAGTCGACCTCGAGCCCGTGCCGGGTGCGGAAGTAGCTCAGCTCGAATGGCAGGTCGTGGGCCAAGAGCGAGTTGCGTAGTTGTTGGTAGACGAAATGCTCGAAGAGGTTCCCCAACCTGTCCGCGGAGGCCGTGAAGTTCTGCAAAAGGCCGTTCCATACGCCCAAGTCGAAGAAATAGAGCTTGGGATGGCGGATGGTGTCTGCGCTCCGAGCGCCCTCGAACACGGGCAGCCGTTGAGCGACCAGGGTGTCCTCGAGGATTTCGACGAAACGCACGCAGCTGGAACGCGAGAGCTTGGCTTTGGCAGCCAATTTCGAGAAGTCGAGAACTCTCCCGGATTCGGTCGCCACTTTGTCGAGGAAGCGAGCAAAGCCCTGGATGTTCCGTGCCAACGACTCGGCTTGAATCTCCTCTTTCAGATACGTGGCCGCGTAAGAGGTGAGCGTCTTCGCTGCGGTGCTCTCGTCCTCCTCGAGGTACGGCTCGGGAAGAAAGCCGAAACGAAGCGCCTTCTCGAGATCGACCCGGTATTCGAGCTCCCGGGCACAAAGGCCGGAAAGAGAATAGGTGTGGACCCGGCCAGGCAGGAGGTTGGCCTGTCCCCTGCGCAGCTTTCGAGCGCTCGAGCCCGAGAGTAGAAACCGCAGCGGTGGACCCTTCTTGCGATGCTCGTCAATGAGCGCCTGGGCCGTGTTGAGCAACCCCGGAATACGTTGAATCTCGTCGATGAAGACCATCTGGGGCTTCCTGTCGCGGATGACCGACTCGAGGAGCTCCGGCCGGCTGGAGAAACGGAAGTACTCCGACTCCAGCGCCAAGTTGATGGTGAGGTCCGGCCGCAGCGATTCGAGGAGAGTGGATTTGCCGACCTGCCTTGGCCCCCAAAGGAGCACGCTCTTCTTCGATGCCCGGAGGGCGGGCTCCAACAACCGCGACACCATGTGGTTATTTTTACCGCGTTAATAACCACATGCAATCAAGAGGGCCGCGCTTGACTCACCCCGACAAGTCCCGTAGATCCGCGCGCCTTTCACCACAGGGGTTTAGACGATGTACGCAGTCATTCGCACGGGCGGCAAGCAGTACAAGGTGGCCGAGGGCGACGTGCTCCGCATCGAGAAGATTGCCGGCGATGTGGGCACCGAGGTTTCGTTCGACGAGATTCTCTTGGTCGGCGGCACCGACCAGCCCAAGGTGGGCCAACCCAAGGTGTCGGGGGCGAAGGTGAAGGGGAAGATTGTGGCCCAAGACAAGCACCGCAAGGTCCTCCATTTCCGCAAGGAGAAGGAGGGCTGGACCCGCCGGCGCGGCCACCGGCAGCCGTACACCGAGGTGAAGGTCACCTCCATCTCCGCCTAGCGGACAGTTTCGAAGGAACGCGTCATGGCTCACAAAAAAGGACAAGGCTCTTCGCGCAACGGGCGCGACTCGCGTGGGCAGCGCCGCGGGGTGAAGGTGTTCGGCGGGCAGGAAGTGAATTCCGGCAGCATCCTCGTCCGGCAGGTGGGCACGGTGATTCACCCGGGCAACAACGTCCGCCTGGGACGCGACTTCACCCTCTATGCCACCACCGACGGAGTGGTGAAGTACGAGCGGTTAGGCCGCGACCGCAAGAAGGTCTCGGTCTATCCCGCCACGACCCCGTAGCACCGCTGTAGTTGAACGACGTCGAAGGGCCTCTGTGTTGAGTCATTCATGAGGTTCGTCGACGAAGTCCGCATTCAGGTGAAAGCTGGCAAGGGAGGCGACGGAGCGGTCGCCTTTCGCCGGGAGAAGTACGTCGAGAAGGGCGGCCCCTCGGGGGGCGACGGGGGAAACGGTGGCTCGGTGCTCCTGGTCGCCGACCCGCAGCTGACCACCCTGCTCGACTACCGCTACCAGCAACACCATTTCGCTAAGAGTGGTCAAAACGGCATGGGCAACGACCGCAACGGCGCCGCTGCCGAAGACATGCTGCTCAAAGTGCCGGTGGGCACCCTGGTGAAGGACGAAGAGAGCGGCGAGGTGCTCGCCGACCTCTCCGCCCCGGGGCGGACGTTCGTGGCGGCCAAGGGAGGCCGCGGTGGCTTGGGGAACATGAACTTCGCCACCTCGACCCGGCAGACTCCGCGGTTCGCGCAGGAGGGGACGAAGGGGGAGGAGCGGCACCTGCGCCTCGAGCTGAAACTGCTCGCCGACGTCGGTTTGCTCGGCTACCCCAACGCGGGCAAGTCGACCCTCATCGCCAAGGTGTCGCGGGCGCGGCCGAAGATTGCCGACTACCCGTTCACCACCCTGGTGCCCAACCTGGGGCTGGTTCAGTACAAGGACGGGCTGTCCTTCGTGATGGCCGACATCCCCGGGCTCATCGAAGGCGCGAGCGAGGGAGCGGGGCTGGGGCACCAATTTCTTCGCCACGTAGAGCGCTGCCGGGTGCTCATTCACCTCATCGACCTGGCCGCGCCTGAGGAGGGACGCTCCCCGCTGCACGACTTCGAGGTCCTCAACGCCGAGCTGAAGAAGTACAGCCCCAAGCTGGCCGAAAAGCCGCAGGTGGTGGCAGCGAACAAAATCGACTTGCCCGACGCGCGCGCCAACCTGGCCAAGCTCACCGCAGCGATGAAGCGAAAAAAGAAGAAGGTTTTTCCTGTTTCTGCGGCGACCGGAGAGGGAGTGGGGGTGTTGTTGGATGAAGTGGCGAAAGTTCTGTGGGCGCGCCCCTCACCCCGACCCTCTCCCAGAGGGAGAGGGAGGGTTCGATGAGCGGCGGCGGGCCTCGCTACGAGACGTTCGAGAGGTCACCTCCGCCCGAAGAGCTGCTCCTCGACGCGCGCAAAGAACGCATCGAAGGGGTGCTCGCCCGCCGCACCCGCACCCTGGTGGTGGTGCTCGACCGGCTGGAGGACACCTTCAACATGGCGGCGGTCCTGCGCACCTGCGAGGCGTTCGGGGTGCAGGAGGTGCACGTGGTGGAGAACGAAAAAGTCCCTTTTCGCCCCAACCCCAAAGTCACCCAGGGCTGCGACAAGTGGCTCGACGTTCAGCGCCACCGAGACTTCGCCGCCTGCCGCGCGGGGCTGAAGGCGCGAGGCTTTGCGCTGTGGGCTTCGGCGGTGGGCGAGGGCGCGCAGAGTCTCTACTCCTTGCGCTTCGACCAGAAGGTGGCGCTCATCTTCGGCAACGAACGTTTCGGCGTCTCCCGAGAGGTGCTCGACGGTTGCGACGGGCGCTTCTGGCTGCCCATGCGCGGCTTCACTCAGAGCTTGAACATTTCCGCCGCCGCCTCGGCGTGCGTCTCCCGTGCAATCTCCTGGCGCGTCGAACACCTGGGGGAGGCGGGGGACCTCTCCTCCGAGGAGAAGGATGCGCTGCGCGAGCGCTTTCACCTCCTGGCGGTGAAGCAGCGCGGCCGAATCTACGGGAGGTCCTGAATTCGATTCAGGGCGGTTTCGTCGTAGGGTCTAAGCCACCATGCTCCTCGAATCCTTCTTTGCTGCGCTGTGCCTCTCCCTCGCTGGTTGCGCGTCGCAGCCCGCGATGCATGCGCAGACCGGGGCGTTGCCCGTGAAGGTGGCGGCCGCCGACGTGCCCGCCGAGGTGGTGCGCGAGCCGGCGCCTGTGCAGCCCAAGAGCGAGCCGGTGAAGCCGCCCCTCACCCCAACCCTCTCCCAGAGGGAGAGGGGGCAGACGGCGGCGAAGCCCAAGATGGCTCCCGAGGTGAAGGATCTCGTCGACCGCATGCAGGCCTTCTACGAGAAGACCCAAGACTTCACCGCCTCTTTCCGGCAGGACTACACGTACAAGGCCTTCAAGCGCACCCAGACTTCGACCGGAAAAGTCACCTTCAAGAAGCCGGCGCTGATGCGCTGGGAGTACCAGACGCCCTCGCCCAAGACCTTCGTGCTCGCCGGAGAGCGCGTCTACGCGCACGACCCGGAGGCGATGACCCTCACCAAGGCGAGCATCTCCACCAGCCAGCTGTCGGCGTCGGTCACTTTCCTGTGGGGCAAGGGCCGGCTGGCCGACGAGTTCGCCATCACCCAGGTGAGCTGCTCCAAGTGCCAGGGCACGCTGCTCGAGCTCGACCCCTTGGTGCCCGACCCCCGTTTTCAGAAAGTGCGTTTGGAGGTCGACCCCCAGTCGGCTCGGGTGCTCAAGAGCGTGGTGGTCGACCCTGACGGGAGCGAGAACGCCATCTCCTTCCTCGAGATGAAGACCAACGTCGGCGTCGACGAAAAATACTTCAAGCTTGCTCCGCCGCCGGGCACGCAGATTCAGGATTTGACGCAAGAGAAGAAGCAGTGAGCTGGCGCCCCTCACCCCAACCCTCTCCCAGAGGGAGAGGGGGCGCGGTGATGCTCGTGCTCCTCTTGCTGGGCTGCGCCCGGATGACGCGGCCGACGCATGCGACGAGCCTCGCTGGGCTGCGCGCGCCCCTTTCGGGGAACACCACAGCGGCGCTCGTTCTTGCGGGCGCTGTGGCGGAAACGCCGGCGCAGGTCCGCTTCGAGGTCGCAAGTCCCTTGACCCTGGTGAGCACCGGCTGTTTCGAGACTTCGCTCGAAACGCGAGCCACCGTGCGTGTTCCCACCCCCGAAGGACCCTACCGCGCGCTCTCCGAAGTCGACCTCGTCGGAGCGCGCGTCGCCGACGTCGACCTTCCACCCCGCAGAGTGGGATTGGCGCCCGATGACGCCTGTGTTCTCACCTTGGGCTCGGACGTTCTGGCGCCCTTCGCCCTCACGCTCGACCCCGAGAAACGCGAGCTGTCCTTGCGGCCCAGCCAACCACGGCAGGCATACGAGGGCTTGGCAGGCTCTGGCGAGGAGGTTTTGCTCCTCGAGCTCGCCCGTGAGCCCCACGCCGATTGGCCGCTGGTGGCCGTGCGCATCCAACAGGCGGGTGTGCAGCTGACCGGGCCGTTCATTCTTGCCACTGCCGAGGCCCAGTCGAAGCTGGCGGAGAGCGTGAACGGGGAGCGCTTCGACGAGCAAGGCACCTTGGCCGAACGCGTCGAGCTCGCTCCCGGGCTCGGAGCGGAGCGGGTGGTGCTGCGCTGGGTGCCTGGCTGGGAGAGCCAGACCGCCTTGGGCGTGTTGGGTGCCGACGTGTGGGGACGCTTCCACGTCACCGTCGACTTAGGCTCCAATGTCCTGGTGCTGCGGCGACCGCGGGGGTTGGTGTCGGAAGGTTCGAAGGAGCAGGAATGACCAGTTCGAGCTTCGAGTTTTTCGCGCGCCACTTCGCCGCCCGGCGCGCACAGAACGCCAAGGCGATGGCCTGGGTACGGTTGTGGGGAATCGGCGTCTGGTTTCTCATCGCGCTGGTGGTGGGCCGGACGGGAAGCCGGCCTGACCTTGCCTCGGTGGCGTGGCTCCTCGGCTTGTATGCGGGGGCCGCTGCCGTCTTGGTGGCGATGGTCCATCGGGTCGAGGTCTTCCAGCGCTGGTCGTTCTTCGCCTTCGCGGCTTTGGACGTGCCGATGGTCTGGTTCATCCAGTACCGCATGCTGGAGGTGTCTCCGAACCCCGGCCAGGTGGCGGTGTTCAGCTTGGCGGTGCTGGCGCTGATGGTTCTTTTGACCCAGCTGTCCTTGCAACGTCGCTACGTGGCAGTGACTGCCGCCGTGGCCACGGTGCTCGAGGTCACCATCCTCTGGCGCGCAGACGTCGACGCCGGGGCGATGGCTGGGTCGGTGCTGATTCTGGGGTTGTCTGCAGCGGTGAGCTGGGTGGTGGTGGGCCAGGTCGTCGGATTGGTGCGGGACGTGGCCCAGCGAGAACGGCTCAGCCGTTACTTTTCCCCTCAGGTATTGCTCCAGCTTTCTTCAGGTGACGTGCAGCATGCCGGCGAGACGCGAGAGGTGACCCTGCTCTTCTCCGACCTGCGCAACTTCACCGCCCTGTCGGAAAAACTCGAGAGCGCGCAGGTGGTGGCGTTCTTGAACGAGTACTTGAGCGAAATGGTGTCGGTCGTTTTCCGCCACGGGGGCACGCTCGACAAGTTCATGGGCGACGGCATCATGGCGTACTTCGGCGCGCCGTTGCCGCAGCCCGACCACGCCGAACGGGCGGTGGCTTGCGCCCTCGACATGGTGGACGCGCTCGAGCGCCTCAACCAGCGGCGCACGGCCCGCGGGGAAGGGCCCCTGCGAATGGGGGTGGGAATCCACTCCGGAAGCGTGGTGGTGGGTGACGTGGGCAGCGATCTACGCCGGGAGTACACCGCCATCGGCGACGCGGTGAATCTCGCCTCGCGCATGGAGAGCCTGACGAAGGTACAAGGGGTGCCGGTGCTCGTCTCGGCTGCGACCAAGGAAAGGGCAGCGGCTCGATTCGACTTCCACGAAGCGGGAACCATGGCGGTGAAGGGGAAGGCCGACCCGGTCCGCACCTTCGTGCCAGCGCGCAAGGTGGGCGTGACGAACCTGGCGGGCTGAGGGGTCTACCGCGGGGCTGTCCAGGTGGGAGGGTTCGGCGGCGCGACCCGAGGCCGATGCGCTCGCTTTTTTGGATCCGGCCGCTCGACGATGCGCGCCACCACGTCGTAGTCGTGCGCCTCGGTCACTTCGACCGTCACCAGCTCGCCCGGGTACGCCAAGCCGTCGTTGATGTACACCTGTCCGTCGATTTCCGGCGCCTGTCCCTCGTGCCGGCCGACCAAAAGGTGCTCACTCTCGGGGCTGGCACCCTCCACCAGCACCTCGAGCCTCTTTCCGATGAGCGTCTGGTTGAGCTCGCGGTTGATGCGCTTTTGAATCGCCATCACCTCGCGCCACCGCTTCTCGATGGTCTTCTTGGGCACTTTGTTCGGCATCTCGTACGCCGCGGTGCCCTCCTCGTCGGAGTACTGGAAGCAGCCCATGCGCTCGAAGCGCTGGGTGCGCACGAAGTCTTTGAGCAGCTCGAAGTCCTCCTCGGTCTCCCCGGGCAGCCCGACGATGAGCGAGGTGCGGAAGGTGAGCCCGCTCACCCGCGCGCGGATTTTCGCCAAAAGCTCGACGAGGAACTGGGAGTCGCGGCCGCGCTTCATCGAGGCAAGGAGCTTGTCCGAGGCGTGCTGCAGCGGCATGTCGAGGTACTTGGCTATTTTCTTCTCCGTCGCCATCACCTCGATGAGCTCGTCGGGGAACACCCGCGGGTAGGCGTAGTGCAGACGAATCCACCGCACGTCGACCTGGGCCAGCTCCCGCAACAGTTGGTGCAGCTTGGGGCGGCCGGGAAGGTCGTACCCGTAGGCGGTGAGGTCTTGCGCCACCAGGTTGAGCTCGACCGCCCCGGCTTCGGCGAGTGCTTGCGCCTCGGCCACGACGTCGGCCACCGGCCGCGAGCGTTGCGCCCCCCGCAGCGTGGGGATGATGCAAAAAGCACAGGCGTTGTCGCAGCCCTCGGAGATTTTCACGTACGCGGTGTACCCGGGCAGAGAGTTGATGCGCGGGGTGGCGGCGTCGTGAATGTAATCGGGATCGGGAACGACCTGCCGCGGGCTGGCCTCCGCCGCCAACAAGTCGCCGATCTGCGCGTACGCCGAGGTGCCGAGAAAGTGGTCGACCTCGGGGAGCTCTTTTTCCAGCTCGGGCGCGTAGCGCTGCGACAGGCACCCGGTGACCACCAGGGTTTGGCAGGCACCCGTCTTCTTGTGCTCGGCGAGCTGGAGAATGTTGTCCACCGACTCCTGCTTGGCCGGGCCGATGAACGAGCAAGTGTTGACGACGATGACCTCGGCAGTGGCGGGGTCTTGCACCAGCGCGTAGCCCCGCTGCGCCAGCGTGCCCAGCATCACCTCCGAGTCCACCCGGTTCTTCGGGCAGCCCAGCGTCATCATGTAGAGCGATTTCTTCTTCACGGCCCGCCGCATCAGTCCCGGAAATTGGTGAACTGCATGTCGAGGTTCAGCTTGTCTTGCTGGCCACGAAAGAGGGCGATGACTGCCTGGAGGTCGTCCTTGTTCTTACCGCTCACGCGTAACTCATCGCCCTGAATCTGCGCCTGCGCTTTGATTTTCGATTCCTTGAGCAGCTTCACCAGCTCGCGCGCCTTCTCGATGGGAATGCCCTGCTGCAGCGCCACCGACTGCTTCACGTGGCCCAGCGCCGCCTTGTCCAACTCGCCCCGGGTCATGCAGCGCAGTGAGATGCCGCGCTTGACGAACTTGCTTTGCAATACGTCGTAGGCGGCGTCGAGTCTGCCTTCACTTTCCGACCTGAGGAGAACGCTCGCCCGGTCCTCCGCCAGGTTCACCTCGGTGTGGGTGCCCTGGAAGTCGTAGCGGGTGGAGATCTCCTTCTTGGTCTGGTTGACCGCGTTGTCGAGCTCTTGGAGATTTATTTTCGAGACGACGTCGAAAGACGGCATGGCGCGGGCTGCCTACCACAGCTTGGGCGCCCGTCGCACGTTGAGGCCCTCACGGAGGGACTTTCACCACCATGACGCTCACCGCTGGGCGCTTGCCCGTACGCGCCTTGAACACCTGTCGTACCGCGCGGGTCACCGTCTCGCTCACCAGCGCCTCGTCGGCCCGCACTGATGCGGAGAGCGCGAGCAGCTGGACCTCTGCCTCGTCGGCCGCAGAGGTCAAGAGCGCCGCTTCGTCCGCGCCGGTGCCTTTCGCGGAGAGCCGCACCCTGCTTGCCAGCGCGCCCGTCGAACGCTCGAGCACCACCACTGCCATCACCAGCCCCAGCTCGGCGAGCCGCGAGCGCTCCTCCAGGGCCGTGGTATCGAGGATTCCTCCGCCGTAGCGGTCAAGGTGCACGCGCCCCACCGGAACGCGCCCGTCCATCCGAATTCGGTTCTCCTCGAGGGCAATGACGTCGCCATCGCGCGCGAGCAGGAGCCCGGTGGGCACTTGGGTTTTGCGGGCGAGCTCCAAGTGCTGGTGGAGGTGGTGCAGCTCTCCGTGGATGGGCACGAAGCTCTTCGGACGGACGGTGTGAATCATTCGCCGCAGCTCGCCGCGCCCCGCGTGACCCGAGACGTGGACGTCGGGCTCAACCGCTGCGTACGCCACCTTCACTCCCCGAGCGAGCAGCCGATCGAGAAGCGCCGACACCGCGCGCTCGTTCCCTGGGATGGTGCGCGAGCTGAAGACCACCAGGTCGCCGGCTTGCACGCGCAGATCGCCCGCCTCGTCGCTGGTCATCTGGACCAGGGCGGAGCGCGGCTCGGCCTGGGCGCCGGTGGTGAGCACCAGCGCTTGGGCGGGGTGGAGCTGCCCGAGGTGCTCGGTAGGGACGATGAGCGCCTCGGGCACGCGGAGGAAGTCGAGCGAGCGGGCCAGCTCGACGTTGCGCTGCATGCTGCGGCCGGTGAGCACCACCTTGCGCCCATGGCGCAAGGCGAGGTCCAGGAGCGTCTGTACCCGGTGCAGGTTGGAGGCGAAGAGCGTGACGATGACACGGCCCCCGGCGCCGGCCATGAGCCGGTCGAGCGCCTCGGCCACGCGACGCTCCGAGCCTGCGTCCTCCTCCACCTCGGCGTTGGTCGAATCGGAAAGGAGGCAGCTCACGCCCTCCTCGCCGAGCTCTCCCAGCCGCTCCAGGTCGGTGGGCCGGCCGTCGATGGGCGCTCCGTCGAGCTTGAAGTCGCCGGTATGCACGACCAGCTCCTCCGCGGTGCGAACGGCCAGCGCCACTCCGTCGGGAATCGAGTGTGTCACCCGCATCGCTTCGACCACGAAGGCGCTGCCCACGGGGAAGGGGGTGCGCGGGGAGATTTCCTTGAGCTCGGCAGCGACGCCCCATTCCTCCAGGCGCCGGGCGACCAACCCCAGGGTGAGCCGGGTGCCGTACACCGGTGCGGCGAGCTCGCGTAAGAGAAAGGGCAGGGCGCCCACGTGGTCCTCGTGCCCGTGGGTGAGCACTACCCCGCGTAGGCGAGCGCGGTTTTCACGCAGGAAGGTGAAGTCGGGCAGCACCAGCTCGACGCCGCTGTGGTGTGCGGGGGGAAACATCAGGCCGCAGTCGACGAGAAGCAGCTCCCCGCGCGACTCGAACGCCATCGCGTTGAGGCCGATCTCTCCCAGTCCGCCCAGGGGAATCACCCGAAGCACGCACAGAGCATACCGCCCTCCACCCGAGGACCTCAGGGGGAGAGCGTTATAGTGCGAGCGATGCGCGTCGCCTGGGTGCTCCTCTTGGCCGCAGGGTGCGGCCGCACGATGGTCTTTGACCGTCAGGTCGAGCCGTCCCCTCTGCCGGTGTGCGGCGATGGCGAAGTGAGTGGTGCTGAAGAGTGCGACGACGCCAACGCCGACTCCACCGACGGTTGCATCCGCTGCGTCCTCGCAAAATGCGGCGATGGGTTCGTTCGGCGTGGAGTGGAAGCCTGTGACGACGGCAACCTCGTCGATGGTGACGGCTGCTCGAGCCGCTGCGGCCTGCCAGGTTGCGACGATGGAGTGCGCGCGGCCAACGAGGAGTGTGACGACGGAAACACCGACGACGGCGATGCGTGTCTCTCAAGTTGTCTGTTGGCCCGCTGCGGCGACGGCGTCGTACAGCGCGGCGTTGAAGAGTGCGATGACGGCAATGAAGTCGACGATGACGCTTGCGACAACTCCTGTGGGCTTCCGGTGTGTGGCGACGGCGTGCGTGAGGGCTCCGAGGAGTGCGACCTGGGTCCGAACAACGGAGACCGCCCGGCTTTTCTCGTCACCCAACCCTCGGGCCTGAAGGTCGGCACCAATCCGGTGGTGCGCTCACAGACGTCGTCGGAATCGTACGACTACCGCTCGGCCAGCTCGCACACCGGCTTCGAACAGGTGGGAGAGAGCCGTATCTATCTCTTCGTCGACGCGCGTACGGGACGGCTCAGCCTGGTGGTGACCCACGGCATCGACTTCGACTCCAGCGGGCGGCCTCAGCCAGAGGCGCGGGTGGAGATGGACATCACTGGAATTCCACCGGGCTTCACCGTCGACCTCTCCGACGACCCAGGCGAGTTTCGCGCCACCGGGAGCACCACCGCCGAGGGACGTTGGTGGTTTCTCCAGAATTCCGACGGCGGCGCGCTCGGCGGGCTGCCTTTCCCGGGAACGTGGAAAGTCACCGCCACGGCGCGTTTCCTCCAGGGAATCACCGCGTGGGGCTGGGTGCGGCACGACCTCGCCCGCATTCCGCTGGCCATCGGTGAGCCCATCACCATCGAGGCGTTCGACACCTCTACCTTTTGCCGAAAGACCTGCGTCGTTCCCCGCTGCGGCGACGGCGTGCTCGACGGCGGCGAGGTGTGCGACGACGGGAACGCTCAGGGCGGCGATGGCTGCGCGGCCGATTGCAGAAGCTTGCGCTAACGGGCGCTAAATGACCGCGGGGCTGTCTCCCGATTCCCAGCGCAGCTTGCTTATCCGCACCACGCCTTGGCACACCGCGCAGACCTCGCCCTTCTCGTCGAGGATTTGGGCAGAGGAAAAGAGCATCACCTCGCCCGCACGGTCGATTCGGGCCAGCGCGCGCAGGCGAGCACCCGTCACCGGGCGCATGAAGCTCATCGATAGCTGCACGGTGGCGGTGCGGCGCGAAGGGTCGAGCAGCGCCGGGGTGCAGCCGATGGCCAGGTCGAAGATCGCGGCGAGCACCCCGCCGTTCACTGCGTCGGTGCCCAGGCCGCCCCGGTGCTCGGGGCGAAGCGGATCGAGGTCCACCTGCACGGTGTCGCCGTCGGGGAAAGAGATGGTGAGGCCGAAGTAGCGCAGCACCCGGCTATGGGTGAACTGCTCGGCGTAGCGGCGGAGTTGCTCGGGAGTGGGACGGGATGGTTCAGCCATGCCCCCCACCTTACGTCACCCTGGCTGGTTTCGAGGCCCCTTGGCGGTTGACGAAGAGGAGGAACGCTGAGAACAAGCCGCCCGTGGAAACTTCTGCCCTGCTCGATGACCTCAATCCGCCTCAGCGTGAAGCGGTGCTGCACGGCGAGGGGGCGCTCCTCATCTTGGCCGGAGCAGGCTCGGGCAAGACGCGCGTCATCACCCGGCGCATCGCCCACTTGGTGCAAGAGCGCGACGTCGCTCCTTGGCGCATTCTCGCCGTCACCTTCACCAACAAGGCTGCCCGGGAGATGCACGAGCGGTTGTTGCAGCTGCTCGGCCCGCGGGCGAGCGACCTCACGGTGTCCACCTTCCACTCGGCGGCGGCGATGATTCTTCGTCGGGAGGCAGAAGGCGCCGGGCTGAGCCGCTCCTTCGTCATCTACGACGACGCCGACCAGCTGCAGTTGGTGCGCCGGGCGATCAAAGAGGTGAACGTCGACCTCCTCCAAGTCACCCCGCGCGAGATGCTCACCCGCATCGACCAGCACAAGAACGCGGGCCGTCTGCCTGACCAGGTGCGCGTCGAAGGGTACGAGCCGAAGGCAGCGCTGGCGCTCAAGGTCTACCGCGCCTACCAGCGGCTCTTGCGCGCGGCGAACGCGGTGGACTTCGGCGACCTCTTGCTTTTGCTCGTCGAGCTGTTGCGCAAGAACGAGGCGGTGCGCCGCAAGTACCAGAATCGCTTCGAGCACGTGCTGGTCGACGAGTTTCAAGACACCAACCCGGTGCAGTACGAGCTGCTGCGCCTGCTTTCACCGCCGGGCTCCAACCTGGCGGTGGTGGGCGACGACGACCAGTCCATCTACCGCTGGCGGGGAGCGGAGGTGGACAACATTCTCAACTTCCAGAGCGACTACCCCGGCACCACGGTGGTGAAGCTGGAGCAGAACTACCGCTCGGACCAAACCATTCTCGAGGCGGCGCACGCGGTCATCTCCAAAAACCGCCGGCGCATGCCCAAGAAGCTCTTCAGCGAGCGTCCGCGCGGAGAGCCGCTGGCGCTGCTCATTCACCGCGACGAACGAGACGAGGGGCAGGCGGTCGCCCGGGTGTGCGCCGAGCTGCGTCGCGAGGGCGTGGCCGACCTCGACCAGATGGCGGTCTTCTACCGCACCAACGCGCAGAGCCGTGTGCTGGAGGAAGCCTTTCGGCTCTCGCGGCTGCCCTACACCCTGGTGTCGGGGCGGAGCTTCTACGAGCGCGCCGAGGTGAAGGACGCGGCGGCCTACCTGCGGCTGATGGTGAACCCGCGCTCGGATGCCGACCTGTTGCGGGTCATCAACACGCCCGCGCGCGGAATCGGTGACACCACGGTGGAGCGACTCTCGGCGCACGCGGCCGCCGAGGGTTACTCGCTCTATGAGGCGATCGAGCTGCCCCAGCGGGTGGAGCGGCTGAACAGCGGGGCGGTGAAACGGCTCACGGTGTTTCGCGAGCTGGTCGACCGCCTGCATGCCTTTGGCAGGGCCGCTCCCGACGCCGCCAGCGCGGTGGAGAAGATGCTGGAGGAGACGGGCATGGTGCTGGCCTACCAGGCCGAGGGGACGGTGGAGGCACAGACGCGCGCCGAGAACCTGCGCGAGCTCTACGGCGCCGCCCAGGAGTTCGACCTGCAGCGGGCTTCCCTGCCGCCGCCCACTGCCGAGGCGCTGGCGGTCGAGGTGCCGCCGCTGCAAGCCTTCCTGGAGCGCATCAGCCTGGTGGGCGAAGCAGACACCGAAGTGGGCCGGGGGCGGGTGGCGCTGATGACGCTGCACGCAGCCAAGGGGCTGGAGTTCGACGTGGTGTTCATCACCGGCATGGAGGACACCGTTTTCCCCCACAGCCGGGCCCTCGACGAGCGGGCCTCGGAGGAGGACATGGCCGAGGAGCGCCGCCTCTGTTACGTCGGCTTCACCCGGGCGCGGCGCCGGCTCTTCCTCTCCTTCGCGCAGAGTCGTTCGCTCTTCGGCGAGCTCAAGTTCAACCCGCCTTCGCGTTTCCTCGCCGAGGTGCCGCGCGAGCTGTTCGGGCTCGAGGGGCCGCCCGCGGTCGAGCGAAGACATGTGCCGCCGCCCACGCCTCCGCGCTTGCGCCGCCGGGAGGAAGAGGACAGCGGGCCCTACGTCGACCGCAGCTACGACCAGTCGAGCGACTTCTCCGGCCAGGGAGAGGTGCGCGGTATGCGCGTGCGGCACAGCCAGTTCGGCGACGGGGTCATTCTCGAGGTCGACGGGGTGGGTCCCAACGCCAAGCTGACGGTGAAGTTCGGCACCGTGGGCCTCAAGCGCGTCATCGCCCGCTTCGTCGCGCCCGCGTGACGCGGTTCGTCCCGCAAGGGAGGAGCCTTCAGCGCAGCCGGTAGCTCAAGACGCGGCCGTCGCCGGCGGCCACCCACCACAGCTCTCCGTCGAAGAGCGGGCCTGTGCGCAGCGGGCTGTCGACACGAATCTCCACCGCGCGCGCCTTCCCCGCGCCCAATACGTAGAGGCGGCCCTCGGGGCCGGCGGTGGCTGCGGCCAGCTGACCATCGACGGCGGCGAGGCGCCCCACCAGCGGAGCGGGGAGGGTGAGCCGTCCCAGCTCGGCGCCGTCCTTGACGGAGAGCGCGAGGAGCGCCCGGTTGGAAAGGCCGACCCACACCGTCTCGTCCTGCACCAACGGCTCGCCGCTGACGCCGGGTTCCAGCGTGCGTGACCACAGCGGCCCGCCCGCGGCGAAGGCGAGCACTTTTCCTTGGGAGGTGAGCACGAAGAGGCGCGTGGAGCTGGTGGTGAAGGCGACCAGCTTGGGCACGGCGTGCTTCCATAGCACCTCGCCGCTTTCGGCATCGAGCGCGAAGAGCCCCACGTCGCGAACGCCCACAAGAAGGCTCCCTTGGTGGAAGAGGGGCTCCGGGTGGGGACCGGAGACGGGTTTGGCAGCGAGGGTGCGTTTCCAGACCAGCGTTCCCGAGGCGGCCTCGATGGCCAAGACTTCGCCGCCGTCGGTGAGGCCGAAGACCAGCGTGTCGTTTGCCACCAGCGGAGCATGAGCTTTGGGGCGGTCTTCCACGCGCCAGCGTTGAACGCCCGTGTGCTCGTCCACCCCCAGCCACTCGCCCGCCACTGACGCGGCCACCACCACGCCTGCGGCGACGACCGGGCGCGCCGAAATTTCGCGTGAAAGCCGGGCCTCCCAGGCGACTTTTCCATCTCGTAGATGGAGCAGCTTCCCGGCCTCGTTGCCCAAGAGCGCCCCACCTTCTAGCGGAGTCAACCCTGTACGCGAGGGCGCGCCGGAGAACACCTCGTGCACGCGCTCGACCGGCGAGCAGCAGGCGCAGAGCAAGGCGCTGACGGCGAAGAGACGGCGCATCTTGAGAGGAAAGCGTAGGGCGCCTTTGGGCTCGGCGCGAAATGTCCACTCCCGTTCTGCACTCCAACGGGGTGGGCGTTATGGTCAGGGCCGGTGAACGACCAGACGCCAATCGCCCGCGTGGCGTTGAAGCGGCTCCTCTTGCTGGCCCGCCCGGAGTGGCGGCGGCTGGCTCTGGGCACCTTCTTTCTCGCCCTGGGTAGCACGATGGGGCTCTTGTATCCGCAGGGCATTCGGGTGCTCATCGACAACGCCTTGGGCGCGCGTGACGCGGCGCTCATCGACAAAGCCGCGGCAGCGATGGCGGTGGTGTTCCTCCTTCAGTCGGCGTCCATCGCCTTACGCTACGTGCTCTTCAGCACCGCCGGGGAGCGGGTGGTGGCGAGGCTTCGGCGCACGCTCTACGAACATCTGATGGCGCAGGAAATGGCGTTCTTCGACGAGCGCCGCACCGGCGAGCTCACCAACCGGCTCGCTTCGGACACCACGGTGCTCCAGAACACGGTGAGTGGAAACATCTCCCACGCCTTGCGCAGTTTGGTCACCGTCATCGGTGGGGTAGCGCTGCTCATTTACACCTCTCCGGTGTTGGCGGCGCTGATGCTCGCGGTGGTGCCGCCGGTGGCCTTCGGCGCGAAAGCCTACGGGCGGCGGGTGCGCAAGCTTTCGCGCGAGGTGCAAGACGCGCTCGCCCGCTCGAGTGAGGTCGCCGAGGAGAGCCTCTCGAGCATCCGCACGGTGCGCGCCTTCGCCGCCGAGCCGGCCGAGGCCGCCCGTTACGGCCAGGCGGTGAATCATTCCTTCACCCTGGCAAAAAGGCGGGCCTTCACCGCCGCCCTCTTCATGGGCACCGCCTCGTTCGCTGCCTACGCCGCGGCGGCCCTGGTCCTCTGGTACGGCGGCCGGCTGGTGCTCTCGGGGGCGCTTTCGGTGGGTGCGCTCGCCTCTTTCCTCGTCTATTCGCTCCTGGTGGCCTTCTCGCTCGGTTCGCTGGGAGAGTTGTGGGCGGACTTGATGAAGGCTTCGGGTGCCAGCGAGCGGGTGTTCGAGCTGCTCGACCGGGTGCCCGCCATTCCCACCACCGGCGGGCGTGTGTTGCAGGCGCTCTCAGGGAGAGTGGAGCTGGTGCAGGTGCGCTTCTCCTATCCTTCCCGCCGCGACGTGGTGGTGCTCGACGGCATCGATTTGACCGTGGAGCCCGGGGAGGTGGTGGCGTTGGTCGGTCCCTCGGGGGCGGGCAAGAGCACCATCGCCTCGCTCCTGGTGCGCCTCTACGACCCCGACAGCGGCTCGGTGCGCTTCGACGGGGTGGACCTGCGCGAGCTCGACCCCTCTTGGCTGCGCCGGAACGTTGGGGTGGTGTCGCAGGAGCCGGTGCTCTTTTCCACCACCATCGCCGAGAACATTCGCTACGGGCGCGTCGAGGCCTCCGACGCCGAGGTGGAGGCGGCCGCCCGCGTCGCCAACGCCCACGAGTTCATCGCCCGTTTTCCGCAGGGCTACCAGACGCTGGTAGGGGAGCGCGGCATTCAGCTCTCCGGGGGGCAGAAGCAGCGGGTGGCGATCGCCCGCGCGGTGCTCAAGGACCCGCGGCTGCTCGTGCTCGACGAGGCCACCAGCGCGCTCGACGCCGAGAGCGAGCACTTGGTGAAGGAGGCGCTCGATCGCCTGATGGCTGGGCGTACGGCACTGGTCATCGCCCACCGCCTCTCCACGGTGAAGGACGCTGCCCGGGTGCTGGTGCTGGAGCACGGCAAGGTGGTGCAGAGTGGCAGCCACGCGGCCCTTCTGCGACAAGAGGGGGTGTACCGGCGGCTGGTCGAGCGGCAGTTCGTTTCGGCCTGAGCTATGGTTTGGCATGGCTTCGATTCGAGACGACGAGCTACCCGCCTCCACCGGCATTCCCAGCGCCGCCCGCCGGGTCATCGAGCCGCCCACCGTCATTGAAGTGCCCCCGGTGGAGGTCACCGAAGAGCTGCTCAAGGCGCTCCCCAAGACCGACCTGCACTGCCATCTCGACGGCTCGATGCGCCTGTCGACCATTCTCGAGCTGGCCGATCAGCAAGAAATCAAGCTCCCCGCGGACACCGAAGACGGCCTGGCGAAGGCAATTCACAAGGGCCAGGTGTGCCAAAGCCTGGAGGACTACCTGGTGGCGTTCGACGTCACCTGTTCGGTGCTGCAGACCGAGGAGGCGCTCTACCGCGCCGCCCATGAGCTGGCGATCGACGCCGCGGCGGAGAACGTGCGCTACCTCGAGGTGCGCTACGCGCCGGTGCTGCACCAGCAAAAGGGGCTCAAGCTCACCACCATCGTCGACTCGGTGCTCGAAGGCCTGCGCGCGGCCAAGCGGGAGACGGGCATCAAGTGCGGGGTCATCATCTGCGGCATTCGCCACATGGACCCGGCGACCTCGGTGCGGCTGGCCGAGCTGTGCGTGGCCTACAAGAACCGCGGGGTCATCGGTTTCGACCTGGCGGGGGCGGAGGAGAACTTCCCCGCCAAGGATCACCGTGACGCCTTCCAGCTCATCTTACGAAACAACGTCAACTGCACCGCCCACGCGGGCGAGGCGTACGGCCCCGAGTCGATCGCCCAGGCGATTCACTTCCTCGGAGCGCACCGCATCGGCCACGGCACCCGGCTGCGCGAGGACGGTGACTTGCTCAACTACTTCAACGACCACCGCATCCCCATCGAGGTGTGCTTGCAGTCGAACGTGCAGACCCGCGCGGTGGCAGACTTGAGGTCCCACCCGCTGAAGTTCTACTTCGATTACGGCCTTCGGGTGACCATCAACACCGACAACCGGCTGATCACCGACACCACGGCGACCCACGAGCTGTGGCTGGCGCACAAGGAATGCGGGCTGTCGCTAGAGGATCTCACCACCGTCATCATCTCGGGCTTCAAGAGCGCGTTCCTCCCTTTTCGCGAGAAGCAAGACGTGCTCAAGCAGGTGAACGCCGAAATCGCCCAGACCTTGCAGACCTTCGCGCGCAAGCTCTCGGCGGTGAGGCGCCCGGCTTAGGCGACGCGCATTCCCTTGGGGATCACCACCACGCCCTCGGGGGTGACGTGGAAGCGGCGCTTGTCCTCCTCCAGGTCGTAGCCGATGGTCATGCCGGGGGGAACGTCGACGTTCTTGTCGATGATCGCCTTGCGAATCTTGCAGCGCCGGCCGATCTGCACGTTCTCGAAGAGGATGCTGTCTCGCACCTCTGAGAAGGAGTTCACCCGCACCCGGGGGGAGAGCACCGAGTGGTGCACCTGCCCGCCCGAGATGATGCAGCCTTCGGATACCAGCGAGTCGGTGGCCAGACCGACGCGGTTGTTCTCCTTGTCGGCGAAGACGAACTTCGCCGGCGGCAGGCTGGGGTTGTGGGTGTAGATCGGCCAGGCCTCGTTGTAGAGGTTGAAGGTGGGGTCGACGTCCACCAAGTCCATGTTCGACTGGTAGTAGATGTCGATGTTCCCCACGTCGCGCCAGAAACCGCGCTCCTTCTCGTTCTGGCCGGGGATGGTGTTCTTCGCGAAGTCGTACACATAGACCCGCGAGCGCTTGTACATCTCGCTGATGATCGACTTGCCGAAGTCGTGCGCGCTCTTGTCGTCGGCCGCGTCGCGCACGATTTCCTGCACCAGCGCACCGGTGGAGAAAAGGTAGTTGCCCATCGAGGCCAGGCAGCGGGTGGAGTCACCCGGCATCGGAGGCGGGTGTTCAGGCTTCTCGAGGAAGCCGCGCATGCGCCCATCCTCGCCGACGTCGATGATGCCGAAGTCCTTGCCTTGCGCCAGCGGCACCGGGATGGCCGCCACCGTGCAGTCGGCCTGATTCTGGATGTGGAAGTCGAGCAGCTGGCGCACGTCCATGCGGTACACGTGGTCGGCGCCGAAGACGAAGGTGTAGTCCGGCTCTTCGTCGGTGATGATGTTGAGGTTCTGGTAGATGGCGTCGGCCGAGCCCTTGTACCAATCGGTGCCGGTGCGCATCTGCGCGGGCACCGTCTCGACGTAGTGCCCCAAGAAGGCCGTCATCCTCCACGCGCGCGAGAGGTGGTTGTTGAGGGAGTCGGACTTGTACTGGGTCAGCACCTTGATCTTGAAGATGCCGCTGTTGGCGAAGTTGGAGAGCACGAAGTCGATGATTCGGTAGCGACCGCCGAAGGGCACCGCCGGCTTCGCCCGTTCGCGGGTGAGCGGCTCGAGCCGGGTGCCCGCGCCGCCCGCGAGAATCATCGCCATCACCTTGGCCATCGTCCCTCCGCGTTTTTGTTTCTACCTCTGGCCGGGCCCGTCGAGCACACGCTGCGCCTCCGGGCGTCTTCAGCCTAACTGATGCGCGGCGGTGGTAGGGTGCCCGCGGATGGCGATGAACATCTACATTCCGCCGCCGGGCCATAGCCGCCGCAGCTTTCTTCGACGGGGGTTGGTCGGCGGTGCGCTGCTCGCTCTCGGCGGAGGCGGGTTTTTGGCCTCTCGCCGCACCGCGCTGGTGCCTCTACCCGTGGAGGGGCTTTTGGTGCTCGACGCCACCGAGTATGCGGTGGTGCACGCGCTGGCGACGCGCTTCATCGTCCCGCAGGAGGGCTGGCCGACCATCGCCGACGTCGGCGTGCCGCTGGCCGTCGATCGGTTGCTCGCCCTCGCTCCAACCGACGCCCGCGCCGAGCTTCGGCAACTGCTCGGCCTGTTCGAAAACGCCCTGCCCAACTTCCTCTTCGGCGCGCGCACGCGGCCGTTCACTCAAATGGCGGCGGAGGAGCAAGACCAGGTGCTCGCCGAGTGGCGAGACAGCGCGGTCACACTTCGCCGCACCGGCTTTACCGCTCTGCGTTCGCTGGTGCTCGCGGGCTACTACGGCTCGTCCAAGGTGCATCAGGCGGTGGGTTACCCGGGGCCTCCGCAGGGTTTTCATCAGCCCGATGCTCCGGTGTGGAAGGGCGGTGGCGAGCGGGTGGGTGAGGACGGGCCGTGAAAGAGGGCCGCATCTACACCGGAGACGAGCTGGCCCAAGACCTCGCGCTGAGCTGCGACGTGTGCATCGTCGGCTCCGGCTCGGGGGGTGGTTGGCTGGCGCACGAGCTTTCCGCCCGCGGGCTGTCGGTGGTGATGCTCGAGGAGGGCGGCTACTTCACCCGCCGCGACTTCAAGCTCGACGAGGCCCACGCCTTCACCCACTTCTACCAAGAGCTGGGCAACCGCACGACCGACGATCTGGCGGTGGGAATACTCCAGGGCCGCAGCGTGGGCGGCGGCACGACGGTGAACTGGAGCACCAGCTTCCGCGCGCCGAAGCGCATTCTCGAGTTGTGGCGCGACCGCTTCGGTGTGGAGGGCCTGTCGCACGAGGCGCTCGCTCCTCACTGGGAAGCGATCGAAGAACGCCTGTCGATTGCCGAGTGGCCAAAGGAGCGGATGAACCGCAACAACCGCATCCTCTGGGAGGGCCTGGGCAAGCTCGGCTACCACCGGGGTTTGCTTTCGCGCAACGTGCGCCACTGCGCCGACCTGGGCTACTGCGGCATGGGCTGCCCCATCGATGCCAAGCAGTCGACTCTGGTGACGGTCATTCCCGACGCGGTGAAGAAGGGGCTGTCGCTCTACGCCAACGTCTCGGTGCGGCGCCTGGAGGTCTCCCACCGCCGGGTGGTGGCGGTGCATGGAGAGGTCTTGCACCCCGAGCGTGACGAGCCCACCGGCCGCAAGGTGGTGGTACGCGCCAAGGTCACCGCCCTCTCGTGCGGGGCGATCAACACCCCGGCGCTGCTCTTGCGCTCCGAGCTGACCGGCAACGGCCGGGTGGGGAAGCGAACCTATCTGCACCCTTTCACCGCCACGCTGGGCATCTTCGACGAGCCGGTCGAGCCCTTCGCAGGAGCTCCGCAGGCGGTGTACTCGCACCAGTTCGCCCAGCGCGAGAAGGGCCAGATGGGCTTTTTCCTCGAGGTGGGCCCGCTCTTTCCGATGACGGTGGCGGTGCTCGCCTCGGGGTTCGGCCGTCCGCTGCAGGAGATGATGGCGCAGCTTTCGCACATGAACGCCATCGGCTGCCCGCTGGTCGACGGGGTGGAGGAGGGCGACGAGGGCGGCACGGTGAAGCTGCGCACCCAAGGCTACGGCCGGGTGAGCTTCGACTACCCGCTCACCGAGCGGCACCTGGAGGCCTTTCGCACCGCCTGCCGCGAAACGGCGCGTCTGCAGCTACGCATGGGAGCGAAGAGGGTCTACAGCCTGCACTTCGACCCGGTGGTGCTCGAGTCGGAGAACGACCTGCCCAAGCTCGATGCCGCCCCGTGGGAGAAGCTGCGGCTCAAGGTGCTGACCGCGCACCAGATGGGCGGCTGCGCGATGGGAAAAAGCCCGCACACCTCGGTGGTGGACTCGCGCTTGCGCTACCACGGGCTCGACAACCTGTTCGTGGTCGATGGCTCGGTGTTTCCCACCGGGTTGGGGGTCAACCCCCAGGAGACCATCTTCGCCCTTGCCCGCTGGGGCGCGCAGCACGTGGCGGCGGCGGTCGGCTAGGCAAAAAACACCCCACACCCAAAAGACCGGTGTGGGGTGCTTTGGAACGGTCGGCGCTGGCGGTTTTCAGCGCTTGGCGAGGATTTTGTTCTGCGCATCCTCGGCGCGGCCGCCGATGCACGAGAACGCGTACCACGGCGTTTCCTCGTCGTCCTTCTTCTTGGCGGCGCGAATCGCGTCGAGCGCGCGTTTGTCGCCGAGCTCGCCCAGCTTCTCCACCGCATGGCGCTTGACGTCACAGTCGGGCGACTTCAAGTCGAGCATCCACACGGTGAACGCGTCCTCTCGGGTCGCCTTGCCCAAGCGCTCCAGGGTGTCCATCGCCCCCGTGCGCACCGACCAGCGCGCGTTGTCGACCAGCTGGCGCAGCCCCGCTTCGGCATGGGTCAGCTTGTATTGAACGAGGATGGCGTGGGCCGCCCCCTGTTCGTCTTTGCCGTAGCAGGCGAGCAGGTTGTCGATCAGCCGTCCGGAGGCGACCGATTTGTCCAGCGCCAACGCCCGGTCGTAGGCCGCCAGCGCCGACTTGTGCTTTTGGGCCGCGAAGTACGCGTGGCCCAGGTCGAGCTGAATCGACGCATCCTTCGGGTTCTCCTTCGCCCGCTTCATCAGCTCGGGCAGGCTGGCTTGGGCACCGACCGCGTTCTGAAGCTGATCGATCGCCTCCCAGTCCGGCAGCCCTCGCCAAGTCATGAGGCCGACGGCCACCAGGCCGAGCAGCACCACCGCTCCGCCGATGTAAAACCGCCGCGGCTTCGAACGAAGCCGTAGACGCAGCGACTCCGCCACGGACTGGACCTGCGTCGCCGCGGTGGAAAGAACGGTCAGGTTCTTTTTCGTTTTCGGCATACAGACACCTCCTTGGTATGGGCTGCATCCTCGACCCAAAGCGGGGGAGTACATCAAGCGCCGATGGAGCAGTTGAAGCGCGAAATCAGCTCCTAGACGAGACGATTGCGCCGATGCTGGATGGAAAAATTCAGCCCGGTGGTGAGCGAGGGTCTACAAGTCTTTGGGCTCGGCCAAGACGTCTTCTTCCCTCGGAGGCAGCTTCTTCACCGGCAGCTTGGGAGCGCGCTGCACCGCGTCGGAGGGGTGCCTCGCCGCCGTCTGCAGGTAGGTGGGAGGCTTCTTCTTCGGTCGCCTTCCGTTCGGGGGGGCGACGAACACAGGCAGGGAGCCCGGCTCGGCGAGCACCTTGGAGTCATCGCAGAAGAGCCACTGCGTGCGCCCCTTCTCGTCCTCACTGGCGTAGAAGACGTCGGCGGTCGATTTGCCACGGCAGCGCTGCTCACGGCCGGCATCCTGGAGCGAGGGCTGGGCGCGCTTCCAGTTCTCCAGCTCGCGGCGGGCGCGGACGAAGGCCAAAAGCTCAGGGGCCTCGGCCAGCCGGCCCTTCGCCTGGCGGGTGAGCTCTTCGGCGCGGGTGAGCCGATCGCCCAAGGGGGGCGTCAGCTCGCAACCAGGAAGCTTGGGAAGCATGGCGTCGAGGGCGGCCAAGGGCGCCGGGAGCGCCTGTTGTCCCTGCTCGAGGAGAGCCAGGTGCTCGTCGGCCCACATGCCGTTCATGCCCGCCGAGGTGGCTCCGAGGAGCTCGGCCAGAAGCGCGTTCATCGCGTCGAGCTCGGCGCCCAGCCGCAGTGGGTCGGCGTCGCACGGCTCGCCCTTGCTCCAGTCGCGCCACACAGCTTGGTGCCCGCCAAGGGCGAGCGTCTGTTCAGGGGGAGGCGCGACTCGTTTCGTCGCACAGCCAGCCACCAGCAACGCCCAGAGGAGAAAGCCTCGCGCAGGATGACGAATCATGGCGGGCTCGGGACCATAGCATGTGCTAGGAGAGCCGGTTCATGGGCGGCCAGGAAACGCGTGTCACCAAGATCTCGAAGCTGCAGGATCGGATCACGGCCGGTGGCGAGAGTTGTCTGGTGGAGATTCACGGTCCGAACCTGGGCAAGAAGTACATCCTCGACGACGAGGAGTTCACCATCGGGCGCGACGTGAAGAACAACATCGTGGTCGATCTGGACAACGTGTCGCGCCGCCACGCCAAAATCCTCTCCCGCCAGGGAAAGTACTTCGTGGTCGACTTGGGCTCCACCAACGGCACCTATCTGAACGACGACGAAGTGCTCGAAGAGACGCCGCTGCGCAGCGGTGACTTCGTCAAGGTGGGCGGGTCGATCTTCAAGTTCCTCTCGGGTGGGAACATCGAGAGCCTCTATCACGAGGAGATCTACCAGCTCACCATCATGGACGGGCTGACCCAGGTGAACAACAAGCGCTTCTTCCTCGAGTTCCTCGAGCGCGAGATGGGTCGCTGCCACCGCTACAATCGCTCGCTCTCGCTCATTCTCTTCGACATCGACCACTTCAAGAAGGTCAACGACGTCAACGGGCATCTGGCGGGAGACTACGTGCTGCGCGAGCTGGCGAGCCTGATCAAGCCGCGTATTCGCAAAGAAGAGTGCTTCGCCCGTTACGGTGGAGAAGAGTTCGCGGTGGTGATGCCCGAGGCGGGCCCGGAGAACGCGCGCCGCTTCGCCGAGAAGGTGCGCAAGCTCGTGGAAGACCACCCCTTCTCCTTCGAGAGCAAGGACATTCCGGTCACCATCTCCATCGGCGTGGGAGACATGACCGGCGACATGACCGAGCCTTTGCAGTTCATCAAGGTCGCCGACGCCAACCTGTACAAGGCCAAGCGCGGCGGGCGCAACCGGGTCGTCGGCTAGCGTGGCGCGCCCGCAGAAGGACAGCGCGGAGGCCTTTCAAGCCAAGGTGGCCGAGCAGCTTCGGGCGGCGCGCAAGGACCGCGGCTGGACCCTCGACGAGCTGGCCAGGCGCAGCGGGGTCTCGCGCGCCATGCTCTCCCAAATCGAGGCCAGGAAGACCAACCCCACCATCGCCGTGTTGTGGAAAATCTCCACTGCCTTCGGGCTGAACTTCAGCGCGATGCTCGGGGAGGAGCCCAAGCGCGACGTCAACCTCGTGCGCCGCGAAGAGATGCAGGTGCTTTCCTCGGCCGACGGCAAGTTTCAGAGCCGCCCGCTCTTTCCCCGCCAGAGTCGCCGCAAATCGGAGATGTACGAGCTTCGGCTCGCACCGGGGGCGCGTTCCGAGGGGCCGCCGCACCCTCCGGGGACGCGAGAGAACTTGGTGGTGGTGAAGGGCCGGCTCACCATCTGGGTGAGCGACACCGCCTTCGAGATCGACGAGGGAGACGCGATCGACTTCGCCGCCGATGTGCCCCACGCCTACGAGAACCGCGGCGCCAAAGACTTCTTGGGTTACGAGGTCATCGAGTACCAGTAGCTCTACTCGAGAATTTTTTTCGACTTCACCGAGAGGTCGGCGTCGAGCTCGTACACGTACGGCACCCCGGTGCCGATGTTGAGCTCGAGCACTGCCTCCTTGGAGAGCTTGTCGAGCGACATCACGATCGAGCGGTTGGAGTTGCCGTGGGCGACCACCAACACGTTCTTTCCCTGGCGAATGTCGCCGCCGATGGCGCGCTCGAAGAAGGGAAGGGTGCGCTTGGCGGTCAGCTCCAAAGACTCGCCGTTGGGCGGAGCGATGTCGTAGGAGCGGCGCCAGGTTTTCACCTGCGCCTCGCCGAAGCGCTTGGCGGTCTCGGCTTTGTCGAGCCCCTGCAGGTCTCCGTAGTGCCGCTCGTTGAGCGCCTGGTCGCGAATGACGGGCGGCCGCTTGCCCAAGACCTCGAGGATGATTTCCAGCGTCTCCTCGGCGCGGCTGAGCACCGAGGTGTAGGCGACGTCGAAGGAGTAGCCCTTGATCAGCTCGGCGGCGCGCCGGGCCTCGTGGCGCCCTTTGTCGGTGAGGGGAACGTCGACCCAGCCGGTGAAGCGGTTCTCGCGGTTCCAGAGCGACTCGCCGTGCCGAATGAGAATCACGATTGACATGGATGTGACCCTACCGCAGCCTCGGGGCCGAGTTTCAATGGTCATCGACGTCCTTGTAGGGTTGGTGGTGCTGGCCTCCTTCGTGGGGGCGGCCGTGTGGATGATTCGCGCGCGCGCGCGCCGTGAAGAGCGAGACGCGGAGGCGCTCGCCTCGGCGGAAGCGCAGAACCTCCACATTCCGCAGACGCTGCACCCGGTCATCGACCCGGACATCTGCATCGGCAGCCTTTCCTGTCTGGAGGTCTGCCCCGAGGGAGACATTCTCGGTGTGGTGGACGGTCGGGCGACGCTCATCAACGCCGCGGCGTGCATCGGCCACGGCAAGTGCGCCCTGGAGTGTCCGGTCGACGCCATCAAGCTCGTCTTCGGGACGGCTCAGCGTGGGCAAGACCTGCCGGAGGTCGACGAATTTTTCGAATCCAGCCGTGCAGGAGTGCACGTGGTGGGTGAGCTGGGAGGGATGGGGCTCATCAAGAACGCCATCACACAGGGGCTTCAGGTGGCGGCGCACCTGGGCGATCGGATGAAGCGCTCCCAGGTGTCCGGAGCGACCGACGTGGTCATCGTCGGGGCGGGGCCCGCAGGGCTGGCGACCGCGTTGGGCCTCAAGAAGGCCGGGCTGTCGTTCCGCGTGCTCGAGCAGGAGTCTTTGGGGGGCACCATTGCCCACTACCCACGGCAGAAGGTGGTGATGACCGAGCGGGTGGAGCTTCCCTTTTACGGAAAGTTCGGTCGCTCGCTCATCTCCAAGGAAGACCTACTGGAGTCCTGGCAGCGGGCGTTGGCCAAGGCGAAGGTCTCCATCGAGCCAGGGGTGAAGGTGACCACCATCGAAGGGAGCGACGGCGAGTTCACCGTGCAGACCAGCAAGGGCTCGATGCGCGCGCGCAAGGTGGTGCTCGCCACGGGGCGGCGCGGCTCGCCGAGGAAGCTGGGGTGCAAAGGCGAAGAGCTGGAGAAGGTCAGCTATCGGCTCATCGACCCGGAGCAGTACGACGGTGCCAAGGTGTTGGTGGTGGGCGGCGGCGACTCGGCGCTCGAAGCGGCGATTCAGCTCGCCGAGCAGAGCGACGCGCAGGTGACCATCAGTTACCGCAACGAAGCCTTCGGGAAGTGCCGCGAAGCCAACAAGCGAAAAATCGCCGAGCTCATTCAGCAGCGGGCGGTGACCGCGATGATGGCCTCGCAGGTGATGGAGGTTCGCCCCCAAGACGTCCTCATGCAGCTCAAGGACCGTCAGGTCCGCCTACCCAACGACTTCGTCTTGGTGTGCATCGGCGGGGAGCTGCCCACCGAATTTCTTTCCAAAGCAGGAGTGGGGCTGCGCCGGCACTTTGGCACCGCTCCGGGGGCGGTCGACGAGCCCGCCGTGGCCACCGCGCGCGCCCGTCGCGGCAGCGCCAAGGAAGAAGCGGAGAAGCGCCGCCACCGCCGGTTCGTGCTGAGCCTGTTCACCATCGGCGCGCTCATCGTCGCCGGGCTGATGGTGGTCGGCTTCGACTACTACCGCCTATCGGTCGTCGACCGGTTGGCTTCGCCGCTCCACAAGGCGCTGCGCCCGGCAGGCGTTTGGGGCCACGGGGTGGGCATCGTCGCCACGGCGGTGATGCTGTCGAACTTCCTCTACGCCGTGCGCAAGCGCTGGAGGCTGCTCAAGGGGGCGGGCCCCATTCGCCGCTGGCTCACCTTCCACCAGTTCGTCGGCTTCATGAGCCCGCTGGTCATTGCCTTTCACGCGGCCTTTCAGTCCAACAACTTCCTTGCCAGCGGGACGGCTGCCTCGCTCGCGGTGGTGGTGGCCACCGGCATCGTCGGCCGGTTCGTCTACGGGCTGGTTCCGACCCACGAAGGACACACCGTCGAGTACGCCGAGGTGCTCTCGCGTTGGGAACGCCTCAAGTCGCGCGTCGAGCCTCTGCTCGAAGGGGTGACCAACGTCGTCCCCGTGCACGCGGTGCTCGAACGGGCCACGGCTCCGGCGGTGGGGGGCTCGCTCACGGTGATGCTCGCAGGAATGCCCTTGCGGGCGTGGCGTACCCGGCGGCAGCTTCGCCGCATTCGGCCGCTGTTCCAGTCCAAAGGGCACTTTCGCCAGTTCGCCGAGGCGTTCCACAGAATCGATCGGCTGCGCACTCAGGTCGGTTTCTACAAGAGCTTGCGCCGGCTTCTTTCTGTATGGAGGGTGCTGCACGTTCTTCTCGCGGTGTTTCTGGTGCTGATGATTGCCGCGCACATCGCCGTCTCGCTGTTCCTCGGATACCGGTGGATTTTCGCGTAAGAGCCCTGCGCAGCACGGCGTTCGCCTTGGTGCTGGCCGCGTCTCCCGCGTTCGGCGACCTGTTCTCGCCCGGCCCTTTGAGCCGCGCCCACAAGTCCCTGGAGGGAATTTCCAACTGCACCCAGTGCCACCCGGCGGGCGAGCAGCTGTCTGCCGAGTCTTGCCTGACCTGTCACAAAGAAATCGAGACCCGGCTGAAGGCTGGCAAGGGTTTGCACGGGAGGCTCTCCGCGGAGAAGAAAGAGCATTGTGAAGAGTGCCACCACGAGCACCAGGGAGAGCAGCTCGACTTGTTGGGTTGGGGCAAAGCAGGGAAGAAGGGCTTCGAGCATCAGCGAACCGGCTGGCCTCTGGTGGGGGCGCACGCACGCCAAGAGTGCGGCGACTGTCACGCCAAGGCACGCCTACAGGACGCGACGGTGGTCGCCCTCTTGGGAAAGCAGCCGGGGAGAACGACGTTTCTCGGCTTACGCGCAACGTGCGTGAGCTGTCACTTCGACGAGCACCGCGGCCAAGTGGAACAGGAGTGCCAAGGCTGCCATGACGAAAAGGCCTGGAAGCCCGCGCCCGGTTTCGACCACTCCGACACCGAATACCCTCTCGAAGGACTACACAAGAAGGTGAAGTGCGAGGAGTGTCATCAGACGGTACGCGACCCCAATTTTGCCCAAGGCATCTTCCCCGCGCCCCGCGCCAAAACCTTCCTCGAGTTTGCGCCGCTCGCGCACCGCTCGTGTCAAAGCTGCCACGACGACCCGCACGAAGGCCGCTTCGGCCCCCGCTGCCACAGCTGTCACACCGTGGCGGGTTGGCGCATCTTGCGGAACGCCGCGCAGGAGCGCTCCTTTCACGAGAAGACGCGCTTCCCCTTGAAGGGGGCGCACATCGACGTGGAGTGCCGCGCCTGCCACGGCCCTTTCTCGGGCCGGCCGGCCAAGTTCAAGGGGCTGGCCTTCTCCACCTGCAGCACCTGCCACTTCGACGCGCATTTGGGCCAGCTGGCGAAGAAGGGCCGTAGACCCCTTTGCGAGGACTGTCACACCGTCGATGGCTTCTTGCCGGCGCGCTTTGGCCTCGAGGCGCACGCCAAGACCAGCTGGCCGCTGGAGGGCGCCCATCAGACGGTGGCGTGCAACGCGTGCCACCCCCGCTTCCTTCCGTTGGCCGACCAAGTTTCGACGGCGCAGCGCAAACAACTTCGCAAAGACCATCGCGCCGAGCTCTTCAGCTTGGCGCGGCTCGACATCCCCCGTGCTGACCGCTGCGAAACGTGCCACCCTGACGTGCATGCGGGCCAGTTCGGCAAGCGCGAGGGTGGTTGCACGGGTTGTCACCGTCTTTCCTCCTTCAGCGACTTGGCTTTCTCCCACGACAAGGACACCCGGTTCCCGCTCACGGGTGCTCATACGCGGGCGGCCTGCGGAAGCTGCCACACGCCTTCGGTGGAAAAGGGAGTGAAGACGGTGCGCTATCGCCCGCTGGAGACGGCGTGCGGCGGGTGCCACACCGATGTGCACGCCGGTCAGTTCGCTCCGCCGGGGCAGCCCACCGATTGCACGAAGTGTCACCAGACCGAGAGCTTCGCAAAGACGCTCTTCGTGCACGATGTGCCGTTCACCGAGTTCAAGCTCGACGGCAAGCACGCTTCCCTCGAGTGCAGGGCTTGCCATCGCGAGGTGAAGGTGGGGCGGGGAGTGACCGCGGTGCGTTACCGGCCGCTCCCCAGCACCTGCGAGGGCTGCCACAGCGACTTCCACCGCGGCGAGTTTCAGGGGTTCGAGCCATGAGCGCGCGCCTGCTCGCCGGTGCCCTGACGTCGGGGGTCGCCCTCCTGTTGGGCGCGGGCCCTTCGAGCAAGGCAAAACCGCCCGCAGCGCACGTGGTGCAGACCAGGTGCGACGCCTGCCACTCCGCGCAAGGATGGACGGTGGTGCGCTTCAACCACGCGAAGACGGGCTTTCCGCTCAACGGGGCGCACGCCCAAGTGAGCTGCAAGGCATGCCACCCAGCGGACTTCATGACACCGGTGCTGCGGGACTGTGCAGGCTGCCACGGTGACGTGCACGCGGGAGAGCTGGGTCTGCGCTGCGCGGGTTGCCATGACGAGGTTCGCTGGCAGGGCGCTTTTCGAGCGGATGCCCATCGCAAGACCGGCTTCCCGCTCATTGGCCGGCACGCGATGCTGCCCTGCGAGGAGTGTCACGCCGACGCCGCCGGTCGTCGCTTCGCGCTCCCCGCCGCCCCGTGCATCACCTGTCATCAGCGCGACTATGACCGCACCGCGTTGGGAGCAATCGATCACGCCCGCGCGGGTTTTGGCACCGACTGCCAAGCGTGCCACGACGGCTGGCGCTTCTTTCCCGGCCGCTTCCCCGCACACGACCGTTGCTTCGAAATCTCGGTGGGCAAACATGCGCACATCCCCTGTCTGAGCTGCCACTCCACGCTCCCCAGGCTGGGTGGGGCGGGCGCTTGCCAGACCCAAAGCGCGGCCTGCTCGAATTGCCACGAGCACGCGTGCGCGAAGATGGACGAGCGCCACCGCACGGTGCCCGGATACCAGTGCAAAGATCCCAAGTGCTATTCCTGCCACCGCTTCGCGGAGGTTCCATGAGCGCCCGGTGGTTTTCGGCATGGGCGCTGTGCGCGGTGTTGTTCGCCACGCCCGTGGCGGCGAAGAAGAGGCGCCGGGTCAAGCCCGCTCGGCCAACCCCAGCGACGTTCGTGGCCAGGCCGCGGTCACCCAACACCGGTCAAGTGACGTACCTCACCGCCGAGCGCGCTTTTCTCGACCGGGGCGCCGCCGAGGGCCTGGTGGTCGACCAGGTGCTCCGCTTCGGCCGAAAGGGCAAGGCGGCGACCTGCCGAATCGACGCGGTGAGCGAGCACTCCGCCACCTGCGAGGGAGCGGGTGGGCTCAAGGTGGGAGACCGGTTCGCGGTAAAAGAGCCGCCGCGGCCCCCGCCACCACCCATTCTTCCCACGCCGCCCGCGCCAGCCGAGCTCGCGCGCCAACGCGTCGCCCTCGAGCGCGCAGCGCATGAGCTCGTCGACTTCGCGGGCGGCTCTTTGTTTGGAGAAGGGGGAGCCAGGGGTCTGGAGCTGTCGCTTCAGCACGACACCTATGCGGCAACGACCGCCGCGCAGGGTCCCTATCAACGAGAGCGGTTGTCGTTGGGGTTGGCGGGTGTCGAAGTTCTGCCAGGAGTGCGTGCCAGCGCCCGCCTGGCCGTCACTGGCTGGGCGCGGCGGCCTGACACCTACCGCTTCCCGACACGAACTTTGGCGCAGCTGCACGTCTATCAGGCGGAGCTGGCCATGCGCTCGGCGGAGCGTGCGCTGACTTTTGCCGCGGGGCGCACCTGGGCACGCTTCGCCCCCGGCCTGGCGTTGCTCGACGGCGTGCAAGCGGGGTGGAAGAACGACGGTGAAGACCTCGAGGTGGGCGTCTACGCGGGCGCGCTGCCGGACTGGGTGAGCCTGACGCCTTCGCTGAGTCGCTGGACCGTCGGCGGCTACTTCATGACGCGGCGTACGACCGGCGGCTCGACTCCGAGCCTGTGGCAACCGGAGGTGCGGGTGGGGTGGGTGCGCGGCGAAGACGGCGATCGGCTCGAGCTGGGCGCGGCGCTCCACGCTTTTTTTCAGCGCCAGTTCGATGCGCAGGCGCAAGTTCTGTTGGGGGTGGGACCGGGGCAGCAGGGGCTCGGCGTCGACGGCGTACAGCTCGACGCAGGGGGACGCCTGAGCCAGGCGTGGCGGGTGCGCGGCGGTGTCCGTTACGTTGGCTCCGACGACGGGCGGCTGGCCGCAGGGGTGTTTTCACCACGGCTGCGAGGAGTGCACGCAGACCTCGGGGCGGACTTCGAGCCCTTCGGGTGGCTGGTGATGGGTGTGCGGGGTGGAGGATCCATCGACCCTGATACCGGCCTGGGCATGGCGCGGCTGGGGCCCGAGCTGTCTTTGCCGAGGTTGCTCGGCGCCGCGGGAGGAATTTCTCTGGGCTACGCCGAAGAGGTGGGGTGGTTTCGCGGGCGCAGCGGTTACCTGCACACGGCAGTCCACCCGCTGCCCCGTACCCGGCTGATGGCCAGAGTTTCGCTCGACGAGCAGCTCGCGCAAACAGGCGCTTCCGGGCTGGTAGGTCGCGAGCTGGGCAGCTACCTGGGAATCGACCTCGCCTTGGGCGCCAGCCTGTGGGTGCGCGCGTCCTTCTTGGGGCGCCTGGAGCTAGAGAGCTGATCCCGTTAGGCGCCAAGGGGATCGACGTCGGCGTGGAAAAATGATCTGTCATGGGCGGAGGTAACGCCCATGTCTCTCCGCTGGTCGCCGCGAATCAAGCCCTCGAAATCCGA
>JBMORE010000102.1:0-15016 GCA_049322255.1 Myxococcota bacterium | reverse complement strand
CTCATAATCCGCAGGTAGTCGGTTCAAGTCCGACCCTAGCCACTTTCACTTATTGGACAACGGCGGTTGGCCCTCGGAAATCATAGGGGTCAGCGGCATATGCCGCCCGCCATCATCCCCGAGCCCATCATCCAGCTCATGCTCTGTGAGCGCATGGTGCTGCGGTCCAAATACTCCAGCATTTGGTCGCAGTGGGCCTCGGCGTCTGCCCGGTTGCGTGCCGCATCGACGGAACGACAGCCCTCGTTCGCGTAACGCTCGAGCTCGGCGTCCATCGCAGCGCAGGTTGCCGCGAGATCCGCTTCACTCAAACGCCCCATCGCACTCATGCACTCGTCCATGCCTCGGCTCATCGCCTGCATCCGCGTGAGTCGAGGACGCACGTCCTCCGCATAACGGCTCAGCTCGCGTTGGCAGTCGTCCAAGACCGCCGTCGTCGGGGCCTGGGCTCGGTAGTCCCTCACCCGCGCTTGGAGCGCCGAGGTCTCCGAATTCCACGCGGTCAAGTCGGGGGCTCGAACACCCCCACAAGCGAACAAGGCTCCACACATAGGCAAGAAAATGAATCGCATCGGTTCCTCCGCGGGAGCGCGATGCAAAGGGTCGGCCCGTCGAAAACCCCGCTACCACGCAGGTCAGCGCGCTCCTGTTGCGCGCAGCGGCCCCGCTCGCGCATGACTTTCGCCACACTTCCGGCCGTTTTTTTGACAGTGCTCCCCTCCGGTCTCTAATCGCCTGCACAGGCCGGTAGCGGCCTGTAGCGACTCGATTCCCAGGAGGGGAACCATGCAGGACGCCAGCATTCCGGCGGAGGCGATTGGCTCGTCGACCGAACCGGCTCCCGAGGTAGAAGACGGCAGCAAGGAAGTCGTTTCCACCCACGTGCTGGTGCCCGAGGAGCAGGTGCTCAAGCTGCGCGAGCTGTCGCGCCGCACGCGCATCGCCCAGAGCGAGTACCTGCGAGAAGCGGTCGACGACCTCCTGGTCAAGTACGGCCGGCCGGTCAAGGAGGAGCCGTGATGTCTACCCAGCGCGCGGCCACCCAAGTCGCTCATTCCCGGCGCAGACTCATCCACACCGAACAAGACCCGACCGCCTTGCGCCTCGACGCCCAGAAGGAAGAGCCGTTGCTTCCGCCACCCGATGTCCGCGAAGAGCAGTCGACGATCAAAGAGGCGATCATCCGCTGGCTGAACGAGCAGCTGTAGGCCGCCGTTCGTCTTTGCGGTGAGACGGGCGTCTCTGGGGAGGGACGCCCTTTTCGTTTTCTCTCCTCTATAGGAACCAAGGCGCGGGCGTTGCACAGAGGGTCGGCGTTCCTCCAACCCAGGAGCCGCCCATGTCACGCATCCGTACCGATTCCCCCATCCCCTCCCCGTCCATCGAGCTCGATGAGACAGAGGTCAACGAGGCCGACGGCCGCCCTCCGCGCTCTCCCGAAGCCTCGACCAACACCGTAGAGGCATTTCGTTACAGCTCGGGAATGACGCGCCGCGCCACGCCTGCCGATCCGAAAGACGCCTACGAGTCCATTCGTCAGGCGTTGTCGGGCTGGACGGTGAACGACGACGACGTGGCGCAAGTCAATGCCAAGCTGCGCACGCTGTCCGACGCTGACTTTGCCGAGGTTCTGGGGCGCATGGACCGCCACAGGCTCTTGGCGAGCTTCGTTGAAAATGCCGGAGCGGGGGCCCGCGCCGACTTCATCGAGCAGGCGCTGGGGCGCCGCTACTTGAGCACCTCGCCCGGCCAACGGGTGACGGAAGGCAGCACGGCGGCGAATCCTCCGCACGCCCCCGACCTGATTCGCAACGACCCGAACCTCCCTGAGGCGGTTCGAATGTTGGTGCAAGACCACAACGCTGCGCTCGCCAACGGGTACTACGCCGAGCATCGCGCGTACATCGATCGGTACATCGCCGCTGTCGGCGCCGCGGAGTCAGCCTTCGACATTCGAGCGATGGGCGAGCCGGTGACGGCGTTCGGCCTCAGCGAGCCGGGAGTCACCAGCAACGACGTCATCGGCAGAATGCTCCTTGGCAACTGGTGCCGCCGCGTCAGCGAATCCAACAAGAACCCAGGCGCCCGGGCCCGCAAGGCGATCGACGACAAGGTGCGCGATCTGGTGGGCGAGCGGCGCGCGGGCTCGCTTCGCATCACGGCAGGCGTGAGCGTGACGGGTAAGGTAGGTCTCCCAGGAGTAAAACTGTCGCAGGGAGCGAGCGCGGAAGTCGGCCTCACCTCGTACGGACGCGTGGAGGGAAAAACCAAGCTCGGGCCGACGAAGCTCGAGATCGGTCAGGGCCCCTTGAGCTTCCACCAGACCCTCGACGCCAAGCCGAACGAGGGCAGCGTGGGCTTGACGAGCCACCTCGGCCGCGGAAAAGGAGTCGACCTCGGCGCCCAGCTCTCCGACGACGGAACCGTTCGCCTCGAGCTGAAGCTGTCCCAGGTCGGCGGCGGCTACAGTGCGTTCAACCCGAAGACGGGGCAGTTCGGAGGCGGCGTCTTCGTGGGGCACACCATCGGCGACCTCTCGGTCAAGGCGCAGGCGGGTTACGACATGCAGGGTTCGAACAAAGACCGCGCCATCGAGGCCGCCTCCTCGCGGCAGACACTCTTTGCGCCCATGCCCGAGCTGGAGGCGAAGACCCCGTGGTTCGAGTTGCCGAAGGCGCGCCGTGATTCGCTGTACCGCGCGGGCATCGACCAAGGCGCGTGGGAGGCCGAGCTTCGCCGCCGTGAGCTAACGCCCCTCGCCCCTTCCCTCTCCCAGGGGGAGAGGGAGTAGCTCGCCTTCGCGGCTGAGCCGACCCGCGAGGTCCTTGAACGATTGGTGCCCGAGCACCATGAGAATCATCCCGAAGCCGACTTGCTGGGCGATTTGGGTGAGCCAGATGACGTTGGCGTAAGCGATGCCGCTGCTGTTCACCACCGCCGGCGGCAAAAACACCGACAGCCCGATGAGAATCGCCGCCTGGAAGGTGCCGGCGCTCCCCGGCGCCGCGGGAATCATCATTCCCACCACGAGCACCGAGAGCACCACGTAGCCCTGGAAGGGGGTGAGGGACATCGGGGTGCACACCGCCGCGCCGCCCGACGTGCAATCGAAGGCGTTGGCCATCATCGACATGCCCAGCCCGTTGAGCACCCAGTAGCCGGCGGTGAAGAAGAAGAAGAGGAAGAGGTGCTTGGGGCCGGGCAAATGGTGCATCGCTCCCACGAACGCGTCGACGATGCCCGCCACCTTCTCGCCGGCTCCCGAAGACAACCGCCCAGCGGTAGCTCGCACCAACGCCACCGCGCGTTCTCGCTGCCAGACGGCGAAGAGCAAGAACAAGAGCCCCCCGCCGAAGACCGCGAACATCACGTTCGCTCCCCAGACGAGGTGGCGCAGCTCGGGGTTGTCGGAGGGAAGAAAGAACACCAGCGACCTCAAGAGCGCCGCGATGATGATGCCGTCGACGATGCGCTCGAGGACGACGGTGGTCATCGCTGCGCTGCGGCGGATGCTGCTGCGCTGGGCGAGGAGAAAGGGCCGCGCGAACTCACCCAGCCGAAAGGGAAGGACGATCAGCATCATGAACCCGATGCCCGAAGCCTCGTTCAGCTTGCGGAAGGGAATCTTCTCCATCCCCGAGAGCAGGCTCCCCCAGCGCAGCGTGCGGCACAGGTGAATGAGGGTGAGGATGCCCAGGTAGGGTAAGAGCCACAGGTAGTTCGCAGCCTTCAGGCTCGCCCACATCTGTGGCCAATCGGTGTCCTTGAACGTCCACCAAAAACACACGCCGGTGATGGCCAGGCTGGCGACGAGCTGGACGGTCTTCTTCACGGCGGCGGGGTATAGGCAGAACCGACGTCAGGACTCCAGCGCCTCGCCACCGAGCACCTTGGCCGGGTTGTCCCGCATCAGCGCGAGGAACGCCTGCTCCCCCGCCTGGGCCCGGAGCGCCTCGAGCGATTTGCCCACCCACTCCCGCGCGCCGATTGGGCCGTGGAGGTCGGTCGCTCCGACGGTGTACAGGCCCTCGTCGAGAAGCGCTCTGGCCACCCGCTTCGCCTCGGGCCCGTAACGGCCGATGAGCGCGCCCACGTCCAGCTGCAGCGCCGCTCCCGCCTGCACCGCTTCGCCCGCCCTCCCCTTGCGCTGGAACTCGAGGCAGCGCTCCGGGTGGGCGATGAGCGGGGTGACCCCCTTGAGCTTGAGGCGAAAAATGAGGTCGGTCAGCGCAGGCACCGGAGCGGTGTAGGGGGCCTCGATCAACACGTAGCGCCCCTCTCCGAGCTTTCGCGACGCGGGCCCGGTGATGTCTACGAGCAGGCGCTCGTCGAGCAGGTAGTTCTCGGCGTTTTCGTGGAGAGACAGCTCGATGCCGGCCGCCTCGAGCGCCGCGCGCACCTCGGTCAAGCGCGTGAGCGCGAGCTCCTTGGGCGCGTACTCGGGCCTCGCGTGCGGGCTGGCGGCGACGGCGCAAAAGCCCAGGTCGACCAGCGCGCGCGCCATCTCCAGAGACTCCTCGAGTGACTTTGCCCCGTCGTCGAGCCCGTGGAGCAAATGGCAATGCAGATCGGTGAAGCCGCTCACGCGTCGGTGCCCTCACCCGGAGCCGGCGGCAGCTCGTCCTCCTGCTCGTCGGCAAAGCGGGTGGGAATGCGGTACTCCTCGCCGACCCATTTACCCAAGTCCACCGCCTTACAGCGCTGGCTGCAGAAAGGGTAGGTGGGGTTCTCCGCGCGGGGCTTCACCGGTTTTCGGCAGGTGGGGCACTTCATTCAAAGAATGAGTCTTAGCACTCCCTCTCCCGTTGGGAGAGGGCGAGGGTGAGGGGCGTGGTAGGTTGCTTTCGATGCCTCGCTCGCTTCTTTTCCTGCTGTTGGCCTTCGCCGCCGTCGGTTGCCGTGACGACCTGACGCGGCGGCGCAACGAGCCCCTGCCGATTCCCAACCCCACGTGCGGCGACGGGAAAATCGACGAGGGCGAGGAGTGCGACGGGTCGGAGCTGGGCGGTGCCTCCTGCCAAAGCTTGGGATTCGACACCGGGAGCCTCTCGTGCGATGGGTCGTGCAAGCACGTCACCGTGGCGTGCGTGAAACGCTGCGGCAACGGCGTCCTCGACCTAGGGGAGGCGTGCGACGGCACGCTGGGTGATTTTTCCTGCGCGAGCTGGGGCTACAAGACGTGCTCGCCCCAATGCACGGTGGCCGCGTCGCACTGCGTCACCACCTCCTTCGTGGTGGGACCCGCGCACCAGGAAACCCAGGGCGGCCCCTCCACCCTCGCCGACCTGTCGCCCAAGGGCTTCGGAGACCTCATCGTCGCCGTTCCCGGCTTCTCGCGCGTGGAGACCTTCCCGTACAACACCCAACAGGGCTTCGTGGAGGGGCGCAAGCCCAACGTCGGCCACCTGCCCATCGCGCCCATCGCCGCCGACTTGGACGGCGACGGAGAGACCGACATCGCCACCCTCAACGTCGACGGCACCGCCACACGGCTCAAGTACACGAACAACAGCTTTCCCGCGGAGGACTACCCCTCGCCTGACGGCGGTGCGCTCTGCTCGGCGTTCGCGTGGATCGGCGCAGGGAGGATGGATGCCGATGGTTCCGCCGATCTCGCCGCGCTCGGTTGTCCCTCGGGCGTTCCGGTGAGGGCGGGAGCTATCGTCGTCTGGCGCGGCGGGTCCTCCCCATTCCCCGCCGAGGAGCACCTTCGGGCGGGCATCGTGGCCGCCGACGTCGGCGACGCGGACGGTGACGGCTTGGTGGACTTGCTTTACGTCACGGAGGCAGCGGCCGAGCTGCGCGTGCTGCTGGCACCCACGTTTGCCGAGGCGGCGCCGATTCCGCTGCCTTTCATTCCCTCCCGCTTCGCCGCCGCCGACGCGGATGGGGACGGAGATCTCGACCTGGCCACCCTCGACGGCACCATGGTGAAGGTGCTGGAGAACACCGGCGCCGGCTTCGCCGAACGGCAGTCAACGACCGCGAGCAACGCCAGCGCTCTCTTCTTCCGAGACTTGGACCTCGATGGCCGGCCGGATGTGGCGTGGCTCCTGGCGGACCGGGTTCACCTACGGCGCAACGTGGGCTCCTTCCTCTTCATGACCTACGAGGCAGTCACCGGCGCCGGCACGCCACTCACCCTCTCCGCGGGCGATGTGGACGGCGACGGAGACCTGGATCTCGCCGCGACGTACGGCCAAGGCGGTGATGCCACCACCACCTACGTGTTGCTCAACAAGGTGCGGTGATTTCCTCCATTCCCCTCGCCCTCTGGGAGCCTGAGGCGTCATGACCCCCTTCAACCCCGACGCAGCAGCCGCACCCGGTTCAGGCATCTACGGCCTGCCTCACACTCCCGACGAGGCGCGGGTGGTGCTTCTTCCGGTCCCCTTCGAGGCGACCACCAGCTACGGCAAAGGCACCGCCTCCGGCCCCCGTGCCATTCTCGAGGCCTCGCGGCAAGTCGACCTCTTCGATCTCGAAACGGGGCGGCCGTACGAGGGCGGCATCTCCATGTTGGACGAACCCATCGAAGTTCGCGCCTGGAACGACGAGGCGACGGCGCTGGCCAAGCCCGTCATCGAGGCCGGGGGCGAAGGGGCGGACAGGCAAACGTTGGCGAGAATCGACGCCCTGTGCGAGCGAATGAACCACTGGGTCTACGAGACGACTCAGCGCTGGCTGGGCGCGGGCAAGCGCGTGGGGCTGGTCGGGGGAGACCACTCGACGCCGTTTGGCTGCATCCGCGCGCACGCCGAGCGTTACCCGGGGATGGGGGTGCTCCACCTCGACGCGCACGCGGACTTGCGCGAGGCGTACGAGGGCTTCACCTGGTCGCACGCGTCGATCATGTTCAACGTCGCGCAACGAATTCCCCAGGTGGCCAAATTGGTCCAAGTGGCCGTTCGTGACGTGGGCGAGGCCGAGCACCACTTCATCGAGCACTCCCAGGGACGGGTAGTGACCTTCTTCGACCAAAAGCTGCAAGCAGCGGCGTTCGACGGCACACCCTGGAGCCGCCAGGTCGATGAGATCATCTCCTGCCTTCCCCAAGACGTGTACCTCTCGTTCGACATCGACGGGCTCGACCCGGTGCTGTGTCCTCACACCGGCACCCCCGTGCCGGGCGGGCTCTCTTTTGGTCAGGCTTGCGCTCTGGTGGCGGGAGTGGTGCGCAGCGGGCGGCGCATCGTCGGCCTCGACCTCAACGAGGTCGCGCCTGGCCCTGAGGGAGGCGAATGGGACGGCAATGTGGCTGCACGGCTGCTCTACAAGATGATTGGCTGGATGCTTCGCAGCTGGCCGTGAGCTACTCCGCGTTCCAGTCGGACGCGGGGAGAATCTTCCACCCCGTATCGACCTTGCCGCTTCTGAAGCGCAAGATGCGCAGCGGCCACACGCGCGGAGTTTGACGCGGTCCTTCCTTGGTTTCGATGCGCCACAGATGCAGCTCGAGCTGGTACCTGCCGCTGCTTCCCGCCTTGGCGACCAGCGCGCGCAGCGGGTTTTTCGGGTGCCAGTACACTTCCTTGCCGACGCGGGCCACGTACGCGAGCACCGGATACGTCTGGGTGAACTTGGCCGCCTTCTCCTTGGTGGGAGACATCAGCTTGGCCGCCTCTTCTTTCGACACCTCGTGCACGGTGAGGTCGTTGCCCACCTGCTCGGCGTTCATCAGCCGGGTGAGCGCCGCGCGCCCCTCCTTGTCGAGAGCGTTCATCAGCAGCATCGCGCGCGCCAAGTCACCCTCTTCCTTCTGCACCGGGTCTTTGCTGACGACCCTCCAGTTCTCGAGGAGGAAGAGCTGGGCGTTCATCGTCGCTCCGCCCAAGAGCAAGTCCCTGCCTGCTTCGCTGCCCGCTCCGGTGAGCGCGTTCAAGTAGGCCTCGGCGACCTTTTGCACCTCGCTCTCATTGGCGAAGACGGGGTTGGAAACAACGAAGACGAGGACCAGGGCGGGCAGGCGACGCATGCGGCCTCTATAGATCAAGAAGCCCTTCCTCGCGCGAAAACGCTTGAGAAGGCTCGAACATGTGGTGAAGAACGACGCCATGAACACCACACGACTTCGCAGGTTGGCTGCCTGGGGGCTGGCCGTGCTCGTTCTCTCTCCGGCGGCCTACGCCGACCGGGCTCGCCGCCGTGACGCGGTGGTGGAGGTGGTGGAGAAAGTCTCTCCGGCGGTGGTCTACATCGGCACCGTGCAGATGGTGGAGCGCCCCTTTCGCTCGATCGACCCTTTCTTCGACGAGCTCTTCGGGGGCCATCGCGGGCGGCGCCGCGCGGTAGAGGGCTTGGGCAGCGGGGTGATCATCGACCCGTCGGGAATCATCGTCACCAACGACCACGTCATTCGTGGAGCGACGGAGATTCACGTGGTGCTCGCCGACGGCCGCCAGTTGGACGCCGATGTCATCGGCAGTGACGCGGACAACGACCTGGCGGTGCTCAAGGTGAACGCGAAGACACCGCTGCCAGCGGCGACGCTGGGCACCAGCGGTGATTTGATGATCGGCGAAACGGTGGTGGCGATCGGCAGCCCGTTCGGGCTCAAGAAGACGGTCACCGCCGGTGTGGTGTCGACGCTCGGCCGCAGCTTCCAGGCCCAAGGTCAGACCTACAACGACTTCGTACAGACCGACGCGTCGATCAACCCCGGCAACTCGGGGGGCCCCCTGCTCAACATCGATGGCGAGGTGATTGGCATCAACACCGCGATCTTCGCCAGCGCTCAGGGCATCGGCTTCGCCATTCCCGCAGACAAGGTGCGGCGCATCGTCACCGAGCTGGCGCAACACGGAAAAGTGCGGCCCGCCTGGGTGGGCATCATCTCCCAGCCGCTCACCCAAGAGCTCGCCGCCGGGCTGGGGTGGGACAAGAGCTACGGCGCGCTGGTGACGGCGGTGGAAGCCAATAGCCCGGCGGCAACAGCGGGAGTACGGCCCGGCGACATCGTCGCCACCGTCGATGGCACGCAGGTGGAGAACGCCGAGGACCTCGAGGTGCGCCTACGCGGGTACCCAGCCCACACCTCGATTGCGCTCGAGCTCTTTCGAAGGGGCACGCGGCTCGAGCTCCGGTTCGACGCGGTGGAGTTCCCTCCCCAGCTCGCCGAAAGGTTGGCGTGGGAGCGCCTGGGGTTGCGGCTCCAACCCGGCCGCGGCGGCTTGACCATTTCTGCGGTGCGCCCAGGCTCGCCCGCGGCGCAGATCGGTCTGGCCGGCGGCGACGTGGTGCTCAAGCTGAACAACCACCCGATGAGCAACCCGGAGAGCTTCCGTGAAGTCCTGCTCGCGGCCCGCCGCTCGAGGAGCGTGGTGCTCTTGGTGCGCCGCGGCCGCACGGGCTACCACCTCACCCTGCCTTTTTGAGGTTTCTGATGACCTCCCTGGTCGCTCTCGCCCGTCTGCAACCCAAACGCCTCAGGCGTCCTTTCTTCGCTTCATCAGCACCTCGTACGAACGGGCCACGTTCTGCGACAGGATGAGCAGCTCGCCGACGTCAGGAGGCGTGAGCTCGTCGGGCCCGTTGTCCAGATAGAGCAGGTGCACGACCTTGCCGCGAACCAAAAGGGGCAGCAGCACCGCGGTGGTGGGAAACCCGCCACCCAAAAGCTTGTAAAACACCGCCGTGCCCGCGTCGCGCTTCATCGGGCCGATGTAGTGGGAGCGCGTGGCGCACACGAGCTGGAAGGTGCTCTGGCCCTTGAGCGCGATGCCAATCCGTCGCACCGCCTGGTGGCGTAACCCCTGGCCCACTCCGTGCCAGCCGGTGACCAGGCTCCCCTGTACCGAGAGCAAAAGCGCGCGCTTCCATTTGGAAACCGCAAAGCGCAAGAGGGTACGGGCAATGTCCTCGCGGTCGTTGCTCGCCTGGAGCAGCTTCTGCGCGTCGGCAAACTCCAGGCCGGGGGCGACCGCCAGGGGGGGCAACTGAGGGGGAGGCCCCACCGGGGTCGGCTCGACGACGATCTCGGCGCTGGGCAGCTCTTCTTCCACTTCGACGGCGGCGGAGGCACCTCCGCTGAGCGCCTTGGCGTAGAGGTTTTGAAACTCCTCGTCGCTCATCAAGTCCGCGGGCGCCGCTTCTTTTTCCTCCTTGCCCGCCAGCGTGCGCGAGGGCCGCACCACGTTCATGTCGATGGCGCGCATGGGCCGAAAGGCCTTGCAGTAGCGGCGCAAGAGTTGGTTCATCCGAAATTCGGGGATGACCACCGGCACCACGCGCCGGCCCACCTTGAAGGCCACGGAGTCGAGGGTCTCCAGATCGCGCGGGTTGATCATCACCACCGTCAGCTTGGTGGCGTCCAGCCGCATGGGGAGCAAGTCCTTGTCGTCGGCGAAGTTGGGGTCGACGAGCTTCAGCGCGTTCGGGTCGGCTTGCATCTCGCCGGAGGCAAAGGGCACCTGGTGCAACCTGCCCAGGGAACGCGCGAGGTCGGCTTCCTGCAACAGGCCCAGCTCGAGGAGGTTGGTGCCCAGCCGTCCTCCGTGCACCACCTGGGACTCGAGGGCCTCCTCCAGCCCTTCGGCCGTCACCAGCTTCTCACTCACCAACAACTCGCCCAGCCGCATGCTCTTTTCCGTTCGCTTCTATCCCGGGAGCGGGTCGGCCGGATAGTGGCTCAACCCCACGCGGTTCCCCGCTGGATCTTCGACGTACACCGTCCACCGTGTCTGGTGCACCACCTTCACTCCACGCCGCTGCAACGTTTCGACCACGCTCGCCCGTTCCCTTTGACCGATACGGAACGCAACCATCGAGGGCCCCAGTCGGGGTACCTCGGGGCGCGCCTCGACAGCCAAGAACCCACCCTCGCCTTCTCCGGGCCCGATGGAAAGCCACACGCCGCGAAGGCTTCCATCCGCACGAAGGTGGCGAGCCTTCTCGGTCAAGCCCAGGACTTCCCGGTAGAAGGCCGCACAGGCCTCGACGTCGGCGGCGGGAACTGCCACGTGGTGGAAACCGTAGATGTTCATGAGTCGATGCTATGCTCGCCCGCCGTCGATGGCGCGGCTGATCATCGTCGAAGACAACGTCGAGCTCGCGTCGCTCATCGCCTCTGCTGCACGTGCCAGGGGCCACGTGGCGCGCGCGGTGCACACCGGGCAGGCGGCGCTCGCTGCGCTCGCCACCGGCTCGTTCGACGCGGCGGTCGTGGACCTGCTCCTGCCTGACGTGCGCGGCGGGGAGCTGCTCGACCAGCTGCGCGCGAAAAGCGTGGCGTCCGTCGCGGTCAGCGGAGTGTACAAGGGCGACCGTTTCGCCCGCGAGGCCACCGAGCAGCACGGAGCGATCGCCTTCCTCGAAAAGCCTTTCGACATGGAAACGCTCCTTTTCACCATCGAGCGTGCCACCGGGCCGGTGATTCGCTCTTCCGAGGAGTGCCCGGGCCCGGCGCTCGAAGAGCTGCACGCGCTCGAAGCCATCACCGGCGAGCCCGATGCCGCGCTCGCTGAGTGGGAGAAGGTGTGGAAGCGGCTGAATGCCCCCCGGCCCGCCAAGCGGCGCGAGGTGCCTTCCTGGGCCCAGGCAGGAGACCTGGTCACCACCCAGGTGCCCCGGCTGCTCAACGCGTACTTCCAGGCACGGCATGACGGCGAGCTGATTCTCAAGCACCCGGTGGGCACGACATCGGTCCTCAAGGTGGTGCAGTTCGAGCGAGGCGCCCCGGTCTATGCGGCGTCGAACCTCGCCCAGGAGCGCTTCGCCCGTTTCTGCGCCCGGCGCGGCCTCATGCCACAGTCCGAGCTCGACACAGTGAGCGCCCTCGCCAAGGAAGAAGGGCTGCGCACAGGCGAAGCCATGCTGCGGTTGGGCCTCATCACCGAGGAGCAGCGACGGCAGCTGCTCGAGGAGCAGATCAAGGAAATCATCTGGTCCACCTTCTCTTGGACGGAGGGCACGTACACTTTTTCCCCCAAGCGGCCACACCGTGTAGATCTGGTGAAGCTTTCGGTGTTTCCGGGGGCGCTCATCCTCGAAGGGGTGATGCGCACCCAGACGCTGGTGTCGCTGCGAGAACGCATGGGGCGAGGCCGCCGCCTCTTTCCGACCCCCGATCCGCCCTACGACTTGCACACGCTGCCCCTGTCGGGGGCGCAAGCGCTCTTGCTCGCCGCTACCGACGGCACCAAGACGGTAGACGATTTACTTACCTTGACCGACCTTTCCGAAAGGGACGGACTGGCCAGTCTGGCCGCGTTCGAGCTATTGGGGATTGTGGAGGAGCGCCGCGAGGACGACAAATCACGGCGCATCAGCTTTGGACTTTGAACCCAGGGTGAATCCATGACCCAGCGCGCCATCCTGCTCGCCGCCCTCTTCGGCGTCGCCCCCGCAGCGCACGCCACCGACGCCGGCCCGACGCCCGCTGCTGTGGCGGCACCTGCCCAGACGGCTCTCACGCCCGGCACCGAGCGCGACTTCTTCGCCTACATCGAGTGGACGTTCGCAGCGCGCCTGACAGCCGCACAGCGCGCCGAGGGCACCCACCTCCTCGCCCAGGCCTATGCCGAGAAGAGTGAGCCGCAGATGACCATCGTCCAGGACGCGGTGCTCGCCTTCAACGACCTGGCCAACCACAGCGATGCCGACAAGCAGGCGCTGCGGGCCTCGGTGGAAGACGAGTACTTGAAGTCGCTCAAGCTGCGCTACCGCACCCAGCCGCTGGCCAAGTGGATTTCGGGCGTGAAAGACGCGCGCGACAAGACGCTCTCCCCCGGTCCGCCACCCTTGACCCGGCTCTCGGCAGAGGCCTTCGGCGAGCTGATGGCGTTCGTGGTGAAAGAGGCCCGCGTCGGTGCGGTGCCAGAAACCGACCGCAAGTACTTCGACGACTTCGCCCGCGCTCTCACCGCGGACTACAAAGGCTACTCCGAGGAGCAGCGCATCTCGCTGATGGAGATGCCCAACTCCTGGGCAGCGCTTCGCACCGGCTGGGCAGGCTACCCCGAGGACAAGAAGGCCAAGCTCCGCGAAGAGTGGCGCTCCGCGTTCAAGGCCGGTGCCGACGCCGGTTCGACGCCGCCCTTCACCGCCGACGGCAAGCCGCTGCGCGAGGCCGCCCGTATGCTGGCCGCCAAAGTCGCCGGCTGGCTGTAGCTGCTTGACGCCGCAGGGCGAGCCAACCAAGTGCAGCCAGCCAGAAACCTTCGCCGGCGCTGCCACACCCGCACCCCGGCGGAGGGAGACGGTCGGGCGCGCCGAAGCCCTCGCCCTCGCGTGAGATGGACACGCCCCGCAACGTCGCCAGCCCCTGGGGCCGCGGCTTTCCCAACAACGGCGGGCGGGCGATGTAGGTGAGCGTCACCGGGGTGCGCGGCGGTAGGCGGACGCCATGCACGGAAAGAACGCTCCCGGCGCCGCGGGCCTCGACTTTGGTTCCGTCGACGCGCGCCGAGCCTTCGACGTAGCGAAGACCGTCGAGCGCTTCTTCGTAAACGACCTCCGAGACGCCGCAGTCGGTCTCGTTGAGGAGCGTGACTGAAATACCGACCAGACCGCCCTCGGAGGCGATCGGCGTGTCCGTCTCGCGCTGCACGCGCACGAACGGCGGGTCAGCGACAATGGTGTAGACGACATCCTCCGATGCCTGGTTGCCCGGGCTCGCCTCGGCGGTGACGCGCATCGTCACTTTTTGTCCCACCAGCGCGTCCAGGTCGGAGCTCGCCGAGTGCAAGGTGACCTCGTCTCCAAAGAGCGCCGGCTCGAGGAGCGCTGGGCCATCGAGCTGAACCCAGCGGTGGGTGGAGGTGGGGCAAAAGCCCGGCCCTGCTGCAAGCACCGAGGTCTGGCCCATCGCTCCCGTGCCACAAGCCGCGCTGAGCGTGCGGCTGCTCACCTCGCCCACCCCCGCGGGGAGAAAGCCCGTGGTGAGCTCGTTTGGAGCCGTCACGCCGGTTCCGGCATCTTTGTCGAAAAGCGCGGCGGTGACGGCGTACTTGCCGTCGGCACAGCCTTCAGTGATTTTCAGCTCCCAGGGGCCGTTTACCGGGAAAAATCCGCTGGCGACTTCTCCCCCTCCGTCCGCACGCTCGATGCGCACCTGTGCCGTGAGATCGCGAAGGTGGGTGCAGTTGAGACCGGCATCGAGCATTCCCGATGCCGTAGCAGTGGCGGGGTCATAAGCAGCGGTGACGGAGAAGGAGCCCGCATCGAGTGGCCTGAGCAAGGTCTCCACCCTCACCGTCAGATTCGAGGGGCTGGAGAAGACTCCGGCGTCATCTCCCAAGACTTGGTTGCGCCCGATGAGCCCGAGTTCTCCGGCCACGCAGTCCTGGGTCGAGCGGACCTCGACGGCGTTGGCGAAGAATGGGGAACCGGGTGGCGTGCCGCCGTCAAGGTAGAAGAGCTCTACGTTGAGAGCCGAAAGACCGCCGTCGACCGTCCATTCGGTGATGGTTCCCGGGAAGCCCTGCGCCCCGGCGCAGTCGTGACCAGCACCGAGGTCGTAAAAGACTCCACTGTCGCCGGCGGTGATGATCGCGCTCTGGGGGAAAACCGGCCGGAGAGGCGCACCCCACGGTGCACCCAAAACATTGACCGTCACCTCTTGCTGGAAAACGTGCGACGCAAGCCCATCGGATGCCCCTACGACATAACGGTAGCTCGCGACGGGTTGACAGGCGGCACCAGCGTCGGGGTCGGCGGTGATGGTCACCCGCGTCCCGTCGACGGAGGTCGGCGTCACCGTCACCGGGTACGCCCCCGCATCCGGCGGGAGCCACCACGAGACGAACACCGCGTCACCGTCGTTGTCGGTGGCGCTCACGGCAACGTTGGTCGTATCGCCCGCATCGAGGGTGAAAGGCCCGAGCGGGCCGAATGAGGGCGGTGCGCTGTTCCAATAGACCAAGGCGTTCTGGCCGGCCGCGCCATCTGCAAGGGCCATGCAGAAGGAGGCACCGAAGCAAGCGACGCGGTGAAGATTCCCCGTTGGGGAGGGAAACGCCACTGAGCTCTGCACCCAGTGCTGTCCCGGGAGCGCCGGGTTGGGAATTGCGCGCAACAT
>JBMORE010000101.1:0-1718 GCA_049322255.1 Myxococcota bacterium | reverse complement strand
GTGCGCGACCCACGGCACCTATCTCGCGGCCAAACAGCTCGTCCGGCTGCTCCACAAGCCGAAGTACCGTTACTTCGACTGGCTCTCTCGCCCGCTGCCAATCCCAAACTGATCTACGGTCAGGTTGGAGATGACTTGAATCACGGTGGTGGGGATGGTCGAGCCTCCGGGAGAGCCGATCGCGAGCAGCACCTGATTTGGTTTTTCTTTGGCGAACACCAGGGTGGGAGCCATGGAGGAGAGCGGAATTTTCCCTGGAGCGATGGCATTCGCCTCCCCGGTCACCAGGCCGTACGCATTGGGGACGAGCGGCTGGGCGGCGAAGTCGTCCATCTCGTCGTTGAGCAGCACCCCGGTGCCCTTGGCTACCAGACAGGAGCCGAACATGTAGTTCACCGTGGTGGTGAGGGAGACCGCGTTGCCCTCGGCGTCGATGACCGAGATGTGGGTGGTATTCTTTTTCGCTTCGCCGCCGTCGGTGTGCTCGGGAAGCGGCGAGAGCGTGCTCGAAGGCGTTGCGTGTTTCGGGTCGATGCTCCGAGCCAGCTCTTCGATGTGCGCAGGCGAAGAGAGCCGCTCGGTGGGCACGTCGACGAAGGCCGGGTCTCCCAGGTAGCGCGCGCGGTCGAGGTAGGCGCGGCGCACCGCCTCGATGTAGCGATGCAACACCTCGGGCTTTCGCGACACCGGCCCTTCACTGCCTAACAGCTCCAGCGCTCCCAACACCTGCACCACCGCCAGCCCGCCCGCCGAGGGGGGAGGCATGGTCAGCACCTGGTGCCCGCGGTAGCTCCCCGCGAGCGGCTTTCTCCAAGTGGTGCGGTAGGCGGAGAGGTCCTCGGCGGTGAGCACTCCTCCGTGCGCCCGCACCGTCTCGGCAATCGCCCGCGCCACCTTGCCTTGGTAGAAAGCCTGCGGGCCACCCCGGGCGAGGGTTTCGAGCGTCCTCGCCAGCTCTGGCTGGACGATTTTGGAGCCAATCGACGGCGGCGAAGCGTCACGCAAAAAGAGGCGCGTCGCCTCAGGGTCTTGCCGCAGACACTCCAGCCGGCTCTCCGCCATCGCGCGATACTTGGGCGTCACGAAGAAGCCTGTGCGCGCGGCGCGAATCGCCGGTGCCAGCACCACTTTGGGCGGAAGCTTGCCGTACTTGGCCAAGAGCTCGAGGTAGCCCTTGACCGCGCCGGGCACCGCCACCGAAAGCCCGCCGTCGGTCGACATCCCCGGCACCACTTTGCCATCGCGTACGAACATGTCGCGGCGGGCCGCTTTCGGTGCCACCTCGCGGAAGTCGAGAACCGCCGCCTCGCCCTTCTTCGCCTCGTACACCAGCGCGAACCCGCCTCCGCCCAGGCCGGAGTGGTAGGGGCCCACCACCCCCATGGCGAACGCCGCCGCCACCGCCGCGTCGATGGCGTTGCCACCCTTGGCCAGCATCACCAAGCCCGCTTGGCTGCCCACCGGGTGAGCGGCAGCGACGGCTCCTCGACGGTAAGGGCGGGCCGCCTCCGCGGCGAAGACCGCCAACCCCACCAGCAAAGGAGCGAAGCGCGACAGAGAGGTGAGCAAGGAGCGTGAACGAAATTGGGCAGCCATCAAGTAAACCTCAGCCGGCGAGTAGCACGGCTGAGGCTCCTTACAGAACCGGACGTGCGGTTTTCCCGCATCCGGCTCTTCGGTTGGTGTTTCCGTGCAGTGCGGTGCTCCGAGGTGATGTC
>JBMORE010000100.1:0-15482 GCA_049322255.1 Myxococcota bacterium | reverse complement strand
ATGACCTACCTCAAGGACGAGACCCAACCCGCCAAGCCGGCGAGCCACGACACGCAGCCGCCGCAGGCGCTCCTCGACTTCATGATGAAGCAGTGGAAGGCGCCGGCGGGCAAGACTCCCACGCGCATCAAGAACGCCGAGGTCTTCGCCTCCCGGCGCCGCGCCCTCTCCAAGCTCTTCCCCAACGACGTGCTGGTGATTCCCACCGGCCACGAGAAGCTGCGCTCCAACGACACCTACTTCCGCTTCCGTCCGGGGAGCGACTTCTACTACCTCACCGGCAACCTCGAGCCCGACTGCGTGCTGGTGCTGGAGCCCGAGGGCGAGGGCCACCGCGACCTCCTCTTCGTCGAACCGAACCCGGGTCGCTCCGACGCCACCTTCTTCACCGACCGCAAGAAAGGCGAGCTGTGGGTGGGCCCGCGGCTGGGGGTGGAGCAGAGCCGGCAGGCGTTCGACGTGCACGAGGCGCGCGGGCTGCCCGAGCTCAAAGACTCGCTCCAAAGACTGCGCGTGGCCGGCAAGGCGTGGCGGCTGATTCGCGGCATCGACGAGGAGCTCGACCACTCGCTTCCCGAGCAGGACCGCGACAAGGAGCTGACCGCCGCTCTCCACGAGATGCGCCTGCTCAAGGACACGCTCGAGATAAAGGAGCTGTCGAAGGCGATCGCCTCGACCAAGAAGGGATTCGAAGACGTCATCCGCGCCCTCCAAGCCGGTGGCACCGAGCGGCACGTGGAGGGGGTGTTCAACTTGCGCGCGCGGGTGGAAGGCAACGACGTCGGCTACGGCACCATCGCCGCCGCTGGGCACCACGCCTGCATCCTCCACTGGACCCGCAACGACGGGCCGCTGAAAAAAGGCGACCTGTTGCTCCTCGACGCGGGGGTGGAGAACGACACCCTCTACACCGCCGACGTCACGCGCACCCTCCCGGTGAGCGGCAAGTTCACCCCGGCGCAGCGGGACATCTACTCGCTGGTGCTCGCGGCGCAGGCGGCGGCGTTCAAGGAGGTCAAGCCGGGCAACGACTTCATGGCGCCCAACGTGGCGGCGATGCGGGTTTTGGCCGAAGGGTTGGCGCGCTTGGGCATCCTGCGCACCTCCGCCGAGGAGGCGCTCAAAGACGAGCACCAGTTCTACAAGCGCTACTCGCTCCACAACGTGAGCCACATGCTCGGGCTCGACGTGCATGACTGCGCCCAGGCCCGCCAGGAGGCCTACAAGCTCGGCAAGCTCAAAGCCGGCATGTGCCTCACCGTGGAGCCGGGGCTCTACTTCCAACTCGACGACCTCACCGTGCCGGCGAAGTACCGGGGCATCGGGGTGCGCATCGAGGACGACGTGCTCGTCACCGACAAGGGCATGAAGAACCTCACCGCCGCTTTCCCCAGCGCACCGGAAGACGTCGAGGCGTGGATGGCGAAGCTGTGGAAGGCGAAGAAGCCGGCCCGGCGGCGCTAGTACCGTTCCTCGAGGAAAGTGCGCGGCTCGGTGCTCGGGTCCTCGAGCACCGTCATCCCGATTTCCCCGATGACGCGCCCGTCGTCGGTGAGCACCTGCGCCTCCCACTTCCCCGGCCGGGGGTCGGAGTTGTAGGCGAAGGTCCGAAAGCCCTGGTCGCGCCCGCCCACCACCGAGAGCAGCGTCCCCGGCCCCTGGTCGACCCAGCCCCGCTTGACGTCCTTGTAGCGCCACTTCACCCGCACCTGGTCGGCGAACTTGGTGGGGGCGAACACGCTGACGAAGACGTAGGCGCGATCTCCGGGGCGCGCGTGAAAGGTTTGATCGCCGCGCTGCCACACCTTCCACCACGGGCGCTGGTGGAGCAGCAGGTACTCCCGCTTGCCCCCCTCCAGCTTCTCCGCCGTCACCTCGTGGTAGATGCCCAGCTTCTCCGCGTGCACCGGAATCGGCGGCACCGCGCCGAGAAAGTACGCCCCCAACATCACCCCCACCACCCCACCATAGGGAGCGCCGATGCGGCGCATCGCCCAGGGGTTGCCTCCCCAGCGGCGCACCCAGTGGAACACCCCGTACCCCACCGCCGCCGAGAGAGACGCGGCGAGGAGAAACAGCCAGGGAGAGAGGAAGCCGAAGGCGATTGGCACCACGTAGGACAAGAAGGAGGTCACGCAGAAGGCGAACAGCCCCACCCGCACCACGTGGCCCAGCCGGCGAAAGCGTGGCAGCTCGTTGGCCACCAGCACCGCGAAGGTGAAGCCTAAAAACCCCAGCGCCGCGATGCCGGAGGCGCTCTTGAAATAGAAGAGGGAGAAGCTGGAGAGAAGGCTTCCCAGCAAGAAGTGCAGCGCGTCTTCGGAGAAGCGCCACGCCCGCTCCACCCACTTGCCGGGCCGCGCCAGCTTCAGCTCGTGCCGCTGCTCGTAGAGGAGCAACCCCAAGAGCATCACGAGGTATCCGCCCTGCTGCGCCAAGGTGAGCACGCTGTCGATACGGTCGAGGGTGAAGACGTCGAAGAGAAACCCCGCGGTGAAGAAGAGGGCGATCTCCTTCTTCGCGTGCTGCTCGCGGAAGGCGTGCAACCGGGCGAAAAAACCGTCAGGCGTACCGGTCGTCTCGCCAGGGGTGAGCTGTGTTGCTGTATCCACGGACTTCCCAGTAGCCCTTTCGGTCTGCGGTGAGGAGCTCGATGCGGTTGACCCACTTCGCACCCTTCCACGCGTAGAGCTGGGGGGTGATCATCCGCACCGGCCCGCCATGCTCCCGAGGGAGCGGGCGGCCTTCCCAAGAGTGCACCAAGAGAACATCGTCCTTGAGCGCCTCCTCGAGCGCCAGGTTGGTGGTGTAGCCGTCGTAGGCGTAGGTCATCACGTGCGTCGCCGCCGTCAACGGCCGCACCAGCGCCGCCAGGGTAGCGAAGGACACCCCCTTCCACCGCGCGTCCATCAGGCTCCAGGTGGTGACGCAGTGAAAGTCGCTCACGTCCTCCATCTGCGGGAGCGCGAGGAAGTCGGACCAGGAGAGTGTCAGCGGCGCCTCGACCGCGCCGTCGACCCGAAGCGACCATTGGTCCAGCGACACCTCGGGGTGAATGCCCAGGTCGAGCACCGGCCAGCTCTTGGTCTCATGCTGACCGATGGGAAGCTTGGGCATTCCATGGCGGTTGGGAGGGCCGCTGCCCAGCGGGCGCTCGTCGCTTCGACCCGGGGTCTTCGCCATTTTTTCCAAAAAGCGTTGGCGCAGCTTGAGCCGTGCCTCGACGATGCGACGGGTCTTCTCCTCGGCGTCGTCCATCCGTGCGGTGTCAGCGGCCTTGAATCATCGCCGCGAGCTCCCCCCGCTCGTCGAGCTCACGCACGATGTCGCAGCCGCCCACGAACTTTCCGTGGATGAAGACCTGGGGAATGGTCGGCCACTTCGTGTACAGCTTGATGCCCTCGCGCAGCGCCGGATCGGCGAGCACGTCGACCGCGTGCGGCTCGCCGTAGCGCTTGAGCGTCTCCAAGGCCTGGGCAGAGAAGCCGCAGCGGGGGAAGAGCGCATTGCCCTTCATGTAGATGACGATGGGGTGCGACGAGACCTCGCGGTCCAGCCGTTCTTTCAGCTCGGGGGTCATGGGTGACGTCGGTTCCATTGCTCAGGGGAATACGTCTTGAGCGCCAGGGCGTGCAAGACCCCGCTCTGCAAGAGGTCGGACAGCGGTGCGTACACCGCCTGGTGCTGCTCGACCATCGACCTGCCGGCGAAGGCCTCGCTCACCACCCGGGCCTCGAAATGGTCTCCCGTGCCGGTGAGGTCCTTCACCTCGACGTCGGCGCCGGGCAGCGCCGCCACGATGCGCGCGCGAATCAGCTCGGGGTCGAGCATCAGTGCACCCCTCGGCTCATCTGGAGCATGGCAGGATCGACCCCCATCTCGCGCAGCGTCGTGTCCCACAGCTCGTCGGGCTTGCTGTCGAGAATCGGGCTTGCCGCCGCCTCGGTGAAGAGCCATGCCCCCTGGGAAAGCTCCTTCTCGATCTGCTGCGGCCCCCAGCCGGCGTACCCGAGACAAAAACGCATGCGGCGGTGGGGGTCTTGCAAAAGGGGCTGGAGCGCATCGAGGGTGAGGCTGAGGAAGAGGCCTGGCACCACCTCGTGCTTCTCCAAAATCTGCTCTGAGTCGTGGAGCACGAAGCCCCGTTGCGGCTCCACCGGCCCCCCGACGAAGACCGACTCGACCGAGCGCTCGGCGGCAATCCGCAAGGACTGGCCCTTGGCCACGTCTTTCAAGGTGAGGGGCGCGGCGCGGTTGACCACCAGCCCCATCGCCCCGCCGTCGGTGTGCTCGATCATCAACACCACCGACCGGTGAAAGTTGGGGTCTCCCAACTGGGGCATGGCGATGAGGAAACCTGGAGCAAGTGTCTTCAACGAGGCAAGCATCCTGCCACTTCGGTCCACCGCGCAACCGACGGCGGCGAGGTTTCTTTCCTCTGAAGTCCGCATGTCGTACACGCTTGCATTTCGTGCGCTCTCTCTACATCACCCGCTACGGCGGGCCGGAGGTGCTGAAGCTGCGCGAGGAGCCGGATCCAGCGCCCGGCCCCGGAGAGGTGCTGATCCACGTCGCGCGCTCGGGGTTGAACTTCGCCGATGTCACCGCCCGGGTCGGCCTCTACCCCGACGCCCCCAAGCCTCCGATGGTGGTGGGTTACGAAGTCGCCGGCACCGTGGGAGCGTTGGGAGGGGGTGTGGAAGGCCTGCGTGTCGGGCAGCGGGTGCTCGCTGGCGTCCGCTTCAAGGGCCACTCCAACCGGGTGGTGGTCAGCGCCTGCCAAGCGCTGGCGATGCCCGAGCTGATGAGCTTCGAGGAAGCGGCGGCCATTCCGGTGAACTACCTCACCGCCTTCCACATGCTCTTCCACGTGGCGTCGCTCCGGCCGGGGGCCAAAGTGCTGGTGCACATGGCCTCGGGCGGCGTGGGGAGCGCCATCGTGCAGCTGTGCCGCCAGACGGAAGGGGTGGAGCTCTTTGGCACGGCCTCGGCGGCAAAGCACGACTACTTGCGCAGCGAGGGTATGCAGCACCCGATCGACTACCGCACGCAGGACTACGCCGAGGTGGTGCGCAAGGCCACCGGCGGCCGTGGAGTGGATCTGGTGCTCGACCCGCTCGGCGGCCCCGACTGGAAGAAAGGCTACGACCTCCTCGCCCCCGGGGGGCACCTGGTGGCCTTCGGGTGGGCGAACATGGTCGCAGGAGAACGACGCCGGCTCTCTCGGTTGGTTTCCCAGTTCCTGAGGATGCCGCGCTTCTCACCCATGAAGCTCATGCAGGACAACAAGAGCGTCTCCGGCGTCAACCTGGGGCACCTGTGGAGCGAGCTTGCGCTGCTACGCGGCCACATGGTGAAGCTGCTTACCCTCTTCGAGAAGGGCGCCATCAAACCGCACGTGGACCAGGTCTTTCCCCTCTCCCAGGGCGCGCAGGCCCACCGATATCTCCAAGAGGGGAAGAATCGGGGCAAGGTGGTCTTCGACACGGAAGGCTAGTGCCAGCTCTTGTGGTTGGTCTGCAGCGCCTGAGCGAGCGCTTCGGGATCGATCGGCTTGGAAAGGAACAGGTCGGCGCCCTTGACCTTGCAGCGCCGCGCCATCATCGAGTCACCCAGCGCGCTGATGCCGATGAGCACGCTGTCGGGGAAGCGTTCGCGCAGCGTTCCGATGAGCGCCTCTCCGCTCTTCCCCGGGAGGAAGATGTCGACGATCGCCGCCTCGAAGTGGTTGCGCCGCGCCGCATGCTCCGCCTCTTCCGCGGTCCCCACCGCCAAGGGCTGGTAACGCCAGGCGAGGAGCATCTCCACCAAGAGCTCCCGCTGAGCCGGGTCGTCCTCGACCACCAACACCCGCCCCACCGCCGGCTCGAGCCGGGCGCGGTCCTCCATCTCCTGTAAAAGAAGCGGCGGCGGAGCGACCGTCGGCGCCTCGTAGTCGATGGGCATGACGACTCCGAGGTCAAAAGTAGTGCTCTGGACTTTCCTGTGCGGCCAGCTGCTCCAGCGACCGCTCGGGCGGCGAGCGGGCGGGCGTTTAGCTCACCGACTGCGACGGGGGCTCGGGCTCGGCCTTGACCTCGCTCACCGATACCACCTGCGGCTTCTTGAAGAACTCTTCCGGCTTTTCGAGCAAGAGCGCCTCGCGCAAGACGTCGTCGACGAACTCCACCGGCACCAGACGAATGGCGTTGCGAATCTTCTTCGGTATTTCGCGCAGGTCCTTCTTGTTCGCCTTGGGGATGAGCACCGTCTTGATGCCCGCGCGGTGGGCGGCCAAGCACTTTTCCTTGAGCCCGCCGATGGGCAGCACCCGCCCGCGCAGGGTGATTTCTCCGGTCATCGCCACGTCGCGACGCACCGGAATGCGGGTGAGCGCCGACACCAGCGCGGTGGCCATGGTCACCCCCGCCGAGGGGCCGTCTTTTGGAATTGCTCCTTCCGGCAAGTGCACGTGAATGTCGAAGCTCTCGGCGAACTTCTTGTCGATGCCGAACCGCTCGGCGCGGCTGCGTACGTAGCTCATCGCCGCCTGCGCCGACTCCTGCATCACCTCGCCCAGCTTGCCGGTGATGATCAGCTTTCCCTTGCCCGGCATCACCGTGGCCTCGGTGGTGAGCAGCTCGCCCCCCATCTCGGTCCACGCCAGGCCGGTGACGATGCCCACCTGGTCCTCGCGCTCCTTGGTGCCGAAGCGGTACTTGGGCACGCCCAGGTACTTCATCACCATCTTCTTATCCACGTGGATGTCGCGCTTGCCGTTCTTCAACACGTCGCGCGCCACCTTGCGAAAGATCGAGGCAATCTCCCGTTCCAGCGAGCGCACCCCCGACTCGCGCGTGTAGCGGTGAATGAGGGTGCGAATCGCCACGTCGCTGAGCTCGACGTTCACGTCGGCCAGCCCGTTGGCCTCCTGCTCCTTGGGAATGAGGTAGCGCTTGGCGATGGAGCGCTTCTCCATCTCGGTGTAACCCGCGATGCGAATGACCTCCATGCGGTCCTGCAACGGACCGGGGATGTTGTGCATCGTGTTGGCCGTGCAGATGAACATCACCTTGGAGAGGTCGTAGTCGAGGTCGAGGTAGTGGTCGTTGAAGGTGTGGTTCTGCTCCGGGTCGAGCACCTCCAAGAGCGCGCTCGAAGGGTCTCCGCGAAAGTCGGTCGACATCTTGTCGATCTCGTCGAGCAGGAACACCGGGTTGTTCGAGCCCGCCTTCTTCAGCGACTGAATGAGCTTGCCGGGCATGGCGCCGATGTAGGTGCGCCGGTGGCCGCGAATTTCCGCCTCGTCGCGCACCCCGCCCAAAGACAGGCGCACGAACTTGCGGCCGGTGGCCCTGGCAATCGACTTGGCGAGCGAGGTCTTGCCCACCCCCGGGGGCCCCACGAAGCACAGAATCGGCCCTTTGAGCTTTTGCACCAGGGCCTGCACCGCCAGGTATTCGAGGATGCGCTCCTTGGCCTTCTTGAGCCCGTAGTGGTCCTCGTTCAAGACCTTCTCCGCCTCGTTGACGTCGAGTCGGTCCTTGGTCTCCTCGTACCAGGGCAGGGAGAGAATCCAGTCGATGTAGTTGCGAACGACGGTGGCCTCGGCGCTCATCGGGCTCATCATGCGCAGCTTCTTGAGCTCCTTTTTGACCTTGAGCGTGGCCTCCTTGCTCATCCGCTTGGTCTTGAGCTTCTCCTCGATTTCCTGAATCTCGTTCTTGAACTCGTCGCGCTCGCCCAGCTCCTTCTGAATGGCCTGCATCTGCTCATTCAGGTAGTACTCCTTCTGGGTCTTCTCCATCTGCTTCTTGACCCGGGTGCGGATCTTCTTCTCCACCTGCAAAATCTCGATCTCGCCTTGCATCAGCTCGAACAGCTTCTCCAGCCGCCGGGTGGCGGACTCGGTCTCGAGCAGCGCCTGCTTATCGGAAAGCTTGAGCGAGAGGTGAGCGACGATGGTGTCCGCCAGCCGCGCCGGGTCGTCGATGGTCGACACCTGCATCAACATCTCGGGAGGAATGCGCTTGTTGAGCTTGACGAAGGCCTCGAACACCGAGTGCACCGAGCGCACCAGGGCCTCGAGCTCGACCCCCTTCTCCGAAACCTCCGGCACCTCTTCTGCTTCCACCAGGAAGAAGGCGTCGTTGGGGAGGAAGCGCTTGACCCGCGCGCGCTTGACCCCTTCGACCAGCACCTTCACCGTGCCATCGGGCAGCGGCAGGAGCTGAATGACGTGCCCCAAAGTGCCGAAGTGGAAGACGTCGTCGGGGGTGGGGTCGTTGGTCTTCGCCTTCTTTTGGGCGGAGAGCAAAATGACCGCTTTGTCGTCGGCCCTCTTGTTGGCCATCGCGTCCTTGAGCGCGGCGATCGACTTCTCGCGCCCCACGAACAACGGCACCACCATGTGCGGAAACACGATGATGTCCCGAAGCGGCAGCAAGGGAACGGCGTCACTTTGCCTGGGAGCATCCTTCTTGTCGTCGCGACCAAAGAACATGCGGCTGGCTACCCCACGCGAAAAGTTGTGACCTTATAACACGGTCTGGACGAGCGCCCGTTCCCCATAGATGCCGGCAACCAGGCCGCTGCGCAAGGAAACGTCCATTCGCTACGGCTTGGCGCTCACGCTCGAAGTGGGCTCGAACCCCGGCAGGGCGTGAAAGAGGAAGGCGACTTGGTCGGCGGAGGACTCGATCGACTTCTTCACCTGGTCGGCCCCACCATGCCCCGCGTTTCCCTCGATGCGCAGCCACACCTCGTTGCCGGAAGCGGCCGCTTGCAGGGCGGCGACGAACTTACGCGCGTGCATCGGGTCGACCCGGTCGTCGTGGTCGGCCGACATCATGAGCAGCGGAGGGTAGCGCGTGCCCTCCTTCACCCGATGGTAGGGCGAGTAGGCGTGTAGGACGGCGAAGTCCTCGGGCTTGTCGGGGTCGCCGTACTCCGGAATCCACGTCTTTCCACTGCCGAAGAGGTGGTAGCGCACCATGTCGAGCAGCGGCACCGCGCAGATGACGGCGCCAAAGAGGTCGGGGCGCTGAGTCATCGCCGCACCCACCAAGAGCCCTCCGTTGCTGCCGCCGCGAATGGCGAGCCTCTCGGGACGGGTGTACCTCTCTTTCACCAGGTACTCGGCGGCGGCGATGAAGTCGTCGAAGACGTTCTGCTTCAAGCGCCCTTTGCCCGCGTCGTGCCACGCCTTGCCGTACTCACCGCCCCCGCGCAGGTTGGGCACCGCGTAGACCCCGCCCGCCTCCAGCCAGGGATAGATGAACGAGGTGAAGGAAGAGGTGAGGCTGACATCGAAGCCGCCGTAGCCGTAAAGGAGCGTCGGGTGGCTGCCGTCTCTCACCAGGTCCTTCCGCCGCACGATGAACATCGAGACACGGGTGCCATCCTTCGAGGGGTAGAAGACCTGCTCGACGGTGTAGGGAGAAGGGTCGACCGGCACCTCGAGCTGAAACCACGGCTCGCTCTGGCCGCTCTTCACCGACACCTTGAACACCTGTCGCGGCAGGGTGAAGGAGCTGAAGGCGAAGTAAGTCTCGTCGTCGTCCTCCAGACCGATGAGGTTGGTGGCGGTGCCCAACCCCGGCAGCGTCACCGTGCGCACCTGCTGACCGCTCGAGGAGAACAGCTTCACTTCGCTGGCCGCGTTGCGCAGGTAGTGGAGCGCCAGATGTCCACCGACGAGGGCAAGCTCCTGGACCGCCGCCGACTTGTCTTCGGGGACGAGCTCCTTCCAGTGCGCCCGCGCAGGCTTCTTGGGGTCGACTACCATCACCCGCTTGTTGGGAGCGCCTTCATCGGTGAGGACGTAGAACTTGCCCTTCCACGGATGCGCCTCGTAGAGCGCGCCCTCCCCCTTCACCAAGAGCTCAAACTTCTCGTCCTTGCCCGGACGCATCACATAGATGTCGTTCTCGTTCCACCCGCGGTGGATGTAGGCGAAGAAGTACTTCCCGTCGCGGCTGAGCTGCCCGCTCAGAAAGGTAGACGGGTTGGCGGTGCGGGGATGAACGACCACGTCCATCTTGGGGTCGGTGCCCAACCGGTGCAGCCGTAGCTCGGTGTAACCGGGGCGCTCGCTCACCGGAATACTCGCGTCCACCGGGAGCCACTCGTAATAGAAGGCCTTGCTGTCGGGCGTCCAGCTGGGGCCGGCGTACTTGCCGCCCTCGATGACGTCCACCTTCGACCACTCGCCGCTGTCCACCTCCACCACGTGGAGCACCGCTTCGTCGGCGGCGTTGGGCTTGCGTTGGAAGACCACCTTCTTCCCATCCCACGAAGGCACCCAGCGCCCCAAAGAGACGGCTCCGTCGGACGACCAGGTGTTGGGGTCGAGCAGCACCTTCTCCTCGCCCTTCTGTCCCCGCCGCCAGTAGAGAATCGCCTTCTCCTTGTCTTTGTGGGTGCGGGTGTAGAAGTAGCGGCCCGCACGCTTGATGGGCGGCGTCACGCTGTCGAGGTAGTAGAGCTCGGCATAGCGGCGAAGCAGCGCGTCACGCCCCCGAAGCGCATCCAGCTTTTTTCGCGCCTCCGCGTCCTGGGCCTTCATCCACGCCTGCACCTCGGGGGCCTTCTCCGCCTCCAACCAGCGATAGGGGTCGGAAACGGGTGGCGTGTTCAGCTTCGCCGACGTCGGCGTGCTCGGGGGCGGGTCGTGCTTGGCCGCTTCATCGGCAGTCGCGCAGGAAAGACAAGTCCACAGCAGTAGAGCGGAGCGGGCTTTCATCAAGACCCCCAGGAAAAACCGCGTTGGGAGCCTACCCTACGCCGACTCCTTCTTCGCCTCTTCCTTGTCGTTGGCGTAGAGGACGACCGGCTCCGACTTCTTGAGAATGACCTCCTCGGAGATGACCACCTCGCGAGCGGTCTTGCGGGAGGGAATCTCGTACATCACCTCGAGCATCGCCCCCTCGAGGATGGAGCGCAGCCCGCGGGCGCCGGCTTTACGGCGAATGGCCTCGGAGGCGATCGCCTTGAGCGCCCCTTCGGTGAACTTGAGGCTCACCCCGTCCAAGTCGAAGAGCTTCTTGTACTGCTTGACCAGCGCGTTCTTGGGGGTACCGAGGATGTCGACCAACGCTCCCTCGTCGAGCTCCTCGAGCGCGGTGACGATGGGCAGCCGCCCGATGAACTCGGGAATCATTCCGAACTTGAGCAAGTCCTCCGGCTCGACGTGCTTCAAAAGCTCGGAGAGCGAGCGCTGCTTGCGCGTCTGGATGTCGGCCCCGAAACCCAGGCTGCGCCCACCCAGGCGCCGCTCGATGATTTGCTCCAGGCCGCCGAAAGCGCCGCCACAGATGAAGAGGATGTTGGTGGTGTCGACCTGTAGGAACTCCTGCTGCGGGTGCTTGCGGCCGCCTTTGGGGGGCACGTTGGCGATGGTGCCCTCGATGATTTTGAGCAGCGCCTGCTGCACCCCCTCGCCTGAGACGTCGCGGGTGATGGAGGGGTTCTCCGACTTGCGGGCGATCTTGTCGATCTCGTCGATGTAGACGATGCCCCGCTGGGCGCGCTCGATGTCGTGGTCGGCCGCCTGCAACAGGTTGACGATGATGTTCTCCACGTCCTCGCCCACGTAGCCGGCCTCGGTGAGGCAGGTGGCGTCGGCGATGGTGAAGGGCACGTTGAGAATGCGGGCCAGCGTCTGCGCCAAGAGCGTCTTGCCCGAGCCGGTAGGGCCAAGCAGCAGGATGTTCGACTTCTGCAGCTCGACGTCGTCCATCGCCACCTTGGACTCGATGCGCTTGTAGTGATTGTGCACCGCCACCGCGAGCACCTTCTTGGCCCGCTCCTGGCCGATGACGTACTCGTCGAGAATGTTCTTGATCTCCGATGGCCGCGGAATGCGCAGCTTGGTGTCCTTGGCCTCTTCGCGGTCGATCTCCTCGGCGATGATGTCGTTGCACAGCCCGATGCACTCGTCGCAGATGTACACCGTGGGCCCGGCGATGAGCTTCTTCACCTCCTTCTGCGACTTGCCGCAAAAGGAGCAGCACAGGGTCTGGTTGTCCTTGCCGCCTGGGTTCTTCGCCGCCATGACGATCCAAATCTAGTCAGCTGCAGTGAGGGCCGTCCAATCTGCTGCCCGCCACTGAACAGCGACCCGCTTGCCTACCTCTTCTCTTCCTTGGGCGCCGACTTCTTCTGCACCACCACCTCGTCGATGATCCCGTACTGCTTCGCGTCGGGAGAACCCATGAAGTAATCCCGCTCGGTGTCCTTCTCCACCCGCTCGAGCGCCTGGCCGGTGTGCTTGACGATGAGCTCGTTGAGCCGGGAGCGCATGCGCAAGATTTCTTTGGCGTGAATCTCGATGTCGCTGGCTTGGCCCCGCGCCCCGCCCAGCGGCTGGTGAATCATGATGCGGGCGTTGGGCAGGGCGTAGCGCTTGCCCCGGGCGCCGGCGAGGAGGAGCACCGCCCCCATCGAGGCCGCCTGTCCCACACAGATGGTCGACACCGACGGCTTCACGTACTGCATGGTGTCGTAGATGGCCAACCCCGCGGTCACCGAGCCGCCCGGCGAATTGATGTAGAGGTTGATGTCCTTGTCCGGGTCCTCCGATTCGAGGAAGAGCAGCTGTGCCACGATGATGTTGGCCACGTCGTCGTCGATCTCGGTGCCGAGCATCACGATGCGGTCTTTGAGCAGCCGGCTGTAGATGTCGTACGAGCGCTCGCCGCGGTGGGTCTGCTCGACGACGTAGGGAACTGGCATGTAGGGCATGAGGAGCTCCGAAGTTAGGCCTTGGAATAGGTAGCTTGCCCCTCGAGGAATTCAATCGTCTTTTCCTCGCGGATGCGCGACAGCAGACTTCTCTTCTGATCGGGGTCTTTGAAGTGCTTGCGCACCGTGGAGAGCGCTTGGTTACCCTCCTGGGACAAAGCCTCGAGTTTCTTCTCGAAGTCCTCGTCGGTTGCCGAAATGCCCTCCTTGTCGGCGACCGACTCGGCGAGCAAGGCCCCCTTCACCTCCCGCTCGGCCTTGGGGCGCACCTCCTCGCGGAGCCTCTCCAAGTCCAGCCCCAGGCGGCGCGGGTCGATGCCGCCACGGGCAATCGCCCGCAAGGCCCCTTCGAGCATCAGGTCCGTCGCCTGCTCGACCATCGCCTTAGGCACCTCGAACGGATTCTTCTCGATGAGCTTTTGGAACAGCTCGTCGCGCGCGTCGTTTTTGGCCTTGTGCTCCAGTGAGCGCTTAAGGTCGCTCTTCACTTTGGCACGTAGCTCGTCGAGGGTCTCGACTCCCGCTCCCACGTTCTGGGCGAGCTCGTCATCGAGCGCGGGCTCGACCTTCTTCTTGAGCTCCTTCACCGTGAAGTGGAAGCGCGCCGTCTTCCCCCGCAACTCCTCCACGCGGTAGTCGGGGGGGAAGGCGTAGTCGATCTCCTTCGACCCGCCGACCCGTACCCCTGCCAAGGCGGCGACGTTCGACTCCACCAGCTCGCCGGGTGTCACCTCCATCGTCACCCCTTCGGCCTTGCCCCCGGGAAAATCCTTTCCCTCGAGGGTCGCCTGATAGTCGACGACGGCGAAGTCACCCAACGAAGTGATGTCGCGGCCCGCCACCGGCTCGAGGCGGCTTAAGGACTTGCGCATCTGCTCGATTCGTTCTTCGACCTCGGCGTCTTTCACCGAGACGTCGCGCGAGGTGAGCGTGAGACCTTTGTAGTCCTTGGCTTCGACCTTCGGGCGCACTTCGACCCGGGCCTCGAAGGCGAAGGGCTTCTCCAGCTCGAGCCGGGCGCCGCTCACCTGGGGCGAGCCCACCGCCTCGACCTGGTGCTCACGAATCGCCTCCAGGTAGGCACGCTCCACCACCCGGTGAATGACGTCGTCCTCCACCTGTTCCTTGAAGCGTTGCTCGAGAATGCGCCGGGGCACCTTGCCGGGGCGAAAGCCGGCGATCTTCACCTGGCGGGAGAGCGCGCTGTAGGCGCGATCGAGCTCCTTGGCCACGCTGGCCGGCTCGACTTCGATGGAGAGCTTCCGCTCGATGGGAGAGAGCTCTTCGACACGGACCTTCATGCTTCCTCGCTTCTTTCGTTGGGCGGGGAGGGACTCGAACCCTCACACCTTGCGGTACCAGATCCTAAGTCTGGCGCGTCTACCAATTCCGCCACCCGCCCGGGGAAAAAACGCTATCGAAAAGGACGAAGGCCGACACCCTTTCGGAGCGCCGGCCTTGATGAGAGCGGAAGGAATCGAACCTTCAACCTATGGATTAAGAGTCCATTGCTCTGCCAATTGAGCTACGCTCCCGCCTGCAGAGGGCGCGGGCTTTTAGGTGAAAACGCCCCCCAAAGCAACCATGCGCCCACGGCGAACAGCGCCAGCACGATGTACTGCGCCGGGGTGAGGCCGAAGAAGCGCTTGTCGACGTAGGACAGGTCGGAGGCGCGCAAGAAGTCGAGGAAGAAGCGCGGCAGCGAGTAGCCCACCGCGAGGATGCCCATCAGCGCTCCTTGCGGCGGCCGCAAACGCGCGACGAGGTAGAGAACGGCGGCGAGCGCGGCGAGCACGAAGGCGTCGTAGAGGCCCAAGTCGTGGCGCGCTCCGCCCGGGTAGGCCACCGCGAGGAAGAAGTCGGTGCGCACTCCGGGGTGGTCGTGGGCGAAGAAGCAGCCCACCCGGGCGATCGCCCAGCCGGGAGCGGTGCCCAACGCCAGCGCATCGAGGTAGGGCCGCACGGCCAGCTTGCGCTGGCGGAAGAAGAGGAAGATGCCCACCAGAGCGCCCAAGACGCCGCCCATGGACGAGAGCCCGTCCCAAAACTTGAGCAGCTGAAGCAGGCCTCCTCGCTGGAGCTCCTCGGGGTGGTAGGCGAGCAGGTGAAGCAGGTGTCCGCCGAGCAGGCCTCCGCCGACTGCCCAGGTGACCACATCGCGCAGCGGGCCATCGTCTCCGGGGCCGTACCTGCGGGCGGCGCGGGCGGCGAGCAAGGCGCCGACCACCACGCCGAGCGTGGAGAGCACTCCGAAGGCCTCGAGCTTCAGGTCGCCGAAGAGCTGAATGGAGGGTGTCTCGATGTAGGGGAGCATTTTCCCTCGACTTCATAACCGCTGCGTCTGCCTGGCGCGAGGGCGCGATGCCCTCCTTCTCTCTGGCCTGCTATTCTTTCAGGAGCATTCGGCGCCTTGGAGGAATCAGTGGCACCCGATGTCGAAGACGACAGTCCCGACGATTGGCCCTTGGAGGACGAGGAGCATGACCCCGAGGCCGAGTCGTGGGAGGACGCCGAGCCGGAACCGCAAAAGCCAGAAATCGAGTTTGTTCACGACGAGTTCGCTGGCATCAAGAATCGCCCCCCGGTCGACCTTCAGCCCAAAGACGGCGAGGTACTCCCCTCGTCCGCCGACTTGTGGTCGGTTCCCACCCCGGGGGACGACCCGAAGAAGGACGAGTAGGAACGCGCTGGGCCGGCCGGTCTCACACCAACTCGAGATCTTGCCTGCACGCATCGCAGTTGCTATGCATTTGAAAATG
>JBMORE010000099.1:5510-15577 GCA_049322255.1 Myxococcota bacterium | reverse complement strand
CTAGCGCGTGAATCTCGAGTGTCACGCATGGCGATGCGGAAGAGCGGCGGCCAGCCGCCAGCGGGAGCCCATCCTGTATTCGAAACGACCGACGATTCCCCACCCGAACGAGATGGGACACCTGGCCGCCTTCATGGCGTCGGGGCGACGGCCTGTGGGAAAGCGCCGCGTTGGTTGGGACCGCCGCGTTCTGAGCGAGCCACTCTAGCCAGGCAAGCCCGTTAGGAAACGCTCACCCCAGCCTCCGGCGTCGCGGTAGCCAAAGGGCTCTACGCGTAATCCACTGAAACAACAGACGAACATCGGGTGGCGTGACCTGTGCTACACGCGCCGCCGCCATGCGCCTTGCGCTTACCTTCGCCGTTCTTGTCGCCCTCGCCGCCCAGGCCGCTGAAGAAGGCCCCCAGGCTCCCTACCGCGGCTCGCGGGTCTCCTTGCGCAATGCGGTGAGCACCGTGTCCTTCGACCGGGGCGCGCAGCTCACCTACGACCCCTACGACGCCCTCACCTTGGGGCTCGACGGACGCTGGTGGTTCTCCGAGCGCTTCTTCGCCAAAGGCCGCGTCGACCTCTCCCGCGAGCTCACCGAGTCGAACATCACCACCCGGTCGGGCGAGCTGCTCTTGGGCGATGTGGTGTTGGGAGCGGGACTCGACCGCGCGTACACCGTGCCCAGGGCCGAGCTCCAGCTTTCGGGGGACGTTTCTTTGCGGCTCCCCACCAGTCTGGCCTCGCGCGCCGACACCCTGGTCTTAGGCCTCGAGCCCTCCTTTCGCGTCGCCCGGGCCTTCGCCTTCCGCGGCGGAGCGAGCGTGCGCTACAGCTTCTCTCCCTCCTTGCACTTCCACCGCTTCACCACCGGGGAGCGGATCAGCCCGCTCATCGTGGGCTGCGCCCCCGGCTCGGTGGAGTGCGAGCGCTTTTTGAACACCGGCGGCCGCAACGCCCCCTTCTCCCACGGCCACACCCTGGACGGCGGGGTGCAGCTTCTCTCCTGGCTGTCCCTCTCCGCCGCGGTGGGCGTGCAGGTGGCGCACCTCTACCCGGCGGCCACCGACCCGCGGGTGAGCTTGGTTCCGCAAGAGCCCACCGACGCGCTCTTCACCAACATCTTCGCACTGGAAGCCACCTTCACTCCCATGCCTTCGCTCTCGGTGGGACTGGGGGCGAGCACCGTCAACCCGCAGCTGGCGCCAGACTCCAGCCGCTACGGCCTTTTCTTCAACCGTTACACCACGCTGTTCCTCGAGCTCCGCTTCGACCCGGCGGGGCTTTCCGCCCAGCTCCAAGGAGGGTCCACCACATGAATCGCCTCATCCCCGCCATCGCCTGCGCGCTCTTCGCCGCCGCTTGCGCCCAGGAGCGCCCGCCCATCAACCAGGTGCAGCCCAACGCCCTCCCCAAGTCCTTCTTCACCGGCCAGTGGTACTACCAGCGCACGGTGGTGGACATGCCGGGCTCCGACGGCTTCACCCCGGTGGGGCAGACCGACCTGGGCGGGGTTTCGCGCATCCAGTGGGACCTGCAAGAGAGCGTGCTCTACGCGCGGCGCACCACCGAGCTCATCAAGGGCGCCGACTTGAAGGAGCAGCAGGGCGACCGGTACATGGGTGAAGTGGTGGCGGCCTTCCGCGTCGAGCGGCACTTCGACATCGTCAACGCCTACAACCCCACCACCGGCGAGAAGCTCAACGTCGTCCAGGAGAACGTCACCGACCGTCCCTGGCACGAGCGCGCCTACGTGCGCATCGACTGGTCGCAGAACCTGGTGCACAACTACGAGCTCGACTTCGAGCGCGCCTCGGTGGAGCCGGTGCCCTACTACGTGCAGGAAATCGACCCCTCCACCGGCCAGCGCCACCCCGACGCGCCCTACTTCGAGGCCGACGGCAGCTACTTCGACGTCACCAACAAGCTGTTCGCGCGCGCAGGCAGCATCGAGCTGCCGGGTTACGGCACCGTGCCCTTGTGCTGGCTGCGCGGCAGCGAATTCAAGGAGTGCGGCGCGGGCGAATATTCCATTCGCAACAGCTTCCTCAAAATCGACCCCCAGCATCAGTACGAGCCGCTGCCTTACAAAGGCAAGGCCACCGAGGTGTTCGGCTTCTTCGCCACCACCCGCACGGTCTACGACCCCAAGACGGGCGTGCGCGAGCAGGGCAAAGAGCGCTACTTGAACCGCCACAACCTGTGGAAACGCTGGAGGGACGAGGCGGGCAACCCCATTCCTTTCGCGCAGCGGGAGCTTCGGCCGCTCGTCTACCACGTCAACCGCGACCTGCCCGACTGGCTCAAGCCGGTGGTGGTGGAGGTAGGCCGGCAGTGGAACGAGGCCTTCACCCAGGCGGTGCGCGCGCTGGGCCACGAGCCCAAGGGGCCGGTGTTCGTCGCCTGCCCCAACAACCCGGTGCTCGAGAGCGACCCGGCACAGTGCGGCCCGGCGGGGCTTTCGCCACGGCTGGGCGACCTTCGCTACTCCTTCATGGCCTACGTGCCCAAGTACATGAGCTACGGGCTGCTCGGCTACGGCCCCTCGAACATCGACCCGGAGACGGGCGAGCTGCTCTCGGGGATGGCTTACGTGTACCACCACAACAACACCGCTGCGTACAACGTGCAGGAGATGGTCGAGCTGCTCAACGGCACCAAGGACCCGACCGAGTTCATCGACGGCGTCGACTTGACCGAATGGGCAAGCCTGGCCGGCGGTAGCAAGCAACGAGCCGAGTCCACCTACTCGCTCGAAGACGCCAAGGAGATGGTGGCGCAAATTTCCCACGGCCCTGCTTCGGCGTACTGGGAGACGCAGCGGCACACGCTGACCGCCGCCGACGAAGAGCTGCAGCGGCTCGAGGGAGTGGACGTCTTTCTGGCGCCCTACCTCGAAGCGCTTTACCAGCGCGGCATCGCCAACGGGCAGGCGCGCGCCTCCAAAGGGCGGCTGGCCGCGCTCACAGGGACGTACGTGGAGGATTTGCTCCTCGACAAGGAGGTGCTGCTCGCCGCCGGGCACACCCCGGGCCTCCCGGTGACCGACGAGGTGAAGGCGAAGGCGAGCGTGGCGCGCGGCGGGCTGGCCCAGGCGCTCAAGCAGCAGGCGCGCATGCGTGACGCGTTCGCCGAGGCACGCAACTACTACACGGTGGAGATGGCCGACGACGCGCTGATGGGCCTGGCCAAGGAGCTCAAAGGGCAGGACCCGGCGAAGGTCTACGAGACGGTGCGCAAGAGCATCTACACCGCGGTGCTGGCGCACGAGGTGGGGCACACGCTGGGATTGATGCACAACTTCGGCGGCTCGGACGACGCCATCAACTACCACGACGGTTACTGGACGCTGCGCGACGACGGCAACGTGGGCCCGCGGCTGGTCGACCCTCTCACCACCCGAGAGCTCGACGGGCGCATCTATGACTACGCCTACAGCTCCATCATGGACTACGCTGGCCGCTACACCATCGACGGGATGGGCATCGGCAAGTACGACCGGGCGGCCATCCTCTTCGGCTACGCGGGGAAGGTGGAGGCGTTCCGCGATACCGCGGGGGTGCCCACCGACTGGCTGCGCGACTGGCATGAGCGCGACGGTGAGCTGCTCTACTTCTACACCGTCGGCCCGCGGTCGATTCACTACACCACCCTCTACAACCAGATGCGGCAGAAGCTGTACGCCGCGGACAACCGGGTGCTGGTCGACGTAGGACAGGCGAGCGAGGACTTCGCCACCGTCGACGTCAACGGCGAGGCGCTGGCGCGAGTGCCGTACATCTACTGCTCGCACAACCGGGCGAACCTCTCCGACCACTGCCTCACCCGCGACTTCGGCGCCGACCCGCACGAGCGGATGAAGAACATCCTCGACGAGCTCGACACCTGGTACATCCAGCGGAACTTCCCCCGCGGGAAGATTGGGGTCGACCACTACAACTACGTCTCCAGCTGGTACGGCCGCATCTACGACCGGCTCAAGGGCTGGCACGACCTCTACGGCCTGTACAACGAGCTTCTGCCCCAGTTCTACACCCCCGCGCAGATGCAGGCCTTCCTCTCCGACCCGGTGCAGGGCTGGGGAGACAAGACCTGGTCGGTGCAGAACGCCTTCAACTACCTGGTGAAGACGGTGTTGATGCCCGACGTGGGCGGCTACTCGGCGCCCACCGTGCAGGCGGACGGCTCGGTGCTGATGCAGAGCGGAGTGGGCTTCCCGGTGATGAACGTGGGCGTCACCAACGGCCGCTACTACTCCACCAGCTGGTACGACGGCGAGCGCAGCTGCGGCTACATGTGGTGGGAGTGCCTCCACCACATCGGCTTTTACCTGGACAAGGTAATGGCCATCGAGGCGCTCTCCGACTCCGAGACCAACTTCGTCGCCCGCGCCAGCCCCAAGGACGTGCGCGAGTGGGAGGTGAGCTACTACACGACCTTCGCCCCGCAGATTGCCAAGCTCAACCAAGCCATCCTCTCCGGCGACTACTCCAAGGTGGGGCCGTACGTGCAGGGCGGCCAGGTGCGCTTCCCCAACTTCGCCGGCGCGCTCGACACGGTGAACGCCGCGCCTATCGACCCCGCTGCCACCTTCAGCGTGCAGCTGTACTGGCAGGTGCTGGGGCAGGCGCGCTTCTTCGACAACTTCGACCAGAGCTTCCGCGACGAATCGCGGGTGTTCGTCGTGGGCACCGGCAGCTCTCCGCAGCTGCCCGCGGGCGAAGTGGTCACCTTCCGCGACCCGCTCACCGGGCTGACGTACGGCGCGCTGGCGAGCACCAAGAACAGCGGGGGAGCCAAGGCGCTCCTCGACCGCGCCAACCGGCTGTTGGCGCGCTCCAGCTACTGCGATGCGGCCGCCACCACCTCCACCCCGGCGGACGACTGCCTGCCTTCGCAGAACGTGCCCAAGGCGGTGGCCACCTATGAGCTGCTCTCCGCCCTCGACTTGGTGAAGGTGATGGCCGACCTGGCGCCCTTGATGAGCTACGGCGACCCGTACGACCCGTAAGCTCGTTGGCGAGCACGGCCCACGCCCTGGGAGAACTGTTCGGCCAAAGACTCGAGGTCCTTCACCTCCGGCATCCGCGCCAGGGCGACGTCGATGAAGACCAGCACTTCGTCGCCTTGGAACGTCACCGGGAGGCGAAAGAGAACCCTGCACGGGTTGTTCTTCCGTTGGGGGTGGTCGCGCGGATGGGGGCCGTACTCGAGGGCGAACTGAAACAGCTTCTCGGAGTGAGCAACGAGCTCGAAGCGGCTCAGCTCGCGGCAAGCTCGTTCGAGCTCGAGCTGCACCTCTTTTCCCACCCGTCCGAGAAACGGCGCCAGGCGTTGCTCTTCCTCTTCGTGGGCCCGGGCGTCGGCCTCCGCGTCATCCGACCAACTGTACTTGGTCATCTCGATGCGCACGGTGAAGCTGCTGAACGCGCGGGCGACGCTGCTCGGGCCGCTCATGACCCAAACCAAGCACTTGGAGCGGGCGGTTGTCGAGCCGGCAAGCATTACCGCGATGGGACGGTAGGATTTTCCGGCGGCGGTGTGCGGAGTCAGCGGCGTCCTCTGGTGGAGCGGGGAATGCGCGTTGCACCTATGCGCGTCATTACCCAGCGGAGGAGGAGCAAACGAATGTTCAAAAAGACCGGCTTGGGAGTGGTCGCCTTGGGGTGTCTGGCTGCGTGCGCGACCCTGGGGGGAAAGGAGATTTCCGGAGCGGCCTTCAACGAGGAGCAGGCCTTCGAGCTCACCGGCACCCTCCTCCAATCCGAGAAGAAAGCGGTGGTGGTGTCCCGGGAGGGGCTTCCCCAGTCGAAGCTGAAGATCGTCGAAGGACAGACGGTGGTGATGCTCGATGGCGTGCAAACCCTGGCGGAGGCGCTGCCCGAAGGCGCACAGGTGCGAGCGATGTTCCAGATTGTCGGAGACGACCCCGTCGCCATCCGGGTCGAGGCGCAGTCGGAGCGCCAGCAGATGCCACGCTAGACTCACTCCACGAGCGAGCGCTGACAGGCAGGGCCTTTCAGCGGCGGCGTTCCCGCGGCCGTTGAACCAGGCTACGTTCGAAGCTGTCTTTTATGCGCGCCTCGATGCGTCTCGCTCTCGTGTGGTTGCTCTTCGTTCCCGCCGCGGCGCGCAGTCAAAGCTGGCTGGCTGGCTTTTCATTCCGCCGCGCGGTGAACGTCTCGGGATCCTCGACGGCCCTGGTCGACTATCCGGTGCTGGTGGTCGCCGATTCTGCCAGCCTTCGGCCAGGTTGCCCCGACGTGCGGTTCACGGACTCCGACGGCCAGACGCTCCTTCCCCATTGGACGGAGTCCGGCTGCAACACCGCCAGCACTCGGTTTTGGGTCAAGGTGGGCGCGCTCCCTGTCTCCGGCAAGACCCTCTTCATGTACTACGGCAGCGCTTCGGAGGCGGATTCCAGCAACCCCACGGCGGTGAACCTTTTCTACGACGACTTTTCCACCGACCCCACGGCACGGTGGCAGAACATTTTTCGGGCGAACGGCAGCGTGGGCGACGAGTTCAGCTGGGGCGGCTCCACCCTGTTTCTCACTCGCACCACGGGAAGAGGAGGGGGTGGGACCTTCGCCACCGTCGACCCCTCCTGGGAGAACGGGTGGGCGGTGTCCTTCAGATTTCGGTGTGGAGACGGAACCGGTCCCAACGGAGGCGGCGACGGCCTCGCCTTTGGCTTCTTTCACCAAGGAAATATGGGCACGGGCGGAAGTCTCGGCGTCGCCCTGCCTGGATACGCCGTCGAGCTCGACAACGTTCCCACCAATCCCGGTGATCCGCCCTACCCACACCTCGGGGTGACGCGAACCTCTACGATGACGTTCGGCCATTTGGCCAGCGTCCCTAGCTCGGCCCCCGACGACGGCCTTTGGCACTCGGTGGAAGTAAAATTCAGCGGGAGCCGAGTTTCCGTCGAGCTGGACAAGGTTTTGGTGGCGGTCGTCCCAGGGGCGTTCGACAAGACCTACAGGAACCTCTTGTTCGGGGCCGCCACCGGAGGCGATACCAACAATCAGGAAATCGACGACGTGGTGCTTCGCCCTCATGCGGAACCGGAGCCCAGCGCCACCATCGGTCCCGAGGAGCCCTCCAGTGCTACGCCGCCGACCATTCCCGGCCCGCTCCTCGTCCTACCCAACCCCTCCCCCGGCGCGGTGACCGTTTCATGGGAAGGCTCGAGTGCCGCTGCCGGGTCGGGCCCGGTGCGCTACGAGCTTCAACGATCGCCCAGCGCCGCTATCGACTGGGTGAGCATCGCCACCTCCTCCGCGCTTTCGCATACCGAGGCGCTGGCGCAAGGCGGCTACGTGTACCGCGTTCAAGCGGTGGACGGGTTCAACAAAGTCTCCGGCTACTCGGCGACCTCGCCCGTGCTCATCGTCGACACCACCCCGCCCACCGCACCCGGGACGCCCGAAGCCCTCCCTCGGCGCGGTCCCGGGCAGTACATACTCAACTGGAGCGCCGCGGACGACACCGGCGGCTCGGGGGTCGCCACCTACGAGGTGTGGAGCAGCAGCGACGACGGCGCCAGCTGGAAGCTCGAGCAGGTTCAGTCCAACATCAACCTGCGCGCCTCCTTGCCCAACGGCAGCTACCGGTTCAGGGTCCGCGCTCGCGACGGCGCATCGAACCCTGGCCCGTTTTCGCCGGCCTCGGAGCCGATGGAAGTCGACTCCAGCCTCTCTGCCTCGCTGGGAGTAGGCTGCGGTTGCAGCTCCTCTGGGGCACAGCTTCTCGGCGCGGCGCTGTTGGCCGGCTCGTTGCGTCTGCGACGTCGGCCACGAGCGAGGGGGCAACCAGCCGACTAACGCTTACGCTTTGGACTCGGGGGTGAAGAAGCTTCGTCGATGGCGTGTTGAGGGAGCATCTTGCGACGCTTTCTTGGCTCGAGCTGGAAGTCAGCCCGTCGTTCCTGGCCGGCGCTCACCTCGACCGTGCGCTGCGCCGTCTCATGCGTCGCGGACCAGACACGGAGCGAGTAGCTTCCCGCGGGAATGGACGCGATTCGATAGGAGCCATCCTCCCCCACGGGAGCGAACAGCTCGTTGGCCAGCACGAGCATCTTCGCTTCCATTTCCGGGTGGAGGTTGCAGAGGATGTCCACCTCTCCAGCCTTCTTCATCTGCACCGACTTCGTCATTCCCTCGCGGTAGATGCCCAGGTCGAACTCGTTGCCCGAGCTCACCGAGAACACGTTGTGGAAGACGCGGTCCTCGTTCGGAAAGTCCACCGTGTCGCCCACATGAACGACGAGCGCTCCCGGCTCGAAGCGGAGGTCCTTTTGCGTCACCTTCTGACGCTGGGAGGAAGACGGGGGCGGTAGAGCCCGGGCAGGGGCGGCTCCCACAGGCTCCAAGTAAACGATGGTCGGCGAGGACAGCTTGGAAGCAGCCTGCACTTTGCCCGCGATGCTTCCCGTCGCCGGCGGAGACGGAGGGGTGCCCGCGTCGACGCCACCGAGGAGCAGCGGGACGAAGGCAACCCACGACAAACTTCTCAGAGCCGCTTTCCAACTTCGCCATGGGCGCATCGACCGCGGAGCTTACCCTTCGAGCCCTCGCGTGGCACGACAAGTCTTCGCGTAAAGGTCCCGGAAGACGTGGGCTGGATCGGTGATGCGCTTCACCGCCTCGTAGTTGGGCCGGTTCCACACCCGCCAGAAGGACTCCTCGTCGTAGTAGTTGTAGGAGATGAGCGTCTTGACGCCGTTGACCACGAAGAGCTCCTCTTCCAGCTCCTTGTAGAGGTTTCTCCCCTTGGGTTGGCGCACCCCGTAGAGGGCGAGATCGAGGAACAGCGGGTCGTGCACGCCGGCGAAGAAGGCGCTCGTGAGCCACTCGTAGTCCCGCACCCGCCGGTAAGGCACACACCACACCGGGTAGACGCCGATGCGCTGGCGGTACCACTCGAGAAACTCGCCCGCACGGGAGAAAGGCACGAAGAGGTCCACCAGCACCCTGGGCCGCTTGGCCGGCAAGAAACGGTGCAGGCGGTTGGCCCAGCGCAGCACGCGGTCGGAGTGCCACCACCTGCCCACCAACGCACGGCCGAGCGCGCTCTTGGGGTTGGCGGTGGTCACTCCCCGGTCGTAACGAAACAGGTAGTCGAGGGTGGTGAGGTAGTCCTCACGGCGGCGAGCAGTGCTCTGGAAGTACACCTTCACCCAGTCGTAGCGATGGGTGTACGGAGCGCTGGAGACGAAGCGGCCCAGGCAGAGTACGTATTTTTGCGGCGAATGAACCATCCCGTCGAGGTAGTCGACGTCCTGCTCGCAAAAGTGCCGCCACAAGGACGCCTGGAACGCGTCCCAGCTGGCGTGGTGCTCGTAGGTGAGGCGCACGAACGGCTGGGCGGGGATGAGCCGGAACTTGAGCCGGGTCAAAACCCCCAAGGTGCCGAAAGAGCCGTGCACCATCTGAAACACCAGCGCATGCTCGTTGGTCGGAGTGCAGCGCAGCACTTGGCCGGTGGCGGTGACCAGCTCGTACTCGAGGCAGGTGTCGTGGAAGCCGCCGTATTGAAACGACTTCGATTCTAACGAGCCCCCGGCGACCGCTCCGCCGAGGGTGATGGTCTTGTGCTCGGGGACGATGATGGGGACCAGCCCCAAGGGGAGCGTCGAGCGCACCAACCGGTGAAAGGTGACACCTGGCTCGGCGGTGCAGGTGCGGGCCTCGACGTCAATCTCGAGAATCTCGTCCAGCACCCCGATGTCCAGCTTCTCGTCGGTGTGCCACAAGTCCTTGCGCTTGGGCACCTGGTGCGGCGGAGACTTCTTCTTGAGCGACAAGGGCGCGGACGGCGAGCGCGCTAGCAGTCGCTGGGCGAGGCGGGTGACTTTCTCCTGGTGGTGGTCTTGCATGGGTCGAAACTGCGTCCTGAAGGTCTTCCATGACTGCCCGTCCCATCGAGGAGCTTGCTGGCGAGTGCGGCGTGCCGCAGGAGCAATTGCTCCCGTTCGGACGAGGCATCGCCAAGCTCAGCCTGGCGGCCGTGCGCTCACTCGCCCAAAAGCCCCGCGGCAAGCTGGTGTTGGTGTCGGCGATGAGCCCTACCCC
>JBMORE010000099.1:0-5410 GCA_049322255.1 Myxococcota bacterium | reverse complement strand
CGATGTACGGGGTCGAGCAGGCGGTGCTCGCTCCCCAGGCCCGAAAAGACCTCGAAACCCTCGCCGCCGTCGGCTGGGAGAAGCTCCCCTTGTGCGTGGCCAAGACGCCGCACGCGCTGCACGACGGAGAGGGCGGGCTGGTGGTTCGCTCCTTACGCGTCTGGGCGGGGGCGGGCTTTCTCCAGGCGCTCGCAGGAGACATCGTTACCCTGCCCGGGCTGCCGCGCTCCCCCGCCGCCCACCACATCGACCTCACCGACGGCGGCGACATCGTGGGGCTGCATTGACCGCCCTCGGGGCGCGCGCTTGAAGGGCTCGGGGTAAGGAATCGCTCCTCGCCCGATGAGGGTGCGCTCCACCACCAGCGTGTGCAGTCGGCGCAGCTTTTCGGCCTTCGCTTCGCCCTCGAGGGCCTCCACCGCCTGGGCGATTGCCTCCAGGGTGGAAAGCTGGGTCGCGTCGGGAGAATGACGCAGCCGGGGGCCCAAAGCCTGGGGCGCCCGCACCGTCCACCGGGGCAGGGCGGCGAGCTGGGGCAGCCGGCGGCACATCTTGCGCACCTGACGCCAGGTGCCGTCGAGCACCACCACCGTGTCCACCCCGGGCGGAGGCGAGGCGTCTCCGCCGGGAAAGAGCAAGCAGGCGCGGCCGAGCGCGAGCGGCCCGTCGAGCGCATGGGTCACCGCGTCGTAGGCGAGGATTTGCGAGTGGGGCAGCGCCAGCTCGGCGTAGCGGGCGGTGTTGGTCGACTTGAAGCCCTCGAGCGTGTGGCGCAGCACCACGAAGCGGGCGGCGGTTTCCACGCGGGGAAGCTCAGCGCACAGACACAGCCGCTCCTTCTGGTAGCAGCGCTGACATCGCCCGGGGAGGTGGGCCTCAGTTCGCGAACGCATGGAGCTCGAATCCCTGCCGCCGTTGGCCCTCAAGGCTTCGCATAGTCCGAGACGATGCGGTCCCAGGCCTTGGTTCGCTCATCATCTTCTCCCATCATCTCGACCATCTTGCGGCGCACGTACTCGACATCCAACGCAGTGCCCTGGACGAAGACCAGCTTCTCGAGATCGAGCAAGTCCTTGGGGCGAAAGAAGAGCAGTTTGAACACGGCGAGGGCTTCCGGGGACAGGAACCGGTAGGGGTGTCCACGAATCGTTTGCTCGCGTGCCGTCCGGTGCGCTTCCCAGGAAAAGTCGATGCTCGGAATGAAGACGTCGACGCGATACCCGGCGAGGTGCGCGATGAACATCCCCTGTTCCAGAGCCTCGTGGCGAGCGCGCGCTTCATCGAAGTTCGCCGACAGCGAGCGCAGGGCGTCAAATACCCGTGGTAGCTCTGCGAGCGGTACAAAGACGTTGACGTCGATGTCCTTCGTCGCGCGAGGCTCGCTCCACAGGCCGTAAGCCAACGCTCCACCGATGGCGTAGGGAATGCTGCGTGCACTCAGCTCGTCGGCAAGAAACAATGCCTGATCAAAGACGTTTTTAATCTCGTCCATGTGCCTGACTTCGCAATCGCGCGAGCGCACGGCGACTCGATTCCGGCAGGGGGTCCTGAAGCGAGAGCACGCGGGAGCGGTTCGTGTTGAGGGCCAGGAGCTGCGCGGCGGCGGAACAAACGTCCCATAGATCTCTCGCCCGCTCCTCTGGAGTCATGTGACGGTAGGGTTCGCACTTCTCGCGCACCGATCGCTTGGGGTCGACCACCCATCCCGGCAATTTCCGCGTGCCCACGACCTTCATCATAGGTCCTTCGCCCGAAAACACAGAGCGCCCCCAGCCCCTTCTTTGCTGACGCACGGTAGATTGGCGCTCGAGCATGGCGAACAAGCTCATCGCGCTGGCGATACCGGTCTTCTTCCTGCTCATCGGCCTCGAGCTGTGGGTGGCGAAAAGAAAGGGCCTACACGTCTACCGGCTTTCCGACGCCCTGGCGGACTTGGGCTGCGGCGTCAGTCAACAAGTGCTGGTCTTCTTTTGGGCGGCGCTGCTGCACGCCGGTTACGTGTTCGTCTACGAGCATTACCGGCTTTTCACCCTCGAAGGCGCGGCGGCGTGGGCGGTGGCCTTCGTCGGAGTGGATTTTCTCTACTACTGGTGGCACCGCCTCTCCCACCGGGTGAGCTTCCTCTGGGCGGTGCACGTGGTGCATCACCAGAGCGAGGACTACAACCTAGCGGTGGCGCTGCGGCAGGCGGTCTTCTCCGGCGTCACCTCCTGGCCGTTCAACGTGCTCTTGGCTTTCGCCGGCGTTCCTCCACCGGTGATGGTGGCGACGAGCTCGTTGAGCACCCTGTACCAGTTTTGGATCCACACCGAGCTGGTGGGGAAGCTGGGGCCCATCGAGGCGGCGCTCAACACTCCTTCTCACCATCGCGTCCACCACGCGGTGAACCCGCGCTACCTAGACAAAAATTACGGCGCCACCCTCATCGTATGGGACCGCCTGTTCGGCACCTTCGTTCCCGAGGAGGAAGCCCCGGTCTACGGAGTGAGCGAGCCTCTGCGCAGCTTCAACTCTCTGTGGGCTCAGGTGCAGCACTGGGTGACGTTGGGTCGAAGGTCGCTTCGCGCTCCTTCCCTGCGCGAGGCCCTCGGGGTGTGGGTGAAGCCGCCCGCCTGGCACCCGGAGTGGATGGAGGAAGGGCGGTCCCGGCTCCTGTCGCATGACAAGTACGACGTCCCTTTGCAGTGCGGCCTTTCCTGGTACCTCGCCAGCCACTTCGCCGCCGTCGTCGTGGCCACCTTCTGTTTTCTGATGTGGGGCGCCCAACAACCCCGGGAGGTAACCACGATGGGAGCCGGGCTCATCCTGCTCTCGTTGGCAGCGGTCGGCGGGCTGACGGAGAAGAAGGCCTGGGCCAAGAGCTTGGAGCTAGGGCGGTTGGCGCTGGTCGCGCTGGCGGCGATGACCTTCTTCTGGGCGGACGCGGTGCGCCCTGCGGCGGTGGTGGGGGCGCTCCTCTTCCTCGGTGGCAACCTCCTGTGGCTGCACCAGGTGACAAAAGTCAGCGGCGACGTTCCGCCAGCGCGCGCCTGAGCACCTCGGCGTCGGCGGTCACGGGTGCCTTCGCGGCAAGGTGTTGACCCTCATCGCCTCCAAGCGCCACCGCTCACGATCGGCGTTGGCCTCTTCATGGCTTCGATAGCGAAAGACCCCTTGGGAGCGCGCGTGCGGTAGCTCGCCATCTCGGTCAGCGCAGCGCGGGCCTGGACGCTCGGGGGCGAGCGGCCGTGACACCAAAAGGAGCGTCCGCGGAGCCGTCGGAAGTCAGCCACCAGCACCGCGCTGCATCCACACCCAGCCCGGCCCACACGGGCTGAACATCGGGAAATACAACGAAAAGACCTCCAGGCCCCATACCTCACTGTCTCGAGCCAGAGCTACATTGCTTCGCGATGCGCGCAATGGTGCTCCATCGACCCAAGACGCCCTTGCGGCTGGAGGAGCGCTCCCTCCCCGTCCCGGGCCCGGAGCAGCTGCTCTTGCGGGTGAAGGCGTGCGCGGTGTGCCGCACCGATCTCCACGTGGTGGACGGCGAGCTGCCTCACCCCAAGCTGCCTTTGATTCCCGGCCACGAAATCGTCGGAGTGGTGGAGGCTGCGGGAAAAGACGCTCCTGGCTTCTCACCCGGCATGAGAGTCGGAGTGCCCTGGCTGGGTTTCTCCTGCGGCCGCTGCGCGTACTGTCGAAGCGGCCAGGAGAACCTCTGTGCCCAGGCCCGCTTCACCGGCTACCAGCTCGACGGCGGCTATGCGGAGTGGACGGTGGCCGATCACCGTTTCTGCTTTCCGCTGCCCGAAGCGTACGACGACCTTCAGGCGGCGCCGCTCTTGTGTGCGGGGCTCATCGGGTACCGCGCGCTGCGCTTCGCCGGCGACGCGCGACGCTTGGGCCTGTACGGCTTCGGGGCGGCGGCACACCTGATCGCCCAGGTGGCGCGACACCAAGGCCGGCAGGTGTACGCCTTCACCCGCCCGGGTGATGCGACGGCGCAGGCCTTCGCACGGCAACTGGGGGCGGCGTGGGCGGGGGGCTCCGACGAGCTGCCGTCGGAAGAGCTGGACGCCGCCCTCCTCTTCGCTCCGGTGGGGGCGCTGGTGCCGACGGCGCTGCGAGCCGTTCGAAGAGGAGGGGTGGTGGTGTGCGGCGGCATCCACATGAGCGACATTCCTTCCTTTCCCTACTCGCTCCTCTGGGGCGAGCGCACGGTGCGTTCGGTGGCCAACCTCACTCGCGAGGACGCGCGCGAATTCTTGGAGCTGGCGCCCAAGGTGCCGGTGCAGGTGTCGGTCACTCCCTTCGCGCTGGAGGATGCCAACCAGGCACTCGCCGCCCTGCGCGAGGGCTGCCTGGAGGGCGCCGCAGTGCTCGTGCCGAAGTCGCTCGTCGACCATCAACCAACGCGCTAAGCAGCCGCTCATGAACGCACGCTCTTTTCTGCTCGGTCTCTTCCTTGCCTCTGGCGCCTGCGCCAAGGCGGCTTCGGACACGACGACGGCGGCGAAGCCACCTCCCAGCTATCCACTGGAGTCCGTGCCTCCCGAGCTGACCGCTCCGGTGCAACGAGCGAACGCGGCGATGCAGGCGCTGATGCAAAAGCTCGTCTCCCAACTTCTCGAGGAGCTGGGCCGAGGCGGCCCACAAGCCGCGGTGAAGGTGTGCCGCGACGTGGCGCAGCCGCTCACCGCCCAGGTGGCCGCCGAGCAAAAGCTGGAGGTGGGCCGCACCAGCCACCGTCTGCGCAACCCGAAGAACGCTCCGCGCGCCTGGGCCCGTCCCTTCGTGGAGGCGGCGGCGGGGAAGAAGGCCTCCGAGGTGGACGCGGTGGCGGTGGACCTGGGCGACCGCGTGGGCGTTTTGCGGCCCATTCCGGTGGGCGCGGTGTGCACCCAGTGCCACGGAAACCCGGCTGGCTTTTCCCCGGCGCTGAGCGGGCTTCTACGCGAGGCGTACCCACAGGACGAGGCGGTGGGCTTTTCCGAAGGAGACCTGCGCGGTTTCTTTTGGGCGGAGATCAGGAAGTAGCGCGGCGGGAGCGAATCCTCCAGACGAGAATGGCGAACAGGATGAACCCAACCCATCCATTCCTCGGGCCGGTGACTCGGCAGCCGCAACCCGAGGTGCTCGCTCCGTCGCCGTCGTTGCCACCATCGCCGGTGTGGCCGGTCCCCGCGCCACCGTCGGGCATTGCTCCGCCATCAGAGATTGCGCCGCCATCGGGCATGGCACCACCGTCGAAGACCCGTACGACTCCGCAGCCGTGTGTGCCCAGATACTGCTGATGAGAGGAAGACAGGTTACCCACGCTGTCGGTGATGCCATCTGCAGGGTAACCCGTCAGGTTGTCCACCAGTACAACCCGTGACGGGTCGGTCACCTGGTAGTGATAGACGTGGCTCCCTGGCGGGGTCCC
>JBMORE010000098.1:0-15595 GCA_049322255.1 Myxococcota bacterium | reverse complement strand
GCTACTTCCGATCAATCATGAGGGGGCTTGCCCCAGGGATAGAGGGCGGCCCCCTGCAACCGGCGTAGAGTGCCGAGATGTTTCGCCGGAGCAGTCACGCCGTCTTCGATTGTCGCTATCACCTGATCTGGGCCACGAAGAGGAGGAAGCGGGCGCTCCGCGAGTGACTGAGCGACAGTACTGTGCAGGACTGCTGCGGCGGGTGGCCGAGAAGTACGACATGGTCATGTTGGGACTCGAAGTCGATGAGGTGGCGACGATGGCGCCGGGAGCGATGGTGAGGCAGGTGCTCATTCGCGCTTCAACTCCCCGGCGCCACCGCGGTCACCCCCGCCGCGCCAATCTCCTTACGCATCGCCAGGCGGTCTCCCACCACGTCGCGCATCGAACGGTAGAGGAACTTGTCCTCCACCTGCGCCGCCCTGGCGAGCAGCTCGAGCGCCCTGGCGTCATCGCCTTTCACCATGTGCATCAACCCGGCGTTGTAGAGCGCGCCGTGGGCTTTGGGGTCGGCTTGGTAGATGGCCTCCCACTTCTGCAGCGCCTCGTCGTAGCGCCCCGCCTGCGCTGCCTCCACCCCCGGCTTGAGTGGCGCATCGTCGATGAGCACCAGCCGCTCGTTCACCTGGTGAGGAAAATACGGGTAGAGGTGCACGCCCACCGCCTCCCGCAACGCGTTCAAGAACAGCTGGTCGCGCTTGCCGGGCTGGGAAAAGAACGGCCCCCGCCCGTCGGACTTCTGGTACCAGTGCACCAGCTGTGCGTTGCCCGCCTTGAGGTGCAGCTGCATGTCGCCCGCGCGGGCCAACGCCTCGACCACCTCGGAGTGCACCTGGTGGCCTTCGCGGGTCCAAGTGGAGAGCTGCAGCTTCACCCGCGCCACGTCCTTGCTCGTCTTGTCCACCGTCTCCACGAAGGTGCGCCAGTCGAGCACCTTCACCACCAGCACCACCGGCGTCTGGGTGCCGGCGGGCACACCCTCCAGCGACGAAAGGGTGAACACCGCCTCGTTGCCACGGTCGTAGCCTCGCTTCCACGGGGCGGTGAAGCCCAAAGAGGTGTAGTCCACCACCTGGAAGCCGCCGCGCTGCTCGGCGTAATCCTTGGCGGCCTTCACCACCAAGCCAGTCATGTTGGAGAAGTCATTGGGCGCGCGCGCCAGCACCTCGTCTTCCACGCTCACGTGCAGCACGCCCAGCCCGGGATGCTCGGCGTTCACTTTGTAGAGCACTGGCTGCTCGCGCTTCACGTCCACGTAGGTGGCGCACCCCGCCAGCAAGATGAGCAACCACGGCAAAAGAGTCGTCTTCATCGGTTCCTCCGTTGTTGGGCGTCATTCGTTGACGCCCGCGACGCCGTTGGTCGCCTGGAGCCGCGGGAGGGGGAACTTTCTTTCGGCCGGTGGTACAAGCGCAAGCCGTGCGCGGATCCGTCGCGTTGAGCTTGGTCGTCTGCGCCTTGGCTGCTCCGGAGACCCTGGGCGAGCGAAGGGTCGCGCTCCTGGTGGGAGCGAACACCGGCTGGTCGATGGATCGGCCCTTGCGCCACGCGCTGGAGGACGCCGAGCGCGTCGCTGCGGCCCTCACCGAGCTGGGAGGCTTTTCGGCCGCCGACGTGAAGCTCTTGGAAGACCCCACCACTGAGGCGCTCACCCAAGCGCTCGACCAGCTGGGTGGGCTCGCCGACGTCGGTTTGCTGGTGTTCTTCTACTCCGGCCACGCCGACCAGAAGCATTTGCACCTGCGCGGCGCCCCCCTTTCTTTCGAAGAGCTCTACCGTCGACTGCGCGACCTGCCGGTGAAAGTGAAGCTGGGCGTGCTCGACGCCTGCCGCTCCGGGTCCATCTTGGCGGCCAAGGGGGCGCAGCGGACGGCGCTGTTCGAGGTGAAGGTGCAAGAGGAGCTCGAGGTGCGGGGGGTGGCGCTGCTCACCTCCTCCGGCGCCGACGAGTTGTCGCAGGAGGCGCGGGCCCTGCGCGGTTCCTTCTTCTCGCACCACCTGGTGAGCGGGCTGCGCGGGGCGGCGGACGAGAACGGAGACGGCCGGGTGAGCTTGGGGGAGGCGTATGCCTACGCGGCGGCGCGCACCACGCTGGACACCGCCGCCACTCCCGCTGGCCCGCAGCGCCCCGAGTTTCGCTACGAGCTCAAAGGGCGTGGAGAGCTCGTCCTCACTCGCCTCGAAAACCCTTCCTCAGGGGTGCTGGCTTTCGCGCCGACGAGCCGCCGCTGCTGGGTGACCGACCTTGCGGAGCGCCGCCTCGTCGCCGAGGTTCCGCCGGGTGGGCCAGGGGCGCAGCTGGCGCTCCCCGCGGGCGACTACCTGCTCAAGTGCCTCGAGGCGGAGAGCTACCTGGTGGCGGCAGCCAGCGTGGCCGCGGGCGCGCGGGTGGAGGCGGCCCGGCTTTCCTTCAAGGGTCAGCCGCTCGCCGACGGGGTGCTCAAGGGAGCGGGGGAGACGGCCGCGGAGAATCCACTCGCCCCGCTCAAGCGTCGCGGTTTCCAGGAGCTGCGCGACGACCGCCCGGACGACGCGCTGCGCACCTTCGACGAGGTGCTCTCGCGCAACTTGCGCGACGCGGAGGGCTACCGGGGAAAAGCGCAGGCCTACCTCGCCTTCTCCGAGCGGGCGCGCGTTGCCGGCCGAAGCGAGGAAGCCGAGCGGTGGATGAAGGCCGCGCTGCGTACCGACCCTCGCCTGGAGGAGGACCCGTCGGTGAAGCCGCGCGTGGCCGCGGTGGCGGTGTTGCACCAGGAGCGCCCCGAGGAGCTGGCGAAGAAAAACCTCGAGGGGAACTACCCGCGCCGCTACCAGCGCTTCGGCGTGGGGCTGTCTCTCACCGACGCGCACGGGCCGTTGAGCATCAGCTTCGGCTATCTCCTCCACCGGCAGTGGCAGGCGACAGTGCACCTCTCGCCGCTGGTGCTGGGAGGAGGAGTAAGCGCGCGCTTCGTGCCCCGTGATGGGCGCTGGAGCCCTTTCGTGGGCGCGGGCGCCAACGCGACGCTCGCTCGCCTGGGCGTGCTCGACGGGCCGCAGACCACCATCTCTTTCGAGCAGACCGTGGTCGCCCAGCGCAGCACCTACGACTTCGTCGCCTACTTCGAGGCGGGCCTCCAAGCCGCCTCGCGCCACTGGCAGGCCGATGCCGGCGTGGCAGTGGGTTACGGCGCCCCCGTCGGCGACGCCGAGTTCATCGGCGTCTTCCCGGTGCTCTCCTTCAAGTACTTTTTCTAAAAGAGCTACCGGCGCTTCTTGATTTCACGAATCGCCTCGAGATCTGCCAGATCCTTGGCGCGACCCGCAGCGCGTTTGGAGAGCTCGAGCCGATCGAGCGACATGACCCGCACCGCGTGTCCGTAAATGTCGAGCTCAATGGCGTCGGACATCACCGTTTCGTAGGTCCCCACCCCGGTGACTTCGCCAAGCAGGTCGATGTCGCCTGCGTTGCTCTCGAGGGTGAAGTTGAGTCCGGCGCGAAGGGTGCGCTCGTCGAGAATGAAGGGAAGGTCACGGGGCGCACCCCGCAGTGTCGGCTCGAGGGGTGCCAGGGCGCGGGCGAGCCGCTCCATGTTCTCCCGGGTGCGCCGGTAGCAGATGTCGAGGTCCTCGGTCAGTCGAGAGTACCCATGGGCGATTACCGCCACACCGCCGATGACGACGAACTCCACCCGCTCAGATGCGAGCGCGTCAAGGAGCCTTCGGAAGTCGGTCACGGCCGCGCCTCACTTCTTCCGCGAACTCCGCCAACCCATGTAGAGCCTCGAGCCGCTCGGTCGGGGTCATGCGCAGACTCCGCTCGAGCTGCACGAGGTCCACCCCGGGCTTCATGCGGTCCAGAAGCTCGTACTGCCACGCCTTCTCGGCGGGTTCCCACGCCATCGAAACCAAACATATCCCTCCTCCTGTTGCGAAGCATTAGCCCCCTTGGCTATAGGCCCCTGCCATGCTTGGACTCCGAATCGGCCTTCTCGCTCTCGGCGCGCTCCTTCCTCTCGCGTGCGGCAGCTCCATCAACCAAACCAAGTGCGAGGCGGCTTGCCGCCCGCCGTCGACGGGAGCCTGCGCCACCGCCAGCAGCTCCACGTGCGTGAGCGACTGCGTGGCGGCCACCGCCGGGCTGAGCACGCTCTGTGTGCAGTGCATGACCGAGCGTGGGAGTTGGACCGCTTCGCCTGGAAGCGGGCCCGGCCCGGACGGCGGCGGTGGGACGGCGGGCACCTGCACCGGGTTTCGGCTCGAGTCCGCCACCAGCTCCAACTGCCTGCCGGTGTGCGCCCAGGACGGTGGCTGAAGCGACCAGGCCTTCACAGGGCGGTGGGGCGGAAGACGCGGTACACCTCGGTGCCGGAGACGACCAGCCACTCGTTGCCCCGGCGGTGGAGTGATGTCACCTCGTAGAGGTCTCCGCCCACGTCGGCCGCCGACAGAACGCGCTCGGGCGTTCCACCGCTCACCGGAACCCGAAAGAGGCCTTGGTTGCCGCCGACGTCGGCGAAGGTCCACACCTCGGTACCGGTGGCGACGCTGCATTGGTAGCGCAGGCCTTCGCCGGTGAAGAGGTCGGTTCCCTGGGCGGCGTCGAAGGCGGTGCGCACCAACGTTTGCTGGGCGCCATCCTCCCGGACGAAGTAGTACGCCTGCGCGTCGGTGAGGAGGAAGTGCGAGTCGAGAATGCCTCCGGACACCAGCGTCTGCTGAAAGCCGTCGGAGAGGTCAGTCACTCCCAGGTGAGCGTAAGAGTAGTAGTTGTCGGAAGTCCCCAGGTGGAAGAGGAAGGTGCCCACCAGGGACAGGCTGGGGTAGTTGAGGAAGCTCACCACCTGTTGGGCGCTGCCGCCGCTGACCGGCACAGACTGCACCCCGAAGGCGTCCACGCCGTATTTGGCATTTCCGCCGAGGCCGCAGAACACCTGCTGCGAGCTGGCCAGGAGCGAAGTGCAGGTGCTGAAAAGCCCGCTCACCGGCTCGATGGTGGTGCCGCCCAGCGCGACTCGGGAGAGCCCCGAGGTGGTGGCCCAGAAAAGGTGGGTGCCGTTGGCCGACAGCGGTGAACAGCTCTCCAGCTGGGTGGCCAGGGTGCGCACTTGGCCGGTGGAGAGGGTGAGCTCGACCACGTTCGAATTCGACGAGCCGGTCGTGGGCGGGCCGGCGGCGAAGAGGCGTTCGCCCGCGAGCGTGGAGCTGCCCACGAAGTCGGCGAAGGGCAGGGTGGCGAGCTTCTCCACGCAGGCCTTCTGCGTTTGGCTGCAGGTCGAGCTGGTTGGGCAGGTGCCGCACAGGACGCCTCCCAGCGAGCCGCACACCGCGCCCGCCGCCGAGCATGCGTTCGCCACGCAAGCGCCGGTCGCCTCCTCGCAGCGCTGACCGGCGCCGCAGCTCACTTTCGCGCACGAGGGGACGCAGGCATTGGCCACGCACTTGCCTGTGGCGCAGCCGCCGCAGTCGAGGGTGCCGCCGCAGCCGTCGGGAAGAGTGCCGCACTGCGCGCCCGCCGTGGCACAGGTCGTCTTTGGGCAGCCGGCTTGGGCCTGGCAGACGGCGAGGTCGGCGGAGAGCCGTTGGGAGGCTCCGCAGTGCCAGCCCACCTTGTCCAGGCAGACCGATTGGCCGCAGGCCACCGGGATGGGGCCGTAAGAGGAAGGCGCGTCGCAGTGGCAGGGCTCGACCTCGCCGCAAGCGGCCAGGAGCAATAAGGGAAGTGGGAGAATTTTGATGGTCATGCGCCGTGCGTCGCCTGGCGCCCGTCGGCCGGGCGGTTTTTTTTCATTCGCCCGCGTAGGGTGTGTTCCCTTGACCGCCTGTGCCGCTGCTCGTACAAGGGCCCCTCGTTCACGGAGGTTCTTGCATGCGCCGGATCTCATTGGGGTTTGTGGCGGCGATGGCGGTGGTGGCCCTGGGCTGTGAGAAGAAGATGCCGACCGAGGGTGCCGAGCCGGGCACGGGTCAGGAGCCGTCGACGGCGGCGAAGCCTGCAACCCCTCCGGCAGGTGAACCGGGTGCGCCGACGGCTCCCGCGGAGAGCGACACCATTCTTCTGGGCGAGGTGGGCTCGCTCACCGGCTCGGAGGCCGCCTTCGGCATCTCCACCCGTGACGGCATCGACTTGGCCATCAAGGAGGCCAACGCCGCCGGGGGAGTGAAGGGCAAGAAGCTGGCGGTGCGCGTCTACGACAACCAGTCCAAGCCGGAGGAGGCGGCGAGCGCCATCACCCGTCTCATCACCCAAGACAAGGTGGTGCTGGTGCTGGGCGAGGTGGCCTCGTCGAACTCGCTGGCGATGGCTCCCAAGGCGCAAGAGGCGAAGGTGCCGATGGTGACGCCTTCCTCCACCAACCCCGCGGTCACCGAGGTGGGCGACTACATTTTCCGCGTCTGCTTCATCGACCCCTTCCAGGGCTTCGTGATGGCCAAGTTCGCCCGTGAGACTTTGAAGCTCAACAAGGTGGCGATTCTCAAGGACGTGAAGAGCGCCTACTCCATCGGGCTCACCGAGGTGTTCGAGCGCAAGTTCACCGAGATGGGGGGAAAAGTCGTGCGTGTGGAGGCGTACTCCAAGGGCGACACCGATTTTCGCGCGCAGCTCACCACCCTCAAGAAGGCGAAGCCGGACGGCATCTACATTCCCGGCTACTACAACGACGTGGGGCTCATCGCCCGTCAGGCCAAGGAGCTGGGGCTCAAGTCCACTCTGATGGGCGGCGACGGGTGGGACTCGGCGAAGCTCTTCGAGCTGGGCGGCAGCGCGGTGGAAGGGGCGTACGTCTCCAACCACTACTCGGCGGAGGACCCCTCGCCCCGGGTGCAGAACTTCATCAAGGCGTACAAAGATGCGTACGGGACGGTGCCCGACTCGCTGGCGGCGCTGGGCTACGACGCGGCCAAGGTGTCCATCGACGCCCTCAAGCGCGCGGGCGACCTCTCCGGGCCCGCGGTTCGCGATGCGCTCGCCGCCACCAAGGAGTTCCCCGGGGTGGCGGGGACCATCACCCTCGATGAGAAGCGCAACGCGGTGAAGCCGGCGGTAGTCTTGAAAATCGAGGACGGCAAGTTCAAGTACGTGGCGACCGTCGCCCCCTGATGTCCGACTTCTTCCAGCACGTCATCAACGGGCTCGCCGCCGGCACCATCTACGCCCTGGTCGCGCTGGGCTACACGATGGTTTACGGAGTCTTGAAGCTCATCAACTTCGCCCACGGCGACGTGATGATGGTAGGGGTCTACGCCGGCTACGCGGTGGCCTTCACCCTGGGGCAGGCGCGGACCTCGCTGTGGGGGGTGGCGCTCATCTTCCTCCTCGCCTTGGGTTTGTGCGCCCTCTTGGGCTTTTTCATCGAGCGCTTCGCCTACCGGCCCTTGCGCGAAAAACCTCGCCTCACCGCGCTGATCACCGCCATCGGCATCTCCTTCGCGCTCTCTTACGGCTTCCAGCTCGACCTCACTGTCAACGTGGGAGGAAGGGCGCTCACCTTGCTTCCCGGAGCCGCGCCGCGCGCCTTTTTCGAGGTCATTTCTCCCACCGAGTGGCTGGTGGTGGGAGACCGCGAGGTGGTCATCTGGAACTGGCAGGTCATCTCCTTTCTCATCGCCGTGCTCTTGATGGTGGGGCTGCAGCTGCTCGTGTACTTCACCCGCTTCGGCAAGGCGATGCGGGCGGTGAGCTTCGACCACCGCACTGCGGCGCTGATGGGCATTCCTGTCGATCGGATCATCGCCGGCACCTTCATGCTGGGCAGCGCGCTCGCGGCCGGTGCGGGGCTGCTTTACGCCATCAAGGACACCGCGGTGCAGCCGCTCATGGGCCTGTACGTGGGCCTGAAAGCCTTCGTGGCCGCGGTGATTGGAGGCATCGGCAACGTCCCCGGGGCGGTGGTGGGGGCGCTCTTGCTTGGCCTGTGCGAGGAGTTCGTCGTCGGCTACACCGCCTCCAGCTGGCGCGACGCGGTGGCCTTCGGCTTTCTCATCGTGGTTTTGCTCGTGCGGCCGGAGGGGCTCTTCGGCCGGGTCACCGCGGAGAAGGTGTAGCCATGCTGCGCGGCGCGCTCCCGGTCATCGTGGCCGCCCTGATGCTGGCGCTTTTGCAGCTCGTCTTGGGCGAGATGCCCTTCTTCGTCTACCTCTCCTCGCTGGTGGGGGTGAACATCATCCTCGCGGTGTCCTTGAACATCGTGAACGGCATGACCGGGCAGTTCTCCATCGGGCACGCCGGGTTCATGGCGGTGGGGGCGTACATCGCCGGGAAGTTCTCTTTCGAAGTGAAGGAGCTGGCCATCTCGGGAATTCCCCACGCAGTGAGCGACCAGCTGATGTTCTTGAGCGCGCTGCTCATCGGAGGAGCCGCGGCGGCGCTGTGCGGGTTTCTGGTCGGGTTGCCCTCGTTGCGCCTCAAGGGCGACTACTTGGCCATCGTCACCTTGGGCTTCGGAGAAATCATCCGCGTCATCATTCAAAACACGCCGGCGCTGGGCGGGGCGCTGGGTATCAGCGGCATTCCGCAGTGGTCCTCCTTCTACATGGTGTGGCTCTGGGCGTTCTTGACCGTGCTGGTGGCGCGGCGCATCGCCGGCTCCTCCCACGGCCGCTCGCTGTGGGCGATTCGTGAAGACGAGGTGGCCGCCGAGGCGATGGGCGTCAACACCACCGGCTACAAGGTGCGGGCCTTCGTCGTCTCCTCGTTCTTCGCCGGGGTGGCGGGAGGGCTGTTCGCTCACTTCGTCCCCATCATCAATCCCGGCTCCTTCACCTTCGTGAAGTCGATGGAGGTGGTGGTGATGATTGTCGCCGGCGGGCTGGGGTCGACCACCGGCTCCATCGTCGCCGCGGTGTTCCTCACCTTGCTCCCCGAGGGGCTGCGCTCGCTCTTCAAGGAAATCGGCGCCGTCGATGCGTCGAAGGTCGACCAGGTGCGCATGCCGGTGTACGGCCTTTTGCTGGTGGTGCTGATGCTGGTGCGGCCGCAGGGGCTGTTCGGCACCAAGGAGATTTGGGAGGTGATGCCCAAGTGGGCCCGGCGGTTGCCCACGGCGCCTCAGGAGGGGGAGAGTTGAGTGGCGCTGACGCCGGTGCTGGCGCCCCTCACCCCCACCCTCTCCCAGAGGGAGAGGGGGCCGCCGCGTTGCTGAAGGCGCACCGCGTCAGCATTCAGTTCGGCGGCCTGCGCGCGCTCTCCGGGTTCGAGCTGGAGATTCGCCAGGGAGACTTGCAGGGTCTCATCGGCCCCAATGGCGCGGGGAAGACCACGGCTTTCAACGTGCTCACCGGGGTGTACCGGCCCACCTCGGGAGACGTCTTCGTCGGCCACCAGCGGGTGAACGGCAAGCTACCGCACCAAATCAACCGCCTGGGGTTGGCGCGCACCTTTCAAAACATTCGTCTCTTCAAGGCCCTCACCGCGCTCGACAACGTGAAGGTGGCTTGTTTGGCCGAGAGCCACCCGTGGTTTCGGGCGCAGACCATCGAACATTTGCGGGCGGGAGGGGGCGTGGCCAACGTTGCCGGCAACCTGCTCGACGCGGCGAACAACTACGTCGACTGGTGGCGGGCGCTCTTTCTCACCCCGGGGTTTCAGCGAGAGGAGAAGGAAATCACCCGCCACGCCGAAGAGCTACTGGCGGTGATGGGCCTTTCGCACCGCCGCGACGAGGAGGCAAAGAATCTTCCCTACGGCGAACAGCGACGGTTGGAGATTGCCCGCGCGCTGGGTACCCGGCCCAAGGTCTTGTTGCTCGACGAGCCCGCGGCGGGGATGAACACCAAGGAGAAAGCGGATCTGATGGTGTTGATCCGAAAGCTGCGCGACCAGTTCGGCCTGGGCATCCTGGTCATCGAGCACGACATGAAGCTGGTGATGGGCATCTGCGAGAAAATCACCGTGCTCGACCACGGAGAGACCATCGCCGTCGGCTCTCCGGAAGAGGTGCGTTCCAACCCCAAGGTGGTCGAGGCGTACCTGGGCGAGGCGCACCCGGCCAGCGGTGCGGACAGGGCGGGAGTGGCGCCGTGAGTGAGACAAGCCTGCAAGTCATCGGCGAGCGGGCGACGCGTGAAGCGCTGTTGGAGGTGAAGGGGCTGCACGTAGCCTACGGAGCCATCAAGGCGCTCCGAGGGGTGTCGCTCACCGTGGGCAAGGCCGAGGTGGTGGCGCTCATCGGGGCCAACGGAGCAGGCAAGACCAGCACCTTACGCGCGGTGAGCGGCATGCTTCGGCCCACCGCGGGAAACGTCCGGTTGGGGGGAGCGGACGTCACCGGTACCAAGGCAAACCTCCTCGTGCCCAAGGGCATGGCTCACGCTCCAGAAGGGCGCGGCGTCTTCTTGAACCTCACCGTGCAGGAGAACTTGGACCTCGGCGCGTACCTTCGACGCGACCGCGCAGAGATGGAACGCGATTTGGACCAGTGCTTCGCGCTCTTTCCGGTCTTGAAGGCGCGCCGGCGCCAGATGGCGGGCACGCTTTCGGGAGGAGAGCAGCAGATGCTCGCCATCTCGCGGGCGCTCATGTCGCGCCCCAAGCTGCTCCTCCTCGACGAGCCTTCCCTGGGGCTGGCGCCGCAGGTGGTGCAGACCATCTTCCGCATCTTGCGCGAGGTGAACGAGAAGGGTGTCTCCATTCTTCTGGTGGAGCAGAACGCCCACCTGGCGCTGTCGATGGCACATTACGGGTACGTGCTGGAGACGGGGGAGGTGGTGATGGCCGGGCCGGGCAAAGAGCTGCTCGCGCGTCCGGAGGTGCGTAAGGCCTACCTAGGGGAGTAGCCTTCGCAAGATTCCATGGCTGGTCGCACGCGCATTCTCATCGTCGATGATTCGGCCATCTGCCGCGCGGCGCTCCGTGGGGTGCTGGAGCGCGAGAGCGACTTCGAGGTCGTGGGAGAGGCGGAGGACGGGCTCGAGGCCACTCAAATGGTGGAGGCCCTGCGGCCCTCGCTGGTGACGATGGACCTGCAGATGCCGCGCATGGGCGGCCTGGAGGCAATCGATTGGATCATGCGCCACCGGCCCACGCCCGTCCTGGTGGTCACCGATCGCCCGCGCGTCGACGGGGTGGACATGACCTTTGCCGCGCTCTCCGTGGGTGCGCTCGATCTGGTGACCAAGCCAACCTCCTGGACCCACGGAGGCACCACGCCGGCCGATTTGGTGGCGCGGGTGCGCAATTTGGTGAGGGTACGGATGGGGGTGGGCGAAGCGGTGCCCCGCACCCGTACCCCGGCGCCTCTCCCGACTCCGACCGGGAGAGAAAAGGGATGGAAGCCGGCCTTGGTGGGCATCGGCGCCTCCACGGGCGGCCCCAAGGCCATCGCCGAGGTGCTGAGTCACCTGCCGGCCGACTTTCCCTTGCCGGTGGTGCTGGTGCAGCACATCGATGCGCAGTTCCAAGAAAGCTTCGTTCACTGGCTGGGCAAGCAGACTCCGCTGGTTGTGCGCATGGCGGAGCACCGGCAGCCGCTCCACGCTGGGGAGGTGTCCATCGCTCCCGCCAAGGTGGAGTTGGAGGTGCGAGAGGGTTTTCTGCGGTTGGTGGCGGCCACCCCCGAGGCCTTTCACGTCCCCTCGGTCGATCGCCTGTTCCACACGATGGCGGCGTCCTACGGCGCGCGCTCGGTGGGGGTGCTGCTCACCGGCATGGGAGTCGACGGTGCCGAGGGGCTGAAGGCGCTGCACGATGCGGGGGCGGTCACCATCGCGCAGGACGAGAAGACTTCGGCGGTGTACGGCATGCCGATGGCCGCGGTGGAGCGCAACGCGGTCGACCTGGTGCTCCCGCTGTCCGAGATTGCGCCCACCTTGCGCGCCTACGCCCGGGCGGACGCGGAGGAGGCCGTATCCTTGCCCGTGCGGAGCAAACGTCGGCGCATTCTCGTCGTCGATGACAGCCAGGTGGTGCTCAGCACCACCCGCCTGGCGCTGGAGAGCGCCGGGTTCGAGGTGCTGGCGCTCGACAACCCGCTGGGGGTGGCCAAGGTCGTTCGTGTCGAGCAGCCCGACCTTTTGCTCCTCGACGTCTCCATGCCGGTGGTCACCGGCGACGTGGTGGCGAAAATCGTCCGCCAGCACGGGGTGGCACCGTCCATCCCGGTGCTCCTCTTCTCCGACCTGCCCGAGCCGGAGCTGAAGGCGCGCGCCGAAAGCTGCGGCGCCAACGGCTACATCCAGAAGTCGGGCGGGCGCGAGGTGCTCCTCAAGGAAGTGCATGCACACCTGGGAACGGCGGGTGAGGCCTCGAGCGTCTCAGCGAGCCGGAGAGGTACATGACAGCTGCCGTCCCTGTGTTGCTCGCCCTGTGGGGCGCCCTCGATGCTCCAGTCACCCACGTCACCGTCTACAGCGACCAGGCCCGGGTGACCCGCACCGCGCAGGTGTCGCTCTCCGGGGTGCAAAAGCTGGAGCTGCCGCCCTTGCTCGACGCGGTGGATGCAAGCTCCATCCGCGTCGAGGTCAGTGGCGGCGAAGTGCGCAAGGTGGACATCTTCCCCCTCGATGATGCCGAGCTGCCAGTGGGAGAGGCGCGTCGGCTCCTCGACGAGCTGGGGGCCCTCGACGACCAGCTGGCCGCCGCCAAGGGTGAGCGCGCCGCGGTGCAGCAGACGCTGGCCAACTTGAAGAAGCTCCAGCCGGTCGCTCCCCCGGAGGAGCTGCTCCGGGCCCCGCCCAAGCTCAACGCCGGCGGCTGGAGCGCGGCCCTCTCCTTTGCCACCGGGCAGGCCGCCAAGCTGCAGGCCAAGGAGCGGGAGCTCGACGAGCGGCTGGGCACGCTTCAACAACAGCGCCAGGTGCTCGCCGAAAAAGCGCAGCTGCTCGGCGGGGCGGCGCGGCGGCGTGGGTGGAAGGTCAGCCCCACCGTCGTCGGCAGCGGTCCGACGCGCGTGCAGCTCTCCTACCGCGTCGGTCGCGCGCGCTGGTTTCCGGTGTACGACCTCGCCCTCGACCCGGGGACGAACCAGGTGCAGGTGTCCTTCGGTGGGTTGGTGAGCCAGGAGACGGGAGAAGATTGGGAGAACGCCGCGCTCACCCTTTCCACCGCGGTGCCTGCCACCGCCACCGTCGCTCCCAAGCTCCTCGCGTGGAAAATCGGCGAGCGCGACCGCTTCGTTCCCACGCCGCAGCCGATGCCCGAGTACATCGCCGCCCCACCCCCTGCCTCGCCGCTGCCCAAGCCGGTCGCGGAGGGCGAGGTGTTGCGCGCGCGGCTTTTCGCCAAGGTCTCCGGCTCAGTGTCGGGCGTGGAGTACGAGTCAGCAGTGAGGGCAGAGGCGCCTCCCCCCGCGCCTCCGCCGATGCCGGGCAGGATGCGCAAAGAAGCGCCACAGAAGAAAACCATGCGCGGTGCTCCGTCCGCTCCACCTCCCGCGGCGATGGCCGAGCCCGAGGAGTCGATGGCGGAAACTCAAATCATCACGAACCTATCTTTGGGTGGGTTGGAGGTGTCGGGGGAGCTCGCTCCGCAAATGAGCCTCGCGCCGCCGCGCGCCTACCAACGGCCCTCCTATGGGCCGGAGCTGCCGGTGTCCCTCGCCGGCGGATACGACTTGGTCTACGACTCCTTGCGCAAGGAGACCATCGCCAGCGGCAAGGGGGCACGAAAGGTGGCGCTCTTCTCCGAGCGCTGGCCGGTGGCAGTGGAGCGCAAGGTATTCCCTGCGCTGGCTTCGGAAGCCTTCCTGGTCGCGGAGCTCAAGAGCCCCTCGAAAAATCCGCTCCCCGGCGGCAACGCCAACCTCTTCGTGGGCGCCGACCCCGCGGGCAGCGCCAGGCTGAAGCTGGTGTCCCCGGGCGAGGCGTTCACCTTGCCCTTGGGCCTCGACCGCGCCCTCAAGCCGGTGCGCAACGTGCGGCAGGTCACCGCGGAGAAGGGTGTCATCGGCAAGGACGACGTCACCGAGTACGTGGTGACCATCGAGCTGGCCAACCCCTATTCCCAGAGCGTGCCGGTGCGCATCATCGACCAGTGGCCAGTCACCGACGACAAGGACGTGGAGGTGAAGCTGCTTCAGACCAAGCCCTACGCCATTCAGGACCCCGTGAAGGGCTCGCTCGAGTGGCGCATCCATCTGCCGCCTTCGAAGAAGTCGACGGTGTCGTTCACCTATTCCATCCGCCGGCCCAAAGGCTGGCGCATGCACCAGTAGGAGGAGAGCGAAATGAGCTGCCTCGTCCTTGCGCTCCTTTTTGCTGCGCCGCCGCCACCGAAAATTGCTCAGGTGGTGGTTTACCCCGACCGCGCTCAGGTGACGCGTGCCGAGAAGGTGACCTGCACCGCCCAGCCGCGCGCCGTCGCCTTCGGGCAGATTCCTCCCGCGGCCGAGCCCGCAAGCGTGCGTGCCCGCGTGCGGGGTGGAACTTTGGAGGGCCTACGCACCGAGGTCCGTACTCGACAGGAGCTGTACGCCCCCGAGCTCTCAGCCCTGGAGACGCAGGTGAAGAAGCTCGAGCTGGAAGCGGCGGTGCTGCGCGACGAGAAGGAGCGTGCGCAAGGAGGCGCCCGGCTGGGAGGCAGCTTCGCCGACGTCGCCGTGTCGCTGGTCTCACGGGAGATGACCGAGCCCAAGCCGGATGTGAAGGCGTGGGGCGCGGCCTTCGATGTTTCGTACGAAGCCAGGCGCCAAGCGGCGCTGGAGGCCACCCGGGTGGACGCCGAGCTGCGGCAGCTTTCGTATCAGCTCGAGGACTTGCGCCGAAAGATGACACGCCTTTCGGCGGCCGCGCAGCGGCGCGAGCTGTACGCCGAGGTGCTGATGAGCTGTCCCGCGGGAAACTCGGCCCAGGTGGAGCTGACCTACTTGGTGGGGGGAGCTTCCTGGCAGCCGGCGTACGAGGCGCGCGCCGAGGAGAGCGAGGGGAGGGTGGCGCTGTCCACCTTCGCCACGGTTTCCCAGGCCACCGGTGAGGACTGGACGAGGGCGGAGCTGATTCTCTCCACCGCCGTGCCTTCGCAAAACGCCACTCCTCCCGAGCTGCGGCCGTTGAGGGTCTACGCGGAAAAGCGGGAGGAGGAGAAGAAGGTCCTCGTGCGCCGCGACGAGAAAGTGGAGCACGCGATGGCGGCCGACGCCTTGGCGGCCCCCGGCGAGGAGGGGCTGCGCGCGCGCGGGCAGGGGCTGTCGGTGCAGCTTTCAGTGCCCGAGGCGGCCGACGTCCCCGGCGATGGCGCTCCGGTGCGGCTGTTCGTGGGCAAGGTGCTCTTACGGGCACGCTTTTCCTACCGGGCGGTGCCCAAGCTGTTGCCCTTCGTCTTTCGGGTGGCCGAGCTTTCCAACGCCGCTCCGTATCCACTCCTGCCTGGCCCGCTGGATGCCTTTCGCCAAGGGGCCTTCATCGCTCGTACTCCCCTGGAGCGCGTACCCCAGGGAGGCGCCTTTCAGCTCACCTTCGGCATCGAAGAAAAATTGCGGGTGGCGCGGGTGGTGCTCGAGGAGGTCCAGCGCGACACCGGCCTCTTCGGAGGCAATAGGCGCTTTCGCTATGGGTACCGTTTCGAGCTCGCCAACTACGGGCCGCGCACCGCCGAGGTGGAGCTGGCCGAGCACGTGCCCGTCTCCGAGCTCGACGACGTGAAGGTCGAGCTGGCTGCCAAGACGACGTCCGGCTACCAACT
>JBMORE010000097.1:0-1769 GCA_049322255.1 Myxococcota bacterium | reverse complement strand
GGGCGAGGGCGAGGTGCTCCTTCGTCCCCAAGGTGTGTAACCGGTCTTCCGGGGGATGGAAGAAGCGCTGAGCGAGGACGTCGAGCCGGGCGTTGGCTTCCTCCACCCGCGCGCGTGGCAGGCGGCCGGCCTCCACCGCTTTCACCAGCGCCTCGATGACCGCGCGCTGCCGGTCGGCCCGGTGGCAGACGAGGAACAAGTCGACGCCGGCGAGTGCGCCCTCCACCGCCGCCTCCTCCACCGAGTAGTGGTCGGCGATGGCCTTCATCTCCAAGTCGTCGCTCACCAAGACACCGCCGAAACCCAGCTCCTGCCGCAAGATTCCATTGAGCACCTTGCTGCTCATCGTCGCCGGCACCCCGGGGTCCACCGCGTCGAAGACCACGTGCGCGGTCATCACCGCCGCGAGCTTGGCTTCGGCGTAGGCGAAGAAGGGGACCAGCTCCACCGCCCGCAGCCGCGCCAGCTCGTGGGAGAGTCGGGGCAGGTGAAGGTGCGAGTCCTGATGGGTGTCGCCGTGGCCGGGGAAGTGCTTGGCGCAGGAGGCGACGCTGCCTGCCTCCAACCCGCGGGCGAGCGCCACTCCCAGCGTCGCCACCTCCCGAGGGTCGCTTCCGAAGGCGCGGTCTCCGATGACCGGATTTTTCGGGTTGGTGTCCACGTCGAGCACCGGGGCGAAGTCCCAATCGAAGCCCACCGCGCGCAGCTCGTGGGCGAGCAGCCTGCCGGCGCGCTCCGCCCGCGCTGGGTCCTTGGCCTCACCGAGGGCGCGCATCGGGGGCAGGGAGGTGAAGGGAGCTCCCTTCAGGCGCGCCACCCGTCCGCCTTCTTGGTCGACAGCGAGCAGAAAAGGCCGACGGGCGCGTTCCTTGAGCGACCGGCACAACGCAGCGGTCTGCTCAGGTGAGGTGATGTTGCGCGAGAAGAGAATGGCGCCGAACACCCCGGCGTCGACGAGGGCCAGCGCCTCGGGGTCGGGAGAAGCACCCGGCAGCCCCACCATCACCATGCGCGCGCACCGTCGCGCCAGCTCGCTTCTCATCAAAACTCCCGCTCCCCCTGGGAGAGGGGAGGGGTGAGGGGTGTTGGCTCGACGAGTCGACGTTCCCTCACCCTTGCCCTCTCCCAAAGGGAGAGGAAGGTTAGCTAAAAATACAGGTGGAACATCGCCCGCACTGTGGGGCGGAAGACGACCCCGATGGTGGTGCCGCCGGTGCTTCCCTGGGTGACGGTGGTGATGGTGGTGGGGTTGGCCCCGCCCGTCGTCTGCGTCTCGTCTTCACGCGTGCTGGTGGAGCTGTAGCCCAAGAGCGGGTTGGTCGCGCTGGCGCTCAACCCCAGATGCTTGGCGAAGAACCATTCGACGCCGATGCCCCAGCTGAGCGCGGCACTGAAGGTGCTGGTGCGCACCGTGTGGGGGTTGGCCGGGTCGTCCACCCCCAAGTTTTCCGTTTCGTTGCCGAAGCCCAGCGATACCCCTCCGATGGCCGCGAGATCGACCGGGCCGCGGCGGGCGAGCCGGTACCCCACGTTGGCGCCCACCGAGAGGTCGATGTCCCCAGCGCGGTTCTCACTGGAGGACTCGACGGGTGGCTGCCCTTCGATGGTCCGCGTGCTCGTCGCCTTGTTCCCTGAGCCACCGCCGCCCAGCGACACTCCCGGCTCGATGGCAAACTTCCCGAAACGAAGGCGAGCGCTCACCGTATTGGGGCGTAGGATTTCCTCCGGGAAAGTCCAGCCGGCTCCAATGCCCACCGCGGCGTCGGCGT
>JBMORE010000096.1:0-16067 GCA_049322255.1 Myxococcota bacterium | reverse complement strand
GGAAGCTCAACGGCAAGTCGTTGCGCTCAGTCCGGCCCCCAAGTCAGCTCCGCGGTGTCTCGCCTCATGCGGGCAGATTCCATCTACAGCGCCGAGCTGAGCAAACGCGGCTTGGCGTGGGAGCTCACCCTGGAGGGCCGGCGTGTCTTCAAAGGGCAACCGCACCCGCTGCTCGGTGAAGGCGCTCTGCCGTTGTTGGCGCCCAGCGCGCCAACAGAACCGCGTCAGGGCAGCAACTCGAACGACGACTCGATCATTTGAAGCCCGTGGTCATCTTTGGTCGATTGTCCACGCGTTTCGTACACCGCGAACCCCTTCCCGCCAACGACATGGGCGAAGACGCGACTGCGGAGCGGATAACCCGATGTTCCGGTTCCGTCGAGAATGGCACCTACTCCTTGATATGATCCCCATTGGGTAAATGGGGTGCGTCTAGGTGGTGAAGAATAGCCGCTGGAGAAGCCCTCCACATTCGTCTCGACGATCTTTGCAGCGTCGGCCAGACCCTTCAGCACTTCGACATGAAAGATGGCGACTTCAGGACCGAGCAATTTTAGAGCCCGTTCTGGCTCGACGTGGGGGTCGTTCTTATCCAGCGTCCATCCGGGTGGCTGACTGACTCGGAACGGCCTGCGCCGCAGTCGACTACCCGCAGGTTGAGCGGACCGATCCGTCGAGTCCCGAAGCTGCGCACGCGTCGTGCCCACGACGTACCCGAGCATTGCCCCCGACGCCATGGATGCCAAGAAAAAGACCATGGAGATGAGCCTCCCTTCGTTAACATACCTCCACGGCGGAGAAGACGTTCAACCCCTTCCCGGCAGCAAGTCCGCACCATGGCAGATTGCTGTGTGATGGCTGCCGTGACTCGTCCTCGAACTCTCTCGGGTAATTACGCGATTGTCGTTTCCGCTCCATATTGAATCACTAGCATTTAAGCGATAACATTCACTCATGCTTTTTCCATGTGATTTCGATGACTTATCCGGCGTGAGCCAGGAGATCGAGGCCTGGAGGGCGCGCTTGGATGGCACGGGGCCATTGGCCCGCACCTGGGTGGGGCGCTTACGGCGAGACCTCGAGGCGGAGGCCGTGGCGGCATCCACCATCATGGAAGGCGTGCCGGTGACGGTGGAGGAGGTGCGGCGGATCCTCGCCGGAGAGCGCCCGCCGGAGGTCACTGAGGAAAATCGCGCCCTGGTGGAGGGCTATCGCGAGGCGATGAGCTTTGTGCTCCGGCGAGCCGACGACCCGAGCTTTCACTGGGACCGTGAGCTCCTCGTCAGCCTCCATGACCGGGTCCTGGGAGGGAGCTTTGCCCTGGGAGCCGGGCGTCTCCGAACAGACCAGCGGTACGTTGTCGACAGCAGGAGCGGAGAACAAATCTTCCTTCCGCCGCCCGGCGAAGAGGTTCCGCCCCTCGTCGATGAAGCATGTCGCTTCATGGAGGGATTCGTCGGTCACCCGGCGCTCGCCGCAGCATGGATCCACATTGCGGTGGCTGCCATCCATCCCTTCTCCGATGGGAATGGCCGGGTCGCGCGCATCCTCGCATCGCTCGCCATGTACCGCGGCGGCTTTCGCCGCCCCCAGTTCACTTCGCTCGAAGAATGGTGGGGGCGTCACCGAACGGACTACTACAGTTCTTTCCGCTGCCTGGGCACGCGCTTCGACCGTCACACGGACGTGACGCCGTTTTGCCGAGCACACGTGCAGGCGCAATTGAGCCAGGTGCGCGCGCTCGAGCTGCGCGAGCATGTCGAGCGTCAGATTTGGACCGCGCTGGAGAACTTCCTCGGGGAAAAAGACCTTCCGCTGCGGCTGGCGAACGCACTGTGGGATGCATTCTTCGGCCGGAACGTGACCGCCGGATACTACCGGTCGGTGGCCGACGTGAGCCCCGCCACGGCCACCCACGACTTGGCAACGGCGACCGCCGCCGGCCTTCTCGAAGCCCAAGGAATGCGACGCGGACGTCGTTACCTCGCCGGGCCGACGCTTTTTCGCGCACTGGGGGCCTCCCTTCTTGGGCTCGACCTACCCTCCTCCCCCGAGGAGGCGCGTGCCTTCGTGGTGGCCAAGCTCACCGAAAGGGCTCGCTCGTGACGTCATTCGAGCAGCAGCACCGGCGAAAACCCCGCCGCGTCGCAGGAGGCGAGCACGTAGCGGGTGCCGTACAGCACTCCGGTGAAGCCGACGGGAATGCCCGGGCCGTGGAGGTGGCCGTAGACGCACACTTCCGGATGGAAGGCTTCGATGAGCCGGGAGAAGGCGGTGGGAAGGAGGTTGGCGTACAGCGGCGGGAAATGCACCGCCACCACCCGGCGCAGCTTCGCCGACGCCTGCGCCTCCATCTTCTGCGCGGCCTCGATGCTGGTCGCCAGCCGCCGGGTTTCGCGCTCCACGTAACCGACGCTCGCCTTCTCATCGCCCATCTCTCCCGCGGGCATGGGCGGCGCCTCGGCGGTCGTCCACAGCCGGGTGCCGGCGATGAGGAAAGGGCCCACCTGCACCGCGCTGCCGTGGTGGAGGAAACCGACGACGGACGGATATGGCTCAAAAAGCCGGCGCAGCTTGGTGGCCGAGTCGCCCCACCAATAGTCGTGGTTCCCGCGGATGAGCACCTTCTTCCCTGGCCGCGCCTCCAGCCACGCCAAATCTCCCTCCACCTCGGTGGGCCGTGTCGCCCAAGAGATGTCCCCCGCCACGATGACGACGTCCTCGGGCCGCACCTTCTCGTCCCAGGCGCGCGCCAGGGGGGCGGGGTGGCCCATCCAGCCGAAGCGCTCCATGTCCTTCCCCCGGGTGGAGGGAAGATGGGTGTCCCCGATGGCGAACAGTCTCACGGGGCCCTCGTCCTTGCCCTCTCCCACCGGGAGAGGGATTCAGCGATGGCGGACAACCTCACGGAGGCGGGGTGGTGCCCGGGTAGACCGTCACCACCAGGCAGGCGTCCTTGGCCGCGCCCGCGTTGCGCTGGCGATACTCGCTCTTCCCCTCGATGGTGAAACGGAAGGTGTTCACATCGCCGCCGGTGTGCACGAAGACGAAGAGGCCGTTGGCCGAGGTCGAGCCCTGGGTGCCGGAAAGGTCGCTGGTGGGGTAGAAAAACTGCGAGGCCAGCGCCGCCGGGGAGGGCGCCACCTTGGCGTTCGCCACCGGGTTGCCCTGCGCGTCGACGATGCGGCCGAGCATGAAGCCCGCTTCGAGCAAGGTGGACTTCTGGTTGGCGCCGGTGATTTGCAAAATGGTCGCCGGGGTGACGGCGGCGGTGAGCTGCTCGTGAAAGTCCGTGGGTATCGCGAAAGCCACCGCGCCGGTGATGTCCGTCTCTGGTTTTTTTTGTTCCAGCGCCACGTCGTAGAGCACCGTGGCCGAGCGCACCACCCGGTACACCGTCTTGCACCCGCCGTCGGGCACTCCGGCGTCGGCGCCGCACACGCCCGCATCGGTCTCGTCACGAATGCCGGCGGCGATGCCCAGGTTCACCAGCTGCACCGGCACCGCGTTCACCCGGAAAGCCCCTCCGCCGTCGAGGATGACGGTGCCGAACTCGCCCAAGGGGTCGTGGAGCGCCACCTTGAGCGGCTCCTCCACCCGCAAGGTGAGCCCTTCAATCGAAGGCACCGCTCGCCCGTTGGTGTTCAAGAAGTCCACCGCCGCCGGGTGCACCCGCGCGGTCCCGGAGACGTCGATTTCAATGTCGGTGGGCTCGATGTCCCCGTCGGACTCGCCGCCGTCGGAGCCCGTGGAGCCGTTCGGACAGCCGAGGCACAACAACCCCAGCGCGAAGAAGAGCGTGTGCTTCATGGGGCTCCTCCGAAGCGGCCGCGAATGCCCAAGGTGGCGATGTACCCGCCGGAGACGTAGGTGCCCAGGCCCACCGTGCACGTCGGTGTCTGCGCACACGCCTGCTGCACCGAGGCATCGGTGTTTCCCGCGCGTACGTGGGATTGGGTGACCTCGAGGGTGACCGGAGGCGAGTACGCCCCGCCGAGGAGGAAATCGAAGTTGCCGAACCGGTACCCGACGCCGGCGGCGACGATGGCCCGGGTGGGGTGGAGGAAGTCGATGTTGGTGTACTCCGTGGGGGAGGCGTTCTCTTCCACCAAAAAGCCCGCGTAGGTGGTCAGCCCGAAGCCGAAGCTGTACGAGCCGCCCAGCCGCCCGGAGAGGGTGTGCCGCCAGCGCTTGGGGATGTGCAGGGGCTCCACCGGCGTCATCGCGCCCGAGCCAATCTGGGTGGAGATTTCGGGGGTGAGGAGCAGCTCCTGCACCGACTGCCAGCCCAGGTAGACGACGTCGGCGTTGAGGCCCCAGGCGGGTGAGGGCGAGAAGCGCGCGCCCACCCGCACTTCCAGGGGCAAGGTGAGGTTCAGCTGGGCCTGGTCTCCCTCCACCACCGTGTTCAGCCCCCGCGCCACCTCGCCCAAGGCAATCTCGAACTTGCCCCGCGCGGTGAGTGGCACCGGGGGCCGCACCGAAGCGCCCACCGAAAACGAGTCGGTGGGTTTGGCCAGCACCCCGAGGATGCCGGTCACCGCTGGCTGGCCTTGTAAGTCGACGGTGACCAGCGAGTCGAACGCGGGGTCCTCTTCGAACTGCCGGGCGGGAGGAAACAGGAGCGAAGTCACCGCTTGGGTGAAGGTGAACTTGGAGAAGACGTACTGGAGCGAGGCCCCGACGGCGATGCGCGGGTGGAGGGCGTACGAAGCGGAGAGGGAGGGGTAGAGGATGATGACGTCGTTCTTGATGAGCGCGTAGCGGTTGGGGGCGTACTTGCGAGGGTCGGCCACGTAGGAGGTTCCCTCCCGGGTGTAGTCGGGCTCGTTGAAGAGGTAGCGACCCACCGAGGGCGGTCCGTACACTCCGAAGGCCACGGTGAACGGCCGGCCGGCGAGGGAAAGGTTGTAGCCGCCTCCCAGGTTGGGCAGGAGGAAGAGCCCGCCGCGGTTGGTCACCGTGGACAGGTTGGTGGGTACCCGACCGTCGGCGTCTTTACGGGTGAAGCGGATGTCGTGGCCCAATAGCTGGGAGTCGAGGAGGAAGCTCGTGCCCGTCTGGAAAGCCAACCCGCCCGGGTTGTGCTGAATGGCGGTGAGGTCGTCGGCCTGTGCGGCGAAGGCGCCTCCTTGCAGGAGCGTCTTGGTGCCGTTGTCACCGAAGTAGAAGCCGGAAGCGTGGGAAACGGTGGCGAAGGTGAGCGCCGCCCAAAGCGCCGCCCGCCGGATGCACGAAGTCATGTCCTCTCCCGTCAAAAGAAGGGGACGGAACCTACTTGCATCTGGCGCTAGGCGTCGAGTCGCTTGAAGAAACGATTCACCTGCGGCGAAAGGTCTGGCAGGCCCGGGGGCTGAGGGAGGGATTCGGAACCGCGGCCGATGGCTTACTTGCCACCTGGAGGAGGCGGCGGCAGGCCTCCCATGCCGGGACGGCCCTTTGCCGGCGGAGGTCCGGGTAGCACCGGGGCCGGGCCCGGCGGTGGTTTCTTGCCTCCGGAGGGTGGCGGCGCGACGTTCGCGGGGTTCGGCGGCGGCGGGCGGCCCACCGAGGGCGGATCCACCTTGTGAGGCATCACGTGCTCCGGCCGCTCCCCACGGGGAGGTGGCGCGACGGTGTTGCCGCGCGGGGGTGGGGTGTTGACGTTGCCCACCGGAGGAGGAGGACGGTTGTCATGCACGCCGTTGTAGAAGCCGGTGGGAGGAGTATTCACATTGCCCACCGGAGGCGGGGGGCGGTTGTCACGCGCGCCGTTGTAGAAGCCGGCGGGAGGAGTATTCACGTTGCCCACCGGAGGCGGGGGGCGGTTGTCACGCCCCGGAGGAAAGAAGCCGCTCCCGCTGGGCGGGGTGTTGACGTTGCCCACCGGAGGCGGGGGACGGTTGTCACGCCCCGGAGGAAGGAAGCCGCCTCCGCTGGGCGGGGGGGTGAAGTTGCCCGGAGGTGGGGGACGGTTGTCACGCCCCGGAGGGAAGAAGCCGCCCCCGCGGGGAGGGGTGGCCACGTTGCCCGCCGGCGGAGGCGAGTTGTAGCCGCCGCCGGGAGGAGGCGGAGCAAAGCCATGACCGGGAGGCACCATGCCAGAGTGGCCGGGGGCGTTTCCCGAATTCCCCGGAGGCGGCACGAAGCTCCCGCTGCCGGGAGGAGGGGGCGGGGGAGTCAGTCCGCTGTGCCCCGAGCCAGGAGGCGATACGTAGGTGGGGTTGCCCGGCGGGGGCGGCGCAAAGTTGCCCGTAGCGTCATGGTAGCGGCCGGGTCCTCGCGGGTCGTTGTAGACGTAGACGTTGCGACCCCGGTCCCAGTGGTAGTGGCGCGCGTGGGCCCCCGGCGTGTAGTCGTGCGAGTGGCGGCCGGGGAGGTTGCAATACCCGCCGGAAGGAAGCGGGTGGTAGTCGAAGTACCAGACCACCGTCGGCCCGGAGTAGCGGTAGTAGTTGTCGTTGTAAGAGTAGTAGCTGTAGTCCGGCGCGTACTCGTGGCTGTGGTTGCCTTCGATGAAGCACCAGCCGCCGCCGTTACCCACCGGCACCGGGTGGGCGTCGTAGTAGCTGTAGGCGTACACGTCGACCGTCCGGTAGCGGTAGCCAGTGGTGTGGACGGTGCAGGCGCTTCCCAGAAGCAACAGCGCGGGGGCGGCGAGCATCAAGAGGCGGCGCATGGCAACGGTCCTTTCTGGGCCGAAAACGGCCAAGTCGAGCCGATCAAACGAAGGCGGGCCGATTGTATTCAAACTTCAGTGCAACGTGCGCTCCCGGCTGCCTTCGCCGGTGACTCCGGTCTTGCCCAGGCAGGAGAGGATGAGCTCGCGGTATTCGCCCACCGAACGGAGGCCGGAAATCATCCACCGCGCGCCGATGACCAGCGTGGGCACCCCCTTCACCCCGCGTTCGCTGGCGTAGCGGTGCTCCTCGAGGATGAGCCGGCGCGTCTCCGCCGATTGGAAGGCGGCCGAGAAGCGAGTCATGTCCAGCCCCACGTGGGTGGCGAGCTCGAAGAGCACGTCGCTGCGGGCCACGTTCACTCCCTGTTCGAGGGCCGCGCAACGCAGCGCCCGTGAAAGCTGGGCGTGGGCCGTCACTCCCTGCAGCTTGGCCGCCTCGAGCGCCGCCAGCGCCGGTAAGGACGAGCGCGGCGCATCGCCCGAGGTCCACAGCACGCTGGAGAGTCGAGCGCCCTCGGGTTCTTTGCGCGCTTTGTGAATCTCTTTGGCCCGCGCCTCCAGCTCACGCTTCGTCGGCGGCGTCTCGCGCACGCGCAAAGGGTAGGGCCGCACCCTCCACCGCACCAGCTCGCGAAATTCCTCGCGCAGCGGGGCAAGGCGCGTCTCGGCCACCAAGCACCAGGCGCACAACACGTCCTGGTAGAGCACGACCTCGATCGGCTTCGAGGATTTCATGGGGTGACCGCGACTGTAAGAGAGCGGCACGGGCAACGACAATCCCTCCGCGGGGCAAAAAAAGAAGCCTGTCCTGGCTTTGAGCAGGGGGTCGAACGAGGGCATGACCCCTCACCCTTGCCCTCTGCCAGAAGGAGAGGGGTGCTTCGAAAAAACGAGCGCGTGCTCCACCATCGCCCCGGCGATGTCCTTGCCGGTGGCCTTCTCCAGGCCTTCGAAGCCGGGGCTGGAGTTGATTTCCATCACCTTGGGCCCTTGCGCGCTCTCGAGCATGTCGACGCCGGCGATCTCCAGCCCGACAATCTGCGCCGCCCGCACCGCCACCTCCTCGAATGCCGGCGGCAGGGCGATGGGCTTTCCCTCTCCGCCGCGGTGGATGTTGGAGCGAAACTCCCCCTTCTTCGCCTTGCGCCGCATCGCCCCCACCACCCGATTCCCCACCACCAGCGCGCGCACGTCGGCGCCCTTGGACTCCTGAATGAATTCCTGGAGGACGATTTCCTGACCCAAGTCCCAAAAGGTGTCGACGATGGTCTGCACCTCTTGCACGGTGGAGGCAATCATCACCCCCACCCCCTGGGTGCCCCGCAAGAGCTTGATGATGGCGGGCAGCCCGCCCACCTCCTCGAGCAGCCTGCCCACGTGGCTTCGGTCGTGCGCCATCACCGTGCGGGGAATGTCGATGCCGTGGCGGGCGAGCAGCTGCAGGCAGCGCAGCTTGTCCCGGCTTCGGGCGATGGCCACCGCGCTGTTCACCACCGGCACTCCCATCATGTCCAGGTGGTTCACCACCGCCAGCCCGTAGCCGGTGATGGAGGCGCCGATGCGGGGAATCACCACCCCCAGCCCGCGCACCTCGACGCCGCGGTAGAGCATGCGCGGCGAGCCGGCGGCGAGAATCATGTTGCAGCGCAAGGTGTCCAGCACCAGTGGGCGGTGGCCGCGCGCGCGCACCGCTTCCACCAGCCGGCGGGTGGAGTAGAGCGAGCGCTTGCGCGACAGCACGGCCACGCGGGTGGGGCGCGGCGGACGCTTGGGAGAGGTGGGTTTTTTGCGAGGCATCGGCGGCGGCGAGGCGCACCCTAACGAATCGACTCGACCTTTGCCCACCGAACCTGGTTTCCTCCCTCGCGGGCATGTCGACCAAGAATCCCGTCCAGGACGAAATCCTCACCAGCCCCGGTGAGGAGGCGTATCTGGAGTCGCTCGAAGAGAGCCACATCACCGCCACCCACACCCTGGTGGTGGAGAACCGCACCACCTTAAAGCTGCGCAAGTGCCGCCTCACCGTCACCGTCGGTCCCGACACCTCCAAAGAAATCGTCTCCGACAAGGAGCGCATTCGCATCGGCGCCCACTCCTCCAACGACCTGGTGCTCGCCGAGGACCGCACCGCCAGCCGCCACCACTTCGAGATTCAGTACACCGAGCGCGGCTACCTCTTGGTGGACTTGAACTCCACCAACGGCACCTTCCTCGACGGGCGGCGCATCGAGCGTGCCTACCTCACCTCGGGCTCGCAAATTCGCGCGGGCAGCTCGACGCTCACCTTCGCCCCCATCGACGAGGAGCTGACCGTCGAGCCCGACCGCGATGGCGTGCTGGGGGGCATGGTGGGGCAGTCGGTGAAGATGCGGCAGATTTTCGGCCTCATCCGCAAGATTGCCCCGATGGACGTCTCGGTCATCGTGCAGGGGGAGACGGGCACCGGCAAAGAATTGGTGGCCCGCGCCATTCACGAGCTGTCGGGGCGCAAGAAGGGCCCCTTGGTGGTGCTCGACTGCGGCGCCATTCCTCCCAACCTCATCGAGAGCGAGCTGTTCGGCCACGAGAAGGGCGCCTTCACCGGAGCGGTGGCGGCTCGCCCGGGGGCCTTCGAGCGCGCCGACGGGGGCACCATCTTTCTCGATGAGCTGGGGGAGCTTAGGCTCGATTTGCAGCCCAAGCTCTTGCGGGCGCTGGAGAACCGCGAGGTGCGGCGGGTGGGAGGCAACGACGTCATCGAGGTCGACGTGCGGGTCATCGCCGCCACCAACCGCGACCTGGTGAAGGAGATTCAGGCGGGCAACTTCCGGGAGGACCTCTACTTCCGCCTCTCGGTTATCAACATTCAGCTGCCGCCGCTTCGCCAACGTCGAGACGACCTTCCCCACATCGTGCGCCGGGCGCTCGCCGACCCGGAGGTGGTGGCCAAGCACGGGCGCAAGCACTTCTCCGCCGCGGCGCTGTCGATGCTCATGGCGTACCCCTGGCCGGGAAACATCCGCGAGCTGATGAACGTGCTCTCCCACGTGCTCACCTTCAGCGACGGGGAGGAAATCGACGTCCTCCACCTGCCGGCGCGCATCCAGGGCCAGCAGAAAGAAGCGCCCCTACCCTTCAACGAGCACCTCTCCTTCAAGGACGCCAAGGAGCAGCTCTTGGAGAGCTTCGAGCGCGAGTACATCGGCCAGGTGCTCAAGCGCTGCGAGGGGAACATCTCCCGCGCGGCCCGGGAGAGCGGCTTGCACCGAAAGTCCATCGAGCGGCTGGTGAAGAAGTACCAGCTCGACACCCGCTCGCTGAAGTCGCGCGCGCCGGGGTAGTCATCGCGCTTCGCGCAGCTGCTTATTTGGGCACGCTTCGCAAGCTGCCTGAGCAGTTGGCGTTGTGGGGGCGTCGCGTTAGGGTCGAGTCCCATGGCGATTCGTGCGGCGGATTGGTTTCGGCAGGCAGAAGCCGACTTGGCGCACGCCAGGCACTCCCTCGAGGCGGGAGACTTCAACTGGGCCTGTTTTGCCGCCCAGCAGGCAGCGGAGAAAGCGGCGAAGGCAGCCCATCAGCGCATGGGTGAAGAAGCCTGGGGGCACTCGGTGACCGAGCTCCTGGAGGCGCTGGGACCGGAGCCCACGGTGACAGCCGATCTCTTGGATCGCGCTCGGTCGTTGGACAAGCACTACGTCCCCAGTCGTTACCCGGACAGCTTGCCGTCCGGGGCTCCGGCTGACTACTACACACGTGTCGAAGCTGAGCGCGCCATTTCCGATGCGGAGTCCATCCTTGTCGTCTGTCAGGCAATCGTATCGCGGTGAGTCTGTTCGCGTTTTTCGGCTGGAGCGGGCGGAGGCGATGGCCAAGCTCCGACAATGCGCGCAACGGCTCTTGCGCGCGCGCGCAGACGTCCAGGAGGTTCGGCTTTTCGGTTCCTTGGCCCGCGGCGAGGCGCACCCGGGAAGCGATGCAGATCTTCTCATCCTGTTGACGGACTCCGCGCTTCCTCCGCTGGAACGGACCTCCCCCCTGATGCGCTACTTCTCGGGCGTCGGTTTGGCTTGCGACATCTTTGCCTACACCCAATCCGAGCTGGAGCGGCTGGCCACCGCCGGAAGCCGCTTCGCACGAGTGGTGATGGGTGAAGGAGTGATTTTGGCCCAGAGGGAGAGTTGAGCGAGGACGTTCGACTTAGGATTCGCCGCCCGAGTCGTCTCGTTTGCGCAAGAGCTTGATGAGGTAGGCGCGGTCCATTCCCGCCTCCCGCGCGGCCTGGGCCACGTTCCCCGAGGTCTTCTCCAAGTAGTGGGAGAGGTAGACGCGCTCGAAGTGCTCCACCCAGAGCGCCCTGGCTTCTTTGTAGGGAAGGTCCACCCGGACGTCGAGCTGCGAGGAGGTTGCGGAGGCCCGGACGCCGAGCGCCGCTGGGTCGAGCTGGCCAGAGAGGGCGGCGCTGCGCTCGACGAAGTTGCGTAGCTCGCGCACGTTGCCCTCCCAGGGGAGCGAGGACAGCTCGGCGAGCGCCTCGCGGGTGAGAGGAAGCTCCCGTGGAGGAAGGCCGAGCTGCTCGAGTGTCTCCTTCCACATCTGGCGCAACAGCAGCGGCAGGTCCTCCAACCGCTCGCGCAAGGGCGGCAGGCGCACCGGCGCCACCGCCAAGCGGTAGTAGAGGTCTTCGCGGAAGTGGCCGTGGTTGACCGCCGCCCGTAAGTCGCGGTGGGTGGCGGCGATGACCCGCACGTTGACGCTGCGAAAGGAGTCGGACCCCACGCGCTTGACCTTCCGGGCTTCGAGGGCGCGCAAGAGCTTGGGCTGAACCGCCAAGGGCAGCTCGCCAATCTCGTCGAGAAAGAGGGTGCCGCCGTCGGCGCTCTCGAAGGCTCCCCGGCGGTCGCCCGAGGCTCCGGTGAACGAACCGCGCTCATGGCCGAACAGCTCGCTCTCCACGAGCTCGGAGGGAATGGACCCACAGTCGACCACGATGAAGGGCCGCTCGCGCCGGTGGCTGTGGCGGTGGAGCGCGTCGGCGACCAGCTCTTTGCCGGTGCCGGTCTCGCCTTCCAGCAGCACGGTGACGTCCAGGGGCGCCAGTCGCGCCAGTTGGGCAAACAGCGCCCGCATCACCACGCTTTGTCCCACCAGCTTGCCGAACCGGGGCTCGGGGTGCAGGGGAACGACTTCGCTGCTCTCGCCCAGGCCGAGGCGCAAGGTGGTTTCGCCGACCCGTAAGGTGGCTGAGCGCCCCAAGAGCGCATCGAGGACGCGCACGTTGGCGACGAAGGTTCCGTTGGTGCTGCCCAAGTCGCGCACGCGCACCTCGTCGCCCTGACGAATCAGCTCGGCGTGAAAGCGGGACACCGCCCGGTCGGTGAGGACCAGGTCGTTGGCCGGCAAGGTGCCCACCGTCAGCCGCTCGGCGAGGGTTTGAACCTTTTTCCCTACATCGGGGCCTGCCGTCACCTCGAGGGTGGCGCGGCGCACCCGCGTCGCCTGTTTTCCGACGGCAACGAGGATGTTCGTCGACGCTTCGGAGTCGTCGGAGGTGCTCATAGGTGGGTGGCCGCGTCCGAATATAGCTGATCAGATGAAGGTAGTTGCCTACGCGGCCCTCGGGGAGCTGTTGGCTTCTGCCTACGCCTCGCGGTGCGGCGGCTTGAAATCTCAGAGAGTTGGAATCGTGGGCGCCAGGCTCGTCCGTTGCAATCCAGCCGGGTGAGCGGAAATGAATCCGCCCGAGTTTTCGCCAAAGGGAGCAAGCCATGGGCTTCATCAAATCGGTTCGCAACGTCGTCGGGAAGGCTGCGAAGGTAGGAGCCTTTGGACCTGCGGGGATGGTCGCCGCCAACAAGACCGTCCAGAAGCTGGGGAAGAAGGCGGCCAAGTCGGGAGTGCTGGGGCCGATTCCCGCCGCGGTGGCGCACGGAGCTGATGCGCTCAAGCAGAAGAAGGCGAAGAAGACGCCGGCGCAAAAGCCTCCGCAGGTTGCCCAGTACCATCAAGATGCATTCGTCCCCCATGACGCCGGCGCGAGGCGGGCGATTCGCGACCTCAACGCGAAGCAGCCTCGGGGGCCCATCTCCGGTGAGATGCTGGCCAACGCCATCTTCAACGGAACCGTTGACCGCGACAACCAGGCGGCGGGGGCGGAGTTCTTCGAGTTCATGCGTTGGGCCAAGAAGAACGAATTCCGTCTCACCCCCGAGGCGAAGCAGGTCTTGCAGGTGTACGAGAAGTACGCCCGGCAGGCGCAGGCGGAAGGAGAGACCGGCATCCCGGTGCCTCAGCTTCGGCAGATGTGGCACGAGATGCGCCACGTCTGCGCCGACCCGATTCGCTCGAACGCTTAAACTTCAGGGAGAAAGAAATGCACATCTCAAACAAGAAATCTTTTCAGGCCAAGTTGAAGAAGAACGTCGACCATTCGCAGAAAAATCAGATTGAGCGGATGAAGCAGGGCGTCAAGGACGGTTCGTTGACCAAGGCCGAGTACACCAAGCTGGCCGGACAACAGGCCAAAATTGCCTTGGCCAAGGGCGAGGCGCTCTCCGACGGCAAGCTGACCGCCAAGGAGTACAAGGAGCTCAAGAAGATGCAGGCGGAAGCGAGCCGCGACATCTTCCAGGCCAGGCACAACAAGGCCAAGGGCCCCTCGTTGGGCAATGACTTCGCACCGCTGCCCAAGGACGTTCAGCAGAAGATCGAAGACCAGGCCAAGCTCATCGGCCAAGGGGTCAAGGACGGCTCCCTGACCGACGCCGAGGCCCGGGTACTCATCGAGCGGATGGCGGCGAACGGCTATGACAATGCCCAGGCCGCCTCTGACGGCCGGCTCACCAAGCCAGAGCTCACCACGGTACGCCGCGAGCAACAAGAGCTGGATCAGCTCATCCGCAGCTACATGACCAACTCCCGCACCGCGTAGCGGGTCGTTTGACCAGGTCGGCGCCGCGCCGCCATACTGTCTTCCTTCTTTGGGAAGGGGCTCGACGATGCCGAAAATCACGGGTACGCGGACCGCCAAAGCCTCCTCACGGCCCAGGCGGTCTCAGCCCAAGCGCAGCGGCGGAAGAGAAAACGTTCGTCGCGCGGCGGGCTCCGAGACGAATGCTTACGTCCGAACGGGTGGCGGCGCGGAGTCTGGTGACGGCTTCTCCACCCGCCCGACTGGGTTCCCCTCCTCGGGTGGTGGCGAGTAACCCTTCGCCGGCGAAGCTGCGCCAGCTGCTCCTTGGGCCCACGCTCGAGCACGCGGCGACTCGGGTGCCGTATTACCGCAAGCGTTGGGGCGCGCGCCCCAAGCAGCTTCGGCTGACGCGGTTGCCCTTCCTCACCAAGGACGAGGCCATCGCACACCAAGAAGAGCTGCTCGCCGGCGAGCGCTTCGCCTACGTGGGCGCCGTCTCCTCGGGGACGATGCACGGCGACCAGCGCCCCTTGCGCGTGCTGCGCACCGAGGTCGAGAAGAAGGCGCTGGATGATTTCCTCGCGATGCACGAGCGGCCGCCGCGCGCTCGCCGCCATCCCGGCTGGGTGCTCGAAGTGCGTGCGATGCACCACGGTATTCCCCTGGGGCCGCCGTTCGCAGACCGGCTCCGAATGCCGTGGACGTACACCGCCAATGCCTTGCGGCTACTGGAGGAGATGCTCTCGCGGCCGCAGGCCGACGGCCGCTGGGTGACCTCGCTGGTGATAGGGGCGGGCGCGCTGATGCCCTTCACCGCCCATCTTTTGGAGCGAGGAGTGGACCCCTCCCGCTGGAAGGTGCGCACCATCGGCACCACCGGCTTTCGCCTCTCGCCGCACTGGCGCAGGCTCGTCGCCGAGGTGTTCGACGCCGCGGTGCTGGACAACTACAGCCTCTCGGAGTTCGAGTCGCCGGCGCTGGAGTGCCAAAGGTGCGGGTACAACCATTGGCTTCCCCCGCCGTTGTATTTCGAAGTGGTCGACGCCCACACCCGCCAAGCCCTCGAGCGCGGCACCGGGGTGCTGGTGCTGACCGGGCTGTTTCCCTTCGCGCAGGCCATGCCGCTGGTGCGCTATTGGACCGGAGATTTGGTCGAGCTGGGCCCACGCTGCGCGGAAGGCCAAGACATCGGCATCCGCTTTCGCGGCCGGCTGTCTGAGTCGCTGGTGCTCGACGGCAGGGTGTTGGTGGCCTCGCAGGACGTGGTGGATTTTCTCGAGGGGCGCCCGGAGGTGGCGCGCCACCCACACCCGATGGAGACGCTGGGCCTCATTCGCTCTCCGGAAGCCGGCGCGGTGAAGTTCGAGGCCCGCCTGAACGAGGCGCGCCGCGTCATCGCCCACATCACCGTCGAGCTGCGCTTCGATCCGAAGGTATTCTCTTCCGAAGCCGAAGCCGTCGGGCGAGGACTGGCTCGATACCTCTTGTCCAAGAGCCCGATTCTTCGACGGCTGGAGAGGCGCAAGGAGGGGGAGCTTCAGGTGCACCTCACCGGCCCGGGTGGGGTGACGCAGCGCTGGTCCAAGTTCTGAAGGGTGAAAACCCGCCCGGCTCGTTTACAATCCAGGGCCCTATGGCTCCCAAAGACCCACAGGCGATTCGCGCGGCCATTTTGGCTGATCCAAACACGGCACGAATCGCCGAGACGCTGGAAGTACCGTTGGAGGAGTACGTCGAGCAGGTGCTCGAGTTTGCGATGAACCCCGGCGCCGAGCCTGAGCTCCTTCTCATCTCCGACGAGAACCTCAAGGCCATGGGAGCGCCTCCGCCCCCGGACATGAAGGAGATGAACGACTACATCCAGGAAGGCCTGGAAATCAGCGCGGTGACCCAGGGGAGTGGGTACCAAAAGGCGGCCAAGCCGAAAGTGGCCCTTCCCGAGGCGCCTCCCGCCAAGGCCTCTCCGGACGAGGTGCGCGACGACCTGAAAGACGACGTCAAATCGCGGCGAGGTGGTGGCGGGAAGGTGTAGGCGCAACTCTTTTTCGCAAAGGGCGAGAATCCACTCAAGAACGCCGATTTTTGGCTCGAAAAGGAGCACGCCATGGGTTTCCTCAAGAAAATCGTCAAGGGTGTCAGCAAGGGCATCAAGTCAATTGGCAAGGGGCTGTCGAAGTTCGTCAAGTCTCCCCTGGGCAAGCTTCTCATCGCTGGCGGGCTGACCGCCCTCACCCTGGGAGCCGCCGCGCCGCTGCTCGCAGGTGCGGGCTTGAGCTTCGGCAGCGTCGGGTCGATGTTCACCGGCTTTGCCAGCAAGTTCATGGGGCCCGTCACCAGTCTGCTCAGCAAGACCGGGCTGTCGTCTCTGGGGAGCTGGGTGAAGACTGCGATGAACAGCTCCGACTTGCTCGAGATGGCCAAGGGCCTCTTCACCGCGCGGCAGCAGACGCCGCAGCCCGCCGTCGACCCTTCGGCGTACCAGGTGGCCAACTACAACGTGTCGCAGCTGATGGCCTA
>JBMORE010000095.1:0-16110 GCA_049322255.1 Myxococcota bacterium | reverse complement strand
GTCCATCGCCCGCGCCGAGTGGGTGAGCGCTCCCATCGAGACGTAGTCCACCCCCAGCTTGGCGAGCTGAGGTAGCCGCTCGAGGGTGACTCCGCCTGACACCTCGAGCTGAACCCGGCCCGCCGCCAGCTTCACGGCGTCGCGCAACGCCTCGTCGCTCATGTTGTCGAGCATCACCACGTCGGCGCCCTCGACCACCGCCTCGCGCAGCTGCTCGAGGGTGGTGACCTCGATCTCCACTTTCACCAACCGTGGAGCGTTCGCCTTGGCCCGCCGCAGCGCCTCGCGTACCGACCCGCCGACGGCGGCGAGATGGTTGTCCTTGATGAGCACGCCATCGAAGAGGCCGAAGCGGTGGTTTACCCCTCCGCCGTGACGAACCGCCGCCTTCGCCAGCCCGCGCAGGCCGGGCGCCGTCTTGCGTGTATCGAGGATTTTGAGCGAGGTGCCCCTCACGACCTCCACGGCCTGGCGTGTCAGCGTGGCAATGCCGCACGCGCGCTGCACGAGGTTGAGGGCGGTTCGCTCGGCGATGAGCAGGGCGCGCAGCCGCCCCTTCACCGTCGCCACCCGGGTCTTGGGCCCTGCCTTGTCGCCGTCGTGGCGCTCCAATCGCACCTCCACCGTGGGCTCGACTCGGTGGAAAACCCGCTCGAAGGCCTCGAGGCCCGAGAGGACCATCGGCTCCTTGGCCCACAGCTCGGCGCGGCCCTGCGACTGAGGAGGAACGAGCGCCTCGGTAGTGACGTCTCCGGCGACGCCGAGATCTTCGTCGAGGGCGAGGTCGATCAGGCGATCGAGATAATCGTTGTGCACGTTGGCGCCCCTCACCCCAACCCTCTCCCGGGGGAGAGGGAGATTTCTAGCGGCGGCCCTTCTTCCTGACCGCCTTCTTCGCCGGCTTCTTCACCTTCTTGGCGGCCTTCTTCGCTTTCCGCACGACCTTCTTGGCTGCCTTCACCGCGGCCTTCTTCACCGGCTTCTTCTTCGCGGGTTTCTTGGCGCCCTTCTTGGCCTCGTTGAACTCGCGCACCGCATCGTCGACCAGGCCCATTCCCATGTACGCCACACCGAGGTCGTAGTGATCGGAGGAGGACAACCCCTCTTTGGTCCCCTCCCGCAGCTTCTTGAGCGCCTCGGCCACTTGCGGGTCGACGTGCTCCGGCACCTTCACCCCTTCGAGGTCGCCCTTGAGGTCATGCGACAGATCGACACTTCCCTCGGCGGGCGGAGAAATCTTCACCGACGCGGTCTCGGGGTTGGTGACGATACTGGCGACTTCCGACTCGGTGTTGCCGTTGGGCGGGGAGCTCTTCTCATTGGGCATGGTCTTCTCCGGGGCGATGCGCTCCAAATTCTGCGAAAGCTTGCTCCTGCGCGCCTCGAGCTCCAAGACCCGGGCGCGGTCCTTCTCCACGACTTCGGCGGGAGCGCGGGCGACGAATTGAGGGTTCGCCAGCTTCTTCTTCAGCCCCGCGAGCTCTTCGTCGGCGCGGTCAATCTCTTTCTTCAAGCGGTTGCGCTCTTCGTCGAGATCGATGAGGCCGGCCAGGGGCACGAAGATTTCCATCTGCCCGTCGACGTAGGCAGCGGCCATGGTGGGCTTTCGCCCGGGAGCCGTCACGTGCACCGCCGACAGCCCTGCCAGCGGCATGAGGTAGGTCTTCCACTTTTCCAGCGTCTCCCGCGTTTGTGGGCTGGGGGTTTGAACGTGCGCCTCCACGCGGGCCGAGGGCGGCAGGTTCGACTCACCGCGGATGTTGCGCACCCCCTCGATGGCGGAGATCACCGGCCGCATCTCGCGCTCGGCCTCGGGGTCGTCGAGGCGACGGTCGGGCTCGGGGTAGCTGGCGATCATGATCGACTCGGCGGGGCGCACCATCGGCAGCTTCTGCCAAATCTCCTCGGTGATGAAGGGCATGAACGGGTGGAGCAGTCGCAAGACGCGATCGAGGCAGAACACCAGCACCGCCCGGGTGGCGTCCTTCGCCGCCTGGTCGTCGCCGTAGAGGGCGCCCTTGGAGAGCTCGATGTACCAGTCACAGAGCTCGTGCCAGAGGAACTGATAGAGGGTGCCGGCGCCTTCGGCGAATTGGAAGGCGCCGAGCGCCTCCTGGGTGGCGGCGATGGCGCGGTGGAGGCGGGAGAGAATCCACCGGTCGGCGAGCGACAACACCCGCCCGTCCTTGATGAAGGCACCGTCGTAGCGAAACTCGCCCATGTTCATCAGAGCGAAGCGCGCCGCGTTCCACAGTTTGTTGGCGAAGGCCTTGTAACCGGTGACCCGGTCGAGCGAGAGCTTGATGTCGCGCCCCTGCATGGTGAGCGCAGCCAAGGTGAAGCGCAGGGCATCGGCGCCGTGTGCCGGCATGCCTTGGGGGAACTTGTTCCTGATGTTGGGCGACAGGTCCTTGGCCTCGGCGCCGCGAATGACGTCGAGGGGGTCGATGACGTTCCCCTTCACCTTGGACATCTTCTCGCCCTTCTCGTCGCGCACCATCGCGTGCAGGTACACGGTGCGAAAGGGCACGTCCTTCATGAAGTGCAGGCCCATCATCATCATCCGGGCGACCCAGAAGAAGATGATGTCGTGGCCGGTCTCCATCACCGACGTGGGATAGAAGGTGGAGAGCTCGGGCGTCTTTTGCGGCCAGCCCAAGGTGGAGAACGGCCACAGCCCCGAGGAGAACCAGGTGTCGAGCACGTCGGGGTCTTGCTCCCACTCGGAGGCGCCGCACTTGCCGCACTTTCCCGGCGTGGTGCGTGACACCACCGGGGTCGCATGGGCCAAATCAATCGCCCCGCTGGCAAGCCGCGGGCTGCACGAGCGGCAGTAGTACGCGGGAATCTGGTGTCCCCACCACAGTTGGCGGCTGATGCACCAGTCGTGAATGTTCTTCATCCACGCGAAGTAGGTCTGCGTCCACGTCGGAGGGATGAAGGTGGTCTTCCCTTGCTCGACGGCGGCGATCGCCGGCTTGGCCAAAGGCTCGATCTTCACGAACCACTGCGGCGACAGCCGCGGCTCGACCACCGTGGCGCAGCGCTGGCAGGTGCCCACCGAGAGCTCGTGCGGCTCGACCTTGATCAATCGGCCTTGAGCGGCGAGGTCTTCGAGCACACGCTCCCGCGCCCGGTAACGGTCGAGCCCGGCGTACGGCCCGGCCGCTTCGTTGGTGCGCGCGGACTCGTCGAGAACCGAGATCATCGGCAAGCGGTGCCGCAGCCCGGTCTGGTAGTCGTTGAAGTCGTGCGCCGGAGTGACCTTCACCACTCCGGTGCCGAACTCCCTCTGCACCAACTGGGCATCGGCGATGATGGGAATCTCTCGGCCCAAAAGCGGCAGCACCACCGTCTGGCCCGCAAGATCGGCGTACCGAGGGTCTTCCGGGTGAATCGCCACGGCGGTGTCGCCGAGCATCGTCTCCGGGCGGGTGGTGGCCACCACCAGCGTCCGGTCGCTCCCCTTCACCGGGTAGGCGAGGTGCCACAGCGAGCCTTCCTTCTCCTCGTGCTCCACCTCGAGATCGGAGAGCGCGGTCATGCACGAGGGGCACCAGTTGATGAGCTTCTGGGCCCGGTAGATGAGCCCCTCCTCGTGCAGGCGTACGAATACCTCGCGCACCGCCGCCGACAGCCCCTCGTCCATGGTGAAGCGCTCGCGGCTCCAGTCGAGCGAGGCGCCCAGCACTTTGTGCTGCTCACCGATGCGCGCGCCGTACTTCTCCTTCCACTTCCACACGCGTTGAAGAAACGCCGCGCGGCCCAGGTCGTGGCGGCTCTTGCCTTCGGTTTTCTTGAGCTCGCGCTCGACCACCATCTGGGTGGCGATGCCCGCATGGTCGGTGCCCGGCAGCCACAAGGCGTTGTACCCGCTCATCCGCTTCCAGCGGGTGAGGATGTCCTGAATGGTCGCGGTGAGCGCGTGCCCCAAGTGCAAAGACCCGGTGACGTTGGGGGGCGGCAGCACGATGCAAAACGGCGGCTTCTTCGACTCGGCGTCGGCGCGGAAGTACCCCCGCTCCATCCAGATCGGATACCAGCGACTCTCCACCTCGGTGGGGTCGTAGGCCTTGGGGAGTTCCTCGGACGACATCAGTGCTCGGTGTCGCGATCTTTCATCAGCCGCTCGAGGTTCTCGCGGATGATGGTTTCGGCGAGTTGAGGGACGACCTCCCAGGCGATCTTCTCGATGACCTCGCGCGACGCCTTGGAGAGCGCCTCCCGAAGTTGCGCTTCGCCGCCGTCGGCGCGCGCGGGTACCTTGGACTGCGCGCCCACGTCGAGGGAGATTTCTTCTGCATGCCGCCGCTCAGGCATCGAGTCGTCGACGACCACCGGAGAGACGGGCCCCCTCGGCTGCGGCGGCATCGGCGTCGCTGGTGCTCCCAACCCGAACGGGTCCCTTCCCCGCGGCGGCCCCCCCGGAGCTCCCGGCATCGGTCCCGCCCCCGGGGGACGACCAAAACCTTGGGGGCCGGGCATCGCCGCGCCAGGCATTCCTGGGCGCGCCATCGGCTGACCCGGCATCATCGGCCCCGGCATTCCTGGCCCAGGCACTCCCGGTCGCGCCATCGGCTGACCCGGCATTCCCGGCCCAGGCATCCCCGGGCGCGCCATCGGCTGACCCGGCATCATCGGCCCGGGCATTCCCGGCCGTGCCATCGGCTGACCCGACATCATCGGCCCCGGCATTCCTGGCCCAGGCATTCCCGGTCGCGCCATCGGCTGACCCGGCATTCCCGGCCCAGGCATCCCCGGGCGCGCCATCGGCTGACCCGGCATCCCCGGCCGTGCCATCGGTTGACCCGGCGTCATCGGCCCCGGCATTCCCGGCCGCCCCATCGGCTGACCCGGCATTCCCGGCCCAGGCATCCCCGGGCGCGCCATCGGCTGGCCTGGCATCGGCTGCGGAGCGCGGGGAATGCCTGGCTGAGTACCCATGGGGACTCCCGGCCTGGGCGCGGCCGGCTGTGCCGCCACCTGCGCCGCCGGCGAAGGAGCGGACGCCGCGGCGCCCACGGTGGTGAAGCCCGTGTGTACCGGGGGCCCGAGCGGCACCCCCACCATCGACTTCACCTTGTCGAGGAGCGCCTGGCTCTCGAAGGGCTTGTTGATGTGGGCGTCGGCTCCGGCGGCGCGCGCTCGGTTTTCGTCGAACGCCTCGAAAGTGCCGGCGAGCAGCAGCACCGGAATCGACTGGGTGCTGGGGTCGCTCTTGAGCGCCTCGCACACCTCGTAGCCGCTCTTGCCCGGCATCATCACGTCGGCCATGACCAAGTCCGGCCGTAGCTCACGCGTCTTGGCAATGGCATCGAGACCGTTGTCCACCGTGGTGAGCTGGAAATCCTCGGTGGAGAAAATCATCCCGATCACCTTGCGAATGGTGAGCGAGTCGTCGGCGACCAAAACACTCTTCGGCATTTAGCGGCCCCGCGGGCAAAACCCCTAAGAAAGCTTCTCTCTATCAAGAAAACATGCGTTGCAGGTCTAGAAAGAGCGCCGGTACCCCCAGCCGGGCGGCGATGAGCTCTCCGGGTGTACCCGAAAGCTCGAAGTCTTGGTGCACCCCCAAGACACGGGAGGCGGTCAACCCGGCCTGCTGACCGGCGAGCTCGGCGAGGATGAAGAGCTCTTCGCGGGCACCCTCACCACCGAGGAGCCCGGGAGCCGAGTAGATGGGCCACAGCCCCTCCACGTGGGGAAACAGCCCGGCGACCGGCCCGCCCGAAAGCGGCAGCGGGCAGAATGCGTCGGAGGCGGCCACCACCTGGGACACCAAGGGCAGCGGAATACCCCAGATGCGCCCCTGCGACTCGAAGACGAGCGCGCGGTCGGGAACCTCTTCCAACAAATAGACCGGGCGAGGGGGAATGGGCGCGAGGGGCACCACGCGGTGAGGCAGCGCCTCGGCCACCAGCTCGAGAAACAGGCGACCGTCGTGGAGCACCCCGCCGCGCGCGACCAGCGCCAAAGACTCTGCCAGCCCCTGGGGCAGCCGAAAAACCGGGGCGCGCGCCAAGTCGTGCACTCCCTCCACCGTCCTGACCCGCAAGGCGAGCGTGGGGCTGACATCGAGCACCACCGCCATGCCAGGACGCTGCTCGGCCGGCCCGCCGAGCAGCTGGCTCAAGTCCTCGAGCTCGAGGAAGCCGCGAATGCTGTCTCCGTCGGCGTCGGGCGGAGCCACCTCGACCACCGACGTGGCCTCGATGGCGTAGCGCACTCGCCCGGCGGTGAACAGCAAGCACAGCCGCCGGCCGCTTTCGAAAGGCATGCAGGCCCTCGACGCTAGCAGGGCGCGCACGTTCCTGCTAAGTGCGCGCGCCATGGCGAGAATCCTCCTCGTGGACGACGAGAAGGTCGCGCGAGCGCTCTACGGAGACTTCTTGTTGGGCGCCGGGCACCAGGTGACCACCGTGGGCAACTTCGACGAGGCCAAAGCGTCCCTTTCCGGCGCCCGCTTCGACGTGGTGGTGACCGACCTCATCTTGCCGCAGGGTGACGGGATGGAGGTCTTGCAGCACACCAAAGACCTTTATCCGGGAGTGGAAGTGGTGGTCATCACCGCGCTGGACAAGGTCGACCCCGCGGTGCGCGCGATCAAGAGCGGCGCCTCCGAGTACCTGGTCAAGCCGGTCGCTCCCGAGGCGCTCGCCCACGCGGTGACGCGCGCGCTCACCACCCAGAAGCTCTTGCGCGAGAACGAAGACCTTCGCACCCACGTGGCGCTGCTCGAGACCGGGCAGCGCATCGCCACCACGCTGGATCGCGAGCGGCTGGTGAGCACCGCCAGCGGCTCCTTCAGCCAGGCCGCGCACGCCGACGCGGTGCTTCTCTACGTGCGGCAGGCTTCGGGGGAGCCTCGGCTCGAGGGCTCGCAGGGGCTGACCGAAGAGGAAGAGAAGGCGATCGGCGAGCAGGTGGAGCCGAAGGTGCGCCAGCTGTTGTCTCTGCCGGCAGCCGAGGCGGCCAGCGGCACGAAAGAGCAGCTTTCAGGGCTGCCCGCGCCCTTCGAGGCGGGCTTCGTCGCTTTGGCTACGGAGGGAGACACCACCTTGGGCGCGGTGGTGCTCTTGTTCACCGCCGAGGTGCCCGAAGTCAGCGTGGCGGCGGCGAAGTACCTCGCCAAGCACCTGGGGCTCGCCTTACGCAACCTCGGCCGCTTCTCCGAGGTGGAGGACCTCGCCTACCTCGACGATCTCACCCACCTGTACAACACCCGCTACCTCGAGCTGGTGCTCGATGACGAGGCCAAAGTGGCGCGTCAGTCACCCTCCCGGGTCTTCTCGCTTCTCTTTCTCGACCTCGACTACTTCAAGAGCGTGAACGACACCCACGGTCACTTGGTGGGCAGTAGGCTCCTCGTCGAGGTGGCGAAGATCGTCAAGGGCTGCGTGCGGGACAACGACGTGGTGTGCCGCTACGGAGGCGACGAGTACGTGGTGCTCTTGCGGGCCACCGACTCGGGCGGGGCGCTCAAGGTCGGCGAGCGCATTCGCCGCACCATCGAGACCCACCACTTTCTCGCGCGCGAAGGGTTCGGCTTGTCCATCACCACCTGCATCGGGGTGGCGAGCTTTCCCGAGCACGCGCAGGACGTGCAGACGCTGCTCGACTTCGCCGACCGCGCGATGTACCGGGGCAAGAAGGGCACGCGCAACGTCATCTACATGGCGGCCAAAGGGCTCGACCCCACCCCTCCGCAGCGTCACGCGCAAGCCACCGAGGACCGAGCACAGGAAAAGACCGGCTGACCCCTACTGCGCCCCGGTGCAGATCCAGTCTTTCACCTTCTGCTTCTGAGCGTCGTCGAGCGCCGGGCCTGCCCCGGGCATCGGGCCCCCCACCGACTCGCCCTTGGGCCCCCGACGGCCTGCGTTCGCCCCACCGAGGATTTTCAGCCAAAAGGTGCTGTTGGCCGGGTTGTTCGGCTCGACGATCTTCAAGGTTCCGTTGGCGCCGCCATAGGGCGAGGGCTTGTTCACCGTATTGGCCACGAGCAGACCCGCGTCGGAGAGGTCGAGATCGACCGTTCCGTTGGGCTCGTGACAACCCGTTTTGCACGCGGGAGTGATGACCTCCGTGACCAGCTGCGTCGCGGTCACCGTGGCGGGGGTGCCTTCGCACACGAAGAGAGGATCGGCGCCCGCATCAGGAGGACCCCCGACGGTGCCGCACGCCAGCAGGGCCGCCGACGCCCCAAAAATACCCACGGCGAGAAGCTTGTTTTTCATGGCGCGCCACCATAGCCGAAGCCGGCGAGGGCGTCAGCGCGCTCGGAGCGCTCCCACGGTGAGCCCAGCGGACGCTTCGCCGCTACCGTCTGGCTTTCCCACCGACTCCACCTCTTGGTGCGAAGCGCCGGAAACGATGAGCTGGTACTTGCGCGACGCTTCGCCGCCGTGCGCGCGCTGCGCGGGGTCGAGCCGTTGAAGAAGCTCGTGGAAGAGCGCCTGGTGCTCCTTCTCCTCGTCCATCACGTGGCGGAGGATGGCCTGCGCCTCGGGGTGCGAGGTGGCCTGAAGGTGCGCCTCGTAGAGGTTGATGGCGTCCAACTCGGCCTCCATGTCGAGGCGAATGGCGCGCACAAGCTCGGCGTCGGTGAGCGGGCGGCCCGGGTGCAGCGCGTGGAAGGGCGGGGTCTGAGGCATACCTGTGCTTTTAAGGTAGGTGGAGTCGTGCAGGTCAACTACAGACCACCGGTAGCTCATTGCGTCCGACAGTCGGGTACGGTCATGCTCCACGCCCATGGAGCTTCCCTCCCTCCTGGAAAGGTTGCACAAGACCCTCGAACAGGGCGACCTGACGAGCGCGCGCGCCACGGTCAGCGAGCTGCGCAAAGACTACGCCGCGTCGCTCCAGCTGGCCGCCGAGGTCTTCCACGAGCTGCGCCAGCCGCTCTTGGGGGTGAAGGCGTACGCCCAGATGATTCAGGAAGAAGGCAAGCAGGGATCTCCGGCGAACCTCTTGCTCGGTCAAATCGAACGCATGGAGCAAATCCTCTCCGACTTCACCCGCCTGGCCGCCGATCGCCCGGCGGCGAAGGAGCGGCTCGAGCTGGGCCACCACGTGCAAGAGGCGGTGCGCCTGTTCCAGCTCTCCGCCGAGTCGGCCCGGGTGCAGCTCGAAGTAGACGTCGCCTCCGACGCCGAGCTGGTGGGCAACGGGCGGCTGCTCGAGCAATTGGTGCTCAACCTGCTCAACAACGCGCGCGACGCGATGCGCGGGCTGGGGCGCATCAAGGTGGTGCTCGAGCGCGAGGGGCCCCGGCCGGTGCTCTACGTCGCCGACTGGGGCCCGGGCGTGCCCCCGGAGATTCGCGAACGCATCTTCGAGCCGTACGTCAGCTCGCGGCCCAAGGGCAACGGCCTGGGGTTGGCGGTGTGCAAGCGCATCGCCGCCGAGCACCACGCGCACATTTCGCTCGCCCCGCCCACCGTGCTTTCCGAGACCCCCCCGCCCGCGACGGTGTTTCGCGTGCTCTTCGCCGCCGTCGAAGGCGCCGCCGCCGAGCAGAAGAAGCGCATCTTGGTGGTGGACGACGAAGTCATCATTCGCATGGTGTTCAAAGACTTGATGGGCCGCGAGTGCGAGGTCATCGAGGCGGAGACCGCCGAGGAGGCGCTTTCGGCGCTGCGCGGGGGCGCCTTCGACCTCATGGTCACCGACAAGAACCTCCCCGGGTTGTCGGGCCTCGACCTGGCACAGGAGGCGCGCAGGCTCAACCCCGACTCCAAGGTCATCTTGATGACCGGCTACCCTTCCCTGGTCACCGCGCAGCAGGCGATCGAGCTGGGGGTGCTCGACTACCTGCTCAAGCCGTTCGACGACATCCGCACGGTGCGGGAGACGCTGCGCGCCGCGCTCAGCGCTGCCGCGCCTTCGCCCCGTACCGCCACCACCAAGCGCATCGATGTCTATGAGGACAACCCGGCGTCCGCCCGGCAGATCAGCGAGGCGCTCACCTTGTTGGGCCTAGAGCCGCACCTGCTCACGACCCCCACCCCCTACGGGGAGCCTCCGGCGGCGGTGGTGGTGAGCTGGGATTTCGGCCCCGCCCACGGGCCGAAGGCGATCGAGCTGGCCAAGGCCGCCGCGCGCGGCAGCCCCTTCGTGGTGCTGGCCGAGCACCTCACCATGGACAGCGCGCTCGCCTCCCTGCGAGGCGGGGCGACGGCGTGCTTGCCCAAGCTCTTGACCGACGTCAAAGCACTCAGCCGCGAGCTGTCGCGCGCCTTGAAGCTGTCGCCGTGAGCCGCGCCCTCCCCGGCTTTTTTTGTGCCTTCACCCTCGCCTGTACTTGCAGCCCTTGGGGGACCGCGCTCGAGGGGAGCGCAGATTCCGGGCGCACCGACGGCGGCGAAGCCGGTGCCGGAGCAAGCGCCCCGTGCACCACCGGCCCGATGGGTCCAGGCTCGGTGGTCGGCACAGGCCTGGACACTCCGCGACGCTTGGCCACCGACGGCGTTCACCTCTACTTCACCCTCGCCGGCCTTCCCACCCAACCCAGCGGGCGCGTCGTTCGCGTGCTCCTTTTGGGCGGGCTCGTCGAACCAGTCACCGACGGCCTCACCGCTCCCGATGCGCTGGCGGTGGATGCGACCGACGTTTACGTGCTCGACGCCGATGGGGTGTGGCGCGCGCCCAAGAGCGGCGGATCCAAGGTCTTCCTCGCATCGGTGTTGAGCAACAGTCGCTTCGGCGGCACCACCCTCATGGTGGCAGGGGAAGCGCTCGTCGTCGCGGCGGGCTTTCAGTACCTTTTGCGCCTGGAAAAGGACGGCACCAGCCCCGTGGAGCTCTTCGCTGCAGAGGCGGGTGCGCTGGTGCGAAGCCCGGTGATCGAGGGGAACAAGGTCTTCTTCCTCCTCGCCGGCGGAAGCGCCAACGGAATCTACGAGGTCCTCCTCGACGGCTCGGCACCGGCCACGCGCGTTCTTTTCGAGCCGTCGGCCGACGGGCGAGGCCTCCACCTGACGCCCACTCGTTTCGTGTGGACCGAGCGCGGCGGCGGCGCGGGGCGGGTGTGCTCGGCCGACCGTACAGGTGGCACGCCGGTGGTACACGCGAGCGAGCTTCTCGAGCCGACGCACCCGGTGGTGGTGGGAGAATTCATCTACTTCAAGGACTCGACCGCCGGCACGGGCACCAGCGACCGGTTCTTCCAGCGGGTGCAGACCTGCTCCAGCCCGGGCACATCCGAGCCGGTAGGTCCCCAGGGGGTCGGCCCCGGGGACCTGCTTTTCGTCGACGGGGTGTTGTTCTTCACCTCGTCCGATTCGAGCCCGCTGGGGTACGTGGGGAGGGTGCCGTAATGAATTGGGTCCCTCACCCTTACCCTCTCCCACGGGGAGAGAGGAGGGTTAGTACTCCATGTCCTCGCCGGAGTAGTCGGGCATGCCGCCAGCTCCCGCAGCCTTGGCCTTCTTCTTCGGCTTCTCGGCCACCATCGCCTCGGTGGTGAGCAACAAGGAGGCGACCGACGCCGCGTTCTGCAGCGCGAAGCGCTCCACCTTGGTCGGGTCCATCACGCCGGCCTTCTCCAAGTCCTCGTAGGTCTCGGTGCGGGCGTTGAAGCCGAACGCCCCCTTGCCCTCGCGAATCTTGTTCACCACCACCGCGCCCTCGACCCCGGCGTTGGCGCTGATGCGCTTGACCGGCTCGAGCAACGCGCGCTTGACGATTTCCACCCCGAAGCTTTGCTCACCGTCGAGCTTGAGCTTCTCCAGTGCGGGCAGGCAGCGCAGGTAAGCGACGCCGCCGCCGGGGACGATGCCCTCCTCCACCGCGGCGCGGGTGGCATGGAGCGCGTCCTCCACGCGGGCCTTCTTCTCCTTCATCTCCGTCTCGGTGGCCGCGCCGACGTTGATCACCGCCACCCCGCCCACCAGCTTGGCCAGCCGCTCCTGCAGCTTCTCGCGGTCGTAGTCGCTGGTGGTCTCGTCGATCTGCCGGCGAATGAGCTTGATGCGGCCCTCGATGTCCGCCTTCTTGCCGGCGCCGTCGATGATGGTGGTGTTGTCCTTGTCGATGTTGACCCGCTTGGCGCGGCCCAGGTCCTTGAGGGTGAGGTTCTCGAACTTGGTGCCCAGGTCCTCGCTGACCACCGAGCCGCCGGTGAGGGTCGCGATGTCCTGCAGCATCTCCTTGCGGCGATCGCCGAACCCAGGCGCCTTCACCGCGCACACGTTCAGCACCCCGCGGATCTTGTTCACCACCAGAGTGGCCAGCGCCTCACCGTCCACGTCCTCGGCGATGATCAGCAAGGGCTTGCCCGAGCGGGCCACCTGCTCCAGCACGGGGATGAGGTCCTGCATCGAGGAGATTTTCTTCTCGGTGATGAGGAAGTAGGGGTCGTCGAAGGCGACCTCCATGCGCTCGCGTTGGGTGACGAAGTAGGGCGAGATGTACCCGCGGTCGAACTGCATGCCCTCCACCACGTCGAGGGTGGTCTCCAGCCCCTTGGCCTCCTCGACGGTGATGACGCCTTCTTTACCGACCTTCTCCATCGCCTCGGCGATGATGTTGCCAATCGTCTCGTCACCGTTGGCCGAGATGGTGCCGACCTGGGCGATCTCCTTCTTGTCCTTGGTGGGCTTGGAGAGCTTCTTGAGCTCGCCGACCACCGACTCGACCGCCTTGTCGATGCCCCGCTTCAAGTCCATCGGGCTGTGGCCGGCGGCGACCAGCTTGAGGCCCTCCTCGTAGATGGCGCGGGCGAGCACGGTGGCAGTGGTGGTACCGTCGCCGGCCTTGTCCGACGTCTTACTGGCGACCTCCTTCACCATCTGCGCGCCCATGTTCTCGAACTTGTTGTCGAGGTCGATCTCCTTGGCGACGGTGACGCCGTCTTTGGTGATGGTGGGCGAGCCGAACGACTTCTCGATGACCACGTTGCGGCCCTTGGGCCCCAAGGTGACGGCCACCGCGTCGGCCAAGATGCGTACCCCGCGCAAAATCGCCTCGCGGGCGTTGTGGTGAAAGTAGATCTCCTTGGCTGCCATTGCAGGTAACCTCCAGTATTGACTTGTGTTTTCAGACTTTCGGCCGTTAGCACTCGGCCGCAGCGAGCGCCAAACTAAGCGGTCGCCGCCGAATGTCAACCACCTTGTAGGCAAATGTCAGTGGGTAGCGAAACCGACCAGGTCGAGCAGCTTGTTCAAATCGAGCGGCTTGGGCAGGGTCAAGGCGACGCCCTTGCGCATGCCCTTGTCGATGATTTCGTCCGAGGGGTACGCGGTGATGAGAATGACGGGTAAGTCTTTGTACTTGGGCATCTGGTGCACCTTTTCGACGAACTGAATGCCGTCGAGGTGGGGCATCATCAAGTCGGTGATGAGCAGCCGAACGTCCTCCCGCTCGAGAACCTCTTGGGCGTGCAGCGCGTCGGGGGCGGTGAGCACGGTGTAGCCGTGCTTTCCCAAATAGCGTGCGATCAAGGTGCACAGGTCGAGATCGTCGTCGACGAAGAGGATTTTGACCGGCCCACGCGTCACGGCGCTTTGGGTGTAACACAAAGGCGCGCTCGCGTTGACAGGCGCCGCAGCGGCTCCTTATGAGGCTCACCATGGCGCGGCTTTTGCGAGGCAGCGGCGAGGAGGTGGCGGGTCTGCTCGACAAGGCGGCCGCCGCCTTCGAAGAGGCCCGGCTTGCCGACGTCATCGCCCTGGCGCGCAAGGCGTTGCACAAGGCTCCCGAGCACCCCGAGGCGCTGCACTTCCTCGCCGCCGCCCAGCTCGAGTCGGGCGATCTCCAGGCGGCCGAGCGCACCTACCGCCGCGCGCTGATGGCCGCTCCCGACGATCCCGACATCCTCTTGGGAGCGGCCGACCTGTTCCTCTCCCACCCCGGAGAGGACCTCTGTCTGGTCGAAGAGGGCCTGGCCCTGTGCGAGAGGGGGCGCAAGCTGGCAGCCAAAGAAGGCGACGGTGAGCTGGAGCTCGAGCTCTTGCTCCTCTTGGGCGTGGGGCACAACCAGCTGGGCGAGTGCGAAAAGGCCCTCGAGCACCTCGACGCCGCCCTTGCGCTGCAGCCTGACTCGGTGGAGGCCCACTTGGAGCGAGGCATCACCCTCTTCGAGCTGTGCTGCTTCGACGCCTCCCGCGAGGCGCTGCTTCGGGTGGCCGACCAGGCTCCGGAAGAGGCGTGGGCGCACCACTACCTGGGCCTTCTGGCCGAACGGAGCGGCGAGGCGCGTGAGGCGAAGAAGCGCTTCTTGCGTGCACAGGAGCTTTCTCCGCAGGAGTTCGTGCCGCCGGTGCGCCTGTCCGACGAGGAGTTCGACCGCGCCCTCGAGGACGCGGTGGCCCGCCTGCCCCAGCACGTGAAGAAATACCTCGAGAACACCACCCTCGCGGTGGAACCGTTCCCCTCGCGCGAAGACTTGACGTCGCAAAAGCCGCCTCTCTCCCCCTCCATCCTCGGCATCTTCCGGGGTACCCCGGTGGGCGAGCGCAGCGTCTCCTCGGCGTACGACCATTTCCCCGCGGCGATCGTGCTCTACCAACGAAACCTCGAGCGCTTTGCCCGCTCTCGCGACGAGCTGATCGAGCAGATCGGCATCACCGTGATGCACGAGGTGGGGCACCTCATCGGGCTCGATGAAGAGGACCTCTGGGAGCGCGGGCTGGATTAGGGAAGGTACTTGTTGACCAGCACCCCGAGCTTCTTCTTCACCTCGGGGGAAATCTTCTCCCGGTCCGACCAGATGCCCAAGGACAGCGCGCTCTGACAGGCGCAGGGCTTTTGCGCCGCATGGGCGATCTGCGGCAGCGCGCGCCGGAAGAGCTCGATGCCCGCCGCGGTGGCTTTCTGGAGGTTGCCGATGATCTCCTCGAGCAGCTTCTGCTGCGATAGCCCGTCGGGGTGCGGCCGCCAGCAGTCGTAGTCGGTGGGGAGTGACACCAGCGCGTAGCAAAGCTCGGCCTCGCGGGCGAGCTTGGCCTCCGGCATCACCGTCATTCCGATGAGGTGCGCGCCCCACGAGCGGTGGAGCTCGCTCTCGGCGCGGGTGGAGAACTGCGGGCCCTCCATGCACACGTAGGTGCCCTTCTCATGCACCGGCGTACTGCCACCCCTGCCCGCGGCGATGAGAAGGGCGCGCAGCGTGGGACAGAACGGCGAGGCGAATTCCACGTGGGCGGCGAAGTCGTCGAAGAAGGTGCTCGCACGGCGGAAAGTTTTATCGATCACCTGATCGGTGATGACCAAGTGCCCGGGGACGATCTCCTCGCGCAAGGAGCCCACCGCCGCGCTGGCGAGCACGTGGGTCACCCCCAGCTTCTTGAGCGCGAAGAGGTTCGCCCGGTAGGGCACGGTGGAGGGGTTGAAGCGGTGGCCCTCGCCGTGCCGCGCCAAGAGCGCCACTTCCACCCCCGACACCTCGGTGCGCACGATGGGTGCCGAGGGCGGCCCGAAGGGCGTGTCGACTTCGATCTTTTCTCCCGTCCCCAACCCGCCGAGCGCCTGCCCCATGCCCGAGCCGCCGATGATGCCCACCAGGGTCTTGCCCACGTTCGTCACCTCTCACTTTGGAAACGCCCCGTTTTCGCATAGACCCAGCCCCGTGCAACCCAAGACCGCCATCGACTGCGAGCCGCTCAAAAGGCTCATCCGCGAGGTCCCCGACTTCCCCAAGAAGGGGATTCTCTTCTACGACATCACCACCCTGCTCAAGGACCCCAAGGGGTTCGCCACGCTGATCGACGCGCTGGCCGAGCACTACCTCGAGAAGAAGGTCGATCTCGTCTTAGGCATCGAGGCGCGCGGGTTCATCTTCGGCCCCGCGCTCGCCTACCGCCTCAACGCCGGCTTCGTCCCCGTGCGCAAGCCCAAAAAGCTGCCCGCCGAGACGGCGAAGGTGAGCTACCAGCTCGAGTACGGCAGCGACTCGCTGGAGATCCACAAGGACGCGGTGCGGCGTGGGCAGCGGGTGATTATCGTCGACGACCTTTTGGCCACCGGAGGCACCGCCCGTGCCGCCATCGAGCTGGCCAAGTCACTGGGCGCCGAAATCGCCGGCCTGGGCTTCGTGGTCGAGCTCGACTTTCTCTCCGGGAGAAAGCGGCTCGACGGGCACGATGTCTTCAGCCTGTTGCACTACCAGAG
>JBMORE010000094.1:11361-16965 GCA_049322255.1 Myxococcota bacterium | reverse complement strand
AAGAAGCTTCTCATCACCGGGGTGCTCACCCCGCAGTCGATCGCCTTCGGCATCGCCGAGACCGCCCAACGGGAGGGCGCCGAGCTGGTGTTGACCAGCTTCGGGCGGGCGATGTCCCTCACCGAGCGCAGCGCCAAGCGGCTCTCTCCCTCCCCCGAGGTGCTCGAGCTCGATGTCACCAACCCCGCGCATTTTGCCGCCCTCACCGCTTCTTTGAAGAAAAAGTGGGGCAAGCTCGATGGAGCGCTCCACGCCGTGGCCTACGCCCCGGAGGACGCGCTCGGAGGCAATTTCCTCAACACTCCCTGGGAGAGCGTGCAGACCGCGTTTCGCGTCTCCACCTTCTCGCTCAAGGAGCTGGCGGTGGCGGTGGCGCCGCTGATGTCCGAGGGTGGTTCCATTCTCACCCTCGACTTCGACAACCAGGTGGCGTGGCCCATCTACGACTGGATGGGGGTGTGCAAGGCCGGGTTGGAAGCCACGGTGCGCTATCTGGCGCGCGACTTGGGCCCCAAGAAGATTCGGGTCAACGCGCTCGCTGCCGGCCCGTTGGCGACCATCGCGGCCAAGGGCATTCCCGGCTTCAAGCAACTGGAGAAGCTGTGGGGCAAGCAGGCGCCGATGGGTTGGGCAGCGCAGGACGAGCGTTGTCACCAGGCGGTGGCGAGGACGGCGTGCGCGCTGCTCTCCGACTGGTTCCTCTCCACCACCGGTGAGATGGTGCACGTCGACGGCGGCTACCACGCGGTGGGGGCGCCGCCGATCGAGGCGGAGTAGGGAGGATGAGAGCGGGTCACCTCCCCAAGCGCTTGAAGTGGCTCTTTTGGAACGTCGATTTCGATCGCATCGACCCGATCCGCGACGCGGATATGGTCATCGCCGCAATCGTTGAATATGGCCGACTCGCCGACGTGCGGTGGGCGTTACGTTTTTATGGGCGAGACCGAATCCATGCGTTCTTCAAGAACGTCGGCAGCCCGGAGATCAGCGAGCGAACCGTGGCGTTTTGGCGCGCGGCATTGCACGCGGAGGGAGAGAAGTGGCCACGGCCCGCCGCCTGGCGCCGGAGCAGCTCCGCGCCCTGGATCGAGTAAAAAAGTTACCTGGCATCGACCAGTTCTACCTGGCGGGTGCTTCGGCGATCGCTTGGCACTTGGGCCACCGGCGTTCCCTCGACCTCGATTTCTTCTCGAAGACGGAGCGCACGTCCCTTCGAAAGGTACGCTTGGGCACTCGCCAGAGTCGTGGCGTCGAGGTGGTCGACGCGACGGACGTCTTGCTCGCCCTCAAGGTCGGTGGCGTTCCTGTCGACCTCGTCAAATACCCCTATCCGCTCCTCGAGAAGCCCCTGCCTGGACCTAAAGGGGTTCCGGTCGCTGGCCTGCGCGACCTCGCGGCCATGAAGCTCGCGGCGATTGCCCGGCGAGGAATCAAACGAGACTTTTGGGATCTCTACGAAATCGCACGCGCGGGAGTCTCACTCACCGAGGCGGCGCGTGCGTATCGCCGCCGTTTTGGTCGAAGCGAGGCTGACCTCTACCACGTTCAACGCGCCCTCACCTGGTTCGAAGACGCCGAAACCGATCCGCGCGCGCCCGCCGGCCTCACGCCAGCTCTCTGGAAGCGAATCAAGGCGTACTTTCGCGAAGAGGCTCCCCGATTGTTTGAGGTCTAGAGAGCTGACCCTGAGTGGTCGCCCCTACCCTTTACCAGAGAGCGAGGGGAGCACTCGTAGAGTCAACTTTTCGCCGCCGTCGGAAACCTCGGCGGTGGCCGTGCCCCCCGCCTTCAGGTCCCCAAAGAGAATCGCCTCGGCGAGCGGTTTTTTGAGCGCGTTCTCCACCAGCCGGCCCATCGGGCGCGCGCCGAATTGCGGGTCGTACCCCTTGTCCGCCAGCCACTCGCGCGCCGCGTCGGTGAGGGAGAGCCTGACCTCCTTCTCGTCGAGCATCTTCTGCAAGAGCCCCACTTCCTTGTCGACGACCTTGAGGATGACCTCCCGCGGCAGACCCTGGAAAAAGAGGGTGGCGTCGAGGCGGTTTCGAAACTCGGGTGAGAAGGTGCGCTCCAGCGCGCCCTTGGCTCGCATCACGTCGATCGACTCCCCGTGGCCGAAGCCAATCGCCTTGGCGCTCATCTCGCGCGCCCCGGCATTGGTGGTGAGGATGAGCACCACGTTGCGAAAGTCGGCCTTGCGCCCGTTGTTGTCGGTGAGGGTGGCGTGGTCCATCACTTGAAGCAGGATGTTGAACAGGTCGGGGTGCGCCTTTTCGATTTCGTCGAGCACCACCACCGCGTGGGGGTTCTTCCGCACCGCATCGGTGAGCAGCCCGCCTTGGTCGAAGCCCACGTAACCCGGGGGCGCGCCGATGAGCCGGCTCACCGTGTGTTTCTCGGAGTACTCCGACATGTCGAAGCGCAAAAACTCCACGCCCATCACCCGTGCCAGCTGCTTGGCCAGCTCGGTCTTGCCCACCCCGGTGGGGCCGGTGAAGAGGAAGGAGCCGATGGGCTTTTCGGGCGAGCGTAAGCCGCTGCGGGCGAGCTTGATGGCCGAGCTGAGCTCGTCGATGGCTCCGTCCTGGCCGAAGAGGACAGCCTTGAGCTCCTTGTCCAGGTTGGCGAGCTGGACCTTCTCCGAGGCCGCCACCGAGCGCGCGGGAATGCGGGCCATCTTCGCCACCACCTGCTCCACGTCGGCGGTGGTGACTTTCCCGGTGCGCTGGTCCGGCGGGCGTAAGCGGTCGGCGGCGCCGGTCTCGTCGATGACGTCGATCGCCTTGTCGGGGAGGAACTTCTCGTTGATGTGCTTGGCCGAGAGCTCGGCGGCGGCGCGAATCGCTTCCTCGTCGTACTTGACTTGATGGTGCGCCTCGTAGCGCGGCTTCAAACCCTCGAGGATGGCCACCGTGTCTTCGATCGAAGGTTCGCCCACGTCGATTTTCTGGAAACGCCGCGACAGCGCCCGGTCGCGCTCGAAGGAGCCCTTGAATTCCTGGTAGGTCGTCGAGCCGATGCAGCGCAGCTTCCCCGAGGCGAGGGCCGGTTTGAGGATGTTCGACGCGTCCATCGAGCCGCCGCTGGTGGCGCCGGCGCCGACGATGGTGTGAATCTCGTCGATGAAGAGAATGGCGTCTTCTTTTTCCTGCAGCGCCTTGATGACGCCCTTGAGCCGCTCCTCGAACTGACCGCGAAACTTGGTGCCGGCGAGCAGCGCGCCCATGTCCAACGAGTAGATGGTCGCGTGGGCGAGCGGCGCGGGCACCTTCTTCTCGTGAATGTGCAGCGCTAGGCCCTCGGCAATCGCCGTCTTGCCCACCCCGGTCTCGCCCATGTAGAGCGGGTTGTTCTTGCGGCGGCGGCAGAGCACCTGAATGGTGCGTTCGAGCTCCAGGGCCCGCCCGATGAGCGGGTCGATGTTTCCTGCGGCGGCTTCGACATTGAGGTTGGTGGTGTAGGCCTCCAGCGGGTTTTTTGCGGGCGCAGGCCCCTCCTCGTCCTCCTCGAGGCCCGGTCCGGGCGTGGCCGGAGCCTCCGACGAGCTGCCGTCTTTGGTGATGCCGTGGGAGATGTAATTGAGCAGGTCGTAGCGGGTCAGCCCCTCTTGCCGGAGGAGGAAGAGCGCCTGCGAGTCCACCTCGCGGAAGATGGCGACCAAGACATCGGGGCCTTCCATGATTTTTTGCTCGGCGGAGAGCGCGTGAAAGGCGGCGCGTTGCAGCACCCGCTCCACCCCGATGGTTTGCTGCGGCTCGGCTTGCGTGCCCGAAGGCAGCTTCTCCACCGTCTCGTCGAGGAAAGCCGAAAGCCGCTCTCGGAGCCGCTCCACGTTGGCCCCGCACGCCTTGAGCACCTGCACCGTGCGCGGGTCTTTGAGCAGCCCGTAGAGCAGGTGCTCGAGCGTGAGGTACTCATGCCGCATGCGCTTGGCCTCGGAGAGGGAGAAGCGAATGCTGTTTTGCAGCTCTTTGGCGATCAGGGGCGAGGCCACGGTCTTTAGAGCTCCTCCGGTTCCATCGTCAGCCGTAACGGGTACTCCTGGTCCCGCGCCAGCTTCTCTGTGGTGCGAATCTTCGTCTGGGCGATGTCGTGTGTATAGACGCCCGCCACCCCCACGCCGGTCTTATGGACGTTGAGCATGATGGCCACCGCGTCGGACTCCGACTTGTGGAAGACCTCGCGCAGCACCGCTACCACGAACTCCATCGTGGTGTAGTTGTCGTTGTGGAAGAGCACTTTGTAAAGCGGAGGCTTCTGCAGCTTCTCCTTCTTCCGGGTTTGGGTCACCACCCCGGTGTCGCTCTCTTCCTGGGGGCGCTTGGGAGCCATGAAAGAAAAATACCAGTTTCCTGACCGATGGCCGCGCGCCGCTGCTTCAAAGCGAGCCACCGCGCAGGCGTTGCGCCGTTTCCTTGGTTTAGGCGATGGATAGGAGACAGGAGGCCGCGCGGCCCGTTAAATGCGGCCGATGGACTCGGTGCGGACCCTCATCGTGGGCGCGGGCGTGAGCGGCCTGGCGACCGCTGCGGCCCTCTCCGAGCGGGGAGATGGCGACTATCTGGTGCTGGAGGCCGACGCCGAGATAGGCGGCTACTGCAAAACAGTACGTCGCGAAGGCTTCGTGTGGGACTACTCGGGCCACTTCTTTCACTTCAAGCGGCCGGACATCGAAAGCTGGCTGCGCGCGCGCATGGGGCAGCAGCGGGTGCGCGTAGTGGAGAAGCGCTCCTTCGTCTCTTACGGAGGGCGGCTGGTCGACTTTCCCTTCCAGAAAAACATCCACCAACTGCCGCAAACGGAGTTCATCGAGTGCCTGGTGGACCTGTACTTCGCCCGCGCGCCCGGCGTGACGTCGCCTCTGCCCGAGAACAATTTCAAACAGATGCTGTACGCGCGCTATGGCCGGGCCATCGCCGAGAAATTCCTCATCCCCTACAATGAGAAGCTCTATGCGTGCGATCTGACGAGCCTCGACAAGGACGCCATGGGTCGCTTCTTCCCCCACGCCGACCTGACGGACGTCATTGCCAACATGAGGGTGGCGAACAACCAGAGTTACAACTCGACCTTCACTTACCCCGAAGGCGGCGCCATCGAGTACGTGAAGGCGCTCCAGAGCGCGGTACGGGAGGGAGCCATCGCCCTCGGCGAGCCCTTGCTCTCTATCGACCTGGCGGGGCGAGTGGCGCGTACTCCTCGTCGGCAGCTGCGCTTCGAGCGGCTGGTGTCCTCAGCCCCGTTCCCTCAGTTGCTCGGCTGGTGTGGCGTTCGTCACACCCCGAGCGTGTTCTCCTGGAACAAGGTGCTCGTGTTCAACCTGGGCTTCGATGAGAAGGGTCCCAAGGACGTCCACTGGGTTTACTACCCCGCGCGCGAACGCTCCTTCTACCGGGTGGGGTTCTACGACAACATCTTCGGTACCGATCGCATGAGCCTCTACGTCGAGCTGGGCTTTTCCCACGACGCGACCATCGACGTCGAGCAACTGCGCGCGCGCGTCCTTGAAGACCTGAAGGCCGAAGGCATCGTCGGTGACCACCGGCTCCTCGCCCATCACTCGGTGGTGATGAACCCGGCGTACGTGCACATCACCCAGGCGTCGAT
>JBMORE010000094.1:0-11261 GCA_049322255.1 Myxococcota bacterium | reverse complement strand
CTGACCACCACCAACGGAGGCGGTATCTCGAAGCGCACCACGGGAGTGGCGATGTGCACCTCGACCTGCGCGAAGGTTGCCGAGGCGAAGGTGAACACGGCGAACAGAACGAGTTTTTTCATGAAGAGCTCCTTCAACGTCGACGTTGCTTCTTGCCCGGTTGGGTGGCTGGGTCCTTCACCACCGGAGGTCCATCGACTTCCACGGGCACGTTCAGCACACGGTGGGATTCGGCCGCCGGCGGTGACCGCACACGTTCAGCGAAGTACTGGAACGTTGCCCAAGCAGCGGCGAGGGCCGCCAGCGCCATCGCCCAAACGATCCAAAAAAGCCTCCGAGCAGGTCGACGTCGGCGAGGCGGCTCCCGGGTCAAAGGCGCAGGCGGCGCTGCTTCGAAGGGTGCCAAGAGCTGGGCGAGCTCGGCCATCGTCTGCACCCGTTGGCGGGGCTTCTTCGATAGGCAGCACGCCACCAGCGCGCGTAAGTCGAGCGGAATCACATCGCCCGCAGCGCTCCGCTCAGGCAAAGGCAGCGCCGGCTGGGTCACCAACTTTGCCATCAGCGCTCCCAAAGAGCTCGCCTCGAAGGGTGGTTTGCCGCGAAGAAGCGAGTAGAGAACGCTCATCAGAGAATACACGTCGGCGCGAGGGTCGACCGCCTCGCCGAGGGCCTGTTCCGGCGCCATGTACGAGGGCGTACCCACCACCATCCCCGACTGGGTGGCCCCGCTGAAAGTCTCGGACGAGCGCAGCTTGGCCACGCCGAAGTCGAGCACCTTGACGAAGTCCTCTCCCTCCCGCTCGGTGAGAAAGATGTTGTCGGGCTTCACGTCGCGGTGCACTACCCCGACCTGGTGCGCGGCGGTCAGCGCCTGCGCGACCTGCCGCACGATGCGCACCGCGCGAGGCAACCGCACCGGCCCTTGGCGCACCACGTCGCGCAGCGTCTTTCCGACCAGCGCCTCCATCACGTAGTAGATGCGCCCGCCCTGCGAGCGAGGCTCTTCGACGAAGTCGTAAAACTCGACGATGTGCGGGTGGTTGATGCGCCCCACCGCCTGCCCCTCTTGGAAGAAGCGCGCCACCTGCGTGGGGTCGCCCGCCAGCTCGGGCTTGAGAATCTTCAGCGCCACCTTCCTTCCCAGTCGCACGTGCCGGGCGAGGAACACCCGCCCCATGCCACCCTGGCCGAGCACGTCGAGGAGCTCGTAGTTGCCGATGATGTCGCCCACCGGCTCGCCCACCACCAACGCTTCAGTGGGAGGTGGAGGAGGCTGGACGTCGACGGCGAGGGTCGGTTCATCGATGGCCGTCGTGGCCGTGCGAGACTTCACTCGTACCAACGGTACAGGAGGGCTCGCCGAGTCGCCGGCGTGGTGCGTCAGCGCTTGCCGCAGCGCCGCCGCGGAAGGGAAACGCCGCACCGGGTTCTTCGCCAAACAGCGCAGGATGATCGACGAGAGCCGTTCGGCCGAAGCGGGCAGGGAAGAGGGCTCCTCCTCGAGGTGTTTGCGCCGCGTCTGCGCGGGATCGGCCGAGGTGAACGGGGGCCGCCCGGTGAGCGCCTCGTACATCAACACGCCCATGCCGTAGATGTCGGAGAGCGCGCTGGCGCGCTGCCCGCGAATTCGCTCGGGCGAGAGGTATTCGGGCTCGACCAAGACGATCGACGCAGGGCTCATCACCGAACGGGTGGAGCGAAAGAGGGTGAGCCCGGTGTCATGCAGCTTGGGCACCAAGTGCGTACGCGTGCCGAAGAGGAAAACGTTCGAAGGGCGCAGGTGACCATGGATGAGCCCCTTGCGGTGCAAGTACTCGAGCGCGTCGCACAACGGCAACGTCAACCGCACCATTTCGGAGGGCGAGAGGGGCCCGTTCGCCACCAACCAGCTGCCCAGGTGCTCGCCGTCGAGCGGCTCGGTCACCGCGTACAGCCGCCCATCTTTTCCACACCCGGTGCTCTGGCGTCGCAATAAGTTGGGGTGCGCGAGCGTCTGGCGCTCCTTCGCTTCGTCGAGGAACCGCCCGTACACCTCCATGTCTGTGCACAGCTCGGGGCGAATCACCTCGAGCACCACCCGGTTCTGAGACGACTCGTCTCGCGCGAGGAAAACCTCCGCGGCAGAACCGTCGGCGAGCTTGCGCAAGACTTCGAAGCCGTTCACGAAGAAGCGTCAGTCTACGCCTTGCCGCGCCGTGTTCCACCTGTTCCTCGGAGGGTGGAATGTTACGAGTGCGGTGCGGTGTGGGCCGGTCTGCGCTTGAAGACCGAGCGAGCGGTCGGTTCAGCCGCCGAAGTGGTAGCGAACGGCCAGGTTCCCGCCGACGTATTGATCCACCGCGCCGGAGGCGATGTAGGTGTCGCTGGCCTGGGTCTGAAACTGAAGCCCGTAGCGGGCGAACTGCCCGACGAGCCGAGCCTCGAGGTTGGGCAGCACGCGAAAGCCTATCCCCAAGTGAACGTCGAGGCCCGACGCCGAGCCATTGGGGAAGTAGGCGGCGCTCAAAATCTCTCCCGCTGAAAGCACGGGCAAGTAGGCGAAGCGACCGAAGGCGGAAAACCGCCCCTCCGAGAAAGGCGCCTCGAAGCCGGCTCCGACCAACGCGGCGGTGTAGGCGATCTTCGGCAGCCCGGCGAGCGTCGACCCATCGGAGGCGGCGCCCACCGCGAAGCTGGCGTTGCGAAACCCCACCGTCGGCACCACCGCGGCCTGCGAGCCGGTGAGCGGGCGAATCCGTAGCTTGCCGGCCACCTCGAGCGTGCTCAGGGAGGTGGGGTAAGAGAGGCACCCGCTGGGCTGAGAAGCGACAATCGCTGGCTCGCAGTTGAGCGTTGGGCGGGACTTGAGACCGACCGCCATGGCGTAGCTTCCCTCGACTCCCAGGCCCGAGATCAGTCCCGAGGCGGCAGCCAGTGGGTAAAGCTCAACTCTGACCCGGGGAGCGACGATCAAGTCGGCGCTGTATGAGCGCAGGTTGGGAGTCTGCACCTGGGAGTACTGCAGGCTGCGGCGCAAGAGGTCGGGGCCGATCTCGATGGAAAGAAACGAATCCCTCGCCGGTCGCCGCCGCTCCTGGTCGTCGCCCTCGTCTTCACGCACCTCGGCATCGGCTGCCTTGCGGTCGTCTTTGTCCTCGCTCGTGCTCGCCAGCCGCTCGCTGCGCGACGCCGAGTCGGAAAGCCCCTCGTCGCTCTTCTTTTCCTCAGGGGGCCGCTCGTCTTCTTTCGCTTCGGGTTCGGCTTCGGTGGCTGGTTCGGTTTCGGCCACCGGCTCGGGGTCTGGTTCCGGTTCCGGCTCCGGCTCTGGCGCTGCCTTGGCGTACAGCTTCTCGAGAGCCTTGGTGATCGCCACCAGCGATTTTCCCGCGAGGCGCCCGCGGCTCAATGGAAAGCGCTTCTTGTACTCGGGTGCTCCCGGTCCGGCATACACGGTCACCTCGAGGAACTGCTTGCGCTTCACCTTCACCACCTTGCCAGCGACGAGGAAGTCGACCTTCTCCCGCGAGACCTTCTTCCAATCGGGGCGGTTGCGCGAGGTGACTTTGCCCTGCGGCAAGCACTCGGCGGTCTCGCACAGGGCTTCGACGAGCTGGCTGCGTGAGGTGCCCGCGCTCGGGCCGCTGAAAGGAATGACGGAGATGCGTGGAGCGGCTGCCGCTGGCACCGCGGCGAGGAGGAGGAAAAGGAATAGTCGCATGACGCCAGTCTAGCCTAAGCCCCGCGAAGGGAAGGGACCGTGGTAGACATGCCCTCAAGTCCCCATGGCGACCTCCAGCCCTGCGCTCGAGCAGTTCATCAAGTCCATTCCCCTGTTCTCTTTGGTCGAGCCTGACGACCTGATGGACATTTTGCGCCTGTTGCGCCCGGTGGAGCTGCAAAGCGGCGAGGTACTCTTTCGTGAAGGCACGCCGGGAACGGCGATGTGGGTGTTGGGCAAGGGCACCGAAGTCTCCATCTCGGTCACTCCCCAAGAAGCCAAGCGGCCGGTAGTGGTGGCCTACGCCAAGGAAGGGGAGGTGGTGGGGGAAATGGCGCTGGTCGATGATGGCCCGCGCTCGGGAACGGCGGTGGTGATGCAGGGCGGCCCCGCCCACCAGATTGACGCCACCGAGTTCCAAGTGCTGCGCCAAAGCCACACCCCCGCGGCGTTCAAGGTGCTGCGTCGCATCTGCATCGACCTGTGCCGCAAGCTGCGCGCCACCTCGGATCGCATCGTTCCTCCCAGCCCGCACCACGTGCGCGCGCCAGCACTGCCCGTCGGCCAGATGCCCGGCATCGAGGTGCTCGACGAGCTGCCCCAGCTTCGTCCCTTGCCGGCGACGGTAAAGCTGGCGCTGGCCCAGAAGCTGCGGCTGGTGGAAGTCGAGGGAGTGACTCCGGTGTTCGCCGAGAAAGAGCCGGCCGATGCCGCGTACTTCGTGGTGAGCGGTGAAGTGAGCGTGGGGCGCAACGGCCAGACGTTGTCCAACTTGGGGCCAGGGGCGCTCTTTGGGTTGGTGTCGGCGATCGACGGGGGGCTGCGCTCGGCCAGCTGCATCACCACCGGGCCGGCGCGGCTCTTGCGGTTGGCTGACGCCGACTTCGATGCTCTCTTCGCCACCGGACACCGCTTCGCTTTCCACTTGGTGGACATGGTCGCTCGCCAGCTGGTGGGCCACCTGCGGCAGGCCAACGAGCTTCTGCCCCCGCCAGGACGGGGACGACCGGTCGCCTCCAAGCGAGGGGAGATCGAAGCCATTCCCGAGCTCGAGCTGATGCCGCTGGAGATGGAACTCCAGCTAGCCAACGCGTTGGGCAGTTGATTCTTGAGCCGCGCGTCCCTTAGAGGATGTGTGACGAGGTGACCTCATGGCCGTGAACATCCAGCTCGAGTGGACTCCCAACCCCAGCACGCTCAAGTACGTGACGGACGTGCGCTTGCTCCCCAGGGGTGCGCTGCAGTTCACCGACCCCGAGATGGCCGCGGCGCAGTCGCCGCTGGCGCACAAGCTGATGGGGTTGACCGGGGTGACCGCGGTGATGATTGGCAAGACCTTCGTCACCATCACCAAGGGCGAGGAGGGCGAGTGGGACGAGCTCAACGACGCAGTCTTGGCCACGATGCAAGAACACCTCGATGCGGGTGAGGTGGTGGTTCTCCCGGAGGCGCTCGAGGCGAAGGAGGCGGCAGGGGGTGGGGAAGTGGAGACGCGCATCCGCGACATTCTCGAGGCGGAGATTCGGCCCGCGGTGATGATGGATGGCGGGGACATCACCCTCGAGCGGTTCGAACAAGGCATCGTCTACTTGAACATGAAGGGTTCGTGCAGCGGCTGCCCCTCGTCGACGATGACCCTGAAAATGGGAATCGAGGAGCGCCTGCGCCAGGAGATTCCCGAGGTCCAAGAGGTGGTCGCTCTCTGAGGCGCAAGGTCTCCCCCGCGAAGGTTCGTTGCGAGCTGCTTCCCGAGCAGTCGCCGAAGCTTCTTCGCGAGCTGCGCCTACTCACCCGCGACGGCCACCTGAATGCCGACGCGCTGCGCAAGCTCAAGCAGGTCAACCACCTGGTGGGGTTGCTCCAGCCGGCGCTCGAGGACGTCTTTGCGCGTTTTTCGCAGCCGGTGGTGGTCGACTGCGGCAGCGGCAACGCCTATCTGGGCTTCGTGCTGTATGAGCTGTTCTTCCTGGGCCGAGAGAAGGGTGAGTTGGTGTCCATCGAGAGCCGCCCCGAGCTCACTGCCCGGGCTTCGGAGCGTGCAGCACGCTTGGGTTTTTCGCGCATGCGCTTCGTCACCGCGCCGCTTCACTCGGCGGCATACCCCGAGCGCATCCATCTGCTCACCGCGTTGCATGCCTGCGACACCGCGACCGACGACGCGCTGTATGCCGCCGTTTGTCACCAGGCCGACCACGTGGCGGTGGTGCCCTGTTGCCAGGCCGAGGTGGCCGCCCAGCTCAAGGCCGCGCGCACCTTGGCTTCGTCCTCGGTCCGGGAGCTGTTTGCCCACCCCTGGCATCGGCGTGAGTTCGGCTCGCACCTCACCAACGTCATCCGCGCACTGGCCCTCGAGGCGAACGGCTACCAGGTGACCGTCACCGAGCTCACCGGCTGGGAGCACTCGCTCAAGAACGAGCTCATTCTCGGGCGCAGAGTGCATCGCGAGAGTCGCGTGGCGCGTGTTCGTCTCCAGCGTTTGCTTGCAGACACCGGCGTCAGCCCGACGCTGGTGCGCCTACTGCAGGTTGTCACCCAAGATGGAGGGCTGTAGTTTTCGGGCATGCCGAGGCATGAGTCGAGGGCGGCACCACGCGCTCGCCGCCGCTACAAGGTGCAGCTCTTAGGGGCGCACGCGTTCACCAACGACATTTCGACGGGTGGTTTCAGCGTCGAGTTGATGCGGGTACCTCGCCCAGGCACCGACGTGAGTGGATGGATCGAAGTCGGTGGCACCCAGTATTCCTTCAGCGGCTGCGTTGCGTGGGCCAAGGCGGGCAGCGCCAACCTCGCCCTCCGCGGCCGAATGGGGGTGCGCTTCACCCAGGTCGCGCCGGAGCTCGTCAAGCTGATTGAGGCAGAGCGCCCGGCTAGCCGTACGACTCCCGCTTGATGCGCTCCTTGGGCACGCCGACGGTGGCGAGGTGCTCGAGCGCCGTTTCGAGAAAGCGCGGGGCGGGCTCGACGCCTTTTTTCTTGGCGGCCAGCCGGTCCCAGGGGCCAATGGCCGGGCCGCAGGCGTAGACCAGGCAGGTGTCCGGGTCGGGGATGAGCTCTCGGAGGAGCTCGACACTGATGCGGCCCTTGCGCACCTGGGGGCCGAAGCGCGAGGCGTCGGTCTCCCGGGTGAGGTTGTGCACGACTTTCAGCCGGTCGGGGTGCTCGCGCTGCAGCGTCTCCAGCTCGACGCGAAAGCAGATGTCCTCATAGGCCCGGTTCGAGCAGAGGAAAGTGTGGCGAAGCTTCATCCCCGTGTGCAGGGCGTGCTTGAGAATGGAGAAGTTGGGCACGGCGCCCGAGCCGGCCACCACGTGCACCAGGTGGTCGGTGCGGCTCTCGATGTCCTTGGGCAGAGTGTAGGGCCCGGTGAAGCCGGTGATGATCATCTTGCGGCCCGGCTGGACGTTGCGCACGAGCAGCGGGGAGAGCAGGGGCGGGTATTGGGTGGAGCCGGAGACGTACTGCTCCTCTTTCACCGTGATGGCGACGTATTTCTCGTGCGGCGCCGAAGTCAGTGAGTAGGCTCGGGCTGGCTCGCGCTTTCCTTTTTGGTCTTCGAGGAAAGCGGTGAAGCGCGCGAGCGAGCTGAACTGGTGAGGATCGATGGTGCAGAAGTGGCCCGGTTGGTAGTCGAGGCGGTCGTTGCCGGTGAAGAGCACCAAGGTGGTGGTGTCCGGCGTCTCGGTGACGACATCCGCGACGATGACCTCGAGCTCCTTGATTCTCTTGCGCGGCTCTTCGGTAGTCATGGTGTGCGAATAGCACGTTTAGCGTCGCGCTTCGCGGTCGCTCTCTTTGTACACGAGGGAGTTGACCAATGGCCTGCGGGTCAGGTTCGCGTGGAGCATGGGCGATGACTGAAGAGCTGCTTTTCGCCTCCACGACCCCCGGCCTCGAGCCGGCGCTCGAGCAGGAGATGCGCGCGCTGGGTTGGAGCGGTGTCCACGAGCTGGGTGGGGTGAGCTTTCGGGGAAGTTATCAGGAGGCCAACCTTCGCCTTCGCACCGCGGGCCGGGTGCTGGTCCGCCTGGGGGAGTTTCGTGCGCGGGGGCCGCGCGACCTTCTCAACGCGCTTCGCCAGGTGCCCATCGGCCGGGTGTGGGATGGTGCCTCGCCCTTGAGCATCCGGGGAGTGGGTGCTCTGGCCCGCGAGTGCGAGCGGGCCGCCTCCCAGGTGTGGAAGGCAAAGTCGGCCTCATCGAGCTCGCCGCGAACGGAAATCTCGATTCGCCTTCACGCCGGAACCTGCACGGTGAGCGCCGACAGCTCAGGCGAGCTGCTCTACCTGCGCGGCTATCGTCAGGAAGTCGGCCGCGCGCCTCTGCGCGAGACGCTGGCGGCCGGGATGTTGGTCCTGGCGCACTTCGACGGCGGCGAAGCCTTGTGGGACCCGATGTGCGGCTCGGGGACGATTGCCATCGAGGGCGGGCTCATCGCGATGAGGAAAGCTCCGGGGGCGAACCGGCGCTTTGCCTTCGAACAATGGCCCTCGCACGACGGCAAGGAATGGAACCAGCGGCTCCGAGCGGCGCGAGGTGAGGAGCTCGCCCAAGCCCCATGGCCGATGATGGCTACCGACTTGAACGCAGGGGCCCTGGGAACTGCCCGGCGAAACGCCAGACGGGCAGGGGTACCGCTGACGCTCGAACGGCTCGATGCGACATCGGCGAAGTCCCGCGCGGAGTCGGGGCTCATCGTCTCCAATCTTCCCTACGGGAAGCGCGTGGGAAAAGGCGACGAGCTCTCGACGCTCTTTCGCGCGTTCGGGGCTGCGTTGCGCGGGCCGCTCGCCCGCTGGCGCTACGCCCTGCTCGTCGCCGACGACTCGCCGCACGAGCTGCTCGGTCTTGCGCCTGAGAAAACCTTCGCGCTCGAGAACGGTGGGATTCGCTGCCGGCTCATGGTGGGTTCCCCAGAATGAAGACGCCTTTCCATGGTATTCGCGGGAGCCCACCTCGCGAAAGGCATCCATGTCGACCGAAAAGGCCCTCAGCCACTTCCACAGCAGGCGCAGCGAGTACCTCGATGACCTCAAGGACTTGGTCCGGGTGCCCAGCGTGTCCTTCCCCGGGTTCGACCCCAAGCACGTTCGCGCCAGCGCCGAAGCCACCGCGCGACTTTTGAAGAAGCGCGGCTTCGACAACGTGCACCTGCTCGAGGTGGAAGGGGCACACCCATACGTTTATGGAGAAGTGCTCGAGGCCCCCGGCAGGCCGACGCTCCTTCTCTACGCCCACCACGACGTACAACCAGCAGGTGATGCCCAGTCGTGGAAGAGCCCTCCGTTCGAGCCGGTGGAGCGGGACGGGCGCCTCTACGGCCGTGGCGCGGCTGATGACAAGGCGGGCATCGTGGTGCACTCCTCGGCGGTGGACGCGTGGCTGAAGGGCGCCGGTTCGCTTCCGCTCAACATCAAGGTCATCATCGAAGGCGAAGAGGAAATCGGCTCGGAGCACTTGACCGCCTTCCTCAAGAAGCACGCCCAACTGGTGAAGGCCGACGCCATGGTCCTCACCGATACCGGCAACTTCGAGACCGGGCTTCCTTCGGTCACCACCGCGTTGCGTGGGCTGGTCACCGTGGACGTCGAGCTGCGCGCGCTCAAGCAGTCGGTGCACTCGGGCATGTGGGGCGGCCCAGTGCCGGATCCTGTGATGGGCTTGTGCCGGGTGCTCGCCTCTCTTACCCATCCCGACGGGTCGATTGCCATTCCTGGCATTCAGGAAAAGGTGAAGCCGCTCGACGAGGCGGAAAAGAGGAGCATTCAGGCGCTGCCCGGGGACGATGCTCACTTCCGCAGGCAGGCGGGTTTGCTCGAAGGCGTTGAGCTGCTCGGAGGTGGTCGTCATCCGTGGGAGACCAACTGGCGGCAACCATCGATTGCGGTGAACGCGTTCCAAGCGTCGACTCGAAAAGACGCGCGCAACATCATCTGCGAATCGGCGTGGGCCCGAATCGGTGTGCGCGTGGTGCCAAACCTCGATCCGCTGGAGGTACGAAGGAAGCTGGTGGAGGCGATTCGCCAGGCAGTGCCATGGGGACTCGAGTGCCACATCGAGGAAGAGCAAGCCGCCAGCTGGTGGTACACCGATACTCGTCACCCGGCGTTCCAGGCCGCTTTCCGCGCGCTCAGGAAAGGTTACGAGAAAGAGGCGGTGGCGATCGGCTGCGGCGGATCCATTCCCTTCGTCGAGCCGTTCGCGAAGGAACTGGGAGGCGTGCCCGCGCTGCTCATCGGAGTGGAGGACCCGTACACCAACGCCCACTCGGAGAACGAGAGCCTCCATTTGGGCGACTTCGATAAGGCGATCAAAAGCGCGATCTACCTATACGAGGAGCTGGCCAAGGAGCTTTCACCCAAGCTCGCGCCGTGAATCATCCAGGCAAAAAAGCAACGAGCGGAGCCATCTTGGCTCCGCTCGCGCCTTCTACGTTCCATCGTGCTACGCCGCCATCGGCGTCGAATCACCGGTGTTCGGCGGGCCTTGACTGGCGCGGTATCGCCTCACGCTGCTGTTCAGCATGAGGATCGCCGTCTTCAGCTTGCGGGTTGCCAGCTTGTATTTCCGGATGGCGGCCTTCTTGGCGGCTCGGGCATCGGCCACTCGCCGGTCCGCCGTGCTGGCCACCGTGACTGCGTCTTTCAGGGGAGCCACTGTGTGCGCCGGCAATCCCAGATTGTCTTCTGGAAAATGCTCGGCCAAGTACTTCCCGGTGGTAGCCACATCCTTGCCCTGGCAACGAGCAAGCAGCGTTTTGCCGCCGGGAGTGATGCGCTTGAGCAGCGGCGCCAGACACAGGGTGGCGACCGTCACCGCGGTGTTCGCCTTGACCTGATCGGTCACGGCGTTTTCCAGGGTGGCGGTCGTTTCCGCAAGCGTGGCGGTGGACTGCCGCACCAGCAGCACACCGTTGTCCACTTCGGAGCAGTCATCGAGCACGACAGGGTCAGTGATGTCCGCCGCACGTCTTTTCGCCTCCGCCGCCTTCGTCTCGATCTTGATGGGATCGTAGTTAGGCGACCTCGGCTTCGAGCGGGTGGGCTGGTTGTTCGCCGAATCGGTCGGCACGCCGTTGCTGGTCTCGTTCTTGTTTTCAGTATCCATTTGCTTCTCCAAGTGACTGCTGTGGTTGTTCGCCGGAGCGCCCGGCGGGGCGACTGCGGATGGGCGACGTTGCAAATTCGTGCCCAAGCGCAAGTTGCGCGAATGGAGAAGGTTTTTGGTGGATGGAGTGGATGGCGAGGCAGGGAAGGGCTTCCTCGAGCGAGACGGTCGTCTCGTGGCGCGGACGAGGCACCGCATTCCGAGTGCCCGAAGCACCGTCAAAATGGTCGGGCGGCACCGAATAGGCTCGGGGGCGTCGTCGAAGTCGATTCGGCGGCGCCGGAGTGCTTGGAAGCGGCGTCAAAGTGGTTCGGGCGGCACTGGATAGGCGTGGGGGCGTCGTCGAAGTCGATTCGGCGGCGCCGGAGTGCTTGGTAGCGGCGTCAAAGTGGTTCGGGCGGCACCGAATAGGCTCGGGGGCGTCGTCGAAGTCGATTCGGCGGCGCCGGAGTGCTTGGAAG
>JBMORE010000093.1:0-1956 GCA_049322255.1 Myxococcota bacterium | reverse complement strand
GAGGTCTTCCGGTTGCCAGCCTGGGCCGCCGAGAGGTAAGTGTGCGCGCCCATGAAAACCGCTTCGTTCTCGATCCTCCTTCTCGCCCTCGCCGCCTGTGGCCCTTCCTCCAACCATCAGGCCGATGGCGGCCGCGATCGGCTGGTCTGCACCACCGAGCTCGTCTTCATCACGGTCAAGGTGCTCGACGCCCTGGGGAACCCCGTGGAGGGAGCCACCGTCACGGGCACCAACCCCAGCTCGCAAAAGACCAGCACCGGGACCACCAACGGCAGCGGGGTCACCACCGCCATCGGAGAGGACTTGGGCCAGGGTACGGTGCACGTGCAGGCGACCATGGGCACCAAGGTTTCCGACGTGAAGGACGTGGTCTTCACCTGCGGCGAGTGCCACTGCATCGGCGAGCCCAACGCGGTGACCTTGACGTTGAGCCCCTAAGCGATGCCCCTGCTCGACGAGCTCCTGAGCCTGTCGGTGCCAAAGCTCAAGGAGCGTTTTCTCGACCGCGCGCGACCGGTGCCCGAGGGGCTCTTGGAGGCGCTGGCGCGGGACGAGCGCCACGGCGCCCGCGGGCTGGCGAAGCGCATTCGGCAAAAGCGCGAGAAGAACCGCGCCGAGGGGCAACGGCTCCGTCACCTCCTGCGCTACGAGGCCGAGCTGTGGGACGCCGGGGTGCAGCTCATCGCTGGCGTCGACGAGGCCGGGATGGCGCCGCTCGCTGGTCCGGTCGTCGCGGGGGCGGTCATCCTCCCCAAGCACCATCGGCTGAAAGGGCTCGACGACTCGAAGAAAATTCTCGACCCAGCCAAGCGTGAAGAGCTCGCCCAAGCCATCAAGGCCGACGCCATCGCCTGGGCCGCCGGGTGGGCCACGGTCGAAGAGGTCGACGCGCTCAACATCTACCACGCGGGGCTGCTCGCGATGCGCCGCGCGGTGGAGAGCCTGTCGCGACGGCCGGATTTCTGCCTGGTCGATGCGCGCAAGATTCCCCAGTGCGCCATCCCGCAGCGCGGCATCATCCACGGGGACGCGTTGTCAATGAGCATCGCCGCCGCCTCGATCATCGCCAAGACCACCCGTGACGCGTACATGACCCAGCTGGACGAGCAGTTCCCCGGCTACGGCTTCGCCGCGCACAAGGGCTACCCCACGCCAAAGCACCGCCGAGCGCTGGAGAAGCTGGGGGCCTCCGCCGTCCACCGCCGCACCTTCGCGCTGGTGCGACAAGCGATGGGGCTGGCTCCGGTGCAGACCGAGCTTTTCGCCGCCTCCTCCGCCGTGCGCCCAGGCCGACGGGCCCCTTAGCCGGTGAGCGGCGATCGCTCCATCGATGGGTGGCTCGCCGGGCTGGGCTTTGCCCTTCCTGCGGTGCGTGCGAAGGCCCGTGCTGTCCTCGAGGAGGCTGGCCTCACCCGGCCGGGCAAACAGCGCATGAGCGAGCAGAAGCTTTCGCGCGCCGCGCAGGTGCTCTCTGAGCGTTTCGCCCTCCACTGCTCGACCGCCGAGTGCGAAGCGTACGCCCGCCAGAGCGGCCGCGAGCCGATTCGCTGCGACCCCAAGAGGGCGTGCGAACGTTGCGGTGGCTCGGACAACCGCCGCGCGGAAGTCGAGCTCCTCGAGGCCTGCCAGAAGAGGGGCGTGCGCCGCCTGGTGGTGGTGGGTGGCTCACCCTCGGTGCGGGAGGAGTTGGTGCGCGCGCTGGGCACGGCGCTGGAGCTGCGCATGGTGGACGGCACCGAGCGCCGTACCTCGGACCGGGCGAAGAGCGACGTCGAGTGGGCCGACCTCGTCTTGGTGTGGGGCGCCTCGGAGCTGCACCACAAGGTGTCCTGGCTCTACACCCAGGTGCCGCCGCCCATGCGCAAGAAGGTGGTGCACGTGGCCAAGCGAGGGGTGGCTGCACTGCTCGCGGCGGCGGTCGAGCACCTGCGACGAACCGACAGGGAGCCTTCCTAG
>JBMORE010000092.1:8871-17560 GCA_049322255.1 Myxococcota bacterium | reverse complement strand
GGCCGCCTGCCACGCGCGCGGGTGGAGGAAGCCAACGCCCGGCTCGACGTCCTCGCTCAGCGCTTCTTCCATCCCCCGGAAGACCGGTTACACACCTTGGGGACGAAGGAGCACCTCGCCCTCGCCCAGGACCTCTCCTCGACTTTCCGCGGGAAAGACCCCACCGAGCCGCACGCCTGAGCCAGCCGGCGAGCATCACCGCAGGACTTCATGGCGTCATGCAGCGCAACACAGGGTCGACTCCGAAACCGGTGATACGTCCCAGGCTGACTTCGTCTCTGATCCAACCAACGTGCAAATCGTTCCTTCAGATTTGCCAGGAGGCGGACTGCACGCACTTCGGGTGCTGATGATTCTCGAAGCAGATGGCGTTCTCGCTGGCACACACCTTCGTCGACAACACCACCGCCTCACCCGTACCGAACCCTCAGAGCGACGCGGGACAGAACGACGCGGGCGACGAAGCGCCTGTCTCCAAAGGCTGTGGCTGCTCCCTGGGGACAGGCTGGGGCGCTCTCTCACTGGGGCTGATGGGAGCGTGGCTTGCGCGTCGGCGCCTCAGGGGCCGCTCACCCAGACTTCGTGGCTGATGCCCGCGCTCACCCGCAACCGGGCTGGGAAGAAAACGCCCGCATCTGCTTCGGCGTGGAGGGTGTAGCGGCCCTCGGGGACGTTGGGAATCACTGCCCAGAGCGCGCGGCCGGCTGAATCGAGCTGGGTGACTTCGTCTTTCGCGTCGAGGGGAAGGCAGACGTGTCTCAAGGGGCCACCGACGCAGGTTCCCCAGGCGTAACAGAAGGTGCCTTGGGGACAAGGCTGGTCGGTAGGAGGTGGGCACCCGGAGCGTTCGGGGAGGCAGTGACAGGCGGTCGTCCCGATGGCGAAGTTGTTCACCACCTCTCCGCGGTAACCGGCGGGGCAACTGCCGCCCGCACCACACCGTTGGCACAGCGGCCCGGCGACCCCCAGCAAGCACTCGCCATTTTCGCACCGCGCTCCCGCCGCGCAGTCGTTGGCCGAGGTGCAAGAACGGCTGGCGCAAGCGGAGACGTTGCCTTTGAGGACGTCGTAGCTCACCGAGGCGACGTCGGGCGCGAGGCGAAGGCGCGCCCCACCCACGGCGACGGGGGTACCCAAGTTGAAGCGCTCCACCGCTGCCCGAACGTGGCCAGCATCGGGGTCGAGGGAGTGGTGCTCCAGCGCCATGTTCAGCCAAGCCTGTTCCTGCTCCTGGGTGCGCAGCCACTTGTGGGAGACGTTGAACGAAGTCGTCAGCGCGCAGAACGCTCGGCCGCGCACGGTGCGGCGGTTGGGGAGAGAAGCGGTGACGTCAATCCGGCGGCGAATGAAGGGCAGCTCCACCCGGTAGCCTCCGTCCGCGTCGGAGGTGGTTTCATAGGTGGCCCCGTCGCTCCACGAGTACACCGAAACGAGAGCCCCCGCCGCGGGCGCGAAGTCTCCGCCCTGGCAATAGGGAGGAGCGGCGTACACGGTGCCACTCACCTCCACCGGCGCGCTGCCTCCCTCGCCTTGCCCCGTGTGGAAGTCGGCGCTCACCTTTCCGGCCTGCACTGTCACCCGTTGTTCGGGAAACACGTACCCCTCCCGAGTCACGCGGAGCAGGTACTCCCCCGGCCCCACGTTCAAGAACACCACCATGCCCACCTGGCCGTCGGTCGAAGCGCGGCTGGCTTCGCTGGGGAAGATGAGGAACGAGCCGTTCTGCTCGGCGTAACGTCGCTCTCCGCCGGCGGGCTGACCATCCTCGGCGTGAAGGAGCTCGACCTGCGCCTCTCCCACCGGAAGCTGCCGCGCGTCGACGGTCACCGAGACGACCGAGCCCGCCTTGGGGTTTTGCTGGACGCCGGCGAGCAGATAAAGGAGGTCGAAGGCGCTCTCGCTCACCGCCGCCAGCTCGATGGGTCCGCCGTTCTCCAGGGAAACACGGACAGCGGAGAGGGTGGGAACCACTCCGGGAGCACTGATTTCGAAAACGGCGTTGGAAGGAACCCCTGCGAGCTCGAAGGTGCCCTCCGCGCTCGTGGTGACCCCCGCGCTCGCGTCCAGCACCTTGACCTCTGCCCCTGCCACGGCCTCGCACAAGCCGTCGCGCAAGACCGTTCCGGAGACGGTCGTGCCGCCCCCATCTACCGGCCCTCCGCACTTGCACGCGCTCGAGACCACCCACAGCAACGCCATGAGTGCCCGCGAAGCGCCGTTCCGCTCATTTCCCATGGTGAGCTGGTCTCCTTGCCAGAAGAACGAGCGCCACCCAGGCAATGCCTCCGCCCGCGCCCGTGCAACCGCAGCTCGGGTCGGCCGGTTCCGGCGGAGGAGGCGGATTCGCAGGGCCGATGCCGCTGCCTCCGTCCTCGGGCACGCCGGCGTCGGCGAAGCTGCCCGCATCGGGCGGCTGCCACGGTGGCGGCAGCGCATAACCACGCAGCACCAGCTCTCCTTGCGGCACCTGCATCGAGCAGCCGCTGGGCATGCCCGCAAGCAGCGGCGAGCCGGCGTCGATCCACGCGCTGGCAATCAGACTGCCGTACAGGGTGAGGGCGTCGGCCCACCGGCGCGCAGTGAGCTCTCGCACCCCGCTGTAGAAAGCCGGCATGTCGAAGGTGCCGCTCGCGCTCGCCGCCTGGTCTGCGGCGAGGAGCTGACCCAAAAGCCCGTTACCGACGATGACGATGTCGAACACATGGTGCCGGGGGTGCGCGCGGCCGACGCTGCCCAGGTACTGGGGAAACGCCGCGGTGATGCCATCGAGGTTCGCCGCCACCGCCAGCATGTCGGACTCCCAGCGTGCGTGCAGCCCGTTGGGATCGAAGTTCTTGGTGTCGTGCAGCACCGAGAAGGCATCGGTCACGTAGTGCGAATAATGTGCGAGCACGGTGAGGATGGCAGCGGTGTCACCGTTCCGGAAAGCGGTCACCAGGCGGCCGTAGTACTCCTCCGAGCGCCACGGCACCTGCCCGTTCTTCACCGCATACTGCCCAAACCGCGCTTCCACCTCGGTCCAATCATGTGGGTAGCTCTCGATGGGACTCGCCCAATCGATTTCCAGGTAATGGCGCGGCCATTCGTCGGGGTCGTAGTTGGGGTGACTCTGGATGCGCCAGCGATCTGGATCCGCCGCTGCATTCTGAAAGCTGAAGCTCTGATTGGCGGCAATCCACAGCCGCAGGCAGGAATTGGTCGGCAGCGCATCCTGCATGTGCCGCGCGAGCCGGCGGTGACCGTCGAAACCCCAGCCATGACCGACGGCCGGCAAGAGAGCAGTAAAGGTGCACACCACCCATCGCATCGCGCCCGTCATCATCAGCACTCCCTAGCGCTCCACGCCAACCACGGGTATAGGTGCCGGCCGGTGTCCACCGCCTTCCTACCTTTTTTGCTCGGTCTGGGCCAAGGGCTGCTCCACGCGGTGGGCCCCGACCACTGCGCGGCGATGGTCACCTTGGGCACCGTGGGCGAACACCGGCGTCGCGCCGCGCTCTCCACCGCGGTGCGCTTCGCCGTCGGCCACGCGGTGGTATTGGGCGGAGTGTCTGGCCTGTGCCTCATCGCCGGGCTGGGCCTCTCCGAGGCTTTCGAGCGGTGGGCGGAGGTCTTCGGAGGGGTGGTGCTCGTCGGCCTCGCGGTTTCGGCGCTGCTCTTCCCCGGAGCACTCCGCCACGGCCACCCCCATCTGGGCGGCCACGGCGACGACCACGTGCACCCGCGGGTGCCGATGGCCGCCGGCGCGCTGATGGCTTTCTCGGGCGCACGCTCGCTCTTGCTCGCCGTGCCGCCGCTGGTGGTGGGCGGGAGCCTGAGCCTCTCCGCCTGGAGCTACCTGCCGGGGTTCGCCCTCGGCATCTTGGTGGGAATGGGAACGCTGGGGTTGCTCTTGGCCGAAGGGCTGCACCGTCTGGGTGCGGGCACCTCGCGCTGGATTCACCGCGGGGCGGCGCTCGGCTCGGCGGCGCTCGGCGTGTTCTGGATCGCCGTGCGCCTGTAGCTCATTCGCGGCGCTCGAGAATGGACAGCGCGAGCATCGACACCAAAAAGCCGTACACCACGTGCTCGGGGCGACCGGCGGCGGCGAGGAGCTCGCCCACGTTGCGGGTGCCGTCCACCTTGGGGAGGAACTCCGCCTCCCACTTCTCCAGCTCCACCTCGTTGAGCTGGTAAGCGGGCTGCAGCGAGGGAATGAGCCGCTCCTCGGGCTTGAGCAGGCGGCGTAGGCGCTCGGGCTTGTAGAGCTTCTTCACCCCGCGAATGATGAGGTTGGCCGGGTGGACGTCGAGCTTGATCGACTCGGCGCCCGCCTTGTCCTTGAAGGACATGAGGTAAGTGCCGTCCTCCCAGGCGAAGAGAGAGTAGATGATGGATTTGACCTGTTGGCCCACGTAGTAGAGCCGCTCGGTGTCCTTGAGCAGCCCACGCTCGATGAGCACATCGCCGGTGCGCCGCTTGGTGGCGGTGGCCACCGTCGCCGCGTCCTGCAGCTGCTCGGGCTTGATACGCCCCACCCGTACCAGGAACTGGCCGAAGCGGTCGGTCACCAGGTTGGAGAGGGCGAACACCGGTTGCCCCTTTTCGAAGTAGACGATCTTCTTCACCTTGCCGCGCTGAATGCCCAGCTCGCCGGTCTCTTTGGCCAGGTAGAAGGCGGTGAACAGGGAGGGCAAATTGTCGGTGAGCTCTCCGCGCCGGCTGCGGGAGTCCGTCTTCTGGGTGGGCCCGGCAGGCGCGGGTCTGCCCGGAGGGGGCGGCCGCACCATCACCGGTTTTGCGGGGGTGGCGGTGAGGTTGGCGCCGCGAAGCTCGGCGGAGATGTTGTCTCCGCCGGTGACCTTGATGCGCCCGGTGAGCTCCATCGCGTCCTGCGGTTCCTCCTCTTCTACGTCGATGTCCAGCTCGACGTCGAAGGCTTCTTCGATGGACTCCGCCGGCTCGACCTTCCCGGGAGGCACCAGCTTGGCCACCGCCTCGAGGAGCTTCTGCGCCTCGAAGGGCTTCTCGAAGTAGCCGACGGCGCCGTGCTTGTTGCGTGCCTCCAGCGCGTGCTTGCCGCCCTTGAAGACGCCGGTGATGAAGAGGACCGGCAGGTTGGGCAGCTCTTTTCGTAGCCCGTCGGCGAGGTGGTAACCCATCATGTCGGGCAAGAGGACGTCGAGCACCGCCAGCTGCGGCTTCTCGACGATTCCCAGCTCGAGCGCCTGCTTTCCCTTGCCCGCGCCCATCACTTGGTAGCCTGCGTTCTCGAAGAGTTGAGTGAGCAGCGAACGCAGCTCCTGGTTGTCGTCGACCACGAGAATCTTCGGAGGCATCGGCTCCCGACCTTACCAAGCTATGCTCGCGGTCGATGCACCCGTTTCTGCTCATCGGTATTTTCGCCGCCACCGCCGCGCTGGCCGACGCGGGGGTGGACGCCAGCCTTCCTGCGCCGGATGCCTCGGTGGTAGGCGAGGGAGGAGCCGACCGCGACAACCCCGAGGGCGACGACAGCACCGGGCGCACCCCCACCATCTGCCGGGCGAGCAAGGACTGCGAGCGGGGGTTCGTCTGCGAGGAGGGGCGCTGCCGCTACGTGGGCTTCACCCAGGCCAAAGGCTGCGGGGCTGCGGGCGTGCTCTGGCTGAGCGCGCTGGCCTTCGTCTACCGTTTGCGTCGTCCGACCGAGCAGAGCGGGTGTGCCTAACCAGCGGCTTCAGCTTCTACAAACGGGTTCACCACGGACACGGTTCCGTACGTCTGTCCGGCGGATAGGTCTTCGGAGTAAAGCACTGCTGTTCCCGCTGCCCGGGCCGCCTGAACCACGAGCGCATCCCAGAAAGAAATTCGGTAGCGGCTCTCGAGATCGAGAGCCTCGAGAATCGATTGTTCCGTGTTGACCACCACTTGCCAGGCCAAGTAGTCGGTGACGAGCTCCCGGGTACTTTCCACGTCGAGCGGTCGAGCGGCCTTTCGTCGAACATTCACGCATAGCTCCTGCAGAACCTGCGTGCTCACGACACCGGACCTCTCCGTCCACAGCTTCTCCAGGAGCGCCTTGGCGCGCTGGTGCTTGACCCCAGCCGATGTGTCATGGGCATACAGCAGGATGTTGGTATCGACGAAATACTTAGCGCTCATGGAGCTCGTCTCGTGAACGAGGAGGCGTCCACTTCAAATCGAGACCCTCCTCGAGTCGCGCCAGAGCGCGTCTCCGAGCCCGATCAAACGCTTTCCGCTCGCGAACCATCGCTTCGAGGCGGTCAGTGAGCAGGGCACTGACCGACCGCCCTTCTTCTGCCGCGATGACCCTCGCTTCGCGAAGGAGATCGGCGTCCAGTTTCAAGGTCACATTCGTCTTCATCGAGCGCCCATGCTGCACGTTAAACTGTGCAGCACAATGGTATGTGCTGCGAACGGCCAACGCAACACATCGATTTCTTTGACCCCAAGCGGTTCAAGTGGGTGGAGGCGAGGGGATCACGCTGTCACCCGCGGCGCAGGCCGGCGACCTCTCCGTACCCGCCAGGGATGAAGAAGTCGCTCAAGCCCAGCCCCATGATGCGCAGCGCGGTGGCCACGGCGTCGGCGGCGCGCGGCACCCGTTTGCTCGCCTGACCGTTCTCTTCGGTGATGTCTACCGGCACCCCCAGGCCGTTGCTCACCTGGTAGCTTCCCACCTGGCGATTGGGAGCGACGTTGCCACCGGCGAACATCACCGAGGTCGCGGGGTGGTGGTCGTCGGGAACGTTGTAGCCACCGCCCGACTGCGAAGCCCAGGAGCGACCGAACTCGCTCAAGACGAGCACCAGCGAATCGTCGAGCAGCGTCTTGCCCGGCTTGCCGGGGGCGGGAGAATTCTTCATCTCCCCGAGGAAGCGCGCCACGCAGTCGAGGATGTTGCGGCCGTGCGCGCAGCTGAAGGCGTGGCCGAGGCCGTTATGGGTGTCGAAGTCGGTCGCCAACGACACGTGTACCGCGCTGGCGAGGTCGGCCTTGACGAGGCGCAAGGCCATGTCCAATCGAGCGTCGAGCTGAGTCTGGTGAAAATTCGCGACGCCGAAGGTGTAGGTGAAGGTTCGCTCCGCCAAGTAACTGGAGAGGTACGGAGGTCGGTTGGCGAGGAGGAAGTCGATGCCCTTGGTCTGCTCCAAGACCGACACCACGTCGGTGGCGAGCACCCGGCTCACCGAGGAGAGCGAGCCGTGCAGCCCCTCGAGGAAACCGTCGACCTTGGGGGTGGACCGCCCCAGGTACTTGCCTGGCCGCGAGAGAGTGAACTCCTCCAGCTGGGTGGTGCGCAGGGTGCCTTGGGTCGGCTGGCCCCGCGCGTCGAGCTCGGGCCGAGCGACGCGGTCATTGAGCCCGGTCCACCACGGGTTGTCCGCCGGCTTGTCCGAAAGCTGTGGCCGCAGGGCGCTGATGGAGGGCACCCGCACCGGCGCCGCGTGCGAAGGCATGCCCATCGCCACCGGAGTGCCGCGCTCCGTGGTGACCACCACGTTTGGCAAGGGGCGGCTGTCCTTGAAGCGGGCGTAGAGGTGGTTGGCGACCACCGAGTGCACCGAAGGAGCCCGAAAGTCGGCTCCCGCCACCCCGCACATCGAGGCGATGAAGCCCGAGGCGTGGTCGTTGGTGCCCTGGTCGATGCCGTGCAGCACGCTCAACTGCTCATGCAGCCCAAAGTGCGTGAAGCCGTACATCGCCGGGGAAAAGCCGTTGCCGCGCCGCGCAGGGTTGGCCGGGTCCCACGACTGCCAGGTGCGCAAAGGCCGATAGGTGCCGTCGCCGGGCGCGAGGTCCACCAGCTGGGGGGCGCGGAAGAACACCGCCTCGCCGTTGTAGTCGTCGGGGTTGGGCACCGCGCGCACCACGTCGGCGTCGTCGTTGCCCCAGAACAGGTACTGCGGGCGAAAACCGCCGGGCACGTAGAGCACCACCAGCCGCGAGGGCGCGTCGGTCGACTGCGCATGCGCCCGCCCTCCCAAAAGCCCAAAGCGGTCGAGGAGCGCCACCTGGCCGGCTCCGAGCGCCCACTTGAGCAACGTCCTTCGTGAGGAAGTCATCATCGGCGGCCTCTAGTAAGTCATCCACAGCGGGTGACGGACGAAGCTGGCGCACACCCCAATCCACGCCGCGCGGGTGCTGGTCGCTTCGTAGGGCACGTACACGCCCTGGTAGACCTCGTCGATGTCTGCGGCGGAGGGTACCTCCCCCAACATGCGCAAGTAGAGCGCGCCGATGTTCTGTTGGATGCCGGCGGCGTTGGTGCTGCTCCGGTCGGCGAGGGTGACGTGTCGAAGCACCGCGGTGTTGCCCGTCTTGTCCACCGCCCGCGCACACCAGGCGAGCGACATCTGCACCAAGGTCTGTGCCGCGGCAGGCCCCAGCTGCTCGTCGCGGCGGCGGTAGTAGAGAGTGGCCGGTCCGCCCAGGGCTTCGAAGCGCTCGGTGGTGGCCGGCTCGGAGACGTACCCCTGGGAGATGCCCGGCGCCCAGTCGGTGGGCCAAACGAAGAAGCGGCCCCACCACACTTGCCATTCGCGCTCTTTCCAGTCGGAGGCGCTGGTGTCGACGAAGTCCTCCACCGAAAGTCCCAGCTGATCCAAAAGCCCCACCACCATCTCCTCGGCGGTGAGGCGGCGCACGGTGAAGAGCGCGGGCGAAGGCTCGGCCAGGCGGGTGGTGGTGGGGGGCAGCTCGCGAA